>CAMDWJ010000046.1 GCA_945877815.1 Caenispirillum bisanense
GCGGCCAAGATGATGCGCGAAGACATGGAGGCCATGGGCCCGGTGCGCCTGAAGGAAGTGGACGAGGCGCAGGCCAACGTCGTGGCCACCGCCAAGACCCTCGCCGATTCCGGCGAAATCGTCATCTCGGGCAGCGGCGAAGAAGACGAACTCGTCTTCTAACTGTCATGGAATCGGGCGTATGCGCAGTTCATGCGCATCGCCATCGCCACGGACGCTTGGTATCCACAACCCAACGGCGTCGTCCGCGTTCTCTCTTCCGTAATCACCCGTCTGCGCGCGCGGGGGCATCAGGTTCTGGTCATCTCGCCCGACCTGTTCGCGAACGCGATCCCCTGCCCGACCTATCCTGAGCTGCCGATCACCTTGTGGCCGCGTGCCCGCGCCCGCGAGCTGCTTGCGACATTCGACGCCGAGGCGATACATATCGCAACCGAAGGGCCCATCGGCGCGGCCGCGCGTGACTTTTGTTTGCGCTTCGGCCGTCCCTTCACGACGGCCTATCACACCAAGTTCCCAGAATATCTGGCGGCACGCACGCGCCTGCCGGCGCGCTGGTTCCATGCCGCCATGCGCCGTTTCCATGCGGCGTCATCCGGCGTGATGGTGCCGTCGAGCGCGGTCCATGCCGAACTCGCATCCTACGGTTATCGCAACTTGAGGTTATGGTCGCATGGCGTCGATTCCGATTCCTTCGTACCTGGTCCCAAAACCTATCTCGATGCCGACAGTCTTCCGCGTCCGATCTTTCTCTATGTCGGCCGGGTGACGATCGATAAGAACCTTTCGGCCTTTCTCGATCTCGACTTGCCGGGGAGCAAGGTCGTCGTCGGTTCTGGGCCCGCCCGCAAAAATCTGGTCCGCCGCTATCCCAGCGCTCTGTTCCGCATCGCCGGGGAAGCCGAACTGCCCAGCTACTACAACGCCGCCGACGTCTTCGTCTTTCCGAGCCGGACGGACACGTTTGGTCTCGTCATGCTGGAAGCCCTGGCCTGCGGGGTGCCGGTCGCGGCCTTTCCGGTGACCGGGCCCGGCGACGTGATCGGCGATTCACAAGCGGGCCGCCTGGACGAAGATTTGCGTGCGGCCGCCCTGGGGGCATTGACGATCTCGCCGGAGGTCTGCCGCGCCCGCGCGCTGGAACTGTCCTGGGATCGCGTGGTCGACCAATTCCTGGGCTATTTGGTGCCAATTCGGCAAGGTTGACCAGCCCGTCCAGCCGGGCTCAGATGACGCATGAGCAGCAATCACGCGGAACGCGAAGCCTATTACGCCGAAGTTGCGGCGACGAACGAACTGTCGCCCTTGTGGACGACGCGGCTCGTCCCGCCGTTGCCGAAAGACCACGTGCGCTCTGTTCCCCATCTGTGGGACTACGACAACGGCGTGCGGGCACTTTTGCTCGATGCCGGTCCGCTAATCACCGCGGCCGAGGCGCAGCGCCGTGTGTTGACGCTCGAAAATCCCGGCTTGGGCGGCAGCCATCGCATTCTCGAATCCCTCTATGCCGGATTGCAGTTAATCCTACCCGGCGAAGTGGCGCCCGCGCATCGCCACTCGCCGTCGGCGCTGCGCTTCATCGTCGAGGGCAATGGCGCTTATACGGCGGTCGACGGCGAAAAGTCCGTCATGAAGCCCGGCGATTTCATCATCACGCCGTCGATGACCTGGCACGATCACGGTCACGAAGGCGACGGGCCGGTTGTGTGGATGGACGGGCTCGATATTCCGATGGTCGGCCTGTTCGGGCCGATGTTCTTCGAAAACTACGGCGGTGCGCGCCATCCCGAACGCAAGGCGCCCGGCGACAGCCTTGCGCGCTACGGCGCCAATATGCGCCCGGTCAACGAGAGCTGGGACAAGCCGGAATCGCCGATTTTCTCCTATCCGTATGAACACTCGCGCGATGCGTTGGAACGGATGCGCCGCGCCAACGAATGGGACCCGGTGGCCGGGCTCAAGCTCGAATATATCGATCCGACGCGCGGCGGTTCGGCCATGCCGACCATTTCCACCTTTCTCCAACTCCTGCCGAAGGGATTTTCCGGCACGAGCTATCGCACGACCGAAAACTCGGTCTATTCGGTGGTCGAAGGAAGCGGTCGCGCGATTTTCGGCGACGGCAGCGATGCCATAACCATGGCGTGGAAGCCGCGCGATATCTTCGCGGTTCCATGCTGGGTGCCACATCGACTCGAATCAGATGGCGATGCGACGCTGTTCAGCTTCTCGGACCGGACGGCCCAAGTGAAACTTGGGCTGTGGCGCGAGGAACGCGGCAACGCTTGAAACGAACGCACTTGAAACGAAAACGGCCCCGTCTCGCGACGGGACCGTTCGCTATCCAGTGACCTTGTTTTTTTAATTCAGCATTTGATCGTTGCGTCGTATTTGAACGAACGGTCGTACCACGCCGGTTCGATAAAGATACCGATCTCACCGGCGTCTTTCGAGGCATCGGGAACCTTGAAAATCATCTGCTGCGAATTTGTCATGCGCAGCCTGCGTTGGGTGACCTTGCTATTGGTATCCGTACGGTAGATCGATACTTCGGCGAGACGCGGCCAAAGTTCGCCCAGATTGGTGATCTGAAAGGTTGCAATCTTGCCATCGCAGAGGGCCGCAACTTCGACGCTCAATTCCTTGCCCTCCACCGCCTCGACCTTTTGGGCCGGTGGCAAATCTTGCGCTAATGGTTGCCGCACCGGTGCCTGCGGATTGGCATCGCTCGGATATTCCTTTTTCAGGCATTCCAGCGTTTTGATGCGCTCATCAACCTGGGCGATATAGTCTTTCAGGTCGTCGTCGCGGAACACCAAGGCGCGTGACTTGATCTCGACGGAATTTCCGGCGTTGTACGCGACCAGCAAATCCCTGCGCTGCTCTATCCAACGATCGATGTAGGATTCCCAATTGCCGTTATAGCTGGCTGTGACGACGCGGCGCACTTCGGGAATAGTATTGGTCCACCATTCGACATCTGACAGTTTAGGGCATCGACTGCTCTCCTGCGCGGAAGCCGGCATAGCGAGGGCTGAGGCCGTCAATAGAGCGCAAACACCCAAGAATAGTTTTACCTTAGATCGGCTTTTCATTTTTGTACCAATTTACATCTTCAAGAGCACGAATCGAGCGTGCGGACGCTAAGTGGTTCGCAGAGGCCCAGCTACTGTGGAATTCCTCTAAGCTAGTATGGGATTTGGGTAAGAATATGGCAGACGTCAAGGAGGGGCGAAGTGATGCCTGTCACATCTACCCATACCACTTGCCGAGATCGCCCATGGTCGCCCACTCATGGGCGTTCATTGGGCGGCGGTGCGCAGCGCCTTGATCGTTTTGACGTAATCGTCGCCGGAAAAGACGGCGCTGCCGGCCACAACGACATCGGCGCCGGCGTCCTTGATCATTTTGACGTTGTCGGCGTTGACGCCGCCGTCGACTTCGAGCTCGATCGGTCGATTGCCGATGAGTGCCCTCACCGCCCGGATCTTGTCGGTCTGCGACGCGATATATTTTTGCCCACCGAAGCCCGGATTGACCGACATCACCAGGATCAGGTCGAGATCGTCGAGGATCGGTTCGAGCACCGACACCGAAGTTCCCGGGTTCAGCGACACACCCGCCTTCTTTCCGAGGCTGCGGATGACCTGAAGATTGCGGTGCAGATGTTTGTCGGCCTCGCAATGCACGGTGATGATATCGGCGCCGGCATTCGCGTAATCGGCGAGATACGGCGCCGCCGGATCGATCATCAGATGGACGTCGAACGGTTTCTTGGTATGGGATCGGATCGCCTTGATGATGGTCGGCCCGAAGGAAAGGTTCGGTACGAAATGGCCATCCATGACATCAATATGCACATAATCGCATCCCGCCGCGTCGATCGCGCGTACCTCGTCTCCGAGGCGCGCGAAATCGGCGGAAAGGATCGACGGCGCGATTTTGATCAATGCCATGGGTGTCTCCGGCAGTCTAAGCGGCTTCGCCCATATATTTCGCGGCGCAAGCGGCGCTGTTCAGCTGGGCGCGCTGAAGCAGACGTTTCTGGGCGGCCGCCACGTTTTCGCCTTTACCGCCCCAGGTCTTGAGCGCGCTGTCCTGTAGCGCGCGCCCGTATGAATAGCTGAGCTTCCACGGCAGCGGGCGGAAATTCTTGTTCATCGCATTGAGATGCGCCGTCGCGTCGGCTTCGCTTTGGCCGCCGGACAGGAACATGATGCCCGGCACGGCCGAGGGCACGCAGCGGCGCAAGGTCGCCACGGTGCGGGCCGCGACCTCGTCGATGCCCGCCTGTTTCGGGCATTTCTTGCCGGCAATTACCATGTTCGGCTTCAGGATCATGCCTTCGAGTGCCACACCCTGGAGCTGAAGCTCGCGGAAGGTTTCGTTCAGCGTGAATTCGGTTGTCTCGGCGCAGGCATCTATGTCATGCGCGCCGTCCATCAGAACCTCGGGTTCGACGATGGGAACGATGCCGCCTTCCTGGCAGATGCGGGCGTAACGCGCGAGCGCGTGGGCATTGGTGCGCACGCAATAAGGTGTCGGCATCCCCGCCCCGATTTCAATGACGGCGCGCCACTTGGCGAACTTCGCGCCGAGCTGCGCATATTCAGCGATGCGTTTCGGCAGACCGTCGAGCCCTTCGGTGAGCTTCTCGTTCAGCGATCCCGGCAATTCCATGGCGCCACCATCGACCTTGATGCCGGGCAGGATATTTTGCGAAATCAGCAAGGCGGCCAGCTTGGTGCCGTCCTTGGCGGACTGGCGCAGCGTCTCGTCATACAGAATGACGCCGCTGATATATTTGCCGAGACCTTCGGCGCGGAACAGCATCTCGCGATAGTCGCGGCGCGCATCCTCGGTCGAGGTCAGGTTGATCGTGTCGAAGCGGCGCTTGATCGTGCCCGAGCTTTCGTCGGCCGCGAGCAATCCCTTGTCGCCAGCGACCATCGCTTCGGCAATCTTATTCAATGCGGTCAGGTTCATTTTTCAATCTCCTCGTCAGGTGAGAGGCGCGTTTAAATCCGCGCTTTTACCGCCTGGACGACGGCCTCGGCGGTGATACCGAAATGTTTGTACAAATCCCCGGCCGGGGCGCTGGCCCCAAAGCCTTTCATGCCGATGAAGGCGCCATTGGGGCCGATCCAGCGGTCCCAGCCGAACTCGATGGCCGCTTCCACGGCAACGCGGGGTGCCGTGCCCAACACGGTGTCGCGATAGGAACGATCCTGGCGCGCGAAGAGTTCCCAGCTCGGCATGGAAACGACGGCCGCGCCGATGCCTTCGGTCTGCAATTGCTTGCGCGCCTCGATCGCGATCGAAATTTCCGATCCGGTCGCCATGATCGTCGCTTTGCGGGCACCATCGGCCTCTGCGAGGATATAGGCGCCGCGAGCGACGAGGTTCTCTTTAATATAGGTGGTTCGAACGGCGGGCACATTCTGGCGGGTCAGCGCCAGCACGGTCGGGCCGCTCTCGTGCGCCAGCGCCACGCCCCAAGCTTCGGCCGTCTCCACCGCGTCGGCTGGACGGATCACCAGGACGTTCGGGATCGCGCGCAGCGAGGCCAGTGTTTCCACCGGCTGATGCGTCGGTCCATCTTCGCCGAGTCCGATGGAATCATGGGTCAGCACATAGACGACGCGCTGGCCCATCAGCGCTGAAAGCCGCAAGGCTGGGCGCAAGTAGTCGGCGAACACCAGGAAGGTGCCGCCATAGGGAATGATGCCACGATGCAGCGCCAATCCGTTCATCGCCGCCGCCATGCCGAATTCGCGCACGCCGTAATGAATGTAGCGTCCTGCGTAATCCTTGCGCGACAAAATGCCGACGCCTTTCGTTTTGGTATTCACCGATCCGGTCAGATCTGCGGAACCGCCAAGCAGGGCCGGTATCGCCGGGAACAGAACTTCGAGGGTTTCGCCTGACGATTGGCGCGTGGCCCATTTCGGCGCCTCGGACGAAATCTTCTTCTTGAACTCGTCGAGCGCCTGTTCGGCAGTGTGGGAGATGGTGCCGGCGATGCGGGCTTCGAAGTCGCCGCGCTGGCCCGACGCGGCAAGCCGCTTCTCCCAAGCCAGACGTTCGACCGCTCCGCGCGCACCCAGCGTTCGCCAAGTCGAACGGATGGGTTCGGGAACGACGAAGGCATCGTGCGGCCAGCCGAGTTTTTGACGCGCGCCCGCGATCTCGTCGGCGCCGAGCGGCGAGCCGTGGGTGGAGGCGGTGCCTTGCTTCTTCGGCGCGCCGAAACCGATCACGGTCTTGCAGGCGATCAGCGAGGGTGTGTCGGTCGCACGCGCCGCAGCGATGGCGGCGGCGATGGCGACCGGATCATGCCCATCGACGCGGGCGACGTCCCAGCCGCTCGCCTGGAAACGCGCGAGCTGATCGTCGGAGACTGAAAGGTCGGTCGGGCCGTCGATGGAAATGCTGTTGTCGTCGAACAGCACGATGAGTTTACCGAGACGCAGATGACCGGCCAGTGAAATCGCCTCATGGCTGACGCCTTCCATCAGGCAGCCGTCGCCGGCGATGACATAAGTGAAATGATCGACGAGCGCGTCACCGAAGGCCGCATTGAGGTGCCGTTCGCCGAGCGCCAGACCGACCGAGGTTGCGAGGCCTTGGCCGAGCGGCCCGGTCGTCACTTCGATCCCGGCGGCGTGGCCGTATTCGGGATGGCCCGCCGTCTTTGAGCCGAGCTGGCGGAATTTGCGCAGTTCGTCCATCGTCATGTCGGCATAGCCGGTCAGATGCAGCAGGGCATAGAGGAGCATCGAGCCGTGGCCAGCCGAAAGCACGAAGCGGTCGCGGTCCGGCCAGCTCGGATGGCTAGGATCGAATTTCAGGAATTGGGTGAACAGGACGGTCGCCACATCGGCCATGCCCATCGGCATTCCGGGGTGTCCGGATTTCGCCGCCTCGACCGCATCGGCGGCAAGGAAACGGATCGCATTGGCAAGCGCGCCATGGGGGACGGCCCCGGATGACGGCGGGACGGCCAACTGGGTTTGATCAGGCGGCATGCAGGCGCTCCAGACGGACTATGGCGAGCGAGGCGGCCGGTCGCGGCAACCACGGGAAAGGACGTTCCGGGCGTTGTCTAACATGCACGCCGGTCCGCGTCGAATCTCGGGCAAAACTGCCGCTCAGGCCTCCATTTCCGCCGCTTATCGGGATTGGATATAACGGGCCGATGGGCGCGCTGCAATCGGCCGCCGCGAATCTTTCGCGAGGCCATCGGTGAGCATGCGCGGATAGGAAATGGGGCGAACGATGGGGATCGAACCCACGACCACTCGGACCACAACCGAGAGCTCTACCACTGAGCTACGTTCGCCACACGGCGCGGTATGTAGACCGGTGGGATAACGTGGTCAAGCTAAGGACAGCTTGGCGGATCAACAGTTTGTGCTAGGCTCTTAGAGTAGCCAATACGGCGCGAGAGGAGAAATCTATGAATCGGAACGTCTTAATGTGGGTAGCCGTTGTCGTCGTGTCCGCGATCGGCGGTGCCTTGATCCAGGGAATGATGGAACCGAAAAGCACTCCCGCGCCGAACGCGCAGAAGAGTGACGCACCTAAATCCGCAGCCGCTCCGGCTGCTCCCGCAGCGCCGGGGGCCTCGACCAGTGCGACACTCGAAGCCGTCAAGGCGCGCGGGAACCTTTCGTGCGGCGTCAATACCGGCCTTGCCGGCTTCGGCATTGCCGACAGCCAGGGTAAATGGACCGGTTTCGACGTCGACATTTGCCGTGCGGTTGCGGCGGCGGTGCTCGGCGATGCGGAAAAAGTCAAATTCACGCCGCTGACAACGCAGCAGCGCTTCACGGCACTGCAGTCGAAGGAAATCGACATCCTGTCGCGCAACACGACCTGGACCTTGGCGCGTGACACTTCGTTGGGCCTGAACTTCGCCGCGATCACCTTTTACGATGGTCAGGGTTTCATGGTTAAGAAGGCTTCGAACGTCACGAACGCGAAGAGTCTCAACGGCGCCACTGTGTGCGTTCAGCCGGGTACAACGACGGAACTCAATCTTGCGGACTATTTCCGCTCCAATAATATGAAATTCCAGCCCGTCGTGATTGAGAGCCTGCAGGAACTGACTGGCGCGTTCGTTGCCGGACGTTGCGACGCGATGACCACGGACGTTTCGGGGCTCGTCTCTATTCGCGCGACGCAGGCCCAGCCTAACGACTATCTCGTTCTCCCCGAGACCATTTCCAAGGAGCCCCTTGGTCCCGTCGTGCGCCACGGCGACGATCAGTGGTTCGATATCGTCAAATGGACGGTCTTCGCGATGATCGAAGCCGAGGAAAAAGGTGTCACCTCGGCCAACGTCGATCAGATGAAATCGAGCGACGATCCGGCGATCAAACGGCTGCTGGGCGTGACCGCAGGCAATGGCGAAGCGCTCGGCCTCAAGGAAGACTGGGCCTATTCGATCATCAAGCATGTCGGCAATTACGGTGAGAGCTACGATCGCAATATTACCAAACAGCTTGGGCTGGGTCGTCGTATCAATGCGCTCTGGCTCGAAGGTGGCCTGATCTACGGTCCGCCGGTACGCTGACGCGCGAGGTAATCGATCCAGGCGGGTCGATCGGGAATGGCGTTCTGGAATGACCGACGAACGCGCGGCTATCTGTATCAGATAGCCGCGCTCGGCGGTGTCGTTCTGGTCGGCGGCATTCTCGTTTCCAATACGCTCGACAATCTCGCGCGCCAGAACATCGCGACCGGCTTCGGTTTCTTAGACCGGGAAGCCGGTTTCGGGATCAGCGAACATCTTGTCGACTATTCACCGGCGGATACCTATCTTCGCGCCCTTTGCATCGGGCTTTTGAATACCTTCCGGATCTCGGCGGCCGGCATTGTGCTGTGCAGCTTGATTGGGATCGTCGTCGGTTTTGCCCGCCTGGCCCCGAACATATTGGTGGCGCGTCTCGCCTCGGTCTATGTCGAGATCACCCGCAATATCCCGGTCTTGCTTCAGCTTTTCTTTTGGTACGCCGTCGTCATACAGGCATTTCCACCGCCGGCTGCGGCGTGGGAACCGATCACGGGAGTATTTCTGTCCAATCGCGGGATCGCGATCCCTTGGCCCGGGTTGGGCGCGCCTGTATTCGAGGGGTTTAATTTCAGGGGCGGTGCGGTCCTGAGCCCGGAACTCTCGGCGCTGCTGATCGGCCTGTCCATTTACACCTCGGGCTTCGTCGCCGAAACCGTGCGCGGTGGCATTCTATCGGTGCCGAAGGGGCAGCTCGAAGCGGCGCGCGCGGTCGGACTCACCCGGTTCCAGGTGCTGCGTTTCGTGACGATGCCCTTGGCGTTGCGCGCGATCGTACCGCCGACCACCAACCAGTATCTCAACCTGACAAAGAATTCCGCCCTCGCCGTGGCCATCGGCTATCCCGATTTTGTGTCGGTCGCCAACACCACGATCAACCAGACCGGCCAGGCCATCGAAGGCGTCGCCCTGATCATGGCGGCCTATCTTACCATCTCGCTCGTGATTTCCGCGCTGATGAATTGGTTCAATCGACATGTGGCGCTTGTGGGGGAACGCTCATGACCCTCAAAGCACTGTGGCACGGCCTTTTCGGGACCTGGTACAACGCGTTCCTGTCGCTCGCGGTGATCTGGCTTCTGGCCGTGTGGCTGCCGCCGATGTTTCATTGGGCGATACTCGACGCCAAAATAGCGCCAGATCCGGCTGCCTGCCGCGCCAGTTTCGGCGCCTGTTGGGGCTTCATCACCGAGAAGCATCGGCTGATCCTGTTCGGCGCCTATCCGTTCGACCAGCACTGGCGCCCCTTGATCGCATCCATGCTATTCGTGGTGTTGCTGGCGACCAGTTGCAATCCGCGCTTTTGGCATACCTCGCTGGCACTCGGCTGGATGCTGGGTCTTACGGTCATTTTCGTGCTGATGCATGGCGGCGCCCTTGGATTGTCGGTCGTGGAAAGTGCCATGTGGGGCGGCCTGCCGCTAACCCTCATCTTGGCGGTGTTCGGTCTCGCCCTGGCATTTCCCATCGCCGTACTTCTGGCGTTGGGTCGGCGTTCGCATTTGCCGATCATCCGCGCCTTGTGCGTCACCTTCATCGAACTGGTGCGCGGCGTGCCACTGATCAGCCTGCTGTTCATGGCCTCGGTCATGGTGCCGCTGTTTCTGCCCGAAGGCATCACAGTGGCGAAATTGGTCCGCGCCGAGATCGGCCTCATCATCTTCGCCGCCGCCTATTCCGCAGAAAGCGTGCGCGGCGGGCTGCAGGCCCTCAACCGCGGACAGGAGGAAGCCGCCGACGCGCTCGGCCTCTCCTATTTCCACAAGACGTGGTACATCGTCTTGCCGCAGGCGCTGCGTATCGCCATTCCCTCGATCACCAACAATTTCATCTCGACCTTCAAGGATACCTCGCTGGTCGTGATTATCGGGATGTTCGATTTGCTCGGCGCTCTGAAGGCTGGATTGAACGATGCGCAGTGGCGCTCCTTCTATGCCGAAGGCTACCTCTTCGTCGCGGCGATCTATTTCGTCTTCACCTTTTCAATGTCGAAATATTCGCAATATCTCGAACGCGACATCGCGCGGACGGCCCCGAAACCGAGTTAGGTCCACTTCTTCTCAGTGGCTTCGTGTGCCTCGATATGAGGCGGCTTTCGCCGTCCATCATGCTATTCTCGGAGGCGGCGAACCAGCCTCCCGTCAACTGCCCTTTACCGGATTTTAAGGCGCGGATGGTCCAGTAGAAGGCCTGTTCTATGATGCGATCGCGGTTTCAATGACCTTCCAGGGTTTTGTCTTTTCCGAGGAAACATCCACTCTCACGGATGATGAATTCGCGCGGGCTTGTACCGTGCTGGATTGGTCGGACGAAGCGATCACGCGCCGCGATGCTATGGCGGCTGAGTATCCCAAAAGCGTCCCGGTGATTTTGCCCGATGCCGGTTGGCACCCGGAGAGCCAGCCGTCCTTCGAACTCGACGGCACGACCCACAACGCGCAGACGTCCTATCGGCTTCTGGCCCGGCGCGAGCGCGATATCGTGCGCAAGATGCGCCTCTATGGTCATTCCTTCACCGGCTATCAGCTCGCAACGTTGGATTTGGCCGAGCGTCGCCCGTGGGTGTCGCGCAAGCTGCCTGACGATTGGGATAATACGCTCCGCTTCCTGGCCGGCCGACCCGATCAATCCGTTCTTGATTATGTTTCGGTTGCCGGGGCCCTACCCGAACGGTTGCGGGCACGTCCGCCGCGTAAATTCGGCGAGATCGGATGGCTTATCGATGGAACTATCGTCAGCGACGACACGCAGTCCTATCAGGAACGCCTCTGCCTGATGTATGAGAACGGCCTGATCGATCTTCTCGATCGACGTTTGGCGGAGCGTTCGCCATTGCGTGTCGTCGAGATCGGAGGCGGCTACGGTGGCCTCGCCTATCATCTGATGAATGCATTCGAGCGGAAATTGCGCTATGCGATCGTCGACATTCCGGAATCGCTCGCCTTCGCCGGAATTTATCTTTCGACGTTGTTCCCCGAATTGGACAATGTTTTTGTGGGCGAGAGCGGGCCGATCGAACTACCCGATACGCCGGGCTTCACCTTCATCGCGAATATGGATCATGGGCGTTTGAATCTCGGTGGAAGCGATGCCGACTTGGCGCTTAATACGTTGTCATTGTCGGAAATGTCCGATGCCCAGATCGAGGATTATTGCAAAGCAGTTTCAAGCTGGATCGGCGAACGCGGGATTTTCTTCGAACAAAACCACCAGTCGAACCATCAGGGCCCGGGCAACGTGCCGCCGCGCTTTTTGAAGCTGCTGCACAAATGTTCGAGCAATCTGCTCTCCGAAAGCTTTCCCATGCGGCGGGGAGATGCGAATTTTTGGGTCAATGCGACCTATCGAGGTTAAGGGATTGCCCAATTCGAACATCCTATTTGTCGTGGAAAAATGGGCCGAGTGCGATCCCTCCCATGGCTTATCGAACGCCCATCACAACTTCATCGCGTCATTCCGCGCAACTGGCTTGGGAAAGGCGGAGACTTTCTTTTTCGACGAACATATAGCGATGAACGGAACGCGGTGCGACGCCGCACTCATTGAGTGCGTGCGAACACGGCGCCCCGACATTGTTTTCGCAACACCCGTGCGTGGCACGGATATGAATCCGAGTATCGACACATTGGTTCGAATTGGGAACGAAACGAGCGCGCGTATCGTTGTCCTCAACGGCGACAGCTACGACGATGCGGCGATCCTCTGGACGGAAAGTTTCGCCTCGGTCGCCGATGTGATCGTCGTCCAGGATTGCTATTCGTATTATCCTGGGCGCGTGCGTGATCCGCGCAAATATCTCGCGACCTGGACTCCGCAGGATCCCGGACTGTTTTTCGCCGGCAACGATCCCCGTCCCATCGACGTGAGTTTCCTGGGCAGCGTCGGGCGTTATCCCGATCGCAAGCGCGCATTGGGTATAATTGAAGCGGCTGGAATCAATGTGACCCGGGGCGGCGGTCAAGCCGAAGCTGCATTGTCGATCGAAGACTACGCAGCGGTCCTGCGGCAATCGCGGATCGTTCTGAATTTCTCGCGTCCCGTCTTCGACGCCGATATTTTCCAGTGCAAGGGGCGCGTGATCGAGGCGACGCTCTCCGGCGCACTTTTGTTCGAACAGGAAAATCCCGAAACCGAACGCTGGTTGACGTCGGGCATTCATCATGTCTCCTTCGGCGACGAACGGGATCTGTTGGACAAGGTCAAATATTACCTTGCTCACGAAGATGAGCGCGCGGCGATGGCTCTGGCCGGACAAACCCATGCCGCGAAGAATTTGTCGGCCGATGTCTACTGGCGCAAAGTGATTGCCGCCGCGTCGCATGCCATGGGTGGATCATGAGTTGGCATATCTTCGTTCTGGTGTGGGGCGACGAATTCGTCGACCGTTTTGCGCGATTTGCAGTTCCGAGTCTGGCCTTGCCCGGAAACATGCCGGTCCTGGCAAAGGACGATCGGGTTTTTATCCATGCCTATACCGACGAAGGATCGCGCGCGTCGGTCGAGACCGCGCTCGCACCCATGGCGAATTTTGCCCGCATTGACGTTCGGATCTTTGACGATACGGCGGCGCTCGGCAGACGTGGCCCAGATTATAAATACGAACTGCAACGGTGGTGCTTGCGCGATCTGGTGTGCAGCTTGGATAACGGCACGCTGATCTTGCTCGATTCGAACTTCGTTCTGGCCGATGGGGCGTTCGGTATTTTATCGCAGCGCCGTCGCGCCGGATATAGCGCGGCCACGGTCAGCGTGCTGCGCGTGATGACGACGCTTTTCGTCGCTAATTTGGCACCGGCATTGGCGAACGGCGCCTCATGCGCGCCGCGACAGATGATGAGGCTGGCTTGGCCGGCGATGCACCACATCACCCGGTCTTTTTTCGTCGATGCGGAACCCTTTACGCCCTACCCTAGTCAGCTGTCCTGGAGGATCGGAGACGAGGGTTTCGTGAACCGCAATTTTCTTCCGCATCCGCTTATGATCCCCGTTTCAGCCAAGGTTGCGCTTTCGCAAAGCACGATGGACTACGATCTCGCATTGCGGCTCGTCGATGACGATAAAATTTATGTCTGTCGCGACTCAGATGAGATCCTCGTCCTTAAATTTTCCGACGAAGAACATCAAGCAAGCCGATCTGGGACTATCGGGCCGACCGCGCAGGATATAGGATTATTTCTGCTTGCCTGTACTAACCAGCGTCATCGACTGTTCGCGGATGCGTCCGTTCAATTCCATATGGGCGATGTCGACGAACGTTTTACGAACGCGGCTGCCGATTCTCAGGTCTTTATCGACGCCGCCTACGATTGGATTTTCCGTACCGCGTCGCAACCGGCCCGGCTCGACGCACGCTTGCTGATGTATCTGAAAAGCCACTTGGGCCCGATCGAGGATTTCATGTCGCCACAATTGGAGCCTGCTGCCTTGGCACGCCTTTTATGATCACCTTCGCAGACCGGGCCGAGCGGCTGGCGCGGATCACGAACAGGTTGGACCTGGTGCTCAACTATCCGCTCCTCAAGGCGGTCAGGTTGTCTGCCATGCAATTGGCGAAGTTGCGCAATGCCGTGAACCTTTATTTGTACGCAACTCTCGATACTTTCTACCGCGACCGGACATTCCATCTCGGAGACGAATTGTTGTCGAGCGCCCCCGACGCGATCCGAGGATTGCCGAACATCACGCCGAACGGTCTCATTCTTGCGAAAAAACAGAACTATCTGGCATACAACATGGTCCATGCCACTGTTGCCGAGATTTTTGCCGAGCTTCAATTTCCGGCCCATGTTACTTCGGCACACGCGCCGATCAACTTGCGGCTGGTCGATGGCCGGGCCGATACGCGGATCGATGGGCGGCCGCGCGCATCCGCCAAATGGCACAGCGATATCTGGGCCGGTGAACCCGCTGCGGCGGTGATCTGCTTCATTCCCGTGTTCGGCGTTCCTGGCGAGTTGGGAGTGCGATGGATCGAGCCCAAGGTCTTTCCGGACGATCTCGCGCGCCCCCTCGCCGATTTTCAGATCGGTGCGCATATTATTGAGGGTGGCCGGGAATATGATGTCCCGTTCGATCCCGGCGTTGTGATCCTGAGCGATCCCTTTCTTGTCCATGCGACCCAGCGCGATGCCGACGGTTTGAGGCTTTCCATCGATTTCCGCTTCATTTCGCCTTATTCGGTCGCCTCCGATGCCGCGGCGCCCGGAACGCGGAGCGAGAATTATCTTCCTTATGCCGATTGGGCGGATATCGGCCATGGCCATGTTTTAACCACCGACGCCCCATTAGCGGCCTATACTGGTCTGGACGAAACAACAGCCAACGAATACGCAGCGCCCTTTATCATCAGGAGTCTCGATGACTGAAACCTTTCCGCTGCACCTCCAACCGCCGGATCTGACGCAACTGTTCGGGCGTCCAATCGACCTGGACCCCGATCAAATGGTCGGGCTCGATTATCGCGAAGCCAACGCGGCCGAAGTCGCCGAGGTTCGGACCCGGCTCGCCGACATTCTCGCCGATACCAAGATCGGAGCCAGCGGCGTCCATCTATGGGAACAGGGCTGGGCCGAAGTCCGTGCCCGCGTCACCAGAGACGGCGTAAGTGAAGCGACCCTGGCACCACAATATTTCCGTCATCAGACACTCCGCCTGCATGGTAGGTACATTCGCGCGCGGTCCGCCAGTTTCGAGCCCAAGCTCTACCGCGCGATCAAATCGGTGTTGTTTACCGATTATCTCGCGCGCGTGCCGCGCGCGGTCGAATTTGGCTGTGGAACCGGGCTCAATCTTTTTCAGCTTCATCGGCTTTTCCCGAAGATGAGCCTCATAGGAGCCGATTGGGCGCGCCCGTCGCAGGAACTTATTTCCTTGATTGCAGACTCAACCGGAGCCGATGTGAAAGGTGTGCATTTCGATATGCGCACCTTGGAGGGGCATGAATCGATCCCGATCGACGGCGATAGCGCTGTTCTGACCTTGCATGCCATGGAACAGCTCGGCGGCGAATTCGCTCCGTTCTTGGATTATCTCGTCGCGGCAAAACCGAGGCTCGCTCTGCATCTGGAGCCAATCGTCGAACTGTACGATCCGGCCAAGCCCTTCGATGCGGATGCCATCGCTTATCATAAGAAACGCGGCTATCTGGAGGGATTCCTACCAGCCCTGCGCGCGCGTTCCGATATCGAAATCGTCGAAACACGGCGCATGGGATTCGGATCGACCTTCCACGAGGCCTACACGCTGATTGTGTGGAAGCCGCGCTGAAAATTTCGTATCGCGTTACTTCTTGAAATGCTTGGCAAGCCGCTCGATGGCGGTATCGAGCAGAGAATCCTGTTTGCAGTAACAAAAGCGCGCGAAGTGATCGACGCCGCTCGCCACGCCGCCTTTGTAGAAGGCGCTGAAGGGCACCGCGGCGACGCCCGCTTCGGTCGTGATGTGTTTGCAGAATTCGACATCGTCGCCATTGAATCCGAGTGGGCGGAAATCCACCCCGAGGAAATACGTTCCCTGCGACTGCATGACCTCGAAGCCGATGGCGGCGAGTCCTTTCGCCAATCGGTCCCGCTTGGCCTGCAGATCGCTCGAAAGGCCGGCGAAATAGGCTTCGTCCTGGCGCAGACCCTCGGCCACCGCCTTCTGCAGTCCGGGCGGCGTCGTGAATGTAAGGAACTGGTGGGCGCGCGCGACGGCGGTGAGCAGTGGTGGCGCTCCTGTCGTATAGCCGACCTTCCAGCCGGTCATCGAAAATGTCTTTCCGGCCGAACCGATGCGCAGGCAGCGCTCACGCATGCCCGGCAAGGTCATCAATGGGATATGTTTGCCGCCGTCATAGACGATGTGTTCGTAAACCTCGTCGCAGATGGCATAGGAATCGTATTTCTCCATCAACTCCGCGATGAATTGCAATTCGGAGCGGGTGAAGACCTTGGCCGACGGGTTCATCGGCGTGTTGAACAAGATGAGCTTGGTCTTGTTTGAGAAGGCGGCGGCAAGCTCGTCGAGCGGCAGGGTCCAATGCGGCGGTTCGATCCGCACAATCCTCGGGACCGCGCCAGCGCGGCGCAGGATCGGCAGATAACTGTCGTAGAGGGGTTCGATCAGCACAGCCTCGTCGCCGGGCTCGATCAGGCCGAAGATGCAGGCAGCCAGCGCCTCGGTGGCGCCGGATGTCACGATCACCTCGTTCTGCCAATCGACATCAAGGCCGTAGAAACGCTTGTTGTGGGCGGCAACCGCCTGACGCAGATCGGGCAACCCCATCATCGGTGGATATTGGTTGGGGCCGTTCAGGATGGCGTCGGCGGCGGCGCGGCGAACCGGTTCGGGCCCGTCCGTATCAGGGAACCCCTGCCCTAGATTGATCGCATTGTGCTCGCTCGCCAGCGCCGACATCACGGTGAAGATAGTGGTGCCGTATTCGTCGAGAATTGTATTCGGCGATTTCATTTGCCCCCCTCGCCTTGTTCGATCCCGAAGAGAACCATCAATTCGGTCAACGCCGCAATCTCGGAGTCGGCCCGCGCCTGCGGATCGATCGGGCCGGGCGTGCGTTCGGGGTTGAACCAGATCGTGCGCATGCCGTGCCGCTTCGGGCCCGCGATGTCATTTTCCAAATGATCGCCAATCATCCAGATAACGCCGGTCGGATGGCCGATCCGCTCAAGCGCCGCAATATAGGCACCGTCATGGGGTTTGCCCGCGCCGACCTCTTCCTCGATGAGGATGTGTTCGAAATAGGATGCGAGCGCGAAGCGTTCGATCTTGCCGCGCTGGGTGCGGCTTTCGCCGTTAGTCAACAGCGCCATTGGGATGCCAGTACGGTGCAGAACGGCCAACACGTCCAGCGCGCCGTCGAGGAGGTAGGATGAGCGTCCCGTATGATGCGAGATTCCTTCCTTGAGCCGGTCCGCGAGGTCGGCGTCGCCGGCAAATCCGAGCTGATCCAGCGCGTCGGCAACCAGGGCTGCGCGGGCTCCGGCATAATCGAGCGCGGGACCGGCGCGGCGCTGCGAGTCCGCCCAGGCGCGTCCCCGCGCGGCGGTGAGCGTGGCCACGATGGTCGCAAGATCGTGGCGTTCGGTCAATTCGGGCACAATAGCCAACGCATCCAGCCAGGCGTCCTGCACGCGCCCTTGCCGGCCAATCAGCGTATCGTCGAGATCGAAAATGATAGCGGTGGGACGGATCATGCGGTTTGGTAACATATCGGTCGAGATCGCCAAAGTCCGGACTGACGAAGGACAAAATTAGGCAAATGCCGAAAAATTAATCACCGAGCCTGATCGTATACAGTGCTCAAAATTTGCCCCCTTCGGCGATAAGCCTTTGAATAAAAGAGATAAAGGGATTGTCGGATAACTGGCACGTATCATGCGTTAGTGGAACGGGTTGTCGCAGGGTCGGGCGCAGGCGATTATGTCTGCGACCGCCGGTCGCGACGGCAGGAAGACAAGGCACAATCATTATGAAAAAGATCGAAGCCATCATTAAGCCGTTCAAACTCGACGAAATTAAGGAGGCCTTGCAGGACGTCGGTTTGCAGGGAATTACCGTCCTTGAAGCCAAGGGCTTCGGACGGCAAAAGGGTCACACCGAACTCTATCGCGGGGCCGAATATGTGGTCGATTTCCTACCCAAGGTTAAGATCGAATTGATCGTCGATGACGCGCAGCTCGACGCGGCCGTCGAAGCGATTCAAAAATCGGCTTACACGGGCCGTATAGGCGACGGTAAAATCTTCATCAGCACCATCGACGATGCCATCCGTATTCGCACTGGGGAGCGCGGCTCGGAGGCCATCTAATCTCGGCTCTCTGTCCACAGAAGCCATGTTTCTCATTCAAAATCGACACAAGAAAGGATCTTCACTATGGCGTTGAACTGCAAAACCCCGGAGGACGTCGCGAAAGTGATCAAGGAACATGACATCCGTCATGTCGACCTTCGCTTCACCGACCCGAGGGGCAAGTGGCAGCATCTGACTCAGCTGCCCTACACCATCGACGACAACGCCTATACCGACGGCATCATGTTCGACGGTTCGTCCATCGCAGGCTGGAAGGCGATCAACGAGTCCGACATGGCATTGATCCCCGATCCGACGACCGCGACCATCGATCCGTTCCTGGCGCAGCCGACGCTCGTCCTGTTCTGCGACGTCAAAGATCCGGTCACCGGCGAAGGCTATTCGCGCGATCCGCGCACGGTCGCCAAGCGCGCCGAGGCTTATCTCAAATCGACCGGCATCGGCGACACTGCCTATTTCGGACCGGAGCCGGAATTCTTCCTGTTCGACGACGTCCAATACAAAGTCTCGATGAACCACAATTTCTACAAGATCGACGACGTCGAGATGCCGCATAACACCGGCACCGACTATCCCGAAGGCAATATGGGCCATCGCCCGCCCACCAAGGGCGGCTACTTTCCCGTCCCGCCGATGGATTATGTGACCGATCTGCGCTCCGAAATGGTGACCACGCTCGAGGAAATGGGCGTCACCATGGAAAAGCATCACCATGAAGTCGCACCCGCCCAGCACGAACTGGGCATTAAGTTCGACACCCTGACCCGCTCTGCCGACAACGTGCAGCTCTATAAGTATGTCGTGTCGATGTGCGCCCATACCTACGGCAAAACGGCGACCTTCATGCCGAAGCCGCTCAAGGGCGACAACGGCTCGGGCATGCACACCCACCAATCGATCTGGAAAGGCGGCAAGCCGCTGTTTGCCGGTTCGGGGTATGCCGATCTGTCGCAGACCGCGCTGTGGTACATCGGCGGCATCATAAAACATGCCAAGTCGCTCAATGCCTTTACCAACCCGCTGACCAACAGCTACAAGCGTCTGATCCCGGGCTTCGAGGCCCCCGTGCTGCTCGCCTATTCGGCGCGCAACCGTTCGGCCTCGTGCCGTATCCCCTACTCGGCCAGCCCGGCGGGCAAGCGCGTCGAGGTCCGCTTCCCGGATCCCGGCTGCAACCCGTATCTCGGCTTCGCCGCGATGATGATGGCGGGCCTCGACGGCATTCAGAACAAGATCGATCCGGGCAGCTCGATGGATAAGAACTTGTACGACCTGCCGCCGGAAGAACTGGCCCAGGTCCCGCAGGTGTGCGGCAGCTTGCGCGAGGCGATCGAGAATCTGAAAGCCGACAACGCGTTCTTGAAGGCCGGCGATGTGTTCACCGACGACCTGATCGAAGGCTATATCGATCTGCGTATGGAAGAGGTCTACAACCTCGAACACACGCCGCACCCGATCGAGTACGCGATGTACTATTCGGTCTAATTTTTAGACCCAACCAAAAGAGAAGCCCCGCCCTAACCGGCGGGGCTTTTTGCTTTGTGAAGGACGAACCAGCCCGCGAGGGCGGCCAGGGTCGAGCCTGCAAGCACGCCGACCTTGACGGCATCGGCGAGGTTGGGCGCCATCGGAAAGGCAAGTGCTCCGATGAAGAGGCTCATGGTGAAGCCGATCCCGCACAGCAGCGACACGCCATAAATCTGCATCCAGCCGGCGCCCGCGGGCATTTCGGCGAAACCGAGCTTCACACTGACCCACGTCGCGCCGAACACGCCGATCTGTTTGCCGACGAAGAGCCCGAGCGCGATGCCGAGCGGCACGGACTGGGTGACGATCGCCAAGCTCATCCCTGCGAAGGAGACACCGGCATTGGCGAAGCCGAAAATCGGCACGATCGCGAAGGCGACCCACGGATTGATCCGATGTTCGAGCCGCACCAGCGGCGCGGCCGCCTCGGCGCCCTTCTCGGCGCTCTGGCCGCGTGGCCTGCGCAACGGAATGGTCATGGCGAGTGCCACGCCGGCGATGGTCGCATGAACCCCGGATTGCAGGACCAAGACCCACAGAACGAAGCCGAGTGTGAGGTACGGCCAAAGCCTACGGATGCCGAGACGGTTGAGTATCGCGAGAAGAGAGAACACCGACGCGGCCAGCCCGAGAGCCATGGGCGAAAGATCGGCCGTATAGAATATCGCGATGATGATGACGGCGCCGAGATCGTCGAGGATCGCGAGCGTCGCCAGAAAAACTTTCAGCGAGGCCGGAACGCGCGACCCCAACAGGGACAAGACGCCGAGCGCGAAGGCGATGTCGGTTGCTGCCGGAATGGCCCAGCCGCGCAGCCCCAGCGCGTTGTCCCAATTGCAGGCCGCATAGATGAGGCCCGGAACGATCATGCCGCCGGCCGCGGCGATTCCAGGGAGCAGGCGCAGCGGCCAGCTGGCCAGTTCGCCTTCCAACATCTCACGTTTGATCTCCAGCCCGACGAGCAGGAAGAAGACGACCATCAGGCCGTCGTTGATCCAGTGCAGGAGGTCGAGGCCGCCTATCTTCAATCGAAGCAGCGCGAAATAGCCGTCGGCGAGCGGCGTGTTGGCGACCACGAGCGCCAAGGCCGCGACGAACATCAGTACGATGCCGCCGGCCGCCTCGTCGTCCAAAAAATCGCGGAGCGCCGAAAGCGGGCGCCTATCTCCGGGCGGGCGCCAGGACATAGCAGGTCAGCTCATCTTGAGCAATTTTTTGGCATTGCCCGACATGACCTTTTCCTTGTCGGCGGCCGAGAGGCCCAACTGATCGATCAGATCGATGCCGCGCTGCTTGAGCGGCCAAAGCGGCGGCGCGTCGGTGCCGAAGATGAAATGATCGATGCCGACGGTTTCCATCGCGCAGCGCGCCGCCGGCGCATGGTAGGAAACGCAATCGAGATAGACCATTTTCAGATATTCGGACGGTTTCTTTTTTATGAGCATCGGCTCGTAGGGCCCAAGGAAATAGGCCTCTTCCTGCAGCTCGTAGGCATAATCGAGGCGGCCGATCATTTCGCTGATGCCGCCGCCGAGATGCGTTCCGATCAGCTTAAGTTTTGGGAATTTCTCGAAAATGCCACGCACGATCAACCGCGACAGGGCCAGCGAATTGTCGAACGGTCGGCCGACGCTGGAGGCCAGCCGGTAATCTTTCATGCGTTCCTCGCCGAAGGCCACCGTTGGCGGATGCATCATCACGGGAACGTCGAGATCGCTCATCATCTTAAAGAACGGCAGGCAAACGTCGTCGTCGGGATAGGCCGCATTGACGCTCGACGTGATCATGGCACCCTTGAGGCCATCTTCTTTGATCGCGCGTTCGGTTTCACGGAGGAATTCGTCGCCGCCATCCGCCACCGCGCCAGCGAGCGCCACCAGCTTGCCTGTATGCTTGGACTGCATCTCGGCGAAGTAGCGATTGAGATCCTTGATGATCTGTAGCTGGTAGGGACGATCCTTGCCCTTCAATTCGTGCAGCGGATTGCTGATGACGACGAGATCGACGCCGGCCTCTTCGTTCACCCGCAGCACGTTTTCGATGACCATCGGGCACTTGCCCTGCCAGTAGGGCCGCTGTGCCCATTCCGGCAGATGGACGTGGTTGTGGAACTCGATGATCATGCCGAGGCTAACTCCCTGATACCGCCGTTGCGCCGATTGGCCTGGCGGTATTTAAACTGGCGTTTATTAAAGTTTGTCGAAATCCGCCAGAACTTCGGCCGGATGATCGGCCGGGCTGACCTTGGCATAGGATTTGGCGATCTTGCCGTCGGGTCCGATCAGAACGGAGACGCGGCTCGCCGTGCGCGACTCATCCGTCGCGGCGCCGTAGGCCTTGGACATCGCGTGATCGGTATCGCTCAGCAGATCGTAGGGGAAGGTGCAGCCTTCTTTGAACTTCTTGTTGGATTCGGGCGCATCAAAACTGACGCCGACGACGGCGATCCCCCGCTTTTGGAAATCGGCGTAATGGTCGCGGAAGGTCTTGCCCTCGATTGTGCAGCCCGGCGTGTCGGCCTTCGGATACCACCACAGGAGGACGGGTTTGCCGGCGAAACCTTTGAGATCGATTTTGACGCCATCCTGGTTCGCTAGCGTGAAATCGGGTGCGCAGGATCCTTCGGTGAGAACAGCCATGCTTCCTCCAATACCTAAAGCGGCCATCCAACGGCCGATATGGGACAGGATGAAAGTTATGGGCCGATTAGTAAAGATTGTCGTCGTCACTCGGCATCGGGCGGGTAGTCGCCCCGGTTGAGCACATAGCGGAGCTTTTGGAGCGCGGCCCGCTTCAGCATCTCGCGCTTGTAGTTCCGATCGCCGACGATCGCCACCTCGACCATCGATATGGGGTCGAGCGCGGTAACCTTCACATATCGTCCCAATTCGACGAATTCGAAGAGAACTTCGGAGGGGTTGTTCCGTGCCATTGGAATATAATGGCACAAATTCCTTATAAAAAATTGAACGTTGGCGCGCGGCCCTCCATTATAGGTCCATGAACCCGCCGATATATCCCGGACGCTATCCCGCCACGCGGATGCGTCGAAACCGCCGCACCGCCTGGAAACGGGCCCTGGTGGCCGAAAATCGCCTGTCACCCAGCGATTTCATCTACCCCATCTTCGTATGCGAGGGTACCGGCACCAAAACGCCGATTTCCTCCATGCCGGGGATCAACAGGGTCACTGTGGACCTTTTGCCCGAGGTCGCGGGCGAGGCTGCTGAACTGGGGATTCCAGCCCTGGCGATTTTCCCCGAGGTCGATCCGGCGGCCAAAACCCCGGACGCCGCCGAAGCCTTTAATCCCGGAAATCTGGTGTGCCGGGCCATTCAGGCCGTTAGGACGTCGACCCCTTCCATCGGCATCATTTGCGACGCGGCCCTCGATCCGTTCAACAGCGACGGTCACGACGGTATCATGCACGACGGCATCATCCTGAACGATCAAACGATCGAGGTCCTGTGCCGCCAATCGGTCGTGCAGGCACAGGCCGGGTGCGACGTGATCGCGCCGTCCGATATGATGGACGGCCGGGTGGGGGTGATTCGGGGCGCCTTGGATGAAGCCGGTTTCGAGCATGTAAGCATCCTCGCCTACGCCGCCAAATATGCCTCGGCCTTCTACGGCCCGTTCCGCGACGCGATCGGCACCAATGCGACGCTGAAGGGCGACAAGAAAACCTATCAGATCGACCCGGCTAACAGCGACGAAGCCTTGCGTGAGGTTGCCCTCGATATTGCCGAGGGTGCCGATATGGTGATGGTCAAACCCGGCCTGCCCTATCTCGATATCGTGCGCCGCGTGAAGGATACGTTCGGGATGCCGACCTTTTCCTATCAGGTGAGCGGCGAATACGCGATGTTGAAGGCCGCCGTGCAGAACGGATGGCTCAACAACGATGCGGCTATCCTGGAGACCCTGACCGCGTTCAAGCGCGCAGGGGCGGATGGCATCTTGACCTATTTTGCCATCGAGGCCGCGCGCCTCCTGAAGCGGGGATGATCATGACCGGGTGGCGCGAGACACTCGGCCTCGCCGTTTCAGTTCTATTGATCTTTTTGTTTTCGATTGTCGGTTGGGCGATGGGATCGCTGCCGGCACCGCGCGAAGAAAAACGTGTCGCCGGTCTGAGCGAGCGCGCCGATGTCCTGTTTGACGCCGACGGCGTTCCTTATATCTATGCCCCGAATTTGGACGCGGCCGCTTTTGCGCTCGGCTATGCGCATGCCCGCGATCGTATGTGGCAGATGGAGTTGCAGCGTAGGCTTGCGCAAGGGCGCCTTTCCGAAATTTTCGGTGAACGAACCCTCGCAACCGACCGGCAATATCGCACGCTGGGAATTTATAGCGCCTCGGAAAAATCCGTGGCGGTGATGGACGACGGCGTACGCAAACATCTGCAATCCTATGCCGATGGCGTCAACGCCTGGCTGAGCAATCATGACGGCGCGCGTCCGGTCGAATTCCTGGCATTGAATTTCTGGCCGGAGCCCTGGTTGATCGCCGATTCTGTCGTTTGGACCAAACTGATGGCAATCCGCCTTAGCGGCAATTATCAGGCGGAACTGCTTCGCGCGCGTCTTGCGCGCAGCTTGCCGCGCGAACGGATCGAAGAATTGTGGGCCCCCTATCCGCAGGCAGGCCCGATTACCATCGAAGCGGCCAAACAGGCGCGCGCGCCGCTGATAGACGGTTTGCACCTGCCGCTACTGGCGCTTGATATACAGGCGCCGCTGTTGCCCGAACCCGACGAGATGCCGGGTGCATCGAATGCCTGGGCGGTTGGCGGGACGCGCACCAACACGGGAAAGCCGATTCTCGCCAACGATCCCCATCTCGGCTTCGGCGCGCCGATCCTTTGGTACCTCGCCAAGATTGTCACGCCGGACGGAACAACCGCTGGAGCGACCGTGCCCGGCGTTCCTTACGTCGTCATCGGCCACAACGACCATATCGCCTGGGGCCTGACAGCGACCGAAGCCGATCTTCAGGATGCGGTTCTCGAACGTCTCGTGGCGAACGATCCGGAAAGCTATGACACGCCGGACGGACCGCGCTCATTCAACCGGCGCGAGGAAATCATCAGGGTCAAAGGCGGCACCGAAGTTGCGCATGTCATCCGCGAGTCGCGCCACGGCCCGGTGATTCTGGGCGAGCCGACGCAATTGGACGAAGGACGCACGGGCGTCGTCGCCCTGCAATCGACCTTCCTAGCCGACGACGACACCAGCATCCAGGCGCTGTATCGATTGAACCGTGCGCGTAACCGCGACGAATTCGTTGCTGCCCTAGGCGATATCGTGGCGCCGCAGATCAATGTCACCTATGCCGATACCGAGGGCGGGATCGGTTTTTATGCGCCCGGCCGCGTTCCGATCCGTGCCGGCGGCGATGGTTTCTACGTTCGTTCTGGCTGGGAGGGAACGGAAGATTGGACCGGTTTCATTCCATTCGGGGAATTGCCGCACACAGACAACCCGGACAGCGGATTGCTCGTCAATGCCAACAACAAGATCGTTGACGATCGGTATCCATACTTTATTACGCGCGATTGGGACGCGCCGTTCCGCGCGGAACGAATTCTTGCGCTGCTGCATGAAAAGAAAGGGCGCTACGAACTTCAAGATGCCGTGCGCATGCAGATGGACACGCTATCCTTGATGGCGAGGTCGTTGCTGCCGCTGATGACGGGGTTCGAGCCGCAGGAATCCGCTGGACGCCGGATCATGTCGCGGATGCGAACCTGGAACGGACGCATGGAACGCGAGCTGGAAGAGCCTTTGATCTTCATGACCTGGCTCAAGAGGTTTAGCCGCGCCCTCTATGAAGACGAGCTGGGCGAAAATCTTCCGGCGTTCTGGTCCATTCGCCCTCTGTTCCTTCAGAAGGTTTTGAGCGACGGGGATATAGGCGCCTATTGGTGCGACGATAAACGTACCTCGGTGATCGAAAGTTGCCGAACCCTGCTCGAATCGTCACTTATATCGGCAATTCGGGAAATCGAATTGCGCAGTGGGACCACTGAGCCGAACGACTGGCGCTGGGGCAACGCCCATCGCGCGAAGTTTGATCACCCGTTGTTCCGTTCTGTGCCGCTGATGGGCACGATCGCCAATTTATGGATCGAGACCGATGGCGGGGAATATACGATCAATCGTGGCGGCATGAGGATCGTCGATGAGTCGGAACCGTTCGCGCATCTGCATGGCTCTGGCTTTCGCAGCGTTTACGATCTCGCCGATCTCGAACACTCGCGTTTCGTCATTGCAACGGGACAGTCTGGAAATATTCTGTCGCCGCATTATCGCAGCATGATGTGGACGTGGCGAGACGGCGGGTTCGTGGTGCTGGGCAAGACACGCGGCGAATTGATGCGCGTGTCGCGGCTGCGTATAACTTTGTTGCCGCGCTGAAGCCACATTGGATGGCGCAAGTGCCCGCATCCGAGGTGAGCTTTGGGGACATCGAGGCCGCTGCCGTGCGCGTTCGTGCTGCGGGATTGTCGACCCCGCAGATTGTTGCTCCGGTCCTGAGCGAGACGTTCGGAGCGCACATCCGCCTCAAGCTGGAAAACCTGCAGCCGACGGGTTCATTCAAGGTTCGCGGCGCCTTGAATAAGCTGGCCTCTCTTACCACCGAGGAAGTTTCACGCGGCGTCATTGCCATGTCGGCCGGCAATCATGCCCAAGGTGTCGCTTATCATGCGCGCCGCATGGGCATGCAGGCGACCATCGTCATGCCGCTCGACACGCCCTTCACTAAAATCCGCGATACGGAAAAATTGGGCGCCACCGTCGTTCTCGAGGGAGAAACGCTGGCCGAAGCGCGCGCTGCGAGCGAGCGCCTCGCCAATGAACGCCGATTGACGATGATCCACCCTTATGACGATCCTTTGACGATCGCGGGACAGGGAACGATCGCGATGGAGTTCCTCGCGGAGTTTCCGGATCTCGATTGCCTCGTGGTGCCGGTCGGCGGCGGTGGATTGATTGCCGGGATATGCGTAGCCGCCAAACATCTTAAGCCGAATATCGAGATCATTGGCGTGGAGACCGAACTTTTTCCGTCGATGCGCAACGCCTTGCGTGGCGAATCGCATCGGATGGGGGGGCGGACCGTTGCCGAAGGAATTGCGGTGGCGCAAGTGGGGCTGATCACCCAGGCAATTGCCGGGGAATATGTGGCCGATATCGTCCTCGCCTCGGAAAACGAATTAGAACGCGCCATGCTCACCTATGTCCGTGAGCAACATCTTGTCGTCGAAGGCGCCGGGGCGGCACCGCTGGCCGCAATCATCAAGGAGTCTGATCGATACCTTGGGCGGTCCGTCGGCCTCATAGTATCGGGAGGAAATGTCGATTCGCGTCTGCTGTCGTCGATTTTGCTGCGCGGGCTCACCCGCGAGGGCTTTTTGGTGCGTATAAGGGTCGAAATTGAGGATCGGCCTGGAGAATTAGCGGAAATTGCCGAATTGATTGGAAAGTCGGGGGCAAATATAGTCGAGGTTGTTCATCAGCGCTTATTTAGCGACATTCCCCTCCGTCAGGCCGATGTCGATATCACCCTCGAAACCCGGGATCCCGCTCATGTCGCTGAATTGTTGGGGTCTTTAGCGTCTAGCGGCTTCACCGCCCGTCTGCTGAACAATACGGCGGGATCTTGACTGTGCAATTAATTGCCACCTGACACACTCAAAGGTTTAAGAAGCATCTCGGTAGACCACATATCACGTCCGTAATTAAACTAAGATGCGTCCTTATTCGTTTCGCGTATATTGACAGTACTACGAACATCAATAGAAACGTTGAATTGATATGGGGATGGCCGACGGGCCTCGCAAAAAAAGTATCCAGCTTTGGGGGCGCTTAAAAATAAGGGCTCCTCGACGTTTGGAATGGAATTGAAGAACTGTTGAAAGTGGGTTTTGCGCCTTTCATGCTGGGTTGGTTTCAGCATGGGAGGTTGGTCGATGGAAGCTGGGGACGTTTTGGCCCTTGGGCTTGGCTTGGAATCTCCGTGGAAAC
>CAMDWJ010000047.1 GCA_945877815.1 Caenispirillum bisanense
AAGGCGCCGATCTGAGTTGTCGTCAGGGCGTTCAGGTTCGTCGACGACACGGCGTTCAACTGCGTCGTCGTCAGCGCCCGGATCTGGGTCGAGGTGAACTCGACCGCGTCCGTCGTGCTCAGACCGCCCAACTGCGTCGTGGTCACGCCACCAAGCTGCGTGACCGTCAGGGCGCCGATCGTCGACTCGCTCAGACCCGAGAAGTTCGTCGTCGTCAGCGCGCCGATCTGCGTCGCAGTCAGCCCGACCACCTGCGTCGTCGTGAACTCGGCGAAATCAATATCAGACAGAGACCTCAGCTGGGTCGTCGTCAGGGCATCGATCTGCGTCGTGCTCAACTCGGCGACCTGCAGCATATCGAGCGCCGAAATATTGGTGGTCGAAATCGCACCCAGCTGGGTCGTGTTCAGACTGCGTATCTGTGTTGTCGTCAACGCGCTCAGGTTCGTCGATGACAGACCACCCAGCTGTGTCGTGCTCAACGCCCCGATCTGTGTCGAGGTGAACTCGACCGCGTCCGTCGTGGTCAGGCCGCCGATCTGCGTGGCCGTGATGCCCCGCAGCTGGGTTATGCTCAGCGCGGAAATTGTGGTCTCGCTAAGACTGGAGAAATTCGTCGTCGACAAGCCGCCCAGCTGCGTCGCCGACAAGGCCCCCAGTTGTGTCGTCGTGAACTGACCGAAGACGGTGGTCGACAGAGAACCAAGCTGCGTGACCGTCAGGCCCGTGACCTGCGTCGCGTTTAAGGCCCCGAACTGCGTTGTCGTCAGGGCCCCGAAATTCGTCAAAGACAGGCTGGCAAGTTGCGTCGTCGTCAGGGCGCCGACCTGTGTCGAGCTGAATTCGACCAAATCCGTCGTTCTCAGGCCGCCAATTTGCGTGACAGTGATCCCGCGCACCTGGGTCGCGCTGAGAATGCCGACCGTCGTCTCGTCGAGAGAGGACAGGTTTGTCGTCGACAGCGCACCGATTTGCGTCGCAGTGAGCACGCCCAACTGGGTCGTCGTGAATTCAACGAAGTCAGTGGTCGACAGCGATCCCAACTGAGTGGTTGCCAGTCCGCCGATCTGTGTCGTGCTCAGCACGGCCACCTGCGTCACATCGAACGCGGAGAGCTTCGATGTGACGAGCCCACCGATCTGAGTGGTGGTCAAGGCGCCGATCTGCGTCGTCGTCAAAGCCCCCAGGCTCGTCGTCGTCAGCGAACCCAGTTGCGTCGTCGTCAAGGCGCGAATCTGCGTCGAAGTGAATTCGAGCGCATCCGTCGTGGTCAGCCCGCCAAGCTGCGTCGCCGAAATTCCGCCCAACTGCGTCGTGCTCAACGCGGAAATCGTGGTTTCGCCGAGATTGGAGAAGTTCGTCGTCGACAAGCCGCCCAGCTGCGTCGCGGTCAAAGCCCCCAGTTGCGTCGTCGTGAACTGCCCGAAAATCGTCGTCGATAGCGAGCCAAGCTGTGTGGCCGTTAGGCCCGCGACTTGCGTCGTGCTCAGGCCGCCAAACTGCGTCGTCGTCAAGGCCCCGAAATTCGTCGATGACAGGCTGGCGAGTTGCGTCGTCGTCAGGGCGCCGACCTGCGTCGAGCTGAATTCGACCAGATCGGTCGTGTTCAAGCCGCCAATTTGCGTGACTGTAATTCCGCGCAGTTGCGTCGTGCTGAGAACGCCGACCGTCGTCTCGTCGAGAGAGGACAGGTTCGTCGTCGACAGCGCACCGATCTGCGTCGAGGTCAGCGCGCTCAACTGCGTCGTGGCAAGCTCGGCAAAGTCCGTCGTGTTCAGCGATCCGACCTGCGTCGTCGAGAAGGCCCTGATTTGCGTCGCACTCAGCCCGCCGATCTGCGTCGAATCGAACGCCGACAGCCTCGTGATCGTAAACGCGCCCAGCTGCGTGGTCGTCAGCCCACCCATCTGGGTCGTCGTCAGCGCGGTCAGGCTCGTTGTGGTGAGCGCCCCGAGCTGAGTCGACGTCAGAACCCCGATCTGCGTCGATGTGAATTCGGTAACGTCCGTTGTGTCCAGGCTACCGAGTTGCGTTACCGAAATTCCACGCAGCTGCGTCGTATTCAGGCCGCCAATCGTGGTCTCGTTAAGACTGAAGAAGTTCGTCGTCGAGAGTCCGCCGATTTGAGCCGACGTCAGCCCGCGCAGTTGAGTCGTCGTGAACTCCGCGAAAACCGTGGTCGAGAGCGAGCCGAGTTGCGTTGCCGTCAGCCCCGTGACCTGCGTCGTACTCAGCCCATTGAACAACGTCGTCGTCAGGGCGCCGAAGCTCGTCGATGTCAAGCCGCGCAGCTGCGTCGTCGTCAGCGCGCCAATTTGTGTCGATGTGACTTCGACCAGATCCGTCGTGCTCAGGCTGGCGAGCTGCGTCGTGGTAAGACCGCGCACCTGTGTCGTGCTGAGCACTGCGACGGCGGTTTCATCCAAGTAGGACACATTGGTCGTTGACAGACCGCCGATTTGCGTTGATGTCAAAGCGCCCAATTGAGTCGTCGAGATTTCAGCGAAATCGGTGGTCGACAACGATCGCAACTGGGTGAGCGTCAGCCCCCTGAGCTGCGATGCGCTCAGCCCCCCGATCTGCGTCTGATTAAGCTCCGACAGCTTTGTCGTCGTCAGAGTCGCCAATTGCGTCGTCAAAAGGCCGGCGATCTGCGTCGTCGTCACCGCGCCGATTTGAGTCGACGAGAACGACGCCAACTGCGAGGTCGTCAGCGCCGCGACCTGGGTGGACGTGAACTCGGTTATGTCGGTCGTCTCCAGACCGCCGATCTGCGTTGCCGTGATTCCGCGCAACTGCGTCGTGCTCAGGATCGCAACCGTTGTGGCATCAAGGGAGGACACGATATTTGTCGAAAGCGCACCGATCTGCGACGACGTCAGACCTCGGATCTGCGTTGTCGTGAATTGCGCGAAGACCGTGGTCGACAGCGAACCGATCTGCGTCGCACTCAGACCCGCGACCTGCGTCGTATTGAGGCCGATGAACTGGGTCGTTGTCAGGGCGCCGAGATTGGTTGACGAAAGGGCACGCAGTTGCGTCGTCGTCAGCGCCCCGATTTGCGTCGAGGTGAACTCGACCGTGTCCGTCGCATCCAATGCGCCGATTTGCGTGATCGTGAGGCCGCGCACCTGCGTCGTGCTCAACACACCGATCGTGGCTTCGTCGAGGAACGACAGGTTGGACGTCGACAGCGCGCCGATCTGCGTTGAGGTCAGCGCACCGATCTGCGTGGACGTGATTTTCGCGAAATCCGTCGTCGACAAGGAGCGCAGCTGGGTAACGGTCAGCCCCCTGATCTGCGTTGTACTGAGCTCGGCGACTTGATTCGAATCAAACGCCGGCAGATTGGTCGTCGATATGGAGCCCAACTGAGTTGCCGTCAGGCCGTCCAACTGCGTCGTGGTGACGAAGCCCAGGTTCGTCGACGTCAACGCACCGAGTTGCGTCGATGTCAGAACTCCGATCTGCGTCGAGGTGAATTCCAAGACGTCCAAGACGTCCAGACCGCCGATTTGGGTCGTGCTCAAGCCTCGGACCTGCGTCGCCGTCAGCGCCGCGACCGATGCCCCCTCAAGGGACGACAGGCTGGTCGTCGACAGCGCGCCCAATTGCGTCGCCGTCAGTCCGCGGATTTGCGTGGTCGTAAACGCGACTAAACTCTCCGTGGTCAACCCACTCGTCTGCGTCGTCGTGAACGAACCCAATTGCGTCGCCGTCAAGGCGCCGAACTGCGTCGTCGTCAGCACGCCGATATTCGTCGACGTCAAAGCGCGCAGTTGCGACGTCGTGAGGGCGCCAATTTGCGTCGAAGTGAATTCGATCGCGTCGGTGGTGTTCAGGGCGCCGATTTGAGTGGTTGTGATGCCGCGCAGCTGCGTCGTGTTCAACGCCGCGATCATGGCTTCATCGATGGACGAGAAATTGGTCATCGACAGTGCGCCGATCTGCGTCGCCGTCAGCCCGCCGATCTGCGTTGTCGTAATTTCCGCGAAATCGGTCGCCGACAAAGACCGCAGTTGAGTTGTCGTCAGCCCCCTGATCTGCGTCGCGTTGAAATCACCGAACTGTGCGGCGTCGAATGCCGACAATTTCGTGGTCGAAAGCGCGCCCAGCTGGGTCGATGTGAGCCCGTCGAGCTGCGTCGTGGTCAATGCCCCGAGCCCAGTCACGGACAACGAACCGATCTGCGACGTCGTCAGAGCGCCGATCTGCGTCGATGTAAACTCGACCACGTCCGCAGCCTCCAAGCCGACGATCTGTGTCGTCGTCATGCCTCTGATCTGCGTCGTGTTCAGCGCGGCAACTGTGGCTTCCGCGAGAGAGTACAAATTCGTCGTCGAAAGCGCGCCGATCTGCGCCGCGGTCAGGACGATCACCTGCGTCGTCGCGAATTCCGCGAAATCGCTGGCCGAGAGAGATGCAAGTTGCGTCGTCGTGAAGGAAATGAGCTGAGTCGTGCTCAAGCCGCCCAGCTGCACCATCGTCAAGGCGGCGAGGTTCGTCGTCGATAGGCTGCGCAGCTGCGTGACCGTCAGCGCGCCGATCTGCGTCGAGGCAAACTCGGTCGTGTCCGTGGAACTCAACCCGTCGATTTGCGTGGTCGTGATGCCGCGCAGCTGCGTCGTGCTCAAGCTCGCGACCGTGGGTTCGTCAATGGATGAGAAATTGGTCGTCGACAGCGCGCCTATCTGCGTCGAGGTCAAGGCGCCGATTTGCGTTGTGGTGATTTCGGAGAAATCAGTCGTCGACAGCGACCGCAGCTGGGTCGAGGTCAGTCCTCTGATCTGCGTCGTGCTGAGTTCGCCTACCTGTATCGCTTCGAGCGCCGACAGCTTCGTCGTAGTCAAAGACCCCAGCTGCGTCGTGGTCAGGCCGCCGATTTGCGTCGTGGTCAGCGCACCGATGCCCGTCGTCGTCAACGCGCCGATCTGCGACGTCGTCAAGGCGCCAATTTGCGTCGAGGTGAATTCAGCGACATCCATAACGTCCAGGCCGCCGATCTGCGTCGTGGTCAGTCCGCGGACCTGCGTCGTGCTCAGCGCTTGGACCGTGGCCTCGTCGAGATAGTTCAGATTGGTCGTCGACAAGACTCCCAATTGCGATGACGTAAGGGCGACGATCTGCGTCGTCGTCAATTCCGTGAAGTCCGTAAAGGATAGCGACCGCACCTGTGTCGTCGTCAGCGCGCCGATCTGCGTGGTCGAAAGGCCGCCCGACTGCGCGGCATCCAAGGCCGACAGGTTCGTCGTCGACAGGGCGCGCAACTGCGTTGCCGTCAAGACCCCGATTTGCGTCGAGGTGAATTCCACCACATCCGTGGTGCTGAGGCCGGCAATCTGCGTCACCGTTACGCCGCGCAATTGCGTCGTACTCAATACGGCGATCTGGTCGGTATCGAGGGAGTCGAATTTCGTCGTGGTTAACGCGGCCAACTGCGTCGTGCTGACTGCCGCGATGCGGGTTGTATCCAGCGAGTCGATTTGACTGGTGGTCAGGAATCCGAATTGTTGGCCGCTCAAAACCGCCAGTTGAGCCGCGCTGAAGGCCAAACTGCTTTGAAACCCGGAAACCTGCGTTGTCGTCAGGCTTCGAACCTGGGTGGTGGACAGGGCGGCGAGTTGGGCTGCATCGATGACGGCGATGCCGCTGGTATTGATCGCCGCCACCTGGGTAGCGGCCAGCGAAGCGATCTCGGTCACCGTCAGGGCCTGAATGTCTGCCGCCGCTAGTGCGCTGATCTGCGTTACCGAGTACGCCGAAATAGCCATAAAAACACGATCACTATAGTAATGGGCGGATGCTAGTTATCGCCCCGCGAATTTGGCCCGAGAGGTCTTAATTTACAGGAAAATTACCACGAGAAGTTATATATAATTGTGACCGACCTCACATATATTTACGGTCTTCATTAATAAACTAAATAGTTGTATAAACTATACTACCAAATACCTAATGATAGAATTAAAGCTCAGGCCCGAATTGCCGCGCTAAATATCCGACGAATTGGGTGGATAGGCGTGCCATTCGCCGGCGGGATCAGCGATCCGGTCGTCGCCAAGATAGGTTGGGCCGACCGGCACCTTGCCATGTCCACCGGGCAGGTCGACGACATAGGTCGGCTGCGCGATCCCCGACAGCCTGCCGCGCAAGTTCCGCATCAAAGCCTGACCTTCGGCAATGGTGGTGCGAAAATGCGCCGTTCCGGGAGCAAGATCGCCCTGATGGAGATAATAGGGGCTAACGCGGTTCGCGACGAACGTCCGCATCAAATCCTCCAGCGCCTTGGCATCGTCATTGATGCCCTTGAGCAACACGCTCTGGCTGACGAGCACGATGCCCGCATCCGCGAGGCGTGCCAACGCCCCCTGCCCAGCCGGTGTGAATTCACGAGAATGATTGGCATGGACCGCAACATAGACGGCGCCGGAAAATTTTTTGAGGGCTGCGATTAGGTCCGCGCCGATCCGATCGGGATCGACCAGCGGCACACGGGTGTGCCAACGCATGATCTTGACGTGAGCGATACGGGCGGCCGCCTCCGCGATGGCCATGATGCGACGCGGCGAAAGCATGAATGGGTCGCCGCCGCTCACGATGATTTCGAAAACGTCTTCGTGCGACGCAATATAATCGAAGGCCGCCGCAAGCTCCGCCTCCGACAGGCTGCCGGCCCCCTCAGGCCCAACGCTTTCGCGGCGAAAACAAAAACGACAATAGACCGGGCAGGTGTGCAACGGTTTCAAGAGCACGCGATCCAAATAGCGGTGTACCAAACCTTTGACCGGCGAATGGATATTGTCGCCGATCGGATCCGCGTCCTCGTCCGGTTTTCGATCCAGTTCGCTCAGCGAGGGGATGAATTGCCGCCCGATCGGGTCGTTCGGATCGGCGGGATCGATCAGTGCCGCCATCTCCGGCGTCAGCGCCAACGCATAGCGCGCGGTGACCGCTTCCAACGCGCCACGCTCGACGTCCGGCACCAGCCCCGCTTCGACAAAATCGGCAAGAGTGCGAAGCGATGCCATCACGCCGACTCTACTCAAGCCAGCTGTGTCGCGGGAGTCCATTGGACATCCTCGATGCGCGAGGCACCCAGCAGCAACATGACCAGCCGGTCGAAGCCGAGTGCGCAGCCGGACGCCTCCGGCATCAAAGCGAGAGCCGCCAGAAAATCCTCGTCGATCGGATAACTTTCGCCGTAGAGACGAAGTTTCTCCGCCATATCCGCTTCGAAGCGGCGCCTCTGTTCGGCGGCGTCCCGCAATTCTCCGAATGCATTTGCCAACTCGACGCCGCAGGCGAATATCTCGAAGCGTTCGGCCAATCGTGCGTCGCCCGGCTTCCGTCGGGCCAGCGCCGCTTCGGGCAATGGGTAGTCATAAAGGATCGTCACCCGGTCATTGCCGATACGCGGCTCAATCCGCTCGGCCATCACCCGGCTGAAGATATCCGACCAGGTGTCATCGCCCGCGACGCGCACACCCGCACCCATGGCCGCCCGAGCAAACGGCTCGCGGATCGACAGGCCCGCCTCGGTCAGCGTTGTCAGCACGTCGATACCGGCGTAGCGGGCAAAGGCCTCGACCACACTGAGGCGCTCGGGCGCCGCGATCGGGTCGGCCAGCCGGTCGCCCTGGCGAAGACTATTCACCCCTGCAGTTTCAGCCGCTAGGCGCACGAGCCCTGCGCAATCGTCCATCAGCGTCGTGTAATTTTCTTCCGCGCGATACCATTCCAGCATGACGAATTCGCTGGCATGGAGCCTGCCCGCTTCGCGGTTGCGAAAAACGCGCGCGAAATCGAAGATTTTCCGCTCCCCCGCGGCTAGCATCTTCTTCAGCGCGAATTCCGGCGAGGTATGGAGGTAGAGCGGCGCTGTCTCCTCGCCGAGAAAGACGGCGTTGGTGGCAAAGGCATGAAGATGGGTCTCGTTGCCGGGGGAAACCTGCAGGGCGGCCGATTCAACCTCGATAAAGCCCTCCGTCTCGAAATGGGCTCGGAGCGCCGATTTGACCCGATTGCGCGTCAGTAGGCCAGCGCGCCGATCCCGATGGCGAAACGACATCCACCAGGGCTCAACCATGGAACCGGAATCCTCGTTTTTGGCCCAGTTTTTGGGCCAGAATGCCTACGCCGATCTGGCAATTTACGTAAAGATAAGTATGGTGCGCGCTGAAGAAAGCGTCCGGGGCGCGCCAGAAGGATATTATTGTCATGGTTAAAGTTATCGCCAGCACCATCCGCAAGGGCAACATTCTTGAAGTCGAGGGTAGGTTATATGCCGTCCTGTCCGCCGAGAGTTTTTTTCCGGGCAAGGGGACGCCAACGACCCAGATCGATATGCGCCGTTTGTCCGACGGGGTCAAAACCACGCAGCGCTATCGCACCACCGAACAGCTCGAGCGCGCCTACGTCGAGGATAGAGAGCATAGCTATCTCTACAAGGATGGCGACGATTATGTATTCATGAACCCGGAAAATTACGAGCAGGTCACCGTGCCCGCCGACGTCATCGGCGATCTAGCGGTTTACCTGCAAGAAAGCATGATCTGCAGCGTCTCGGTCCATGAAGGTATCGCCGTATCGATTGAATTGCCGCAGCGGGTGACGCTCGAGGTGGTGGAAACCGAACCGACGGTCAAGGGCCAGACGGCCTCTTCGTCATACAAACCGGCGATTCTGTCCAACGGCGTGCGCGCCATGGTGCCTGCCCATATCGTTCCGGGCGCCAGGATCGTCGTGATGACCGAAGACGGCGCCTATGTTGAGCGCGCCAAAGATTAGAGCGCGCGCAACTTAACTCTCGGCCGGCAATTGCATATCGAATGCGGTCAAGAGAGCGGCCGTTGCGGCGTAGTTACCCATTAGAAGCACGATATCGACCAGGCGTTGGTCGCCAAATTGCGCGCGCGCCTGAGCGAACAGCTCGGACGGCACCTTGCGGTCGGCAAAGATCGCGCGACCCAGGCGAATGACGAGGGCATATTCTTCCGCAATCCCCGCTAACGGCTTGCGATGCTTGATCAGATCCACAATCTCGGGCGCCACGCCCTCTTTCAGCGCTGCCGGCTCGTGCATGGTCCATTCGAATTGGTTCGATGCTTCGCGTGCCGTTGTCAGGATGGCGATTTCACGAATCCGCGCGTCGATTCCTGCGTCAAAACGCAGATACCGGTTAACCTGCGAAATTAACGGCCCGACTGGACTGTATAGCTGAATCCCGCCCGGCCCGCGCAAGCCCGCGAGCGTACGTCCGCTGACGCTGTTATCGAAGTCTTTCTTTCGCGCCTCGTCCAGCATCTCACGCTCGGGCGGCGGCAGACGATTGCCCGATTCCGGATAGATATCGTCCGGCACCGTTCTTGATCCAGTCATGTGATCCTGCTCTCCATTGTCTTATGCAAAAACGTACCGCGATAAGCCGTGGTGACGAAACACCCCTCGCGCGTTAGGATCGCGCGCTATTCCAGGGAGAGTATAAATTCATGACCAAGCAGATGCAGGACAAAGTCGCGATCGTCACTGGAGCCAGCAGCGGCATCGGCCGCGGCATCGCCGAAATGTTTGCCGCCGAGGGCGCCAAAACGGTGTTTGCGGCACGGCGCAAAGAACAGCTCGACGAGATCGTCGACGGCGTCGCCAAGAAGGGCGGAACGGCACTGGCCGTGCCGACCGACGTGACCCAGGAAGATCAGGTCGCGGCATTGTTCGCCAAGGCGAAAGCGGCCTACGGCCGTATCGATGTGATCGTGAACAACGCAGGCGTGCCGACCCACATCAACACCGAAGACATCACCCTGAAATACTGGAACGACGTGATGGCGGTGAATCTCACGGGCATGTTCCTATGCGCCCGCGAGGCGATCAGATATATGAAAGCGCAGGATCCGCAGGGCGGTCGCATCATCAATATGGGCAGCATCTCGGCCAAGACTCCGCGCCCCGATTCACTGCCTTATACGGCAACGAAATTCGCGATCCAGGGCATGACGCACCAGCTCACCCAGGACGGACGGAAATACGGCATTGTGTCGTCGATCATCCATCCGGGGGCGACCTTCAGCGGTTTCAGTGCCGGGCGCCGCACGGCACCAGGTGCCGGCCCAACGCCGCAGGACTATTCCATGGACCCCGCAGACGTGGCGCGCATCGCGGTTCTAATGGCGTCGTTGCCCGACGAGGTCAATCTGTACGAGGCAACCATTCTGCCCAACCAGATGCGGTCGTTCATCAGCCGCGGTTGACGCGGACGATCCAAATTCCAAGCGGGCAAATGGATACCGACGACAAATCGCTAGTATTAAGCGAGAATTCGCCCTCCTCTCGGCTCTCCCCTGGAACGGAGACGAATGACCGCGAGCATCTTATTTGCTGGCCAAACGGACATCTGTGAGAGACAATTTATAGGTTGATCATCGGCAATAAAAAAACCGGAGGCTTAAGTCCATGATGACACGGGAAGACAACGAACTGTTGGTGCACGTCGGGCCGGGCACCCCGATGGGAAATATGTTCCGTCGCTTCTGGCTGCCGTGCGCCTTAGCGAGCGAGGTCGGTGGTCCCGACAGCGAGCCGGTGAAGGTTGATGCGCTCGGCGAAAGCTTCGTCTTGTTCCGCGATACCGACGGCCGCCTCGGCTTGCTCGATGCCTACTGCACTCACCGCCGCGCCCACTTGTTCTGGGGTCGCAACGAAGAACGCGGATTGCGCTGCGTCTATCACGGCTGGAAATTTGACGTCGAAGGTAATTGTGTCGACGTCCCAAACTGTCCCGAAGGCGATCGCATCAAGAAAAGCGTCGGCACGCGCTCCTACCCGGTGATGGAACGGGGCGGCATGATCTGGGCCTATTTCGGGCCGAAGGAATTGATGCCGAAACCGCCGGCGACCGAGATCTTCGATGCACCAGACAGCCATCGCTTCATCCGCAAGATGGTGATCAAAGGCAATTGGCTTCAGCACATGGAAGGCGATGTAGATTCGAGCCATATCTCGTTCCTGCACAGCGGCCTGACCGGAGCACTTCCGGGCTCCGCGATCAATCCGGCGGCGTTCCAGGACAAAGCGCCACGCTGGGTCATTAAGCCGACCGATTACGGCGTGCGGCTCGCCGCGCAGCGCAATTCGGGTCCCGACCATTATTCCTGGCGCATCAATCAGTGGCTGTTTCCGTTCGCCACCCTGATCGCGGCCCCCCAGAACTGGCCGTTCACCGCGAACATCCGACTACCGATCGACGATGAGACCACGATTCAGTTCCGTGTTTGGACCAATCCCGACCAGCCGCTAACCGAAGAGCAGCTCAAGATCGCGAATGCAGGCGTCATTTTTCCGGAAATGATCCCCGGCACCTTCACGCCGAAGGCCAATTCTTCGAACAATTACCTGATCGACCGCGAAGACCAGAGAACCAAAACCTACACCGGCATCAAGGCGATTCCGTCGCAAGACTTGGCCGTGATCCAGGATCAGGGTTATGGAAATATCGCAGACCGGAGCCTGGAGAAGTTGACAAGCTCCGATCTTGCGATCGTCCAGATACGCAAGCGTCTGCTCGATGCGGTAAAAGCGCTTATGGCCGGGACGGAGCCGTCGGAGCCCAAGAACATGGAGGCCTATCGCGTCCGCCCGATCGATTTCGTTCTGCCGCGCGATGTAGACCTCGACGATGGCGAACGCGATGTCCTGCAACGCCGCGCCGCCGAATAAGGTTCGGCGGCGTTACACTAAATAAATGAAAGGCGATCCGGATCACGGATCGAACCGACAGGGAGGTTTTTATGAAACTGAATTTTATCAGACTGCTGGCGGCTGCGGTTGCGCTCGTCGGCACATCGTTCGACGCGTCCGCACAGGACTGGAAAAAGACCTGGGACGAAACGCTCGCCAAGGCGAAGGGCCAAAAACTGGTCATGTCGGTCCATTCCGCCGAAGGCTTTGCAGCCACCGTCCAGGTCTTCCAGAAAGCCTTCCCGGACATCAAGGTTGAAGTCACCGAGATCATCCCCGACGCGATGGTGACTCGCGTGGTGGGCGAGCAGAAGAACGGCGTTTACGCCTGGGACAGCATGTGGGCGTCGGCATCCAACATGAACGGCATTATGATCGGCGCCGGCGTATTTCAGGATCTCGAACCATTTTTGATTCTACCCGAGGTGAAGGATGCGGCCAATTGGCGCAATCCAAAATATATGTGGAGCACGGCTCGCGCGAAGCAGGTGTTCATCCATTCTCTGTATGCCTCGACCTTGAGCTACGTGAACCTCGACAATGCCAAGGGCGTGAAGATCGAAAAGCTGGAAGACCTGCTCAATCCGAAATTGAAGGGACTGATCGGCATCCGCGATCCGTACCGCATCAACGGCGGCACCTGGACGTTTGGCTCTTATTATCTTGATAAGGGCCCGGACTTCATGAAGCGCTTCTACGGCGAGATGGATCTGGTCGTGAACATGAACCCGCGTCAGGCCGCCGATGCGGTTATGCGCGGCGATTTGGCCGTCGGTACTGGTGTGACCAACGACGTCATCACGCGTTGCCGTCAGGCTGGCGGCTGCGAACAGGTGAAGGAACTACCGTTCGGCAATGTCGTCGGTCCGAAGGGCGTGGCGATCTTCAAGAACGCGCCGAACAAGGAAGCCGCGACCATCTGGGTCAACTGGTTTTTGAGCAAGGCGGGCCAACAGGCGTTCGTCGAAGTCTACGCGAAGAGCAACGATTCGGGCGCGGTGAGCATGCGCAAAGACGTCGAGCCCATCAACGCGCAGCAGGCGAAGACAGCGCCGGACTACGCCAATCTGGATAACGCGTTTATCCCCGGCACGGACAATGGCGACGATATCCAAAAGAAGGCGATGGACCTTTATATTCAGGTCAAGGGAGGTCCGCGCTAGACGCGCGGGACAGGCGCAGTAGTTCGTTGAACGATGACACAGTCGGTGTCTCAGGGTGAACAGCCGAACGTATCGCCGGTGGTTCTCCGCATGGAAGGGGTGTCGCGCTATTTCGGCGCGCACGCCGCCGTCGATTGCGTCAGCTTTGAGCTTCACAAGGGCGAGGTTCTGACGCTTCTTGGCCCATCGGGCTGCGGCAAGACGACGACCTTGCGCATGGCGATCGGGCTTGAACGGGTGAGCAGCGGGCGGGTGCTGTATGGCAGCCGCGTGATAGATGCTCCGGCCGAGCGGATCTTCGTTTCGCCCGAGGATCGCGATATGGGAATGGTGTTCCAGTCCTACGCGATCTGGCCGCATATGAGCGTGTTCGAGAACGTCGCCTTTCCACTGCGCACGCGCGGCGCGCCGAAATCGACCATCGACAGTAAGGTGAACGAAATCCTGACCCATGTCGGGCTCGCGGGCTTTGCGGCGCGCCCCGGCATGCACCTCTCCGGCGGGCAGCAACAGCGCGTCGCGGTTGCACGTGGTCTTGTCGCCAATCCAGATGTCCTGCTGATGGACGAACCGTTCAGTAATCTTGATGCGAAACTGCGCGACCGGCTGCGTACCGAATTAAGGGTGCTCCAACGCCGGCTCAATATCTCGATCCTGTTCGTGACTCACGACCAGACTGAGGCGCTGGCGCTATCCGACCGTATCGCGGTTATGCGCGATGGTAAGATCGAACAGATCGGCCCGCCGATCGAACTCTATACCCATCCGGCAACGCCCTTCGTGCGCGATTTTCTGGGTCAATCGGTGCTGGTGCGCGCGCGCATCGTTGAGAGCGGTGCGGACGGCACGCGTGTGCGTCTCGGAGACGGCACGCAATTGGTCTCGCACGGGCGTAATCATCTTGCGAACGCGGCTACCGAAGCCAAGTGCCTTCTCTCGGTACGGCCGGAAGAGATTCGGATCGTGCCTGCGGCGATGAACGGGGCGGCCAATACGGTTGCGGGTACGATCCGCCATCTGCTGTTCCTCGGGCAATATTACGAGGCGATTATCGATCTGCCGCGCGGACAGGAAGCCCAGATGCATCTTGGCCGAGAGGCAACGTGGCACGAGGGCCAGCAGATTCATCTGCAATTCCCGAAGGAACATGTGCAGATTTGGGACCGGCAATAGAAAATGAACACGGCCGCTACCACTGCGATCGCAAACGAACCGGCGGACGCGCGTCCTCGCGCGCGGTCGCGCTTCGCGGTTTCCCCACAGGTGCGGCTGCTGCTGTTGACCTTGCTGCTGGCCGTGGTCGGCTTCTTGGTAATCTATCCGGTGTTGAGTTTGCTGATCACCAGTTTCGAGGTGAGCGAGTTTGGCCAGGCGACGGTTCACGGCACCAGCAATTGGGAGCGCGTGTTCAGCCAGGACAATCTCAACAAGGCACTATGGAACACCGTCTCGCTCGCCTTCATGCGCCAGTTGATCGGGGTGGTGCTGGGCGTCTGCATCGCCTGGATGATCGCGCGCACCAATCTGCCCGGACGTACGATTCTCGAGGTCGGCTTTTGGATCGCGCTGTTTATGCCGGCGCTACCGGTGACGCTGTCGTGGGTGCTGCTGCTCGCCGGCCGCAATGCCATGCTAAACCAACTGATCATGCAATTGCCGTTCGTGGAGCGGCCGTTCTTCAATATCTATTCGTGGTGGGGTATCGTCTGGGTCCATCTTATGACCTCCAGCATCGCGGTGAAGGTATTCCTCCTGGTGCCGGCCTTCCGTTCGCTGGATTCGTCGCTGGAGGAAGCCGCGCGCACCAGCGGCGCCTCGATCGCGAGGGTGTTCTGGCGCATCGTCGTTCCGATCATGGCGCCCGGCATCCTGGTGGTCGTGCTCTTGAGCTTTATCCGCTCCATGCAGGCCTTCGAGATCGAACTGATCCTCGGCGCGCCGAAGGGAATTTCCGTCTTCAGCACAATCATCTTCTCCGCCATGACGCGCGAGCCGCCAATGCAGGGGCTCGCCAGCGCGCTGTCCATCGTCTTCATCCTGTCGATCATTCCGTTCGTGATCCTTCAGCAGTGGTATTCACATCGCCACAGCTACGCCTCGATTTCCGGCAAGTTCAGCAATCGTGTGCAGGATCTAGGACGTTGGCGCTGGCCGCTGTTTTGCGCGATCGCGCTGCTGCTGACCCTGATGACGCTGGTGCCGTTTGGCTTTCTGACGATGGCGACCTTCATGAAGATGTTCGGAATCTTCAAGATGGCGACGCCTTGGACCCTCGACAATTGGCTAGCGGCGATGACCCACGGTGCCATCGAGCGCTCGTTCTTCAATACGCTCAAGCTGGCGTTCTCCGCCGCGATCTCCGGCATGATCGCTTATACGGTGATCGCCTATGTCATCGTGAAGGCGAAATTCTACGGCGCGCGCGTCCTCGATTTTTTCACTTGGTTGCCGACGCTTGTTCCGGGGCTCGTTCTCAGCCTGGGATTTTTGCAAATGTTTACTGGTGTTGGGTTCTTTCGTCCGCTTTACGGCACCCTCGCGGTCTTGGTGATCGCGATCCTGATCGGAACCATGACCATCGGGACTCAAATGATACGCGTCGCCTTGGTGCAGATTGGACGCGAGCTTGAGGAGGCCGCATGGGCGGCAGGCGGCTCGCGTTTCTATACGTTCCGCCGCGTGGTGCTGCCCTTGATCGCGCCGTCGATCGCCGTGATCGGGTTGGAGATTTTCGCGACCGCCAATGCCGCCGTTGGGATCATCGCGCTGCTGGGAACGGGCTCGACACAGCCTCTGTCCATCCTGCAACTCACATTGCTCGATTCCGGGCGCTTCGAGCAAGCCGCCGTGATCGGGGTGCTGATCATGACCATGACCATCGCGTCGGCGATCCTCGCGCGCTATATCGGCCATCGCGTCGGGCTGGGGCATCAGCGGGCAACGGCTGCCTAAACAGCCCGCCCCGCATTCCGCAATGACGGCCTGAGGCGTCGACTCGAGACTTGGCAATTTGCCAGGCAGGCTGCACTGTGAAACATGATCTCCCGTCGACGATGCCGGGTTTCTAAAAGTGGGCATAGCTAAAACCGGAGTTCTCGATGCAATTCTCTGCCATGACGATGAACATGTTTTTTCCGGACAACGACGATCCGAAGGATGATCATCGGATCATCGACATGACGGTCGCACAATCGGTCTGGCTTGCCGAGCTTGGATACAATCCTTGGTACACGGATCATCATTTCCGTGGGCCGTGGCATAGCAACCCGATGCAGTTCGCGTCCTATGTAGCACCACTGATCCCGAGCGATCGCTATCTCGGCTTCGGCGTGCTGTCGATTCCGTTTTATCATCCGGTCCGGCTCGTCGAGAGCATGAACCTTCTCGACCAACTCACCAAAGGCAAGGTGCTGTTCGGGGTCGGCAGCGGCTGGCAAGGCGTTGAGCCGACAGGGCTCGGTATCGACAAGGACTATCACGCCTCGGGGCGCGCGGGCGAGGATACGCTCGACACCATGGAGCGGCTCTGGAGCTTTCGGAACGGCGATCCGGAATACAGTTTCTCGGTCGGCTCCAACAGCGGTCTGATCAAACGACGAATCATGCCCGCCCCCTACTCCGAACCGTACCCGACGCTTATCCGCGTCGCGAGCCGCGAGGAAGGACTGATCAAAGCCGCACAGAAGGGCTGGCCGGCATTCCTCGGCACCTTTGGCGCCGATCTGAAACGCCAGATACAACTTTATCGCACGACGCTTGAAGAGGCCCATCATCCACAGCATGTGATGGACAACTGCCTGCGCTGGTGCTCGTTCGACTGGGTCGGCGTTACGGTGGCCGCCACGGACGAAGAAGCCCAGGAGCGCGAGAAAATCGCGCGGGCCGAAACGATGAAGATCCGCACGGGTTACATCGAACGGCACGGACCGACCGACGGACCGGTCATCCGGCCGGCACGCGACCAATCTCGCGCCGAGGGTTACGCCGCGGGCGGCGATATGAAATCGACCATCTCCGGCAGCCCCGAGACCGTGGCCGCCAAGGTGCAGCAACTGGCCGATGTCGGCATCAACCATTTGCATTTGCGTTTTCTCGGCGAATGGGACGGCGAAACGCGGCACATTTGCGAATCCTCGGCCGAACTATTCGCCAAGGAAGTTATGCCGCGCTTCCTCAAAAGTTAGCGTACGCGGGTCGCTCGCCTCTGCGGGCGGCTCGCCGGCGGGCGTTGGAGGCGGTTCGCCCGCGAAATCTGTGCATTTATGTGGATTTCTAGGCATCCAGTCCGAAAAAGCCCGGAAATCCGGCGTTAAGTCCACTCCGAAATGCACACTCGTCTAGGCATGATCTTCGCATTTTGTGTGCATCTTCTTGACACGATCTAGGCATTTACTGTGCATGGACCGTGCATTTCTAGGCATCGTCATCTGGAAATCTGCTCGATTTATCAATTCAGCCGTCATCGCCCGGTTTATCCGGGCGATCCATCAATGGATGCTCCGGACAGGCCCGGGCATGACGAGCCATTAAACGCCTGCCAATGTTTGGTACAAAACAAGAACATTATCGCCGAAACTCTCGCGTCAAGTCAAGGAATATAATTCCAACCAACTGTGAGGTGGGTCGCCGGGAACTGGTATGGATTTGACGGACGAATATATGATGCCGTGACACATTTGGCGTTCGGATTGGGAATTTTCTGCTTAACTCTGGGTCGAAGCCGGCGTGTAAAAGGAAGTGTCAGAATGAATCAAAATTCCGGAGACGAGCCCGGCCCGCATCACGGACACCATCATCCTGGTGAATCGCACTGGAAGCACAATGGTGTGCGGGTCATCAAAGGCGATCAGCTCGATTCAAACACGGCGCAGACACCGGGCATGTTCCGCCAAGCGGCCATCACTCACGCCCGGGTCGGCGCGCAAAAGATCTGGGCCGGCACGGTCGAGATAGCCCCCGACGCCAAGACGGGCGTTCATCATCATGGCGCCTTGGAGAGCGTGATCTTCGTCATCCGGGGCAAAGCCCGCATGCGTTGGGGCGACAAGCTGGAATTCGTCGCGGAAGCCAACCCCGGCGACTTTATCTTCGTGCCTCCTTACGTGCCGCATCAGGAGATCAACGCCGATCCGATGCAGACGCTGGAATGCGTGCTTGTCCGCTCGGACAACGAGGCGGTTGTCGTCAATATTACGGACGTCGATCCGGTGGAAAAGCCCGAAGAAGTTTATTGGGTAGACCCCATCCATAAACTACCGACCTAATTTCGGCGCGGTTTGCTGGCCACAACGGACCGTGGAAACTGACGGACGGCTCGTAGGCGATACAATTCACTCCCCGATCAGCGCCGTCACGTGATACTGGAGGTGCGAGCTGCCCGGCATGCGGTAATTCACGAATTTCAATGCTGGCTGTTTCGCCGGTTCGGGAAAAAGTTCGATCAAACGATCGCTGATCGTCGCGGCTTGCGCGAGATCGCGCACCAGGATCGTTATCGACACGATATCGTCGAGCGTACCGTTCGATTCCTTCATCAGATTGCGCACATGGAACATGCCCCATTTGATCTGCGAGTCGAGATCGCCGGGGACCTTGCCGGTCGCGGGGTCGATGCCCGAGATGCCGGAAGATTGGAGCAACCCGCCGGTCCGCGCCGCCATCGGAATTGGATCGTGATGGGTATGGCCTGGCGTCTCGAAGTTGATACGTTCGGCACCAATATAACCGGTCGCCTGAATCTGAATTTCGGTGTTCTGGCCCAGCTCATATTGGACGGTCTTGCGCGCCGGACGGTCGCCGTCCTCTGGATAGACACGCACCCATTCGTCGACCATCGCCGGCTGATGGTCGAAATTCTTCATGAAAACCCATAGGTGATTAACGTTATCGACCGTGCCGCCCGCCTGCTGCATCAGCAACCGGACGTTTTCGAAATTTCGCACGATCTGTGCCTGTGCACCGGAAACGGTATTGCCGGTTGCCGGGTCCTGCGGGCTGATGACCGAAGAGAAGACATAGGGGCCGGCCTTAACGCCCATCGGCAAAGGATCGCGGTGCGCGAGACCCGGGATTTCGAGCTGCATACGCTTTTCTCCAACGACCGCAATCGCCTGAAGCTGCACAAACATGCCTTCGGGCAACGGCACCTGGTTTGTCTTGCGCGCTGGGCGCTCGCCATCGGGATACAGAGCCATCCAGCCCCGGTTGATCAGGTTACGCAATGAGGGATCCGGAATATACACCGTGATGTGTGCGATCTCCTCGGGACCAGCCACGCCCATGGATTCAAGTACGAAACGGAGATTCTCGTAGGCCAATGCAAACTGATCTGCCGGAGACTCGGGCAGCACTCCGGTCTTACGGTTGATGCCCGGAATGCCCGACGTGATGATGAGATTGCCTACCTTGGAGGCGGATATCGTTTCCTGCCCGATCTTCATCCAGTCGCCGCCCACGGGCAATTGCAGGGTCGTGCGGCGCGCACCCGATTCCAGCAATTTCTTTGTCTTCCAGTGGATTACGATGCGCTCGTCAACCACCGGCTTGTAGCCCATTGCGCGGACCATCGTGCGCGCAACCTCTTCATCCAGCTCCAAAGGCAAGCCGCCACAGGCGACCGATCCCAGCACGATATCGTCGACCGGATCGACGGTGATGCGGGCCGCTTGCTTGTCGACAATCTCGACTGGCTTCACGACATAACCGCCCTGCAGCGTCGTCAGCATCGGATCGCCCCATTCCGGCAAGGAACCGTTGCGCTCTTCCAAGTCTCTTTTGAAGGCCAATGTATTGCGCGCCATGATCGCGGCCGTCTTAGCCTTGCGGAGTGCTTGGCGCATATTGCGCGCAGCGGCCCCATCCATACGGAGCGTTGCGATCGGCTCGCCCTCCCGGTCGGCGACCACGAACGCCATCGGCCGGCCATAGCGGCGCGCCATCGCCATCCCGGCTCCTATCGCTTTTTCGGCGTCCTCTATCCCGAGGGTCTGAAGCTCTAGCACCATTCTTTTTGCCTCTCGTTTCGATCTGTTCGACAAATTTAAGTTATCTCGTTTGCTCTCAAAGCGAGCTTCATGGAATAGGGCGGCTGGTACCGCCCTATTCGACTTATTTACCGCCGGTCAGAATCGGCACGACCTTGCCGATCCCCTCGCGGGCTTCGGGGTGCGCCAGGTACCACGGGATGTCGAATTGATGGAACTTGACGCCTTTCTTCTCGAGATCGCGGACGAAAATTCCCATCTGCGCTTCGGGATAGGTGTGAAGGTCGGCCGTCTGATGGCGCCAGAGGAAATTTTGTCCTTCGGGCGTATGAAGGAATGTAATGAATAGTTTCGCCGCATTGGGATTGGCCGCGTTTTTCGGAACCGTCGCGTAGTTGAACCGTACTGCGGGGAAGTCGGTGGGAATCACATGGTTGATCGGCGCGCCCCTGCGTTTCAGATCCTGCCAATCCGTGCCGGTGCAATCCATCGCATAGGCGATGAATTCGCCGGACGCGATGCGTTCGAGCTCGTTGCAGCGCATGAGCCCGGCCATCTGCGCGGATAACTTGCGGGCGAAATCGAGCGTACGTTCGCTGCCCCAGACGTCGGTCGACGACAATAGATCGAAGCCCGATGCATAGGGCGTGGACGCGATTTTCCCTTTCCATTCCGGCTTGAGAAGATCCTCGAGCTTGGTCGGCGGATAGGGGGCGCGCTGCGTGTTATAGATGATGCCGCCGGGGACAACCGTGAAGGCACGGAGCGCGGCACCATTCGCCTCCATGGAACTCGCGTCGATACGGCCCGGAAGCAATTTCGTCCAATCGACCTCGATCCCGACCTTTTTCTCGAAAATCAACGCGCCGTGCTGGTTCGATCCGATAAAGACGTCGGTCGGCGACGGCCGGTTGACGCTATTGGCCACGATGATTGCGTTGAGGGATTCGTTTGCATTGGGTCCCGGGGTGAAGCGCGTCACGATCTTGGTGCCGAACATCGCGTTCATCGCCGCGGTGAGTTCTTTTGTCCCCTCGTTGCCGCCCAGGAACGTCGATCCCCACTGTAGTTCGAGCTTGCCTTCCTTGTTGGCCGCCGCGATCAGCTCGGTCAGCGCCGGGCTCCGTTCGGCCGCCAGAGAAGGCAACGCACCTAGAAAAAACGCAAAACCGACAGCGTAGACGCCGAGACGCGAGAATGAATTCATGAAAGCTCTCCAGCTGTTGAAATCGATTATTGCGGTGCTTGGTTATCCAACCGCCTTACCCGAAAAGTCTTTGTCCATATCGGTGAAATTCTTCTTCGCATCGAAGGCAATCAGGTTGTTTTGACCGGGTTCACGGATGATGCCCATCGGGTCGTCCCCCGCGTCGATCGCCTTAAGCCCTTCGAGCAGCATTTGACGCAGCATGGCGATACCGCGATCGGACGTCGCCAAGGTCTCCTTGGTGCGATCGGCGATCACGCCCTGACTTTCCTGCGCCGCCCGGTCCTGGTCGTGCGACGAGATGCCCCACCAGCCGTCTTCCACCCGGTCGTATTCGCCGGGCGGCATGACGCGCAGATCCTCGACTTCTATCGTGCCCGGACGGCCACCCTCCGTTTCCACGGCTTCGATGATGTAGGTGATCGTCTGAAAATCGTCGACCGGGGTGCGCAGATGGAGGTACTGCGCCGGCCGCTTGTCGCCGACACGCGCGCCGAAGCGCCGCGTATGGGACGGCACGATCTGATGGAAAACGTTCTGCAGCTTTTGCCCTTCGTATTGCACCGCGAAGCGCATGCCGTACCAGGTCTTCTCATAGAGCGCGTCTGGCCGCTTCAAGGCGATGGACGGATAGACCGAGGCATGTAGCGCCATGCTATGGCACGGATCGGCCGCGTTCTCGGCGCGCTGAAGCCAGTTGCAGCGGTCGAGGCCTTGGGTCACCACACGATCCATATCGTCGCGCACCAGAAGATCGTAGGCCGGAAGCAATGGAACTGGATCCGGTCCCAAATATGCGAAGATCAATCCCGCGACTTCCTGCGTCTTATAGGAACGCAGCTTGACCTGGTTCTTAAGCGGGCTGTTCTCGGGCTCGGCCGGCATATCGAGGCAGCCGCCGTCGGCGCCGAACTTCCAGCCGTGGTAGAAACAGCGGATTCCGTCTTTCTCGACACGGCCGAATTCCAGCGATGCGCTGCGATGCGGGCAGGCCTTATCGACCAAACCAATCTTGCCATTGCCGTCGCGGAACAGGATCAGATCTTCACCCAGTACGCGCGTCGGAAGCGCCTTGCTGCCCACCTTCTCCGACGCGCCGATCGGCCACCAGTAGCGACGCAACAGCGCACCCATGCGGGTATTCGGCCCGATCCGGGTCAGAAGCTCATTGTCTTCCTTCAGCATCGTATCCTCGCTTCCTATTCAGGTTGACCTGATTAAATTACTTTCACGGAGCTCTTGCGAGCGACGAACCAATATAAGCTCACGAGCGGTATCATCAGGCCGAGCATGATGATGGTGATCGCGGATGCATCGCCATATCCGCTGCCCTGCCAAAGCCCCCATATGACCACGGGAAGCGTCATGTTATCGCGGGTAGTAAGCAGCACCGCGAGCGTCAGTTCGCGGAACGTCATCAATGCCATCCAGAGCCAAGCATTGAGCAATGTCGGCGCAAGCAGCGGAATCACAATTTGACGCAATACGCCAATTGTACTTGCTCCGCTCATCTGGCCGCTTTCCTCCAACTCCTTGTGAATTTGAATCATGCCGCTATTGGTCATGCGCGTGGCATAGCTGATCCGCCCGACAATAAAGACGACCAACAGGAGCCACACAGTGCCGAACGCCGGGACAATGGATTCAACGACGAACAGGGAAATCAGAAGTGCTCCGATTCCGAAGACGATACTCGGGACCGTATGGGGAAGGAACGCGATGAAATCGAACCAGCTCCGTCCGGGGATTTTTGAGCGCAGAACGATCCAGGAAAAGCAAAGTGCCAGAAACAAGGTAAGGGTGGGTGTCAACACCATCAGGATCGCGGTATTGCCGAAACCTTCGCCGATAAGGTCCCACGGCAGGCGCCAATATCGTTCCAGCGAGGCCGACGCCAGGGCGATCGCAGAGGGAAGCTGGAAATAGGGCAGAACCGACGCCCAACACAGCACGATCAGCGGCATAACCTTGCTGAGAAGGAAATAAAAGGCGAGCAGCCCCCAAGCCAGGATCTTGTAACGTCCCAGCGCCAACAGTTTGGGCCGGTAGGCCTTGCCGCTCACAACCTGGAAGCGATGCGCTCGCGCCTGCATGCGGCCATACCACATGCTGAAAAGACCAGCCAATCCGATGAACAGAACGGAGAGCGCCGCGGCGGTCCCGTAGCGCGGCAGCGCCTCCGTCGGCGCGAGTTGCAAGACCAGATAAGTCGAGAACGTGAAGATGCGATTGCTCCAGCCGATGATCGCCGGAACGTCGAAGGCGGAAAAACCGATAGTGAAGATATAGATCCCGGCGGCGAGCACGCCCGGCCATGCCAATGGCAGCGTCACGTTGCGCAGCGTCGATCGGAACGGGGCGCCCGACATTTCCGCCGCTTCCTCGAGCGCGGGATCCATGGCGCGAAAGACGGCCGCGGTCATGATGAACGCGATCGGCGCGAGATTGAGGCCCTGTACCCAGCCCATCCCGACGATCGTCGCGATATTGATGGTCGCACCCGAAAAACCGAATGACGTTTCAAGCCAAACATTGACAAGGCCGATGCGCGGATGAAGCAAGAGCAGCCATCCCATCGCTGCGGCGAAACCGGGGATCAGCAAGCCGACCGCCATGAATGTGAAGACGATGTTCTTTCCCGGCAAATCCGTCCGTTCGACCAACCAGGCCGTCGGTACGCCGAATCCCAGAGACACGATCAGCACCACGACCGAGAATCCGAAGGTATTCAGTAGGACCCGATAAGTGAACGGATTTAGGAAAATTTCCGGATAATTGGCGGTGGTCCAAACGGCACTCGAATCGCCTGCCATTCCATGGCGGAAGCTGAGCCATACGACCACGGCGATCAGCGCCAAAATTATGATACTGGCGAAAATCACCGCCCCCAGGAATATCTGGGGGCCGACGTCACGCGTGCCGCCGCGAGTCCATTTCCCGTCAGAACCAAATGCCCGTTCAACCGCGGCTCTAATCATCGGCGCGTCATCCCAGAATGACGAAGCAATGCTCCATCGGTAAGCGTGGGGTTCTTAATTGCTATCATTGATGCCCGGGCGCAGAGATCGCATTTGGAAAGATCGATACCTCAATTACCTATAGAATCTAGGACAAAATACCAAGGATTTCCCGATACGAGGCACGAAAAAATAGATATTGTGCCGCGCGTTCGCTCAATATCCGACGATCAGCCCTAAGCTTGCGAATCCATCTCGGCCACAAGGCCATAAGAGAAGCGCCGGCATCGGACCAAGCCCTTCAAGCCCTTGACGCGGAGAAGGCAGCATGGGCGCAACATGACGCTGCAAACGCCGGCGCACGCCAAATCTAAATTGACCGGCCGGCAACAACCGAATTCGACGAGACCGGTACCAAAGCACCTACATTCCCCGCGCTTAAGCGCAATCCTTGAAGCTTATCTTGCGTCCCACTATCGTCTGGATCAAATTTAAGGCGATGACTGGCCGCCGACTGAACGCAAGTTCCGTTACGGATGATTGGAGATGCGTATCCTCCGGCATCTCCAGAAGGGGGGAAGGTAGTATGACGCTTGCGAAGACCGCGATCATCGGCATCGGCGCAACTGAACAAGGGGAAATTCCGGGCCAGAGCGCAAATGAGATAGCGGCGCGCGCCGCAGTTAAGGCGATCGAAGACGCCGGCATCGATAAGAGCGCAATCGATGGGCTTGTTACATGTAAACCGCCCATGGCACCGGGTAAGGTCGGCACCGACGAGGATATCGGGCAGCTTCTTGGCATCAATCCGGCTTTCGCATCGACTCTGGAGTATGGCCCGGGTGCTTTCTCGCTTCATTTAGCTGTCGGCGCCATTAGTGCCGGTCTCGCGCACACGATATTGCTGACATATGGGACCAACCTCCGCAGTGCGGGGGCGAGTTTTGGGGGCGGAACGAGGGACTGGCTGACACTGGCTGGACTCGTCCACATCGCCGGGCCGGCAGCGATGGCGGCTCGCCGACACATGCATCTTTATGGAACGACCGAAGAACAACTCGGCTGGGTATCGGTGGCCCAGCGCGAATGGGCTCAAAATAATCCCATCGCGATATTCCGCGAGCCGATGAGCATCGCCGACTACCTCGCCTCCCCATACGTCGTCGAACCGTTACGCCGGCCCGACCTCACCATGATCTCCGACGGCGGTGCCGCTGTGATCGTCACCACCGCAGAGCGTGCCAAGGACTTCAAAAAGCCGCCGGTCTACATACAATCTATCGCCCAACAATCGGCGATGCGCAGCGACCAAAATCCAGACAAGCTCATGCGGCCGTGGATCAAGGACATCGCGGACAGAGTCTTCGCGAATGCCGGCCTCGGCCCCCGCGACATGGACCTAGTTTACCTACAGGACGCGACCTCGGTTTGGGTGCTGCAGATGCTTGAGTGGTACGGTTTCTGCGGCGTAGGCGAAGCCGGTCCATTCCTCCAGGAAGGACATACTCGGCCGGGCGGTTCTCTGCCGGTCAATACGAACGGTGGGCAATTGTCCGAATGCTACATGTGGAACTGGATGCACCTGTACGAGGCGGTGCGACAGCTGCGGAAAGAATGTGGTTCCAGACAGATCGCGGATGTCGAGGTGGCGCTGCATGCGCAAACGCACGACTTCTACAAAGGTGCCGCAACGATCTTGTCGACCCACGCGGGGTAAAGACAACTCCACAAAAAAGGACTTCGTTGTCGAAGATGGCAGAAAATAAATTTCCCGACGTCAATGACCCGGCTACCGCGCCTTTTTGGAAAGGCACGAGAGACGGCAAAATAGTAGTACAGGCATGTACCAAGTGCGGGTATCTCCGCTGGCCGCCAGGGCCGATCTGCAATGAGTGTCTATCGTCCGAAACCGAGTGGAAGGAAATCTCCCCGATCGGAACATTGTGGAGCTACGCAGTCTATCACCGGGCGATGAACCCTAGATTTAAGGACGAAATCCCTTACACGGTGGCGCTCGTCGAACTGGACGATGGACCCCGTATGTATGGACGCCTTGTCGCCACGACCGCAAAAGTCGAGCCGGGAGTGCGGGTGCGGGCGGCATTCCAGGAGATCGAGCCGGGTGTGACGTTCGTTTACTGGGAGATAAAATAGGACGCAGGTGGGCGATCCGCGAGCGATGAGTGCGGACGGATCGTATAGTCGCACCATCGCCACGCTTCGATCGCGGCCTTGTTCCCCGTCCGCGATCCGAGGATATTATTTTAAAACGTCGCGTAGGACTTCCGATACGCGAAAGGCTAATGATCTGCCCCCTTCAGAGTGGTCCATCTGATATTTTAGATTGGACGCTGAAGGAGAGAAAAAAATGGGCAAAAAGCACGGACCTGAGGAGATTATCGGCAAGCTGCGCGAGGCGGAGATCGTCCTTGCGCAGGGCGGCACGGCGAGCGACGCGTGTCGCCGGATCGGGGTTTCCGAGCAAACATATTATCGGTGGCGCAAGGAATTTGGCGGCCTAAAAACCGATCAGGCACGGCGGATGAAGGACCTGGAGAAAGAAAACCAGCGCCTTCGGCGGGCGATCTCCGACCTGACGCTGGACAAGCTGATATTACAGGAGGCCGCCCGGGGAAACTTCTGAGCCC
>CAMDWJ010000048.1 GCA_945877815.1 Caenispirillum bisanense
GCTCGTCTTGAGGGCCTCAATGCCATCTTCAAGGCGGCAAGGGCTCGCGCCCGCGGTTACCGGAAAACCGCCACATTCATAACCGTCATCTACCTAATAGCCGCTCCGCTGCCCGAGATCCTCAAATCCACTTGAAACGTCGAGGAGCCCAATTTCTCTATCCGGTCGCCGACCTCAAGGCCGGACGGATCGGCTTTTCGCTCGGCCACACGATCTTCACGCCGGAGAATGTGGAGACCCGCGCTCTCGTACCGAATGATCGTCCCTATGCCGGTTGGCTGTTCGTCGGCGCCTCGCTCCATGCCGAGACCTCTCTTATCGAAGGTTCGGATCGGCTCGACATGCTCGATTCGGTCGAAATAACGCTGGGTGTCGTCGGCCCCCATGCTTTCGGCAAGGAGCTCCAAAACACCTATCATCACCTCATCGACGTCGATGAATCCAACGGCTGGGATCACCAACTCAAGGACGAACCCGCCATCAATTTTGTCTTCGAGCGGCGTTGGCGTCCGCTTGGCTATCGATTCGGATCGTTCGAAGCCGATGCCGTGCCTCATATAGGCGGCAGCCTCGGCAATGTCTTCACCTTCGCCGGCACCGGGGCGGTTCTGCGTGTCGGACAAGGCATCAAGCGCGATTACGGCCCGGCGCATATCCAACCGGCCATGTCCGGGCTTGAAGCCATCGAACCATGGGAAGGACTGAGCTGGTATCTGTTCGGTGGCGTCGAGGGCCGCGCCATGCTTCACAATATCTTCCTCGACGGCAATACCTTCGCCGACAGCCATAGCGTCGATCGCAACATCATGGTCGGCGACGGCCAGATCGGATTGGCCGTGGCCTACGGCCAGATGCGCGCGGCACTGGCCTATGTCGTCCGCACTAAGGAATTCGACGGCCAGAAGGAAATGGATCGTTTCGGCGCGCTGAATATCTCCTGGCACTTCTAGACGGCGTCCGTGCAAGAATGTATCCGTAAAGACCTTCTCGATTTCCGCCTAAATTGGCGAGAATTGGCGCTCAGTCTAGCGCTCGGCCTCGTCGGCGCATTGGTCTTCGTCGAGTTGCGCATTCCGCTTCCCTGGATGATCGGCCCGATGTTCGCCAACATGGTCGCGGCGCTGTGCGGCCTCAAGCTGTGGGTGCCGGGCTGGCTCAAGCTCGCCATGTTGATGATCGTGGGTGCGCTGTTCGGCATGACGGTCACGCCCGACCTGATCCATCACATTCCGCAATGGTGGCCCACCGTCCTATTGATCGTCGTCTTCGTGGTCCTCTCAGTTGCCGCCGTCACCTTCTATATGCGCGCGATCGCGAAATACGACATCATGACCTCGTTTTTCTCGGCGACACCCGGCGGGATGATCGCGGCGATCGCACTGGCCGCCGCCTATCGCGCGGACGTGCGGATCGTCTCGCTGTCGCAATCGATGCGCCTGATCGTGACCGTCTTCACCATCCCGATCGCCTTTCGCCTGTTCGCCGATTATCAAGTGAGCGATGCCGTGGCCGTGACCTTGCCGCTCACGAATTACGGGTTCGGCGATGTCATGCTCGGTATCGCCGCCGGCGTCAGCGGCTATTACGCGGCTAAGCTGATCCGTGTGCCCTCACCGCATATGTTCGGTCCGATGATCGGCGTCGCCGCGGTCAATCTCGCCGGAATCATCCATCTGCAGTTTCCCGATCCCCTGATCGCGGCAGCGCAGATCGTCATCGGCGCGGAAGTAGGAGCAAGCTTTGCCGGCGTACGCGTTCAAGCGGTGGCGCGCGGTCTCGCCCATGGCGTCGGAGCGGGGTTCTTGATGCTGGGCGTAGGTGTGGCCTGCGCTGTCGTCGCTCATTGGATCACCGGCACTTCGCAAACCCAATTGATCCTGGCCTTCGCACCCGGCGGTTTCGCCGAAATGGCGCTGGTCGCCTTCGGGCTCGGATCCGACCTCACCTTCGTGATTTTCCACCAGCTCGTGCGCTACATCCTGGTGATGACAGCCGCGCCGATCATGGTAGCGGTGATGCGCCGCACCGGCGCGCTGCCACCGCCGGCGCAAAATTAAGCGCGAATTCAGCTCAGCGCGAAACCCCTGTTTTCAAGGAATGCGCGCAAGGTCTCGCGGCCTTCGGGCTGCGACAGGCGGCGCGCGACATGGTCGGACCAGCCGTAGAATGCGGCAACTCCGTAAATGTCGTTGTGCAACTGGCCCCGCAACGGAATCGGAAAGGCCGCGTGCCGGCGCGCGTCGTAATCGTCGATTTCTGCCGCGAAATTCGCGTCGTCGTAGGTGTTGGTATGCACGACGATCGACGGAGGCAGACGCAAGCTCGTCTCGCGAGTTTCATCCGGCCATCCTGCCGTCAGTCCAGCCAACGGGAATACGCCATCCGGCAGACCCAGCAGCGTCGAAACCTCTTCGATCCGCGTGCGCACCTGGCTGATCGCGCAACAGCCAAGCCCGGCAGACTCGGCCGCGACGATGAAGGCTTGCAGGGCGAGCCCCGCATCGACAGCCGCATTCATGAAACTGTCGAGCGTATTCTGAGCGTAGGGCTTGGCGCGCAATTGCGAAATGCGCTGCGCGCGCCGAATGTCTCCGCAAAAAACCAGAACCACGGGCGCCGCTGCAATCGCGCGCGTATCGGCGAATTCGGCCAGCTTAGCCTTGGCGGCAGCGTCTGTCAGATGGACGATCGAATATTGCTGCAAATCGGATTTCGCCGGCGCCGATTGCGCGCAGGCGAGCAGAACTCGCAAAAGATCGTCGGGCACCGCTTCGTCGCGATACTTGCGGATGCTGCGGTGCGACAGGATCGAGGTCAGCGTCTCGTTCAACGCGACATCGTTCGGATCGTCCGCCACGCCGAAGCGGCGATGCAGCAACTCGTTCACCGTGGCCATGAAAAACGTCCTTGCTCTAGGATTGACTGTCGGAGGCGAGCAGCGCGAAGGCAAACGACAGCGCCACTTCCTCCAGCCGTGCGAAACGGCCCGACGCGCCGCCATGCCCGGCCCCCATCACCGTATGTAACAGCAAAAGATTCGAATCCGTCCTGGTGGCGCGCAGCTTGGCGACCCATTTGGCCGGTTCCCAATAGGTGACGCGCGGATCGGTGAGACCCGCCACCGCCAGGATATGCGGATAGGCCTGCTCGGCGACATTGCTATAGGGGCAATAGGACCGCATCAAACGATAGGCCGCCTCATCCTCGATCGGATTGCCCCATTCGACCCATTCCGGTGGCGTCAGCGGCAGGCTCGCATCGCAGATGGTATTGAGCACATCGACGAAGGGCACTTCGGCAAGGATCGCGCGGAACAGATCGGGCCGCATATTGGCGACCGCCCCCATCAGCAGGCCGCCGGCACTGCGCCCTTGCGCCACGATGCGGCCCTTCGCAGTATAACCTTCGGCGATCAGATGTTCGGCTGCGGCGATGAAATCGCCGAAGGTGTTCATCTTTTTCGTCAGCTTGCCGTCGAGATACCAGCGCTGGCCGAGATCGCTGCCGCCACGGATATGCGCGATGGCATAGACGAAACCACGATCGACCAGGCTGAGACGGCTAGCGGCGAACGACGCCGGGATCGGCAGACCGTAGGAGCCATATCCGTAGAGCAGCATCGGCGCATTTCCGTCGAGAGCCAGCCCGCGCCGATGCAACAGCGTGATCGGCACGCGCACGCCATCGGCACTCGTCGCCCAGAGCCGGCGCGTCACATAGCGCGCGGGATCGTGGCCGCTCGGAATGCATTGCTCCTTGCGCAAAGTGCGGACGCCGGTTTTCATATCGACGTCGATGGTGCGTTCGGGTGTCGTCATCGAGGCGTAACTGATGCGCAAAATGTCAGTCGCGAATTCGTAGCCGCGCGACATTCCGAGATCGTAGGCTTCCTCGTCGAAGGCCAGCGTAGTTTCGCTATTGTCGGACAGTTTGCGCACGACGATAGCGGGCAAGCCGCCTTCGCGTTCGAGGCGCACGAGATAATCGCGAAAAATATCCACGCGGCGGATAAAACGGCCGGGCTTGTGCGCAACGACCTCGCGCCAGTTCGCGCGCCCGACTGCATCGACAGGGGTTTCCATGATCTTGAAGTCTTCCGCCCCGCCCGCATTGGTGCGGATGAAGAATCTGTCTCCCGCATGGGCGAGGTCGTAATCGTGGCCGGTTTCGCGAACAGCGACGAGAACGGGATCGCGCGCAGGCGCATCGGCATCGATGAGACGGATTTCGGTCGTGTTGGAATGCGAGTGCGCGGAGATTTGGATGAACCGCCCGCTCTCGCTGCGATCGAGACCGAGATAGAAGCCGGTATCCATTTCCTCGTAAATCAGGGCGTCGCGATCTTGCGCGTCTCCGAGGCGATGCCGATAGACGCGGTTCGGGCGATGTTCGGCATCGAGCATCGTATAGAACAAGGTCTCGCCGTCATTGGCCCAGGCGAGATCTCCCTGGGCGTTGGCGAGCGTATCCGCGAGATCGACGCCGGTCGCGATCTCGCGGATACGTACCCGGCACAGTTCTGAGCCGTCGGGATCGATGGCGATGGCGGCGTAGCGATGATCAGGCGAATGGGCGCAGGCAGCGATGCGATAGTAGGAGCGGCCTTCCGCCTCGCTCGGCCCATGCACCATGACTTGTTCCGCTCCGTCCGGTAAAGGTCGGCGCGCATAGATGGGATATTCGCCGCCGGTCTCGAAGCGGACGTAATATTCATAGGCGCCGTGGCGGTGCGGAACACTCGAATCCTCTTCCGCGATGCGGCCGCGCATTTCGGCGACCAGTTCGGCCTGCAAATCGCGCGTTCCGGCGAGTGCTGCGGCGGTATAGGCATTCTCCGCCTCCAGATAGGCGCGGATTTCAGGCGTGAGGCGCGCGGGATCGCGCATCACCGCGCGCCAATCGGCATCGCGCAGCCAGGCATAATCGTCGGTCATGGTCTCGCCATGACGGGTCACGGTAACGGGCCGACGCGCGGCCATCGGCGGGGTCGGCAACGGGTGTGTCGGTCTGTGATCGTCCATACCCCTAGTGTCGGGCACCATTTTGGCTCGATCAAGGCTGTCAAAACGTGCAAGCTTCGCGCGTAAGGGAGGCCGAAGGAAAATGGATGCCAGAACTGACGTCAGACCGGATAAGCGCGCGCGCGGCTATAACGACCTTCAAGAGCATCTAAAGGCGCTCGAAGCAGCGGGATTGCTCTGGATCATCGACCAGCCCATCGACAAGGATTCCGAACTGCAGCCCTTGGTGCGCTGGCAGTTCCGCGGCGGCATCGTCGAAAAAGACCGCAAGGCCTTTCTGTTCACGGACGTTCGCGACGCCAAGGGGCGCAAATTCGATATGCCGGTCGTAGTCGGCGCCTTGGCCGGCAACGAGGCCATCTATTCCATCGGCATGGGCGTGCCGGTCGACAGGATCGGTCAGAAATGGACCGATGCCGTCGCTAAACCTATCGGCCCGCGCGTCATCACCTCCGCTGCTCCTTGCCAGGAGATCGTGATTGAAGGTGCGGATCTGCTGGGCGACGGCAATGGGCTCGACGCCATCCCGATCCCAGTCTCGACGCCCGGCTTCGATTCCGCGCCGACCCTAACCGCCACCAACGTCATCACGAAGGATCCGACGACCGGCGTCCAAAACATGGGCACCTACCGCTGCGCGCTCAAGGCGCCGGACCGGCTGGTGGTGCGCATGGCGACCCGTATCGGCGGCGCCGGCGGCTACCTTCATTGGCAGGACTATAAAAAACTTGGGCAGATGATGCCGGTCGCCATCGTGCTCGGCTGCCCGCCGATCGTCGCCTTCATGGGACCGCAGAAACTTCCGCTCGGCATGGACGAGATGGAGGTCGCGGGCGGGCTTGCCGGCGAGCCGATCAATATGGTCGCGGCCAAGACCGTGCCCTTGATGGTGCCGGCCGAAGCCGAGATCGTCATCGAAGGCATGATCGACCCGACCTATGTCGAGCCGGAAGGCCCGTTCGGCGAAAGCCACGGCCATGTCGCACTTGAAGAATACAATATGCCGATGCGCATCACCGCGATCACGCGCAAGAAGAATCCGGTAGTCGTTTCTTATATCAGCCAGGCGACGCCGTCCGAATCCTCGGTCATCAAGCGCATCGCCTACGAGCCGCTCTATTTGTCGCATCTGCGCAACACGCTCGGCTGTCGCGGCGTCGTGAAGGTTTCGATGCACGAGCCGCTGACCTCGCTGCTCAAGGTCATGACCCTGGTGATGGCCAAGGGCACGCCGCGCACCGAAATCTGGCGGGCGCTGCAAGGCTCGATCGCCTTCAAGGGCGATACCGGCAAGATCGTCATCGCGGTCAACGAGGATATCGATCCGACCAATGCGGATGCCTTGTTGTGGGCGATGGCGTACCGGCAGAACCCGAGCGAGGATGTGATGATTGTCCCACATCGCGGCCTCGGCCACGGACCCTGGCGCGAGGGCACGGCCGAGGACAGCGCCATGCTGATCGATGCCACCATGAAGGCCGACATGCCGCCGCTCGCTCTTCCAACCAAGCCCTATATGGAAAAGGCGAAGTTGCTGTGGGAGAAATTCGGCCTGCCCAATTTGCGCCCCGAATCGCCCTGGCACGGCTATAGCCTCGGCGATTGGCATCCGTCGTGGGAACAAGCCGCCCAGCGCGCGGCACAAGGCGATTGGCAGATCAACGGCAAGCTCACCCAGCAGCGTACGCGCCAAAACATCACGCCCGAGACGTCGGTGCGCGACGTCGAGGACGGCTGGGACGAATGACGCAGGCCGTATCCGAAAATTCCCTCCCCCCTTGCGGGAGAGGGAGCTGGAGGTGAAAGCCGCCTCCTTCGATTACATTCGTGCGACCTCGCTCGACCACGCGCTGAGCGCGCTGGCTGAGAGCGAGGATGCCATTATCCTCGCAGGCGGACAGACGCTCGTGCCCATGATGGCGATGCGCTTGGCACGTCCCGCCACCCTGATCGACCTCAACGAGATTTCCGAACTGGCCGGCATCACGAACCGCGACGGATATTTATCAATCGGCACCATGACGCGTCAGGCCGCCGCGCTCGCCAGCACGGAGGTGAACGCACAGACGCCCTTGCTGGCCAAGGCACTCTCCTTCGTCGGCCACACCCAGACACGCAATCGCGGCACGGTCGGCGGCTCCATCGCGCATGGCGATCCCTCGGCCGAAATTCCGCTGGCAGCCATCGCGCTCAATGCCGAGATCGGGCTGGCCAGCCGTACCGGCACGCGCACTGTTACGGCACGCGATTTCTATACCGGGCCATTGTCGTCCGTGCGGCGCACCGACGAATGCCTCACGGAAATCCGTTTCCCGATCTGGAGCGGCACGGTCGGCGTCGGCTTCCAGGAAATCAGCCCGCGTCACGGTGATTTCGCCATCGTCGCGGTAGCGGCCCAGCTTGAATTCGGCGCGGACAAGGTCTGCCGCCGCGCATCCATCGCGGTTGGCGGGGCATCCGCCAATCCGGTGCACGCCGCCGAGGTCGAAGCGGCCCTCGTCGGCAAGCGGATCGATCCGCGTCTCGCGAACGAGGTGTCACGCGCTGTCGATCCAATTCTCTCGCCCACCGACGATCTGCATGCCACCGCCGCCTATCGCCGCCGCGTCGCGCGCGTGTTGACCGAGCGCGCGATCCTTGAGGCTGCGGCATGAGCATGATCAAACTCACCGTGAACGGAGTGGCGCGCAGTGCGAGTGCAGAGCCGCGCATGTCATTGCTGGATTTCCTACGCGAAAACCTCGGCCTCAACGCGACCCATATGGGTTGCGAACATGGCGTGTGCGGCGCCTGCTCCGTGATCCTCGACGGAGCACCCGTGCGGTCCTGCCTGTTGTTCGCCGTGCAGGCCGACGGACACGCCATCACAACAGCAGAAGGATTGCGCAAGGACGACGGCACGCCCGGCGTGATCATGGATTCCTTCATGGAGGCACACGGGCTGCAATGCGGCTATTGCACGCCCGGCATGATGATCGCCGCGCACGCGCTGCTCGAACAAACCACAAGCCCGAGCGACGACGAAATCCACGAAGCCATCGGCGGCAATCTGTGCCGCTGCACCGGTTATGCCCAGATCGTCGAAGCGATACGCTTGGCCGGCCGGCGCATGAAGGACGCGTCATGACCGCCCCCCTCGATAGCCACGCGCCCAATACGCGCTATGTCGCGCGCAAGCGGCGGGTCACCGAGGATAAGCGCCTCGCGGCGGGGCGGGGCAATTTCGTCCAGGATATCGTATTGCCCGGCATGCTGCATGTCGCGGTGCTGGCGAGCCCGCACCCGCGCGCCAAAATCCTGTCGATCGATACGAGCGCGGCCCTCGCCCTGCCGGGCGTCGCTGCCGTGTTGACGGGCGCGCAATTGTCGGCGGCGACCAATCCGCTCTATGGCGGGCTGCCGACGCCCGAAGTGAAATGGTATCCGCTCGCCGTCGATCTTACGCGTTATGCCGGCGAATGGGTTGCCGTGGTCGCGGCGACATCGCGTGGACTAGCCGAAGACGCCATCGAATTGATCGCGGTGGAATACGAATCGCTCCCCTGCATCATCGATCCGGAAGCGGCCTTGCTGCCGGATGCGCCACTGGTCCATCCCGGCCATAAATCGAACGTACTCTATCGGCAGACCTTCACCTGGGGCCCAGTCGCGGACGACTTCGCCAAGGCCGAGGATACACTGACTTTCCGCGCGCGCTGGAACCGCTCCTCGACCGTGCCCATCGAAACCTTCGGCGCACTCGCGCGCTGGGACATCGGCCGCGAGATCATCGAAATCTGGGCCTCGATCCAGATGCCGAACTATGCCGAGCAGATCGCGGCTTCGCTGCGCATCCCGCTCAATAGCGTAAAGGTGCATCACGACGTCGATGTCGGCGGCAGCTATGGCGTGAAGCGCGGCATCAAGCACACGATCATCGTTGCGCATCTAAGCCGCATGCTGGGCGGCGTGCCGGTGCGCCTGATCGAAGACCGGCTCGACAATATGTCGGGCGGCGACGCGCACGGACCGGACCGCATTTTCGATACCACCGTGGCCTTCGATAAGAACGGCTCCATCCGCTCGTTGAAGATCCGCGCCCTCGACGATGCCGGCGCCTATCCCGGGCGTGGGCCGTTCCAGTTGGGCAAACCCATCGCGGCGCTGGTCGGCCCCTATACGATCAACAGCGTCGAATATGAAGCCATCTCGGTCACCACCAATAAGACCGGTCAGGTTCCGGTGCGCGGCTTCGGCCAATCGCCGACCAATTTCATGATCGAAACCGCTGTGGACAAAGTGGCGCGCCATCTCGGGCTCGACCGTCTCGAAATCCGGCGGCGCAATTTCATCGCGCCGAACGCCTTTCCCTATGAAATCCCGACCGGCACGAAATACGACAGCGGCAATTATCCGGCCGTGTTGGACAAGGGCATCGCGCTCGCAGATTGGCAACACCTCACGCTGCGCCGCGATGCGATCCGCAAGGAGGGTCGATTGGCCGGCATCGGCGTTGCCACCTGCTTGGAGCCCGGCGGCGGCAACAATATGTTCGAATATCTGATGAACCCGGCGGCCGAGATCACCACCTTCATGGAAGGCTGCGGCATCCGGGTCGATTCGTCAGGCCGCATCACCGGCATCATGGGCACCACAACCTCGGGCCAGGGACACGAAACGCTGGTCGCCACGATCATGGGCGAGGAGTTGGAACGCGAGCCCGACGACATTCGCGTGCTGCATGCGGATTCGCTGGCAGGATTACCGACGCGCAGCCCTGTCGCCTCACGCATGGCGATCATGCTGGGCGGCGCGGCGGCGGGCGCGGCGCGCAAGATCAAAGACAAGCTGATCAAGATTGCCGCACACAATCTCGGCGTGGGCGAAAGCGAACTCGATTACGACGGTGGCACGTTCTTCGATCGTGCGAACCCCGCGCGTAAACTGACCTGGGAGCAGCTCTGCATCATCGCGCATCGCCAGTATCACAAATTGCCGGCAGGGCTAGAGCCCGGCCTGCAGGCGGAATATGTGTGGCAGGTGCCGGGCGGCGGGCAACTGCCGGATGCGCAGGACAAGGTTCAGCTCTATCCGTGTTTTTCCTTCCAGGCGCATTTCGCGTTGATCGAGATCGATCCCGGCACCGGCAAGGTGAGTATCCTCGATTACGCGCTGGCGCACGATTGCGGCACCGTCATCAATCCCGACATCGTGCGCGGCATGATCATCGGCGGCGTGGCGCACGGCATCGGCGCGGCACTCTACGAACAATTCACCTACGCGCCGGACGGACAGTTCATGAGCGCCACCTTCGCTGACTATCTGATGCCCTCGGTGTTCGAAGTGCCCTTCGTGCGCGACGTCGAACATTGCACGCCATCGCCGCTCACCTCGCACGGACAAAAGGGTTCCGGCGAAGGCGGCTATCTGGGTGCCCCCGCCTGCATCGCCAGCGCCGTCAACGACGCGCTGAGTACGCGCAATCTGTGCCTCGACAGCCTGCCCATGCATATGATGAAAATCGAAGCCCTGCTCAACGGAGATAGTCAGACGTGATCATCGATACCCACGCCCATTTCACCCCCGACGCGATGCTGAAGGCCCTGCAAGCCGCACCTGCAAAATTCCCGAACGTCGAACTGCTTGCCAAGGACAATGCCTATCGCCTCGCTTTCGCCGGCGGCGTACCTACGCGGCCCGTGGCGCCCAAGCTGCGCGAGACCGCCGAGCGGCTGGCCTGGATGGACAAGACGGGCTTGGATGCCCAGGTCTGCGGCGGCTGGCTCGATTCCTTCGGCTACGAACTGCCGGCCGAGGAAGGGGCGAACTGGAGTCGCTTCGTGAACGAGCACCTGATGCTGGGCACGAGTTCGAGTGCGCGTCTCGCTCCCCTGGCCACCGTACCCCTGCAGTCCGGCAAGCTCGCCGCACAGGTGCTGGAGGAGGCGGTGAAGGCCGGATTTGCCGGCGCGATGATCGGTACGCAACCGAAAGGATCGGCAGGAACCCTGGACGATCCTGACCTCGATCCGTTCTGGGAAGCAGCCAGCGCACTGAAGGCGGTCATTTACCTTCACCCCATGTTCGGCTGCGGCGATACCCGTCTCGACGACTTCGACATGATCAATGCGGTCGGCCGCGGCGTCGATACCACCACCGCCGTCGCGCGCATGCTGTTCTCCGGCCATTTCCTCAAATATCCGGACATGACTTTCGTGCTTTCGCATGGCGGCGGAGCACTCCCCTATATGCTCGGCCGGTTGGAGCGCAACCGCGACATCCATCCCGGCGAATACGCCGACCCGGCGGCCGGTTTCGCCAAGCTCTATTTCGACTCGGTACTGTTCAGCTGGCAGGCATTGCGCTTTCTCACCAAGGTCGTCGGGCCGGAGAAAGTCATGTTGGGATCCGATTATCCATTCCCGATCGGCGATCCCGATCCGACCAAGGTCGTACGCGCGGCGAAACTAAGCGAGACCGAGACGAAGCAAGTGCTTGGCGATACGGCGCAGAAGATTTTCAAGATCAAATAGACCCAGAGCGGTCATGCCCCGGCTCGTCCGGGGCATCCATCAATGGATCGCCCGGATAAATCGGGCGATGACGGGCTATAGGTTATTGATCACCGGAATTGCGGCGCGACCTGTTCCATGAAGCGTGACATCTCGTCCTTCACCATGCCGTGCGGCTTGAGGCCCACATTGACATAGAGGATCACTTCGCTGAAGCCCGCATCTTGCGCGGTCTTGAGTGTGTCGATCATCTGTTGCGACGAGCCGAGCAGCACCGCGTTGGGGCTGAGAGTCTCAGCCTTCGCCTCGTGCAGTTTTTTCACCATATCGATGAAATAGCGATAGGTCGGCGGTGCCGTTTCGGGATCGCCCGGGAAGGACGCGATCACGCATTCCTTGAAATAGCGGATCTGGCGCGCGCGCGCCGCTTGCTCCTGCGCGTGATTGTCGGCGAAATGCGTGAAGTAGCTGCACATGATCGGGCCCGGCTTCTTGCCGGCCTTGTCGCAAATTTCGTGGAAGGCCTTAGCGACCCCGGCCAAGCCGCCGAAGGCCATGGTGGCCGCGAAGGGTGCGACGATGATGCCGCAACCCAAACGCGCCGCAAGTTCGAGCGAAGGTTTGGAAAAAGACGCGATATAGATCGGCATCGGCTTTTGCACCGGGCGCGGCGTCGTGCGGATATTTTCGAACTGATAATATTTGCCCTTGTGCGTGACCGGCGCGTCGCTGGTCCACAGTTTTTGCACGATCTCCACGCCTTCGTGGAATAGCTCCATATTGTCGTCGAAGTCGGCGCCGAAGGGTTCGTACTCTCGCCGGTCGTAGCCGCGCCCAGTGGCGAAATCGACACGCCCGTTGCTCAACAGATCGAGTGAGGCCCACTGTTCGGCGACATGCAGGGGATGATGCAGCGGCAGGACCGTTACCGCGGGCGCCAGTCGTATCTTGGTCGTTTTGGCTGCGATATGGGCGAGCACGAGATCGGGGCAGGAGAGCACGCCGAGCGTGCCGAAATGATGCTCGCCGATCCAGGCCGAGTGCATACCGATCTGTTCGGCATGCAGCGCCTCGGCCACGATGTTTTCGACCAGTTCGTTGGCGCCGCGCGAATTGTCCGCGTAATTATTGTCGCTGAGCGTGAAATAGCCGAATTCCATGACGCTGTCTCCCATTGATCTTCGGCCTGCGCCGATTGGGTCGACGATAGGTGTGGATGCAACTCTTGTAAATGCAACTATTTCCGGCGCAGAATAGATTATGAAAAAGTCGCGCTTGCCCGCCGTGTCCGAAGCCGCCCAGCGAGCCTTCGATCTCGACGAATATCTGCCCTATCTCATCAACCGCACAGGCACGGTCGTCGCCGGAGCTTTTTCCGGGGAACTGGCGCGCGCGGAAATATCGCTGCCCATGTGGCGCGTCCTCGCTGCCTTGTTTCAAAAGGGCGAACAACGCCAGATCGATCTCGCCAATCGAACCAGCATCGATGAATCGACCCTGTCGCGGCTGGTTTCGGCCCTGAACCGCCGGGGGTTGGTCACGCGCCGCCGCTCGCCCACCAGCAACCGTGAGGTTTCGGTGACCCTAAGCGCCAAGGGACTCGCCCTGACGCAGCGCTATATTCCGATCGCGCTCGCCTACGAGGCCATCGGGACAAAAGGACTGAATCGGGCCGATCTCGCCACGCTGCGCCGGTGTTTGAAGCAGATCTATCGCAATCTCGACGACTGGCTTGTACTGCGCGACCGCGCATAAGCTGGTGGGCAAAAGCCCAATTTCTAGCGAATAGGTTGCCGTTTCGGGTGCGACCCGCTAGAAGGGCGCGCATCGTTCACACTCCTACAGAAAGCGAAACTGTCATGCCTCGCATCGCCGGACGCCAACTTGTACAGCCACCAGGGCCGACCAATGTGCCCGACCGCGTGCTGCGCGCGCTCTGCGCACCGACGGTCGATCATCGAGGTCCGATTGCCCAGCAGCTGGTCAAGGACATCTTCGCCGGCTTCGAGCGCGTGTTCGCCTTTGGCGGCGATCCGGTCATCCTTTACGCAGCATCAGGCACCGGCGCCTGGATGGCGGCTTTGTCCAATACCCTGTCGCCGGGCGACAAGGTGCTCGGTTTCGAGACCGGCCACTTCGGCCGCTTGTGGGCCGAGATGGTCAGCGAAATGGGTTTCGAGCTTCATCAGGAGCCCACCGATTGGCGCTCACCGATCGATCTCAACAAGCTGGAATCGATCCTGAAAGCCGACAAGAGCCACACCATCAAGGCGGTCTGCGCCGTCCACAACGAAACCTCGACGGGCGTCACCAGCGATATCGCCGGCGTGCGCAAGGCGATTGACGCCGCCGGCCATCCGGCATTGCTATTCGTCGACACGATTTCGGGTCTGGGTTCGCTCCCCTACGAGCACAAAGCGTGGAAGGTCGATGTCACCATCGGCGGTTCGCAGAAAGGCCTGATGATGCCGCCGGGCCTGTCCTTCAACGTGGTCAGCGAAAAGGCTCTCGAAGCCAACAAGACCGCGAAGATGCCGAAGGGTTATTGGCGTTGGGCGCCGATCCTGGCGCAGAACAAGGACGGCATGTTCCCCTATACGCCGGCCACCAACATGCTCTTCGCACTCAAGGAAGGGCTGACCATGCTGCACGAAGAGGGCATCGAAGCGGTGTACGCGCGCCATGCGCGCCTCGCCGAAGCCACGCGGCGCGCGGTACAGGGCTGGGGCCTGGAGACCGTGTGCAAGGATCCGAAATACGCCTCCAACACCGTGACCGCGATCATGACACCGGACGGCGTGAACGCCGATCAGGTGCGCAACATGATCTACGACCGCTTCAATATCTCGTTGGGCGCGGGCCTCGGCAATCTAGTCGGCAAGACCTTCCGCATCGGCCATCTCGGCGATTTCAACGAAACGATGCTGACGGGTGTGCTCGCCGGTGTCGAGGTCGGCATGGATCTCGCCGGTATGAAAATCCAAAAAGGCGGCGTCCAGGCGGCGCTCACCTACTTCGCGCAGGCCTAAACGGCTTGTCGGCCGCGCGGACGTTTTCCGCCGTCTCCGCGGACGGCACCGTGATCGCTTGCGAGGTCACGGGTTCCGGCCCGGCATTGTTGTTGGTTCATGGCACAGCGGACGACCGGTTCGGGTTCGATCGGGTGGCACCGCTGCTGAGCCCCCGTTTCACGCTCTATATGATGGATCGGCGCGGGCGCGGCCTGAGCACCAAGCAAGCCCCAGCATATGCAATCGAGCGCGAGTTCGAGGATATCGACGCGCTCACCGCCAAGCTCGCCACGCAGGACGGCAAGCCGGTCGATGTCTTCGCGCATTCCTATGGCGCCTTGTGTTTGATCGGCGCGCTGCGCTCGGGAATCCATCTCGGTCGCACCCTATTCTACGAGCCTCCGCCGGGCACGCCATCGAGGCTGGTCGACCGAATGGTCGAGTTGAACGCTGCCGGCGATCTCGAAGGAGTCATGCAGGTTCAGTTCTGCGAGTTGCAGCATCAGCCGACATCCGTATTCGACCGCTTGAAGAGCGAACCCGCCCGCTGGGCGCGCTATCTCGGCTTTGCCGGAACCATCAGTCGCGAGTTCGTGAATGCGCGGCGCTTCCAAATGACCGACAACGAATTCCAGAATCGCGTGACACCGGCGCGCTTCATCGTCGGGGAGAAATCATTTCCGCCGTTGATTTCCCATACCGAAACGGCGCTTCGTGCCTTCCCGAATGCCGACAAGCATCTGATTGCCGACCAAGGCCATGCGGCCTTACGCGTGGCACCGGACTTGGTGGCGACCGAAATCACGGAGTTTTTCGTTTAAGACGGCCTAGACCGTTCCGCTGCGACGTATATCGTCGATCAGAATTTCAAGCAGTTTGCGGAACATGCCGTGATCGACTGTGCTGAGATTGGTGAAAAATTCGTTCTCCAATACATCCACTTTGCGATCGCACGCGGCGATCAGATCGCTGCCGGCCGGGGTCAACGAGACCAACAAAACGCGGCGATTTTCCGGATCCTCCATGCGCGACAAGAGGCCGCGCGCCTCCAGGTTCGCGATCAACTCGTTCATCGTCTGCGGCGAGACATAATGATGACGCGCCAGCTTGGCCGACGACAGAACTTCGCGTCCCTTCACGCGGCTCATCACCGTGTATTGGGTCGCCGTTAAATCGAATTCGCGCAACGCACGTTCCAGCCGCAGGCGAACCGCCGAGCTGACTTGGTTCATGAGATAAAAGGTGCGGGGAGAACGCGCCATCGGGGCAATTGGAGCCTATTGACCATATATCAGGATGCCTGATATGGAATTTGGTGCAATTTGTCCAGTTATTTCCGACGGGGAACATATCAGATGGCCGACATGAACGGCATCCGCGATACGCGCGATGACCAGTTGCCGCAACTCGAAGGAATTCCGGCCCGCACCCAGCGTGTTCAACCATGAGCCAAAATAAGACTGCTCCGCGCGCGATCTCACGATCGCAAGTCGCCCGTCTTCTAAATCCAAAATCGGTCGCCATCATTGGCGTGTCGGAGCGGCCGGGAACCGCCGGCCGCAACTGCATCGCGACGCTGGACAACATGGGCTACACAGGCGACATCCATATCGTCAGCCGCAACCTCACCGACCTCGACGGCCGCAAAGCGGTCCCGACGGTGGCTGATCTACCGGACGGCATCGATCTCGCGGTGCTCACCGTGCCCGGGGCCGGCATCGTCGAGGCGGTCGAGGGCCTGGCGCCCAAGAATCTCGGCGGCATCATGTGTTTCGCATCGGGCTTTGCCGAGATGGGCGGCGACGGCCTCGTCGCCCAACAGCGCCTGACAGACATCGCGCACAAGCACGACATCGCCTTCGCCGGGCCCAATTGCCTGGGCTATACCAATATGATCAGCGGACACACGATCACGTTCGGGCTCGGGCGCATGCCCGCCCCGGTCGCAACTGACCTCAAGATCGACATACTTTGTCAGTCTGGCGGCATGGTCGGCGTGTTGAAAACTGCCGCCGCGGCCGAAGGCATCGGCTGTTGCTATTCCATTACGACCGGCAACGAAGCCGTGATCGGCATCGAAGACTACATGCCCTTCGTAATCGAGAATCCCGAAAGCCGCCTCGTCGTCATGCTGGCCGAAACCATCCGTCGGCCCGCCGAATTCATGAAACATGCCGCCGCCGCGCGCGCCAAGAAAAAGCCGATCGTGCTGCTGCATCTGTCGCGCAGCCAGCAATCGCGCGAAGCGGCGAAGTCGCATACCGGCGCGTTGGCCGGCGATTTCGACATCATGGAATCCTTCGTGCGCTCGCAGGACGTCGTTCTGGTCGAAAGCCTTGGACGAGCTGATGGACGTGATGATCACGCTCACCCATTATCCGGCGCCGACCAAGGGCGGCCTGGGCGTCGTCACCGATTCGGGCGCCTGCAAGGGCTTCAGTATCGACTATGCCGATTACGTCAATCTTCCGATCGCGCCCCTGAACGACACGACGCGCAAAAACCTGCGCGCCACTGTTCCGGAATTCGTCGAAGCGACCAATCCTGTCGACGTCACCGCGCAGGCGATCTTCGATCCCACGCTCTATTCCCGCTCCATCAAGGCACTGATGGACGATCCCACGGTCGGCTGCGTGCTCGCCTCCATCATCTCGGGATCGCCGGAAACCGGGCTCACACGTTCGGGCTATATCGCGGAAGGCAAAGTCGATAACGGCAAGCCGCTGCTCTGCGCCTATATGGGCGGCGATCAGCAAATGGATCCGAACGTGAAACCGACCTTGGCCAAGAAGGGCATTCCATTCTTCAAATCGCCCGAACGCGCGATCCGTGCCCTGGCCCGCGCCAACGTGTATGGCGATGCGTTGCGCAAAGGCGTGCGTAAGAAAGCGGCCATCAAGGTCCCTGCGGCGAAGATGCCGAAGGACGGCGGCGCGTTGACCGAAGTGCAGGGCAAGGCGGCATTGAAGGCCGCCGGCATCACTGTGCCCAAGGGTGCGCTGGTCAAGACCGTCGTTGAAGCGCGGAAACTCGCGGCCAAGGTCAAATATCCGGTCGTGCTCAAGGCGCAGGCGGCGGCGCTCACCCACAAAAGCGACGTAGGCGGCGTGGCCGTCAATATCAAGACGCCGAAGGAATTGGGCGAGGCCTGGAAGAAGATGCAGGCCGACGTGAAAAAAGCCCGGCCCGATTTGAAGCTCGACGGCATCCTGGTCGAGAAGATGGGCAAGAAGGGCGTAGAGATCGTTGTCGGTGCCCGGCGCGATCCCATGTGGGGGCCGACCTTGATGATCGGACTCGGCGGCGTCTTCACCGAGGCGCTCAAGGACGTTCGTTTCCTGCCCGCCGATGCGCATCCGAAGACCATCGCTGCGGAATTGATGAAGCTGCGCGGCGCCAAACTGCTCGGCGCATTCCGGGGCGAGAAGGCGCGCGATGTCGCTGCCTTGGCCGATGCGGCGGCGCGCATCGGCGCGCTGATGATCGCGACACCCGAAATCGAGGATATCGACGTTAATCCACTGATCGTGTTCGCCGAGGGCGAGGGCGTCGTGGCGGTCGATGCCTTGTTGGTCGGCGCAGGCACGTAAGCCTAAGCGAGCGTCTCGACGATGCGGTGCAGGGCATCGGCGATCACGTCAGGCTCCTGAACCAACGCAACGCGGATATAGCGCTTGCCGGGATTGATGCCGTTCTCCTCGCGCGCCAGATACGTGCCGGGGATGACGCGCACCGCAGCCTCGCCCCACAGGCGGCGTGCCGCATCCTCGCCGTCGCCCACATCGAGCCATAAATAGAACGCGCCATCGGGGCGGTAATAACCGAGACGGCCGCCCATGATCTGATCGGCGACGTCGAACTTGCGCCGATACAGAACACGATTCTCCTCGACATGCGCCTCGTCGCGCCACAAAGCGGCCGAGGCCGCGAGGATCGGCGGAGCCGGCGAGGCGCCGGCGTAATTGCGCAGCATCTTCAAGCGGCGGATCAAATCAGGATCGCCGGCAACGAAGCCCGAGCGTAGGCCGGGCGCGCTCGACCGTTTCGACAGCGAATGGAAGATCAGCAGATTGTCGAGCGAGCCGCCAAGTTTAGCGGCGGCTTCCAATCCGCCCGACGGAGCCACCTTGTCGTAGATCTCGGCGTAGCATTCGTCGAAGCACAGGACGAAATCGTATTTACGCGCGAGCTGCAGCGCATGCACGAGATAATCGAGACTGGCGATGGTGCCTTGCGGATTGGACGGCGTGCAGACATAGGCCATCGCCGTGCGCGACAGGGTCTCCTCGTCGAGCGAGGTGAAATCAGGCAGGAAATTGGTTTCCTTCAAGGCCGGCATATAGACTGGCTCGGCGTGGCGCATCACGATCGCGCCGAGATAGACCTGATAGAAAGGATTGGGCAGCAGCACGATCGGCTGGCAACCGTTCTTGGTGCGCGGCACGCACAGATCGCTCGCCATGTACAAACCTTCGCGCGAGCCAGACAGCGCGACGATATGTCGGGACGCCTCGATCATGCCCTGCGGCAGCGCGTAGCGGCGGGTGAGCCAGGACGCGACGGCGGCGAAGAAATCGTCGCTGCCCGAGACCGGCGGATATTTCGACCATTCGCCCGCATGGCGCACGATGGTTTCGGCAATCATCGGGGGCTCCGGATGCTGGGGCTCACCGAGCTGCATCAAGATTTGGGACTTCCCCGGCGCGGGCGGCACCGGATTGAGAAGGGCGCGTAACCGATCGAAGGGATAATCTGTCAGGCGATCGAGGGCGTCGTTATGCATGCCGCCTACATAGCGGGCAACAACGACACCCTCAAGCTTTTGCCTCCGGCCCGCGCGGCCGGTAACTTACAGCGCCAGGGCGCCGGTCTCGCCGGTTCGGATGCGAACCGCCTCGCCGAGATCGTAAACGAAGATCTTGCCGTCGCCGATGCTCTGGCTGTTGGCCGTTGTGCGGATGGCATCGACGACTCGGTCGGCGATTTCGTCCGGCACGGCGACCTCGATCTTGATCTTCGGAACGTAAGAGATCGCATATTCCGACCCGCGATAGATTTCGGTATGTCCCCTTTGACGACCGAAGCCCTGGACCTCGGTTGTGGTCAGACCCTGCACGCCAATACCGAGCAGGGCTTCGCGCACCGCATCGATCTTGGCCGGCTTGATGATCGCGATAATCATTTTCATGGTACGGTCCTCTTCTTAGAGATCGTAGCTGCGTTCACCATGCGCGGTGATATCGAGCCCTTCGCTTTCCTCGTCGGCATTGACGCGCAACCCGACAAAAGCCTGCGTGATCTTGATAAGGATATAACTCACTACACCAGCCCAGACCACCGTTACGGCCAAGGCCACCGCCTGTCCGGTGAAGGCGGTGACGATTGAGCGGCCTTCCGGCAAGCCGACGCCGCCGAAGCTCGTATCGGCGAAGACCGCCGTCAGCAGAATTCCGAGCATGCCGCCGACCCCATGCACGGCGAAAACGTCCAGCGAATCATCGATCTTCATGCCCTTTTTCACCAAATTGATGCAGAAGAAGCAGATAACGCCGGCGAGTGCGCCGTAAACCAAGCCGCCGACCGGTCCGATGAAGCCGGAACCGGGGGTGACCGTGGCCAAGCCTGCGATGGCGCCGGTCGCAATGCCGACCAGCGACGGGCGGCCGAACTTCGCCCATTCGATGGCGCTCCACACCACGCACGCGGTTGCGGCGGAGATATGCGTGACCGTAATGGCGAGACCGGCCCCCGAATTGGCCGCGAGAGCACTGCCGCCATTAAAGCCGAACCAACCCACCCACAGCATGGCTGCGCCAATCATGACGAGACCGGGATTATGCGGGGGGCGCAGATCGTTCGGGAATCCGCCCCGCGGCCCCAGAATTTTGGCGATCAGCAGGGCCGCGATGCCCGCATTCGCATGGACGACGAGTCCGCCGGCGAAATCCATAGCACCCACGCCGGCGAGCGAGTCATGGATCCAGCCCATGTCGCTCAATGCGCCGCCGCCCCAGATCCAATGGGCCGAAGGTGCATAGACCAACACCACCCACAGCGAAGAAAATAAAATGACGGCGGAAAATTTGATGCGCTCGACATAGGCGCCGACGATCAGACCTGGCGTGATGATCGCGAAAGTCATCTGGAACATGAAGAAGACGTTTTCCGGGATCGTCGTCGCGTCGCGCAAGCCGTCGGTGATTCCGGAAAGGAAGGCGTTGTCCAATCCGCCCCACCAGACCGTGCCTGTACCGAAGGCGATCGAATAGCCGACCACCAACCAGATCACCGAAACCACACTCGTGATGGCGACGCACTGCATTAAGACCGAGAGGACATTCTTGGAGCGCACCAGCCCGCCGTAAAACAAGGCGAGGCCCGGCATGGTCATGAACAGGACCAACGCGGTCGCGGTGATGATCCAGGCGGTATCGCCGTCGCTGAGTGTCTTGATTGCCGTCTGGGCCGCAGCTTGGGCATAGGCATCTGCCGGCGCGAAGGCCGAGAAAAGTGTCGCTAGGGCAAGAAAAATGGGCGCCGCAAAATGCGGCGTGAATGCCGGTCGCATCGATTGTCCTCCATGTTTGTTTTCCACACGGAAAACAAGACGCAGGAAGCCTTCGACGCCCCTTGCCCCGCCCCCCGGATGGATGCCACGCGGACATAGCCCATCAAGTTCCATGCCATCCTGGGAGATAACAGTTTTATATTTGAATTCAATGATCTAGGGAAAACAGCGAAAAGCCGAAAGACCACCCAATTGGCGCACCTTTCGGCATTTGCCTGAATTTTATGCAGTCTTAAAATAAAGGAACCGCCCCGCGGCGTGGCAGAGCGGGACGGTTCCAAACGGGCGGACGAACCTGGAGGACATGCCTGTTCACCGCCGTTAGGCAGGCTCGCCGATGGTGACCGGCGAGCCTGCCATTTCGTGTTGTCGCGTTCGCTTAGTGGACCATCTCCCCATGCTGATTGATGTCGATGCCCTCGGATTCGGCGTCGGATTCGACACGGAGACCAATGGTCTTATCGATCACGAACAAGATCACAGCAGTGACGATGCCACTCCACACTAGGGTAACGAGGACACCTTCGATCTGCAGGATGAACTGATCGACGTTGCCTTCGAGCAGACCCGTCTTGCCGCCGAATGCCTCGGCTGCGAAGACACCGGTCAGAAGCGCACCGGTGATGCCGCCCAAACCGTGGACAGCGAATACGTCGAGCGAGTCGTCGTACTTGAACTTCGGCTTGAGCCAAGCCGCACCCCAGAAGCAGACGATACCGGCGATGATGCCGATAACCAGAGAGCCGGCCGGGCTGACGAAGCCGGCCGCCGGTGTGATCGCAACGAGGCCGGCAACCGCGCCGGACACGATGCCGAGAACGGTCGGCTTACGATGCGTCATCCATTCGAAGAACATCCAAGACAGAGCTGCGGCCGCCGTCGCGATTTGCGTGACCGCCATCGCCATACCGGCCGCACCGTTCGCCGCAATCGCCGAACCGGCGTTGAAGCCGAACCAGCCAACCCACAGCATGGCGCCGCCGATGAACGACAGCACCAGGTTGTGCGGTGCCAGATTCTCGACGCCGAAGCCCTTGCGTTTGCCGATCATGATCGCCGCAACAAGGCCCGCGATGCCCGAGTTGATGTGAACGACGGTGCCGCCCGCGAAATCGAGCACGCCCCAATCGAACAGAAAGCCGCCGCCCCAGACCCAGAACGCGACCGGAGAATAGACGAAGATCTGCCACAGACCGGTGAACCACAGGAGCGCCGAAAACTTCATGCGTTCGGCGAACGCGCCCGTGATCAGAGCCGAGGTGATGATCGCGAAGGTCATCTGGAAGATCACGAAGACCGACAGCGGGAAGGTTCCTTGCAGGGCATCGATCGTGACGCCGCCCAGAAGGAACTGGTCGAAGTTCCCGATGAAGGTCGAGTCACCCTTGGAGAAGGCGAGCGAGAAGCCGATCACCATCCAGATCACCGAGACGAGGCAGGTGATCGCGAAGCTCTGCATCAAGGTGCCGAGCACGTTCTTCTTGCGCACCATGCCGCCGTAAAACAACGCGACGCCCGGAATGGTCATCATCAGAACGAGGGCCGTCGAAGTCAGCATCCATGCCGTATCGCCGGAATTGAGGGTCGGCGTGGGCGCGGGTGCCGCTTCCTGAGCGAGGGCGGGATCCGCCAACGCCAGCGCGGCGGTCGCAAGAACCCCCGCAAGAGAAAGATATCTACACGTCTTGGTCATCGTCTCGTCCTCCTAAAGGGCATCGTCGCCGGTCTCGCCGGTGCGAATGCGCACCGCCTGGCCGAGCTCAGTTACAAAAATTTTACCGTCGCCGATGTTGCCGGTCCCCGCGGCGCCGCGGATCGCATCGATCACGGGGCCCACCTGGCTATCCGAGACCGCAACTTCGATTTTGGTTTTGGGCACGAAACTGATGGCGTATTCCGCGCCACGATAGATTTCGGTATGCCCTTTTTGGCGGCCGAAGCCCGAGACTTCGCTCGCCGTAAGACCTTGAACGCCACACTTGAGGAGTGCCTCTCGCACTTCTTCAAGCTTGGCCGGCTTAATGATGGCAGTGATGAGTTTCATCTAATCCCCCTTCCGGTCAGTGGTCCGGCCATGCCACGCCATTAAATTCAGCAACCGGTCCGGCTTACTCTATCCCAAGTTTCGTGCCAGACTGGAAAATACAACGATTCCAAGACTCTAGCGGATTCAGGGGTCCAGTTTGGGGATTAAATATTGTATAAAATATAGGCAAATTGATGAATTGGTGATTATTTGCCCAAGAATCCAAAGCTCGGCGGGTCGGGGCGCCGCCTATGCCCTCTGGACTTCCCCGCGCGCTCCGTGCAGGTGTTGCCGATGGTCGAAACGCGCGTGGATATCGTCATCGTCGGCGGTGGATTGGTCGGTGGCGTCCTGGCGCTGGCGCTGGCCGGCGGCGGCGCCGAGGTTGCCGTGATCGACCGGATCACGCCGCAAACCCAAACCGACGATGTCTTCGACGGAAGGGCGTCGGCGATCGCGCTCGCCCCGCAACGCATGCTGGAGCGGATCGGCCTTTGGCAACGATTGGCCGACCATGCGACGCCGATACTCGATATCAGGGTCGCCGACGGCGACAGCCGCCTGTTCCTCCATTACGACAGTGTGGAGATCGGAGCGCCGGCGCTCGGCTATATGCTCGAGAACCGGCACATTCGCTCCGCCTTGTTCGCGGCACTGGCCGACCAGCCCCGGATCAAATTGCTGGCCCCGGCCGAACTCGCCGGCATCGAGACGAGCGGCGCGCGCGCGCGCGTCACGCTCGCGAACGGCGGCGTGCTCTCCGCTCCACTCGTTATCGGCGCGGACGGACGCCATTCGGGCATTCGCGATCTGTGCGGCATCGGCACGGTCGGATGGAGATACCGGCAGACCGGCATCGTCTGCACGGTCACGCACGAAACACCGCACCACAACGTCGCCGTCGAACATTTCCTCCCCACAGGCCCTTTCGCTATTCTGCCGCTGGCCGGAAACCGCTCCTCGCTAGTGTGGACCGAACGCGAGGATTTGGCGCCCGCCCTGTTGGCGCTGCCACACGATCGCTTCATGATCGAATTGGAACGGCGCTTCGGCGATTTCCTGGGCGCGCTGAGCCAGGATGGACCGGTATGGAACTATCCACTGGAGATGCATCTGGCCAAAAGCGCGATCGGCCCTCGCGTGGCACTCGCCGGCGACGCGGCGCACGGCATGCACCCGATCGCGGGTCAGGGATTCAACCTCGGCCTGCGCGACGTCGCGGCGCTGGCCGAAGTCGTCATCGATGCGATGCGCCTTGGCCTCGATATCGGGGCACCAATGGTACTGGAGCGTTACGCCGCGTGGCGCAAGCTCGATACAATCGTGATGCTGGCGCTGACCGATTCGCTCAACCGGTTGTTCTCGAACGATATCGCGCCGGTGCGGGCCTTACGCGATCTCGGCCTCGCCGCAGTGAACGCGACGGGTCCCGCGAAACGTTTTTTCATGCGCCATGCAATGGGACTGACGCAGGGCGGTGCGGCGGAGATACCGCGCCTGCTCAAAGGCGAGACGCTTTAGCCGTCGATGCGACGCGCCTCGTCGATCAGCATGATCGGAATGCCGTCTCGGATCGGATAGGCGAGTTTCGCCTGGTCGCTGATCAATTCCTGTTTCTCGCGATCGTAGCGCAACGCTCCCTTGGTCATCGGGCAGACCAGGATTTCCAGAAGCTTGGGATCGACGTCGTGGCTTGCCATGGGAGATACCCTTCAATGCCGACTAATGTTTGGTCGTCGATTGCTCGACATCGTGCAGTCCCATGTCCATAAGCGAGCGCATGAGATCGGCCATCGCCGCGATGTCGCGGGCTTCGAGCAGCGCCTGCTTCTCCTTCAGATCGAACGGGAACATCATGCCGAGCGAGGAAATCAGCAGGTGGTCGGGCGCCGCCTCGATCGCCTTCCATTCGACGCCGATCCCGCGCGCTTCGAGATAACGCCGTAAAATCGGCATGAAGGTTTCGCGATCGAGCGTCCAATCGCTCTCTTGCGTATCGCTTTTGAACTCGGAGAAATCGACCTTCATGCGACGATAGCCGCGCACGCCCTCAATCTCGCGCACGATACGATAACGGCAGGCACCTTCGAGCGTGAGCATGAAACGCCCATCGGATGTTTCGCTGAACGACACGATGCGCCCAGCGCAGCCGACGTCGAACAGATCGCTTTGTTCGGGCACCAGACCTTCGTGTGGATCGCGCGTCTGGATCATTCCGATCAACCGCTGCTGGCCCAGCGCATCCTCGACCATATTGAGATAGCGCGGCTCGAAAATATTCAAAGGCAGGCGGCCTTGCGGCAGCAGCAAGGCACCCGGCAACGGAAAGACGATCAGCTCCTTCGGCAGACCCGCGAACGGAATGTCGAACGGATCGCGCATCAGGAAAACAACACGGCCGAGAGTTTGCGCCGCCCGGCAACCGACAATGGATGGGTGAAGCCCAGGGCCTCGAAAAT
>CAMDWJ010000049.1 GCA_945877815.1 Caenispirillum bisanense
AGGGACTCGTGAGTTTCGCATCGAGCCAAACCGCGCCCGCCGCGGTTTTGCCCATTTTGGCGCCGGACGAGGTCGTCAGCAGCGGCGAGGTCAAGCCGAAGAGCGCGCGCCCGTCGACGCGGCGTCCGAGTTCCACGCCGTTGATGATATTGCCCCACTGATCCGAGCCGCCCATCTGCATGTGGCACTCGTAGCGCCGCGCGAGTTCGAGGAAATCGTAGGCCTGAAGAATCATGTAATTGAATTCGAGGAAGGTCAGCGGCTGCTCGCGTTCGAGCCGCAGCTTCACGCTGTCGAAACTCAGCATGCGATTGATCGTGAAGTGGCGCCCGTATTCGCGCAGGAAGCTGATGTATTGGAGCGTATCGAGCCAATCGGCATTGTTCGCCATCAGGGCGTCGGTTGGCTTCTCGCCGAACGTCACATAGTTCGAAAAGACCGTTTTGATGCCGGTCATATTGGCGGCGATCTGCGCGTCGCTCAGCAGTTGGCGGCTTTCATCCTTGCCGGAAGGATCGCCGACCTTGGTGGTGCCGCCGCCCATCAGGACGATCGGGCGATGGCCGGTTTTCTGCAACCAGCGTAGCAGCATGATGGGCATCAGACTGCCGGCATGAAGGCTAGGCGCGGTGCAATCGAATCCGATATAAGCAGTGACGACGCGGGACGCGGCAAGTGCGTCCAGGGCCTCGATATCGGTGCATTGGTGGACGAAGCCGCGTTCGGTTACCGTCCGGACAAAATCCGATTTATGGCTTGTCATCGCCGCCATCCTTCTTGGAAGGCGGGTCGTTTAGCACACTCGCCCCATGGGAACAATGTGGGCGATCATGTCGGGCCTGACGGACGAGGGAAGAAGAATGAAAACGACGACCGCTCTCGGCCTTATGAGCGGCACCTCGATGGACGGCATCGACGCCGCTCTGCTGGTGAGCGACGGCGAGCGCGTCGCCGCAACCGGCCCGGCGATCACTCTGGAATACGACCCGGCGTTCCAATACCGCTTGGGCAAGGCGATTTCCGAACATATCGCGGATGTCGAACTGGTCCGTGATCTTACGGAATATCACGCCGACGCGGTGCGCAAACTTCTGGACATGTCCGATGTCAGGCCCGATGTGATCGGCTTCCACGGCCAGACCATCCTGCACGATCCAGACGACCGCCGGACCGTGCAGATCGGCGATGGCGCCCTCCTGGCGAAGCTGACCGGCATTCCCGTGGTCTGCGATTTCCGCAGCGCGGACGTGGCGGCGGGCGGTCAGGGAGCGCCCTTCGTGCCGATTTATCACCGCGCACTCGCTTTAAACTTGAATGGCGCGACAGCGGATGCGGCGGTCGCCGTGCTCAATATCGGCGGTGTCGCCAATGTCACCTGGGTCGGGCCGCGCTCGGACGGTGCCACAGGCGCGGGGCTGCTGGCCTTCGATACTGGCCCCGGCATCGCGCTGATCGACGATTGGGTCCGCAAGACGGTTGGCGGCCGCTGGGACGAAGGCGGCCAGCTGGCGGCTTCCGGCACGGTGGACGAGTCACGTCTCGCGCAGCTGCTCGATCACGAATTTTTCGACCGGGTGCCGCCGAAATCGCTCGACCGCAATTCCTTCAAGACGGAATTTTTCCTCGACGGCTGCACGCCCGCCGATGGCGCCGCGACACTCGTGCGCTTTACCGCCGAATGCGTGGCGCGCGGCCGACGCTTTTTCGCAGGTATGCCGTCGCGTTGGATCGCGTGCGGCGGCGGACGCCGCAATGACTATCTCCTGCAGACTTTGCGCGATGTGTTGGGCGAGCCGGTCGTCGCCGCCGAGGATGTGGGATGGGATGGCGACGCGCTCGAGGCGCAAGCCTTCGCCTATCTGGCGGCGCGACATCTGGCCGGCCTGCCCTTGAGTTTTCCTTCGACGACGGGGGTTCCCGGACCGATGGAAGGGGGGCGATTGTTCGAGCCGTGAGGCTGCGGCCCCGAGGCTTAGGCCCTTGGCTTGGCCGCCGCTTCCTTCGTCGCCAGTTCTACGTAGCTTTCGACCGCTTTCTTCAATTCCTCGATCTTGTCGCCGTAAAAATGGTCCGCACCTTTGATCGTCTTGAAGTCGATGGTGATGTTCTTCTGGCTCTTCAGTTTCGTGGCCAGCTTTTGAACGGCTTCGACCGGGACGTGTTCGTCGGAATCGCCATGGACCAGCAGTCCGGAGGACGGGCACGGAGCGAGGAATGAGAAATCCTCGGTCCCAGCGGGCGGGGAAATCGATACGAATCCCTCGATCTCGGGGCGACGCATCATCAACTGCATGGCGATCAGCGCGCCGAAGGAATAGCCGGCGATCCAGCAATAGGGGCTGTTGGCATTGATCTGCTGCATCCAATCGAAAGCGTAGGCGGCATCGCTCAATTCGCCGATACCGTTGTCGTAACCGCCCTGCGAGCGGCCGACCCCGCGGAAATTGAACCGCAGCACGGAAAAGCCCCGCGAAACAAAGGCATTGTACATCATGTACACTACCCGGTTGTTCATGTTTCCGCCGTGGAGCGGATGCGGATGCAGTACGATCGCTATGGGGGCGCCGGACTTTCTCGCCTGATGGTAGCGGCCTTCGAGCCTGCCGTCGGGGCCGTTGAAAATGACTTCGGGCATAGTGTTCGCGATCCGATCCTTCGGGGAAACTCAACTAATTAAGTCGGTTTAAATTCCCAGGCTTTAAGCTATATTAGAGCAATAGTTGACCGTGTTAGTCGGCCTCTATATAGTCGACGTCCCGACGTTCGGACAGGGCCTTAACGCCGCCGATTTTGGCGGAAATTGGGGCAGACGATCGACGGAGCGCGACAGTGGTAAGGGCGGATACTTAGCGAATGAGCGATACCTTTTTCAAGCGTCTTCTCGATGATGTCGATTCGGTGATCGCCCGCGATCCCGCGGCGCGGTCGCGCGCCGAGGTCATTCTTTGCTATCCGGGCTTTCATGCGGTCGTCTTCTTTCGGTTCGCCAATTGGGCGTGGCGGCACGGTTTTTACCTGCTGGCGCGCTTTGTTTCGAATATCGGCAAGATACTGACCGGGGTCGATATCCATCCGGCCGCCACGATCGGACGGCGCCTGTTCATCGACCATGCGACCGGTCTGGTGATTGGCGAAACAGCCGAGATCGGTGACGATGTCACCCTCTATCACGATGTGACGCTGGGCGGCATCTCGCTGGAGAAGGGCAAGCGTCATCCCACACTGGAAAACGGCGTCATCGTCGGCGCAGGCGCGCATATCCTGGGGCCGGTCACGATCGGCGCAGGTGCGCGTATCGGATCGAACGCGGTCGTGCGCCAGGATGTGTCGAAATGCGCGACAATGGTCGGCATTCCGGCGCGCATGGTGATGCAAAAGGAAGACCGCGCCACCGAACAGGAATTCCGCGCCTACGGCACGCCGGCGAAGGGAGATATCGCCGATCCGGTCGCGCGCGGGTTCGACAATCTGCGCACCGAAATCGCGACCCTGACTGGGCGGATCGCTGAGCTGGAGTCGCGATTGGCGCAAACGGACTCAGCCGCCCAGCCCGAGGATCGCTCGGAACGGTCGGCATCGTAAATGAGCGGCTTGGACTTATCTGAAGGAGACGTTCTGTGAAATTGAGCACAAAAGGACGATATGCCGTCATGGCGTTGGCTGACCTCGCGTGCGAAAGCAAGGGCCAGCCTGTGGCGCTTGCCGACATTGCGGGGCGGCAGGAAATTTCGCTGTCCTACCTCGAGCAATTGTTTGGCAAGTTGCGCAAGGGCGACCAGGTTCGCAGCGTGCGTGGTCCGGGTGGCGGCTATTTGCTGGCGCGTCCGGCGAGCCAAATTCGCATCGCCGATATCATTCTTGCGGTCGACGAGCCGATCAAGGCGACCCTGTGCAAGCCGGGTTCCTCGGCCGGCTGCCGGACCGACCGCAGTCGCTGCGTGACCCACGATTTGTGGGAGGAACTCGGCAACCAGATCTATCTGTTCCTCTCGACCATTTCGCTGGAAGACGTAATCGAAAAGCGCGTGCTGGGCCGAAGCGGCCAGAACTTCATTATGGAACATGCGGCTCGTCTGAATGCGGAGCAGAAGGCGCATTCGGACACACGACAGGCCGCGGAGTAAGGCGCTTAATCGCCATGGAACCCGTATATCTCGATCATAACGCCACAACGCCGATGCGCGCGGCTGCGGTTGCAGCCGTGGCAGCTGCATCTGCGCAGTGCGGCAATGCCTCGTCGGTCCATGCCTGGGGCCGGCGCGCGCGCGCGGTGGTCGAGGATGCACGCGAAGCCGTGGCGGCTTTGGTCGGCGCCAAACCCGAATGGGTCGTTTTCACCGGCGGCGGGACCGAGGCCAACAATCTGGCGATCCGCGGTGCCAATGCGACGACGGTCGCGGCGAGCGCGGTGGAGCATCCGTCGGTATTGACGGCGTGCGCCGGAATTTCAGAAATCCCGGTCGATGGCGACTGCGTTGTGCGCCTGGATGCTATCCCGGAGGCCGGGCTTGTCTCGGTCATGCTGGCCAATAATGAAACCGGGGTAATCCAGCCGGTGGCGCGCATTGCCGAAATCGCTAGATCGCGCGGCGCCATCGTCCATTGCGATGCGGTGCAGGCGGCCGGACGCACGGCTATCGATATGGAGGCACTCGGCGTCGGTCTGATGAGCCTCAGCGCGCACAAGCTCGGCGGGCCGCAAGGTGTCGGCGCACTTGTCGTACGGGGCGGCGTGCGCCTGGATGCAATCCTGCGCGGCGGTGGCCAGGAACGTGGGCTTCGCGCCGGCACGGAAAACATCGCGGGGCTCGCTGGATTCGGCGCGGCTGCGGCAGAGGCATTGTCCGATTTGCCGAAAATGCAAACGCTCGCCGCCTTGCGCGATAAATTGGAAGCCGACATTTGCGAAATTGCGCCCGAAATCCGCGCCTTCGGCAGCGCCGCAGCGCGGCTCGCCAACACGAGTTGCATCGCCATGCCGACGGTGTCCGCCGAAAGCCAGCTCATGGTCTTCGATCTGGCCGGCGTCATGGTCAGTTCCGGATCGGCGTGTTCGTCTGGCAAGGTCGCGCGCTCGCATGTGCTGGCGGCGATGGGCATCGCCGAGGAAGTGGCCGAGACCGCGATCCGCATCAGCCTCGGCTGGACGACGCGCGAAGCCGATATCGATCGGTTTGTGACCGTGTGGCAGACGCTTTATCGGCGCACGCGCGAAACCGTGCGGAAGGTGGCGTGATGGCCGACCGGATCAAAGGACGTCCCGTCTATCTCGACAATCATGCGACGACCGCGGTCGATTCCCGTGTCGTGCAGGCGATGCTGCCCTATTTCACCGAGCGTTTCGGCAATCCGCATTCGGCCAATCATTTCTACGGTTGGGAAGCGGCCGAAGCCGTTGAGGTCGCACGCGAGCAGGTTGCGCTGCTGATCGGCGCCGAGCCCGACGAGATCTTTTTCACCTCGGGCGCCACCGAATCCAACAATCTGGCGCTCAAGGGCGTCGCGCGTTTCTATCGCGGCCGCAAGAACCACATCATTTCTTGCTCCACCGAACATATGTGCGTGCTCGATTCGCTGTTCCATCTGGAACGCGAGGGCATGCGCGTCACCTATCTGACGGTCGGTTCAGACGGTTTGATCGATCTCAAGGAACTCGAGGCGGCGATCACCGGGGATACCGTGTTGGTCTCCATCATGACCGTGCAAAACGAGATCGGCGTCATCCAGCCGATCGCCGAGATCGGCACGTTGTGCCGCGCGCATGGCGTATTCCTGCATACCGACGCGGCGCAGGCCGCAGCCAAGATCATGCTCGACGTGAAGGCGATGGATGTCGATCTCTTGAGCCTGACTGGTCACAAACTATATGGGCCTATGGGTGTCGGTGCGCTCTATATCGGCCAGAAACCGCGCGTTCGCCTGGAGCCGCTGTTCAGCGGCGGCGGTCAGGAAAAGAATATCCGTCCCGGCACATTGCCGACCCCACTCGTCGTCGGGTTCGGGGCGGCCTGCGAAATCGGGAGGGCGGAAATGGACGAGGAATCGGCACGCCTCGGTCGGCTTCGCGATCGGCTGTTGGACCGGATCAATGCCGTCGGCGGCATCCATGTGAACGGAAGCCTGGCCGCGCGCGCGCCGGGCAATCTGAATGTGAGCGTCGAGGGTGCGCGCGCCGAGGATCTGATTGCGGCTTTGCCCGATCTCGCGTTTTCGACGGGCTCGGCCTGCTCGTCGGTGTCCGAGGAATCGTCTTACGTGCTGCGCGCCATCGGCGTTTCGAACGAGCGGGCGGAATCGAGCCTGCGTTTCGGGCTCGGCCGCTTCACCACGCAAGCCGAGATTGACTATGCGGCCGACCGTTTGGTCGGGGAAATCACGGCAGTGCGGTCGCGCAAGCGTCACGCCGCCGAATAAGACCTGAAGTAGGAACAGTAGAATGGCAGTCGCTACCGAAACCGTCGAACAGGTCACCGACCGTAAATACAAATACGGCTTCGTGACCGATATCGATTCGGATACCGCGCCGAAGGGATTGAACGAGGACATTATCCGCTTCATCTCGGCGAAGAAGAACGAACCCGACTGGCTGCTCGAATGGCGCCTCAAGGCCTATCGCCACTGGCTGACGATGACCGAGCCGACGTGGGCGCATGTAGCTTTCCCGAAAATCGACTATCAGGACGCCTATTATTATTCGGCGCCGAAGCCGCGCGACAATCCAAACTCGCTCGACGAGGTCGATCCCGAGTTGCTCGAAACCTACAAGAAGCTAGGCATTCCGCTTTATGAGCAGGAAATTCTGGCCGGCGTGAAGAACGTCGCGGTCGATGCGGTGTTCGACTCCGTCTCGGTTGCGACGACCTTCAAGAAGGCGCTGGCCGAACATGGCGTGATTTTCTGCCCGATCTCAGAGGCCGTGCAGACGCACCCCGAGCTGGTGAAGAAATATCTGGGCTCGGTCGTTCCTTATTCGGACAATTACTATGCGACGCTGAATTCGGCGGTGTTCACCGACGGCTCTTTCGTCTATGTGCCGAAGGGCGTGCGCTGCCCGATGGAGCTGTCGACCTATTTCCGCATCAACGCGGCCAAGACCGGCCAGTTCGAACGTACCTTGATCGTCGCCGACGAGGGCGCCTATGTCAGCTATCTCGAAGGCTGCACAGCGCCCATGCGTGACGAGAACCAGCTTCATGCCGCGGTGGTCGAACTGGTGACGATGGACGATGCCGAGATCAAATATTCGACGGTGCAGAATTGGTATCCGGGCGACGAGAACGGCAAGGGCGGGATCTACAACTTCGTCACCAAGCGCGGCGCCTGCCGCGGCCGCAATTCCAAGATTTCCTGGACCCAGGTGGAAACGGGCTCGGCGATCACCTGGAAATATCCGTCCTGCATCCTGCAGGGCGATAATTCGGTGGGCGAATTCTATTCGGTCGCCATCACCAACAATTTCCAGCAGGCCGATACCGGCACCAAGATGATCCATTTAGGCCGTAACACGAAGTCGCGGATCATCGCCAAGGGCATCTCGGCCGGCCATTCGCAAAGCACCTATCGGGGCCTCGTCAAGATGATGCCGGGCGCGCATGGCGCGCGTAATCACACGCAATGCGACTCGTTGTTGATCGGCAAGACGTGCGGGGCGCATACGACGCCCTATATCGAGAACCGCAACCGCACCGCGAAGGTGGAACACGAGGCGACGACCTCGAAGATCGGCGACGACCAACTGTTCTATTGCCAGCAGCGCGGCCTCAACGCCGAGCAGGCGGTGGCGCTTATCGTCAACGGCTTCTGCCGCGAGGTGCTGCAATCGTTACCCATGGAATTCGCCGTCGAAGCGCAAAAGCTCGTCGGCATCAGTTTGGAAGGAAGCGTCGGTTGATGTTGGAGATCAAGAACCTGCAGGTCGAAGTCGACGGCAAGAAGATACTTAAGGGTCTGACCCTTTCGATCGACAAAGGCCAGGTCCACGCGATCATGGGGCCGAACGGCGCCGGCAAGTCGACGCTCGCCCACGTATTGGCGGGGCGCGCCGGCTATACGGTCACCGGCGGCTCGGTTTCGTTCGAAGGCCAAGACCTGCTGGCGCTGGCGCCCGAGGCGCGCGCGGCGGCTGGCGTGTTCCTGGCGTTCCAATATCCCGTGGAAATCCCCGGCGTCTCGACGATGAATTTTCTCAAGACCTCGGTGAACGCGGTGCGCACCGCGCACGGCGAAAAAGAATACGACGCGATGGATTTCCTGAAGTTCGTGCGCGCCAAGACCAAGACGCTCAGCATCTCCGACGACATGCTGAAGCGCGCGGTCAATGTCGGTTTCTCGGGCGGCGAGAAGAAGCGCAATGAAGTGCTGCAGATGGCGCTGCTCAATCCCAAGCTCGCCGTTCTGGACGAGACGGATTCAGGCCTCGACGTCGATGCGCTGCGCATCGTCGGCGAGGGCGTGACCGCCCTGCGCTCACCCGACAACGCGATGCTGGTGATTACACACTATCAGCGCTTGCTCGATTACATCGTGCCCGACCGCGTCCACGTGCTGGCGGGCGGCAAGATCGTGCGCTCGGGCGATGCGGGCCTGGCGCTTGAGCTTGAGAAAAAAGGCTACGGTGAATTCGCGGCGGAGGCGGCCTAATGACGGTTGGCACCAGGATCGGTGAGGGCATCGGCTGGCTGGACGACCTGCGGCACCAAAACCGCACGGCGTTCCATGGCTTGCCGACACCGAAAATGGAAAGCTGGAAATATACCAGCCTGAAGCCGCTCTACGGCTTTGCCTTCGCGCGCCCCTCGTCGCACGAGCCGCCGGCGGGTGCCACCGAAGCGGCCTTGGCGGCCCTGGGCGGTGCGCGGCTGATTTTCGTCGATGGCATCTTCAACGCGGGCCTGTCGCGCCTCATCGGTCCGGCGATGCCTCTATCGCTGGCGCTTCTGAAAGACGCGGGCGCCGTTCATGCGCGTCTCGGCCATATCGCGGCCTCCGACGATCCGCTCACGACGCTCAACGGCGGCTTCATCGACGATGGCCTTGTGCTGATGATCGACGGCGCCACTGTGGAAAAGCCGATCGTTGTCGAACATATCTCGACGGCGGCGCCGGACGGCATTGCGTCGCATCCGCGCAGCGTGATCGTGCTCAAGGCCAATGCGCGCGCGACGGTGATCGAGCGTTTCTCGGGCACCGGGCGTTACCTCACCAATCCGGTCAGCGAAATCGTGGTCGAGGACGGCGCGAAATTGACCCACATCCGCCTGTTCGAAGATTCCGAAGCGGCCTTCAACCTGTCGCACCTGACCGCGCGCATCGGCAAGGATGGAGCCTACGAATCGCACGTGCTGGCAACCGGTGGGGCGCTGGTCCGCAACGAAATGCGTATCGAACTAGCCGCTGCCGGCGCCGATGTGTCGCTCAACGGCGCTTATCTCGGACGGGGCAAGCAACATACCGACCATACGACCGTGCTGCGCCATTCGGCACCTCACACAACAAGCCGCCAGCTCTATAAGGGCGCGCTCGACGACGCCTCGCGCGGCGTGTTCCAGGGCAATATCTACGTGGGCGAGGGCGCCGACGGCACCGATGGACAAATGAGCAATCGTACAATCCTGCTGTCCGACAGGTGCGAGATGGATTCCAAACCGCAGCTCGAAATCTATGCCGACGACGTGAAATGCGCGCACGGCGCCACGGTCGGCGAGTTGGACGAAGACGCCTTGTTCTACCTGCGCGCCCGGGGCGTGCCGGAGCGTCAGGCGCGCGAATTGCTGGTCGAGGGGTTCGTCGCCGAGGCGTTCGACGCGCTCGCCGAACCAGCGCTGGTCGAACTGATGCGCGCCCGTATCGTGCATTGGCTCGCCGCCGGCAAGACATTGCGGGAGGCCGCATGAGCGCTGCCTCGGTCAAAGCTGCCGCCCAAGTTTCGGTGGGCAACGACTTTTACGACGTGGAGGCGATCCGCGCCGATTTCCCGGCGATGTCGTTGCTGATCAACGGCCGTCCGTTGGTGTTCCTCGATTCGGGCGCCTCGGCGCAGAAGCCGAACGTCGTCCTGGAACGCATGGACCGGGCCTACCGCAGCGAATATGCCAATGTGCATCGCGGCGCCTATCGGCTGTCGGAGCTGGCGACCGAAAATTACGAGAACGCGCGCAAGACCGTGGCCAAATTCATGAATGCGGCCTCGCCGGACGAGATCGTATTCACGCGCAACGCGACCGCGTCGGTCAATTTGGTGGCGCATTCCTTCGGCCGCGCCTTCATGAAGGCCGGCGACGAGGTCGTGATCTCGCATATGGAGCATCACGCCAATATCGTGCCGTGGCAGTTGCTGCGCGACATCTTAGGGATAGTCATCAAAGTGGCGCCTATCGATGACGACGGCAACTTCCTGCTCGACGAATTCGCGAAGTTGCTCGGCCCCAGGACCAAGCTTGTCGCCATTACCCATTGCTCGAACGTGCTCGGCACCATCACGCCGATCAAGGAGATCGCGCGGCTCGCCCATCAGGCGGGCGCCAAGGTCCTGTTCGACGGTGCGCAAGGCATCGTGCATGCGGGCATCGATGTGCGCGACGTGGATTGCGATTTCTACGTCTTCACCGGGCACAAGCTGTACGGGCCGACCGGCATCGGCGTGCTGTACGGCAAGAAGGATCTCATGAACGCCCTGCCGCCCTATCAGGGCGGCGGCGATATGATCGAGATCGTGACCTTCGAGAAGACGACCTATCGCGAAACGCCGGCGCGCTTCGAGGCGGGCACCCCGCCGATCGTCGAGGCGATCGGACTGGCCGCAGCCATCGACTATGTCACCGGCATCGGGCTCGACCGCATCGCGCGCCATGAACTGACCTTGCGCGACTATGCCATGGAACAGTTGGGCGCCATCGACGGGTTGACCATCATCGGACGCCCACGCGAGAAGGGGCCCATAGTGTCCTTCACGCTCGACGGCGCGCATCCGCACGATATCGCGACGATCATTGACAGTCGCGGCGTCGCGGTACGGGCTGGGCATCATTGCGCACAGCCTTTGATGGAACGTTGCAACGTCGCGGCCACCGCGCGCGCCTCGTTCGGCATGTATAATCGTCTGGAGGATGTCGATGCGCTCGTCGACGCGCTCAAAACCGTAAAGGACATATTCGGCTGATGGACGACGATATCCGCGAGCTTTACCAAGAAGTCATCCTGGACCATGGCAAGCATCCCCGGAACTTCCGCCATCCGGGCGATGCCAACCATGAGGCGCATGGCAACAATCCGCTGTGCGGTGACCGCCTGACGGTCTATGTGCGCCTGGGCGAGGATCAGCGTATCGAGGATGCCGCGTTCGAGGGACGGGGCTGCGCGATCTCGGTCGCCTCCGCTTCGATGATGACCGATATCGTCCGTGGCAAGACGGTGAGCGAGGTCGAGGCCCTGTTCGACGATTTCCACAAGATGTGCATGGGCGAGGACGAAGGTGTCGCACTCCGCGGCCCGGAAGAGGATTTGGATAAGCTGCGCGTTCTGTCGGGGGTTCGCCAATTCCCGATGCGCGTGAAATGCGCGACGCTCGCCTGGCATACGCTCAACGAAGCGGTGCATGGTGGCGCCACAACGAGCACGGAATAGGGCGAGCACGGAGTAGAGAAGGGCTCATGGATATGGACGAAAATACACTCACTCAGCCGGCCCACGGCAGTGAACCGTGGCAGGATCATTCGCATCCGGGCGAGGGTGAGGAGCCGCAGAAGTCGGGTCTCGTCGCGAGTGCGGGTGCCGCCAAGGATGCGGACGATCCGGCGCCGGCCTCGAAGGACGGCCTCATTGAGGCGCTGAAGACGGTATTCGATCCGGAAATCCCGGTGAATATTTACGAGCTTGGCCTCGTCTACGAACTCGACGTCGATGAGACGTCCGGCGATGCCAAGGTTACGATGACGCTGACGGCACCTGGTTGCCCGGTGGCGGGCGTTCTGCCGCAACAAGTGGCCGATGCCTGCGCGGGCGTTCCGGGCACCGGCCGGGTCCAGGTGTTCCTTGTGTGGGATCCGGCGTGGACGATGGAGAATATGTCCGAGGAAGCCAAGCTGGCGCTCGGGTTCTATTGAGCTAAATAGGGATTGTCATGAACGAAATCCGTCAGGCCAAAAAAGCCGCGCTCTCACTGACACCGTCGGCCGTCAAACGCGTTCGCGCGTTGATGGAGCGGGCCGAGAAACCGGTGCTCGGTATCCGCGTCGCCGTGACCAACAAGGGCTGTTCGGGCCACAGCTATCAGGTCGAATATGCCGAGGATGCGCGTCCACTCGAAGAAATTGTCGAGCAGGAAGGTGCGCGGATCTATATCGATCCGCTGGCTTTGATGTTCATCATCGGCAGCAAAATGGATTTTGTTGAAGGCAAGATTCAATCGGGCTTCACCTTCGAGAATCCGAACGCCAAGAGCCTGTGCGGCTGCGGCGAATCGTTCTCGGTCTAACCGGCTCTGTCCAACCGAAATGCCGCGCGTTATCTTCATTGAGCCGAACGGCGCGCGCCGCGAGGTAACCTCGCCTATCGGGCGTACCCTGCTGTCGATCGCGCATGCCAACAAGATCCCGATCGAGGGGGCGTGTGAAGGCTCGATGGCCTGCTCGACCTGTCATGTCATCGTCGATCCCGAATGGATCGGCCGGCTCAAGGAAGCGAGCGAGGAGGAGAGCGACATGCTCGACCTCGCCTATGGGATCACCAAGACCTCGCGGCTCGGCTGCCAAATCTTGCTGACCGACGAGCTGGACGGTCTCGTCGTCACGCTGCCGCGTGAAACCCGCAATATGATGTTATGAGCGACCGTCTGTTCGACCGCTTGAAGGCGGACAACGCGTCGGCCTGGATCGCCTATACCGATCATGCTTTCGTGCGCGCCCTGGCCGATGGCACGTTGCCCGAGGCCGCATTCAGTCGCTATCTCGTTCAGGATTATCTGTTTTTGATCCAGTTCGCGCGCGCTTATGCGCTGGCGGCCTATAAGTCCGATACGCTGGCCGATATCCGTCATGCAGCCTCAAGATTGCTAGGCATCGTCGATCGTGAAACGAGTCTGCATTTGGATTTTTGCCGGGGCTGGGGCTTGAGCGAGGCCGCAATCGAGGCCGAGCCGGAAGCACGGCAGACCATGGCCTATACGCGCTTCGTGCTGGAGCGCGGGATGGCGGGCGATTTGCTGGATCTGCATGTCGCCCTGTCGCCCTGTCTCGTCGGCTATGCCGAGATCGCGCGCGCGATCGGGCCGGTTGCGTCCAACAATCCTTATCGCGCCTGGGTCGAGACTTATGCGAGCGCGGATTACCAAAGCGGTGCATCGGGAGAGATCGCGTTTCTCGACAGCTTGATGGAGCGCCGCGGCGGGCCGGGACGGTTCGTCAGTCTCAGCGCCACTTTCGGGGCGGCTACCATTCTCGAAGCCGATTTCTGGCAGATGGGTTTGGATGCCGGGCGTTAGCGGAATATAGTCCCGGCCATGATCGATCTCGGTATCAACAAGGACCCGAAGGATACGCGCGTGGTGGTCGCCATGTCGGGCGGGGTCGATTCGTCCGTCGCGGCTGCGCTGCTGCACGAGGCGGGCTATCAGACGATCGGGATCACCCTGCAGCTCTACGATCAGGGCGAGCACGCGGTCCGTACCAAATCGTGCTGCGCCGGCCAGGATATCTACGATGCGCGCCGCGTCGCCGATACGCTTGGCATTCCTCATTACGTGCTCGATTTCGAGAGCCGGTTCCGCGAGAGTGTGATCGACGATTTCGTCGACACGTACCTGGCGGGCGCCACGCCCATTCCGTGCGTGCGCTGCAACCAGACCGTTAAATTCCGCGATCTGGTGGCGCGTGCGGGCGAGATCGGCGCCGATGCGCTCGCTACCGGCCATTATGTGCGCCGGCTGATGGGGCCGGACGGGGCGGAGCTGCACCGCGCCATCAACGACGCCAAGGACCAAAGCTATTTCCTGTTCGCGACGACGCAGCCGCAACTCGATTTCCTGCGCTTTCCCCTGGGCGCCATGACCAAGGACGAGACGCGCACCCATGCCGAACGCTTTGGCTTGGCCGTGGCCGCCAAGCCCGACAGCCAGGATATCTGTTTCGTCGCCGGCGGCGATTATGCCGACATCGTGCGCAAGATGCGCCCCGGTGCGGCGCGTCCGGGCGAGATCGTGCATCTGGATGGGCGCGTGCTGGGATGGCACGAAGGCATCATCGATTATACCGTCGGCCAGCGCCGCGGCCTCAATATCGGCGGCGGCGATGTCCTTTATGTCATTCGCATCGAAGCCGAGACCGCGCGTGTCGTGGTCGGCCCGAAGGAGGCTTTGGCCGAAAGCCGCGTCCGCCTGAAGGAGATCAATTGGCTTGATATCCCGAGCGGCGCCCGCGACGGGCGCGCCATCCAGGTGAAGCTGCGCTCGATGCAGCCGCTGGTGGACGCCATTATCGACGGCGACGAGGTCGTGCTCACTGCGCCGATCGCAGGCGTCGCACCCGGCCAGGCCTGCGTTTTTTACGACGGTACACGAGTGCTCGGTGGGGGCTGGATTACCAAGGCCTCGCCGACTATATTGCCGCGCCGCGAGAGGTCCGTAGCTGAAATTTCGGCGGGGTAGCTCAGTTGGTTAGAGCGGAGGAATCATAATCCTTAGGTCGGGGGTTCAAATCCCTCTCCCGCTACCATCTCTCGCGAAAGCCCACCGTGGAAACACGGTGGGCTTTTTTGTTGGCGTTGGATGTCAACCGGGGGTTACCGCAGCGCTTCCAGAAGGAAATAAGGCAATAACGTGATCCCGATCACGTTATTTCTCCCGGCCCGCGTCTAGGGTGACGAAGTTGCCCCTTCTGGGGCCTTCGCGTTTTGGGGGAAGCGTGGCCAAACCAACTTTAATGATCGCCATCGCCTTGGCGGCAGTCGGTTCCACGCTCGCTTCGGCGGGCGAGCTTTCGAATGATCTGCCGAATACCACGAGCACCGGCGGCTCGCTGAGCGCGGCCGAAACCATGGTCGTCGACGGCGCTGTTTCATCTTTCCGCAGTTGGCTGTCCAACGGGTTGTCCGATTCAAACGGTGTCGTGCCCGGCTGGCTCAAGCGTATCGAGATCGAAGCCTCCAAACAGGGCTCGCAGGATCCGATCTTCAGCATTTTGACCGTGCAGCCGCTCTACCAGTCCGAAGGCAATCTCGACACCTTCTTTACCCAGCTTCGCTTCGCCGATCAAAAGCGTTTTGGTCAGGAACGCCAGACGACCAACCTCGGCCTCGGCTATCGCCGGCTCGCCTTCGACAAGATGGCGATGTTCGGCGCGAACGGCTTCTACGATTACGAAGCGCCCTACGATCACGCGCGCGCCGGGCTCGGCCTCGAAGCACGGACTTCGGTCGTCGAGGTGAATTCGAATCTATATAAGGGATTGTCAGGCAAGGCTGTCGTCGCCAACGGCGTGACCGAACGACCGCTGGATGGCGGGGATATCGAACTCGGTGTTCAGGTGCCCTATCTTCCGTGGGCCAAGGTGTTCGGCAAGGAGTTCTATTACAAGAAGGTCGATGCCCCCAATAATCTGATCGGCCAGACTTTCAGCGCGCAGATTGTGCCCTTGCCGTTTCTGCGGCTCGAAGGCGGCGTGACGCGCGACAATGCCAACCCTACAGATGCGTTCCTCAAATTGACATTTAGCCTCGGCTTCGGCGCGGACGGCACTAGCGCTGCCGCGAAGCTGGTCTCCGACCAGCCATTCGAAGTCGCCAGCATGGAGGATCACACGCTCGACAAGGTGCGGCGCGAGAACACCATTGTTGTCGAACGGGTCGCGACTGCTCCGGGCATCAGCATCGTTATCGGAAGGTCTAACTAATGGCGTCTGAACTGTACCGTGTTCCTAGGGTCGGCCGCATTGTCGCGACCTTTGCGCTGGCGGCTCTTTGCGCCGTGCCGTCGCTGCACGCGCAGGCCTTTCCCCAAGATTGCTCGCCCGGGCTCACTCTCAATAACGGCGATAAATGTCAGGGACCGGCCAGCATCTATAAATTCGGAATCCTGAAATTCGGCTTCGAGCGCGCCGACGGCGAAATATTCTATTTCGGCTCGTTGACCGAATTCGACGCGGCGAGCATATCGGCGGGACAGACGCTCGCCAGTTATTTGTCCGGTGTATCGCTGCCGGGCGGAACCTATATCGCGGTGCGGCCTGTCATTTCGATCAGCCAAACCATCGCGGGCGGCTCGTATGCTGTCGCCAACGTCACATGCCAGCAGGCCACGACTGTCCAGAATCGCGTCGATAGCAGTGTCGCCGCATGCACCGGTCCGAGCGATTCGCAATGTGTCGATGGCGGCGCCTACTGGCGTGTCCGCGACACATCGCTCGGCAATATGGTGATCTCGCCGACGACGCAACTCACCATCAAATTCGATTTCGACGTCAGTCACGGCATCAATTACATCAATAACGGTGGCGTCTGTTCGGCCGCCATCGGCGATGCCACCGACGGCCCGGTTGGCCACCTCTCTCCCACGCTAACGCGCGGTCAGTGAGCGGCTCGGTCGCCTTCTAATCGCGATTGCGCACGAAATCCGCGATCATGAAGATGGGCTGATCGAGCAGTTCGCGCGTTTCCGCTGAAATGCCCTCGTCGATCAGCGCCTGGCGCATGCACATGACCCATTGATCGCGCTCGGCCGAACCGATAGCGAATGGCTGATGGGCATGAGTGATGCATATGCTGCCGGTGCGTTGCGAATAGAGCGGCGGGCCGCCGAGCCAGCCGCTCAGGAATTCGAACAGTTTTTCGCGGATAGGGGCAAGATCCGCGCCATGCATGGAGCGGATCGTTGCCGCCCGGGGGTCTCGGTCCATGATCTCGTAGAACCGATCGACAATCCGGCGCAATCCTGCCTCGCCGCCGATCAGTTCATAAGGAAGGACCTGACCCCCATCGCTCACGGGGTATCCCCATGCGGAAGCGGGCTCGCCAGCATCTCCTTGATCATGCCCTTCATTTCGGACTGATCGTAGCTGCGCAGGAGGTTGATCCGGTTACGCGCCGGATCGCCGCCGTGCCAATACTCGTAAATGTCCTGCCGCATTCCGTAGGACGAGGCGGCAAGATCGTGCGCGAAGCGGAAGAGGCGGGATTTGTATTCGACGTCCACATCCTTGCCACGCATGTAACGATCGAGATATTTGCGCAGTTCGGGATTGGCGAGGTCGTTTTCGCTCGGCTGCATGATGATGCCCGACCCGCAGATTTCGCGCAGGATCTCGATCATCCGGGCCGAGGTCTGGGCAAACCAGATATGGACACCGCGCCCAGGCCCCAGGGTCCATTGACCAGAAGGCGTCGGGCCCGCTTCGTGCTCGACACCTTCCATGGCATGGCGCCACATCTCGCAGTAGGTGACGAGTTCGCCAAGCTTACCGGCGACTTCGCGGTATTGGATGACGCCGATCGCCTCCGCCACCATTGTGGCGACCGCGGTAATCAGGCGCATGCGCACGTACGAGCGGCACAGATTCGCCCAGCCCAGGAAGTTGAAGTTCACGCTGCCGCCGCCGGCGCCCAGCATTTTGATCATGGGCGTCGGATCGTAGAGCATGAACAGGCGATCCCAAGGTACCAGGACGTTCTCGAAGAACAGCATGCAATCCTGCTCGTCGAGATTCTTGAACGGATGGCCCCACGAGCCAAACCAGCGCGATACCGGTTCGCGCGCCAAGATTTTCATGCCTTTGCTGTTGGTCGGGATGGAGAAGGCGAGCACGCATTTCGGATCGTTGCGGTGCGCGAAGGTCGCCGAAAGGGAGACATAACATTCGTTGCTGTGCGAGGCGGCGGTCGAAAGCTGCTTGCCGCCGGTGACGATAACGCCGTCCTTGGTTTCCTCGACGACGTGCAGTGCGATCTCTTCGTCTTCCTGGATTGCGCGTTTCTCGTTTTGCGGCTGCTCGCTGCGGTCGACTTGGGGGTCACCCAAGGCGTGGGTCAGGAACAGATCGTTGCGCATGCAGTGTTTGTAGTAATTCTCGAGGTTCTCGCCGAAATCGCAGTGCGGATTCTTCACCGCGCTGAAATCTGCTTTGCGGTGCAGACCGGAAATGATGTAGGGCGCGAGGATATCGTGGCTGCGTCCCAGCTGGCCCCAGGTCAGCAGATTCCACAATTCTCTGTTGCGGCGCTTTTTCTTCAAATCCTCGGCGGAGCGCGGCAGCATCCATGAAACGCTGGTGCGCACCCCGGTTTCCGGATCGACGAAGGTCATCTCGTCGCGATATTTGGGACTGTTCTGCAGATCGTAGATGCGCGCGGCCTCGTTGATCATGTCCTTGAAGGCGGGGTGGGTCGTAACATCGTCGACCCGCTTTCCGTCGATCCAGACTTCACGTCCGTCCTTCAGGCTTTCGATGTAGCGTTTGCCGGTCATGGCGCCTTGCGGAGCACCGGCCGACTTCGATTGCCCGGCGGCTGAGCCTTCCGGTGCTAGGTTTTTTGCGGACATGCGAGTTCCTCTCCTTGTTTATGTCGGCATTTTGCCCCGAAGCGTCGGGGTGGCTCCTTGATCCAAATCAAGGCGAGGTAAAACGAAGCACGGAAATTTGATATTATCTAGTTATATTTGATATTACAGAAACTGATAACGGATGTTTCAGGGCCGGAATTTAGACGCCTACCGAGCGTCAAGATGGCCATTGGAATGCCGCGGACGGCCGCAATTTGATCTCGGCGCGATAGTGGGATAGGCAGGGGCCAAGCAGCGTGTCAGTCGCCGCGAAGTCAAATATCCGGCCTATCGTGCCGGGCTTTCTTGAGGTTACGGGACGTTCCTTTCGTCATGCCGTTCACATTGAAATTGGCCGCCCGGTTCGCCGTGGGGGCACGCCCGCTCTATCTGCCGCTTGTCTTATTGGTCTCGGCGATTTGCGCCGTTGTCTACGTCGAACCGCTCGCGGGTCAGTGGCAAATCGACGAGGCTTGGCAGACGGCGATTGCGCACGCAATTGAGATGACGGTGTGGCTCTCCGCCGCCTTGGTCGTCAGTAGGCTCATTCGCGTCTTGGTCTGGGACGGGATTTTTACCCATACGATGGGCCGCGAACCGCCGCGCCTGATCGTTCAATTGGGCGGGATATTGATCTTCCTGCTTGCTGTCTCGGGTATCATGGGCGTGGTTTTTGAGCAGTCCGTCGTCGGCATCTGGGCGACATCGAGCGCGGTTGGCGTGGTTATCGGCCTCGCCGTCCAGAATCTCATCCTGGATACGGCGTCGGGTATCGCACTGAATATCGAGCGCCCGTTCAAGCCCGGCGACTGGGTCAATGTGCATACGCGGTTCGGCGAACATATCGGCCGGGTGATCGAAACCAACTGGCGCACGACGCGGCTGTGGACGACAGGGCGCAACGTCATCACCATACCGAACAGTTTTATGACGACGACAATCGTCACCAACTATTCCATGCCGGGGAGCATCAGTCGCTTCGAATTGGATTTCACCCTCGATTTTTCGGTCGAAACCGAACGCGGCCTGCGCATCCTGAATGCGGCGCTGCGCGGCACCATCGGCGATCGCGGACCCTTGGCTGAACCGGAGCCTAAGGTTCGGATCAGCGGAGTCGGCGAGAACGGCATCACCTACAAGGCCCGCTATTATATCGATCCGGTCGTTACCTCGCCGAGTAAGGCCCGACATAGTGTGATCGCGAGTGTCATGGAGCATGTCGGTCGCGCAGGTCTGACCTTGGCCTATCCCAAGAATGACGTCTTCGTTGCGCGCATGCCGTGGCAGTAGCAGACTTGGACCTCGCCCAAGGATCAGGTGCGTCAACTCGGCAAGCTATCGCTCTTCTCGGCTTTGAAGCCGGAGGATATGTCCTTCCTCGTCTCGCGCATGCGCGTCGACTCCTACAAGTCGGACGCGGTCGTGGTGGAGCAAGGCGCCGATGGCGATTCGATGTTTATTCTGGCGGAGGGCCTGCTTGAGGTTTGGGTCGCCAATGAGGCCGGAGCCCGGGTTAAGGTGGCGGAACTGGCACCCGGAACCTTCTTCGGCGAGAAGTCGATGCTGACCGGAGAGCGGCGCTCCGCCAGGGTAATCTGCGCTACCGACGCCGTCATTTGCGAAATCACGAAGGCGGCGATTACCGAACTGTTCGAGCGCAATTCGGACGTCGCGGAGCTGCTAAGCAGAGCAGTCGCTATCCGTGAGGTGCAGAATCGCGATATCTTGGATAAAATGGAGCGCGACGAACGGGTACGCACGCTCGATCAGGAAACGGACCGTTTTTTGGGCCGGCTCCGGGGCTTTTTCGGCTTGTCGCGCGGCACCAAGAACGTCGCGTAAGCAGTCGATCGTTGTGAGGTTACGAACATGCCGTCATTCGATATCGTTTCGCGCGCCGAGATGGAGGAGGTGGACAACGCCCTTCAGGGTGCGACGCGCGAGATCGGAACCCGCTACGATTTCAAGGGCAGTCAGTGCACCATCGAGCGCGCGGAGCAGGTGCTGACCATTAAGGCCGACGACGAGGGCAAGCTGAAGCAGGTACAGGAATTGCTGCGCGGCCATATGGCTAAGCGCAAGGTCGACGCCAAGGCGCTCGATTTCGGCAAGGTCGAAAAGGCGACGGGTCAGTCGGTACGCCAGACCGTAACGGTCAAGCAGGGCGTCGAGCGTGAAAACGCGCAGAAGATAGTCAAAGCCATCAAGGAAGCGAAAATCAAAGCCCAGGTTTCGATCCAGGGCGATGAGGTTCGTGTTTCAGGCAAGAAACGCGACGATCTCCAGGAAGCCATCGCCCTCATCAGGGGGCTTGGCGTCAATCAACCGCTGCAATATGTCAACTTCAGAGACTAGGAGGTAGCCATGGCCAATCGCGAGCAAAAGGGTAACAAGGAAAAGAAGAAGCCGAAGAAGAAGAAGGAATCGAAGTCGCCGGCCGCAGTGCGTTCGACGACTCCGAAATCCTAGGGCTTCAGATCGGATCCGGGCGCTCGCGGCTAAATAAGCTGCGAGCCGCCTTCGATGAGCATCACCGTTCCCGTCACATACGGGTTGGTCATCACCATTAGAATGGCATGCGCGATATGCTCGGGCTGCCCCATCAGGCGCGCGGGCAGCGTTTTCGCGACCTTTTCATAAAGTGCCTTGCGCGCTTCGGGCGCCAGCTGATCCCAAAGCGGTGTATCCACCGCGCCCGGGCAGATGGTGTTGACGCGCGCGGGCGCGAAATCGAGCGCGAGCCCACCGGTTAGACCCTCGACGGCGGCATTGACGGCGCTGACCAGAGCGGCGCCCGCCGCCGGCTTCTGGCTCAAGAGCCCGGAGACGAAGGTGAGCGAGCCGTCGGGTGCTAACTTCACCGCGCGCGCGATCCGATAATAGGCCCAAAATTTTCCGTCCATGGCCGCGAAGGCCTTATCCATCGGAATGTCGGTCAAAGCGCCGCGTCCACCCGAGCCGGCGCTGGCGACCACGTGATCCCAGGTCGGATCGGCCTTGAAGAAGGCTTCGACTGCAGCATCGCTGGTGGCGTCGAGCGTGCGCGCCACGGTCCCTTTGGGGAGAGTTTTCAATGCGTCGTTGAGTCGATCCTGGCTGCGCCCCGCGATGGTGACCTTCGCGCCGGCTTCGGCGGCCATTTTCGCGGTTCCGAGCCCGATGCCCGATGAACCGCCGACAACCAGGACCTTCTTGTTCGTTAATGACAGCATGTGTGTGCCTCCCTGAGTTTGTGCATTTGAGCCATTTATATTAGAATATGAAAAGATAACGCCTGTATCGCGGGAAAATCTTCCACGTTTTCAGCCCGCCACACCAGCCTTCAAGAAACTTAACGCATTGCGCAACAGTAAATCGAATGTCTCGGGACAGCACCGTTCCGCATTCGGCCATCGAGGATTATTTCAATGAAATTCGAAGCATCGCCATTTGTTTGGGGTATTGTCGCGACGGTCGTCGTTTTGCCGATCGTGTCGTTTTCGGCCGGTTGGGTCGTCACCACCGGCTACGCCGACGAAAAAGCCCAGCAACGCGCATCCAAGGCCGTCACCGAGCAACTGGCGAGCATCTGCGTCGCCCAGTTCCCGAAAGGAACGGATGGCGCAGGTCATCTTGCCGGCCTGAAGGCCGCCGGATATTCGGACAAGGGCTCCTTCGTCGCCAAGAACGGCTGGGCGACGATGCCCGGCACGCCGACGCCGAGCGATGCCGTCGCCAAGGAATGCGCTGAAAGACTGCTCGCCACCGCGCCCTAACCCAGCATACATACGCTAGATCGCAGGACGGCGTGAGAACGCCGTCCTTGCTATTTTAACGAATTGCGCCTACATATCTGCCAACGTAGCGCAGTGCTCGCGTAGATCGGCCGTTACGGCCTCGATACTTCCCTGACATTGTGAACGTTGCCATTGGGCACCCGCCTGCCGCAGCAGTTGTTGCGCGGGGCCGCGCCCGCGAGTCCGGCAATGTTGTCGGGCCATATTTAAGAAAGCGAACTACCTTATGACAGATTTTACGGGGCTCATGCTCATCGAGCCCCTTATGCGTGCCCTCACCGACGAAGGCTACGCGACGCCGACCCCCATACAGGGCAAGGCCATTCCCATCCTCGCCGAAGGGCGCGACCTTATCGGGATCGCCCAAACTGGCACCGGCAAGACGGCGGCCTTTGCGCTGCCCATGCTGCAGCGTCTAGCAGCCAGCGGCGCCCGTCCCCAGCCTAAATCGACCCGCGCGCTGATCCTTGCGCCGACCCGCGAACTCGCGGCCCAGATCGCCGAAGCGATCCGCGTCTATGGCAAGCATCTTAAGCTGCGCTGCGAAGTCGTCTTCGGCGGTGTGCCGATCAATCGTCAGATCGGACGGCTTGCCCCGGGTGTCGATATTCTCGTGGCGACACCGGGCCGTTTGGTCGATTTGTGGCGCCAGAAGTGCATCCGCCTCGATGCCGTCGAAATCTTCGTGCTCGATGAAGCCGATCGCATGCTCGATATGGGCTTCATTCCGGACGTCAAGCGGATCACCGCTATGCTGCCGAAGAAACGCCAGACTGCGTTGTTCTCGGCCACCATGCCGCAGAGCATCCAGGCGCTGTCCAGCTTCCTGCTGACCGATCCCGCCAAGGTCGAGGCGGCACCTGCCGCGACGACGGCCGAACGGGTCGAGCAGCGCGTCCTGTTCGTCCCCAAGGCCAACAAGCGGGCGGCACTTGCGGGCTTGCTGCGCGACGACAGCATCAACCGCGTACTCGTTTTCACGCGTACGAAGCATGGGGCCAATAAGGTCGTGCGTCAGCTCGACGAAGACGGCGTGCGAGCCAATGCGATCCACGGCAACAAATCGCAAAGTGCTCGCGAAAAGGCACTCGAAGAATTTCGCAGCGGCCGTACTCCGGTGCTTGTCGCGACGGATATCGCGTCCCGCGGCATCGATGTGGACGGCGTGACCCACGTCATCAATTTCGAGCTGCCGAATGAGCCAGAAAGCTACGTCCACCGTATCGGCCGCACCGCGCGCGCGGGTGCCACCGGTATTGCCATTTCCCTGGTCGATGCCGAGGAGCGTGGCTATCTGCGCGATATCGAACGCATCATTCGTCAGCCGCTGGTCGTCCAGACCCACGGCTACGGTGCGATTTCGTCGGCTCCAGCCAACGAAGACCGCCCGTCGGATCCGACCCGTCGTCCGGGTGCCGGACGGAGCCGTCGCCGCCGTCGCGGCTAGACTCGCCTAGTGCTGCGCCGGGCCGTGCCCGGCGCCTTTCTTCGTGCCATGCCCCTCGCTCTTGGAGACGACGTAGTCCATGACGGCGAGGAGCATTCCTGAGACGATGAACGTGACATGCACGATGAGCAGCCACATCAGGCTTTCTTTGTCCGTATTCTGGATGTTCATGAATGATTTCAGCAGGTGGATACCGCTGATTGCTACGATCGATGCGATCAGTTTCAATTTCAACCCGCTGAAATCGACCTTGCCCATCCATTCGGGTTTGTCTTCGTGATCGCCGACATTGATCTTCGAAACGAAATTCTCATAGCCCGAGAAAATCACCATCAGCAGCAGATTGCCCGCCAGCGATAGGTCGATCATGGTCAGAATCGCGAGGATCGTTTGCGATTCGTCCAAGCTAAGAATATGCGGGATGAAATGAAACAGTTCCTGCACGAACTTGATCATCAGAAGACCAAGGGAAATGACAAGCCCGATATAGAAGGGCGCCATTAGCCAGCGGCTTTGGAATATGAAGAGTTCGAGTAAGTGTTCGATTCGTTTCATCGGGAGATCCACCTATTTTGGCAATGACCGGCGCCATTGCGGCGCCACCTTGCACCGATAGGGTCCGGCAGGCAATCTCCGGCAACCGACCCACGAGGGCTTATGTGCGCTGGATTTTGAACCAAGGCTACGTCCTGATGATTGCAACCTCGCTGTCCTGGTCCAGCAATGCCGTCATTGGGCGCGCGGTACACGATATCGTGCCGCCGATTGGCCTCGCGTTCTGGCGCTGGGCGGCGACCGTGCCATTCTTCGTGGCGATCGCCTGGCCCTATATGGCGCGCGACTGGCCGGTGGTAAGGCAGAACTGGCGCTGGATGGTGTTCCTGGCGACACTGGGCATCGCGATTTACAACACCGTCATCTATTTCGGCCTGGATCATACCACCGCGATCAATATGGTGCTTATCAACGCGGTTCGCCCGGCGATCATCGTGTTGCTTTCGTTTCTTATCTATCGCGTGACGGTCGGGCGCGGTCAGTCACTCGGCCTGATCTTCGGCTTTGTCGGAACGCTGGTAATTCTGGCGCGGGGCGATCTGTCCGTGCTGACCGGTTTTCAATTCAATATCGGCGATCTGTGGATTTGTGTCGGTACCGTTGTGTGGTCGATATACACGGTTTTTCTGCCAAAACGCCCGGCAATCCATCCGGCGAGCTTCATGGCTTATTCGGTGATTTTCGGACTGATCTTGATGCTGCCGTTCTATATTTGGGAAACCATCGAGGTGGAGGCCGTGCCTATTAGATCCGACGCGATCTGGGCCATCGCCTGCCTGGCCGTCTTCGCCTCCGTGATCGGGCATATGGGCTATAACCGCATCGTCGAGCTGATGGGTGCCAATGTTGCGGGTGTCACGTCCTATCTCGTTATGGCATTCGGTGTCCTGCTGGCCATCTTGGCGC
>CAMDWJ010000050.1:0-24974 GCA_945877815.1 Caenispirillum bisanense
TGGAGACAGCGGGGAAGTCGTTACGCCATTCGTGCAGGTCGGAACTTACCCGACAAGGAATTTCGCTACCTTAGGACCGTTATAGTTACGGCCGCCGTTTACCGGGGCTTCGGTTCAGAGCTTGCACCCCTCTCCTTAACCTTCCGGCACCGGGCAGGCGTCAGACCCTATACGTCGTCTTGCGACTTCGCAGAGCCCTGTGTTTTTAGTAAACAGTCGCTACCCCCTCTTCTGTGCCACCCTTGGCTGGTTGCCCAATCAAGGGTCACGCTTATCCCGAAGTTACGCGTGTAATTTGCCGAGTTCCTTCAACATCGTTCTCTCAAGCGCCTTGGTATACTCTACCAGTCCACCTGTGTCGGTTTGGGGTACGGTCTATAAGCTGGAGTTATTTCCTGGAACGCCTTCGCAGCCCGGGCAATCCGATAAGCCCGAACAACACACGGCATCCGTCACTTCCAGCAGGTTCAGGAATATTAACCTGATTCCCATCGACTACGGCTTTCGCCCTCGCCTTAGGGGCCGACTAACCCTGCGCGGATTAACCTTGCGCAGGAACCCTTGGACTTTCGGCGGGAGTGTTTCTCGCACTCCTTGTCGCTACTCATGTCAGCATTCGCACTTCCGATACCTCCAGCACATCTCACGATGCACCTTCGCAGGCTTACGGAACGCTCCGCTACCACGTAAACAATCCGAAGATTGTCTACATCCGCAGCTTCGGTGTGTGGCTTTAGCCCCGTTACATCTTCGGCGCAGAACAGCTTATCTAGACCAGTGAGCTATTACGCTTTCTTTAAATGATGGCTGCTTCTAAGCCAACATCCTGGTTGTCTTGGCCATTCCACTTCCTTTCCCACTTAGCCACAACTTGGGGACCTTAGCTGGCGGTCTGGGCTCTTTCCCTTTTCACGTCGGACCTTAGCACCCGGCGTGTGTCTCCTGCACTGTACTCATCGGTATTCGGAGTTTGGTTAGGTTTGGTAAGTCTTTGGGACCCCCTAGCCCATCCAGTGCTCTACCCCCGATGGTAATCATGCAAGGCGCTACCTAAATAGCTTTCGCGGAGAACCAGCTATTACCGAGTTTGATTGGTCTTTCACCCCTAGCCACAAGTCATCCCCGACTTTTTCAACAGGCGTGGGTTCGGCCCTCCAGTGCGTGTTACCGCACCTTCAGCCTGCTCATGGCTAGATCACTCGGCTTCGGGTCTAATCCACGTAACTCATGCGCCCTATTCAGACTCGCTTTCGCTGCGCCTCCACCTAACGGCTTAAGCTTGCTACGTAGACTAACTCGCTGACCCATTATACAAAAGGTACGCGGTCACCGCTCAAGGCGGCTCCCACTGCTTGTAGGCATCCGGTTTCAGGAACTATTTCACTCCCCTCGTCGGGGTGCTTTTCACCTTTCCCTCACGGTACTAGTGCACTATCGGTCACTAAGGAGTACTTAGGCTTGGAGGGTGGTCCCCCCATGTTCAGACAGGATTTCACGTGTCCCGCCTTACTCGAGGACCAAATCTCTTTCTACCCGTACGGGGCTATCACCCGCTATGGCCCGACTTTCCAGACGGTTCCGGTTCTTAAGACTTGGCCACTGGCCTGATCCGCGTTCGCTCGCCACTACTAACGGAGTCTCTGTTGATGTCCTTTCCTCCGGGTACTGAGATGTTTCAATTCCCCGGGTTCGCTTCCCGTACCTATGTATTCAGTCCGGGATAATCCTTGCGGATTGGGTTCCCCCATTCGGAAATCTGCGGATCAAAGGTTGCTCGCACCTCCTCGCAGCTTATCGCAGCGTGCTACGTCCTTCATCGCCTCTTAGTGCCAAGGCATCCACCAAATGCCCTTATCATACTTGAGATCTCGTTCATGCGTAGGGACAAACCCACACGCACAATCGCTAACTCAGCAATTGAAAATTTTGCGATTAGTTTTGATGTAGACCTATTTACAATGTCGAAGAGCGTGTCGTCCGGAGACGACCAACCACGGCGCCGGATAAATCCAACGACGTGGAAATGCTGTTCTCATTCGAGTGCCGACCGCGGGATCGCGCTTTAAAAGTTGCGGAGTTGGTGGAGGCGAACGGGATCGAACCGATGACCTCCTGCTTGCAAAGCAGGCGCTCTCCCAACTGAGCTACGCCCCCGATGAATGGTGGGCCTGGGAAGACTTGAACTTCCGACCTCACGCTTATCAAGCGCGCGCTCTAACCAACTGAGCTACAGGCCCGAATGCCCGCAACAGTCGCAAGCGCGTCCGTTTTCGCGGATGGACTCGAATGGAAGGGATGCGCCGGCAGCGACCGGCCATGATGCATTTTAGATTAAAGGAGATGCTGGCCAGGCTCGTGAGAGCTTGGAAAGCTTCCTTGAAAGGAGGTGATCCAGCCGCAGGTTCCCCTACGGCTACCTTGTTACGACTTCACCCCAGTCGCTGACCTTACCGTGGTCGGCTGCCTCCTTGCGGTTAGCGCACCGGCTTAAGGTAAAACCAACTCCCATGGTGTGACGGGCGGTGTGTACAAGGCCCGAGAACGTATTCACCGCGGCATGCTGATCCGCGATTACTAGCGATTCCAACTTCATGCACTCGAGTTGCAGAGTACAATCCGAACTGAGACGGCTTTTATGGATTAGCTCACCCTTGCGGGGTCGCAGCCCACTGTCACCGCCATTGTAGCACGTGTGTAGCCCAGGTCGTAAGGGCCATGAGGACTTGACGTCATCCCCACCTTCCTCCGGCTTGTCACCGGCAGTTCCTCCAGAGTACCCAACTGAATGATGGTAACTGGAAGCGAGGGTTGCGCTCGTTGCGGGACTTAACCCAACATCTCACGACACGAGCTGACGACAGCCATGCAGCACCTGTGTGGAAGCCAGCCGAACTGAAGGACACCGTCTCCGGCGCCCAAACTTCCCATGTCAAGACCTGGTAAGGTTCTTCGCGTTGCATCGAATTAAACCACATGCTCCACCGCTTGTGCGGGCCCCCGTCAATTCCTTTGAGTTTTAACCTTGCGGCCGTACTCCCCAGGCGGGGTGCTTAACGCGTTAGCTACGACACCGAACAGCATGCTGCCCGACATCTAGCACCCATCGTTTACAGCGTGGACTACTAGGGTATCTAATCCTGTTTGCTCCCCACGCTTTCGCACCTGAGCGTCAGTACCAAGCCAGGTAGCCGCCTTCGCCACTGGTGTTCTTCCCAATATCTACGAATTTCACCTCTACACTGGGAATTCCACTACCCTCTCTTGGACTCTAGCAATGCAGTATCAAGTGCAGTCCCTGGGTTAAGCCCAGGCCTTTCACACCTAACTTGCATCGCCGCCTACGTGCGCTTTACGCCCAGTAATTCCGAGCAACGCTAGCCCCCTCCGTATTACCGCGGCTGCTGGCACGGAGTTAGCCGGAGCTTCTTCTTCCACTACTGTCATCATCCTCGTGGACGAAAGAACTTTACAACCCTAAGGCCTTCATCATTCACGCGGCGTCGCTGGATCAGGGTTTCCCCCATTGTCCAATATTCCCCACTGCTGCCTCCCGTAGGAGTCTGGGCCGTGTCTCAGTCCCAGTGTGGCTGATCATCCTCTCAGACCAGCTACCGATCGTCGCCTTGGTAGGCCGTTACCCTACCAACTAGCTAATCGGACGCGGGATCCTCAAGCGGTGGCCGAAGCCTTTCCCCCGAAGGGCGTATGCGGTATTAGCAGTCGTTTCCAACTGTTATTCCCCGCCGCAAGGTAGATTCCCACGCGTTACTCACCCGTCCGCCACTAAGGCCGAAGCCTTCGTTCGACTTGCATGTGTTAAGCACGCCGCCAGCGTTCGCTCTGAGCCAGGATCAAACTCTCAAGTTAAATTCGATACGTACAGTATCGGATTTGTTTAACGAGGAACCGTCTTGGACTCGCACAAATACAGACGTATTTTAAAAGTAAAGCACATCTGGACGCGCAAGTTAGACGGTTTCGTTCGCTATCGCGACCGACCGCTGCCTGCGCATCCCTTCCTTATCAACAATGTCTAAGAGCGGGTCCGCCCGGAGTTTTTGAAGCTCCGATGGACAGAGGCGCGGGAAACCCGCGTCTCGGAAGACGCGCCTTTTAGGCGCTGGCTTTCTGGTTGTCAAACGCTGATTCGCATTTGCAGGACAGAAACTTTAGTCTTCTCGCATTTCGATTTCAACTGCCAATTTCTACCGGGGAACTCCCCGGGGAGAACGTCGGCTCGATCTGCGAGCGAGGCGGCTTATAAAGGGATAGCGAGGCCCCATGCAAGCGATTCATTTCAGTTTTTTGAAAGTTATTGTTTAAGCCCGGTATTGCAGGCTTTTTACGGCATCCGCTGGACCGGAACCGCAGGTGCGCGGCCCATTCCAGGACCGCTGCCGCTGCCCATCGGGCCGACTCCCGAGCCGGGAGCGCCACGCGGACTGACCGTAAGGTCGACTTCGCTGCCCACGATCGTGCGGCCTTGGATCTGAATCGTGAGCACGCGTTCGCCACGCGTATAGGCGAGTACGCTCACCTTAGAGCGCACGGTCGTGACCTCTTCCCACCCGAATTGCGGCGCGTTGTTCTTATAAAAATCGAAGGCTGTGCCCGGATCGCCCCATGTCGTCAGAACCATGCGGCCAATCCACGAATCCTGCGCGCCGAAAATGAACGAACGCTCCATGTTCATGCTGGCGCCGGCCGGAATTGGGATGTCCTTGAATTGCGCAAAGGTTGCTTCGCCAGGCAGGACTCCATCGGCCTTGTTGGGCGCCAGAGTCATGGTCGGGGAACACGATGCGACCGCAAGGCATAACAGCGAGACGGCGTACGCCGAGGTGCCAGGAAAGAAAGCCATGCTCTAGCTGCCGCCGTCGGTCGGCAGCAAGCTCATGCCGCCGGTCGTGCCACCAGTCCCTGGGCCACCCGCGCTCATGAAGGCAGTCTCGCAGAATTGCCGCTTGGCTTTGAGCTCGCGGCAGATGCGATCCGCCTCAGCTTGCGAAGGCAATGGCCCTGCCATCAGACGAAAGAAGACGCCCTTCCCCGCGCCGAGATTCACACGGCTGACTTCGGGCTGAAGATTGCCGAGCAGCGGCTGGTGGGCGCGACGCAATTGCGCCCAGCCTTTCGTCGCCGCATCTTCGGAACGATAGGAGGCGATGTGGACCGCGGGCTTGGGTCCGCCGCCGCCCCCGAGAGGCGCACCGGCCGTGACCGGCACCTGCGGCACTGCCGCTCCGCTCGGCCCCCCGGTCGAGGCCACACGCGGCGCCGGCGGCGGCGTCAAGGTGCGCTCGATGACTTCCTTTTCCTTAGTGTATTCGTCGTTGTTGATCAGGCCCTTTTCCTTGATCGCCTCAAGCCGGCGCACACCGTCTGCAGCTTCGAGAAGGCCCCTCGGCGGCAATGGCGGATTTTGCGTCGCGCGTGGCGTGGCCGGCAGCAAACCATCGATGATCGTCGTGCGTTCGACCGAATGCTGGCGCACATTGATCGCGCGCATTTCAAGCGCGCGATTGATCGCGCCGAGTCGCCCCACGATCTGTTCCGTCGCCGGCACAGGACGATCGAGACCTGTCGAAGCCGGCGCGGGCGAAGTCATCGGCAACAAGACACCGATATTTGCCTTGCGACGTTCGGCATATTCATCGGGCGTGATCAGCCCTTGGTCTCGCAACTTACCCAACACCTCGAATCGCGCCATCACATTCATGTCAGCTTCGTTCAGGTAGGGCTGTGACGCGGTCGGGCGCACCGGCCCGCCCGGGCGCAGCGTCGGGCCTGCCATTGGAACTCCGGGCCCTCCCTGCATCGGCTGGACCGTGCCGGCGACCAGCGGCCGTTGAGCCATATCGTTCGGCGTCAACGATTCGCTGCCCGACAGCATGGCGAGACTGACGCTGGCGAGTTCGGCGACCGATTGCGGCTCATATCCGCCGGGGACCGTCATTTTTACCGATTCATCGGGACGCAGCGCCAGCACGGCCTGATAGGCTGCGCGCGCCTGTGTCGGTTCGTTCCAGCGCTGGAAAATCAGGCCCTTGCCCATCAAGGCATAAACATCGGCTGGATTTGCCTTCAAAGCCTGGTCGAACAGGCCATGCGCAGCCATCAGTTCGCCCTTGGCGAGCTTGCCCAATCCCTGCTCGGTCACAGGCGAGGCTTCCTGCGGACCGGGGTCCTTCCGCAGGCTGCGAATCAAATCGGCATTCCCCAGAACGTCGCAGCCGCCGATCATTGCGACGGCGCAGACCAGGAGTGCGGCACGGGCAATCGAAGCCGGACGGCGACGCAACGGCATAGCGCTCCCACAGTAATTTCTCACAATTACTATATATTGTAGGAATTTCGATCTCAATACACGACTAATTGTTAAAGACATGGACTCGGCCCCCTGGCCGTCGCCGAAAAATGGGCGAATCGGCACCAGCATGACCTTAGTCAAGGCCGATGAAGGACGACTTAACGAAATCGCGAACCCGATTCGACGGCCGAGTAATCGATCGCCTTGTTAGTATTTCCCCCTGCTTTTTCATGGCTTCGTTAAATTGCGCCGTGTCGAAGCGATTGATACAGTCCGCTCGGCCTATTCTTTTATTTTCCGGGATCGGGGGTTTGATGTTCGGGCGGCTTGGCACATTGGTCCTTGCGACCTTTTTATTGCTCTTCATAACGCCAGGCATGGCGCAGGCAGGCTCGCCGGAGGAGGCTGGGAAGTTCGTCGACAGCCTCGGTCAGCGCGCATTCAAGGTCCTTGGACAACAGGGCGTCCCTCTCGATCAGAAAGAGGCCCAAGTGCGGGCGCTTTTGGCCGAAAACTTCGATCTTAAGCTGATCGGCCGGTATGTCGTCGGGCAAACTTGGCGGACGATGGGCGAAGAGCAGCAAGAAACCTACCTCACTTTGTTCGAGGAATATGTGCTGCGGAGCTATTCTCGACGCCTCGGGGGTTATTCCGGACAGGAATTCAAGATCGCCGGCGCCAAAGCCGTCACGGCCGAAGACGCGATGGTCTCAACAACCATCATGCGGCCAGGCGCCCCGCCCATCGAGGCGAGTTGGCGTGTACGCACCAACACCCCCCAATTCAAGATCGTCGATGTGATCGTTTCGGGCGTGAGCATGGTCGTCACGCAGCGTTCCGAATTCGGCGCCGTCATCCAGCGTCAGGGCGTCGATGGCTTGATCGAGACACTGCGTCTCCAAGCTTCTAAAATCCCGGCCCAGGCGAACTGAGGAAAACACCCATGGAACAGAACAAAATGGGAGCCGCTGCGGTACAAGGTCCGATCTTGGGACGCTTGTCGCGCCTCGTTGGCATCGTCGCCATGACCGTATGTCTCGCCCTCTCCGGCTCGGTCGGTTCGGCCATCGCCGCAGATTTCGACGATGGTTGGCGCGCTTACCAAGCGGGCGACTTCGCAACCGCGCTCAAGGTTTGGGACGAGTTGGCCGCCAAGGGCGATGCGCGCGCGCAGTTCAACATCGGCGTCCTCTACGACGACGGACTCGGCGTTGCGGAAAACACGCCCACAGCCATCGGCTGGTGGCAGAAGGCGGCCGCCAACGGGCACAAGCAGGCCCAGCACAATCTTGGCCTGGCTTATCTGTTTGGGCGTAGCGTCGAACGCGATTACCCCAAGGCGGTTTCCTATTTTCGCAGTGCCGCCGATGCCGGACTCGACAAATCTCAATATAATCTCGGCAAGATGTATCTGTCCGGATTCGGCGTGCCGAAGGACGTAAACGAAGGATTCAAGTGGATCGAAAAGGCCGCAGTGAGCGGCGTGGTCCAAGCGCAATACAATCTCGGCAAGATGTATCGCGACGGCGAAGGCACCACCAAGGCGAATAGCGAAATGTCGGCCAAGTGGTTTCTGGCGGCGGCCGAGCAAGGATATCACCGTGCCCAGAACCATGTCGGCGTGCGCCTGGCGCGCGGCGAAGGTATCGCCAAGGACGAGGTTGAAGCCCTCAAATGGCTTATCCTTGCAGCGAATTCCGGCAACGAACTCGCGCAGCAAAATCGCCGCGACATCGCCGCGAAGCTCACGGCCGACCAGCGCGCCGAGGCCGAGAAACGCGCACGCGATTGGAAGGCCAAACCGAATATGTAATTGAGGCGACGGGACGCGATTGCCTAGGGCAGGAAGCTTTCCACGTACCAATCGAGATCGGCTTCACTGAACGGGAATCCGCCGTCGGGTTTCGCGCGCAGCATGTCGGCATTATCGATTTTGGCGAAATCGCGCTGCAGACGGATTGCCATATCCATTGAAAATCCGGCCTTCCATGCGATCGCGACCATCGCCTTCGCAGTACGCGTGCCCATCATCTGGTTGACGGTCTTGGACGGCAGGCCGGACAGCTCGATCAGCGCCGCCTTCACGTATTCCGTTTCGCCCTGTTCGAGCTGCTTCTTCAGACGCCGTCCGTCGAGCATGCCCGCGTCGCGGTGGTTTTTGATTTTCTCGGTGAGCGCGTCGAGATTTTCTTTCGCCTGCTGGGCGGCGTTGGCAGGAGCCGGCGGCGCCATTTCGTCGCGCTTGAAGCCCATATCGAGGCCCGGCAGATCGCCGCGCTCGATCCGTTCGCGAACCACTTTACGCAACCCTTCAACATGTTCCTTGGATTGCTGATTGCGCGAGATCAGGGCTTCCATCAATGCCGCGCTCACGAAGGTCGCGATGCGCAGGATCGTACGCAGCGGCAAATCGTCGCGATAGACCATGGCATTGTGCCAGTCTCGATTCATCTCGGCTTTCTCGGCGATGATGTCGAATGCCTTCACGCTGATCTTCGCGGTGTTGTTGGCAATCAATGCCTCGATGATCGCCGCCTCGTTGCGCGCGACGACCACATCGGAAACGGGTTCGTCGAGGCCTCGGCGCTTGGCGATGGCGATCGTCTGTCGTGTACGCATGCCGCGCGCGAGCAGCTCCAGAAGATCGACTTGGTTCAACATCGGGGAATATTCGAGAATAGGCGCCGCGACGATATCTTCAAGATCGGTCGCCAGTTGGAGCACCAGCCTCTTGGGCACGTTGTCCGCGTTCTTGAGCTCTTCGGCGATGATCGCGCGTACGCGCGGCAGTTCATCGCGCGCCAGGATCTCGATGATTTCGATCACCATCTCGGCGAGCCGCGCGTTTTCCTTCGGATCGAGTTCCGGCACAAGACGGCCGATCTTGTTGGCAAGTTCGATGCGAACGTCCTCGTCGGCATCCTCGGCCAGGATGCGGTCGGCTTGCAGCGGCGTACCGCGATTGATCGCGACGGCCTTGCGCACCTCGACCGATTTGTCGGTCGCGAAGTAATAGAGAATCTCGGGCTCGAGATCCTCATGTTCAGCCAGCCGACGGCGTTCCTCCTCGTTGCCCGAGGACGCGATCTCGCGCGATTTTTCATAGGCCGGCTTGCGCGGCGCGCCCGCCTTGCGCTTGGGCTTGGATTTCGTCCCGAAGACCCAGTCCAACACCACGTTATTGTTCCTCGAACCAGCGCATATCGCGCCGCAGGGCAACGACCGTTCCTATCACGACAAGCGTCGGGGTCGCGAGCTTGGTCTTGCGCAAATCCTCGGCGCAGCGCGCCAGCGTCGTTTCCAGAACCTTCTGTTCGGGCAAGGTGGCGCGGCTGACGATGGCGACCGGTTCGTCCGCAGGTCGCCCCGCTTCAATCAGTTTTTCCGCGATCCGGCCGAGATGAGGTGCCCCCATGTAAAAGACCAAAGCCGGCGAGCCGTGCGCCAGGGCCACCCAATCGATATCCTCGGGCAAAGTGCCGCCTGCGGTATATCCGGTAATAAAGGTCACAGCCGTATTCTTCCCGCGTGTTGTCAGCGGGATACCTGCGTAGGCCAGCGCGCCGACACCGGCGGTAATGCCGGGCACGACGCGAAAGCGGATCCCCGCCCCCGCCAATCGCAGACATTCCTCGGCGCCGCGCCCGAAAACGAATGGATCGCCGCCCTTGAGCCGCAATACACGCTTGCCCAGCCTCGCCTCGCGGACAAGAAGATCGGAAATGTCGGTTTGCTGTGGCGACGGTTTGCCGCCGCGTTTGCCCGCATATATGAGTTCCACACCCGCGCGCGCGAGTTTGAGAACCCCATCGCCGACGAGCGCGTCATATACAATGCAATCGGCCGTTTGAAGCCCGTGGCACGCCAGCAGGGTGATCAAGCCGGGGTCACCGGGCCCCGCGCCCACGATCCAAACGGTACCGGGCTCGAACTCTGGCAGGGTCAGTTGGGGGGCATCCATGGCGGCGCACCATATCAAAAGCGGGCCGCGATCAAAAGCGGGCCTTGCCGCCGATCACCGTCGGATTACGCCGAGGCTTTGGCGCGAAACTGCTCCGCGATCAAGAGCACCGCAGTGATCAAGGCCGTCGCATCGGCCCGGCCGCTGCCGGCGATATCGTGCGCACTGCCGTGCGCGACGGAAGAAAACAGAACCGGGGTACCGACGCTCATCGCTATGCCGGAGTTGGGCGAAGTAACCTTGAAAGGGATATGCCCCTGGTCGTGATACATGGCGAGATAGACGTCATGGCCGCGCTTGGCGAGTACAACGTCGGCGCCGTGCGGGCCGGAGACATTGTGACGATCTTTCCAACGCGCGATCGCCGGAGCGATGATCGCCGCGTCCTCGGTGCCGAACAGCCCACCCTCGCCCGCATGCGGATTGAGCCCGCAGACCGCGACCGAGGGCCGGTCGATCCCAAAACGCGTCATCGCATCGATGGCCGCGCCGATCGCCGAATCGACAAGATCCGTCGTCAGCCGCCCGATCGCAGCCGTCAACGGTTCATGCAGCGTCACGTTGACGATGCGAAAGTGAGGCGACACCAGCATGAGAAAAACCTTCTCGCGCGGCGTTTCGGTCGTGTCCGCAACCAGGTTCGGATAACCATCGAATGGAATGCCGGCTGCGTTGACGGCCGCCTCTGTGTGGGGCGCGGCCACCACCGCGTCGATCTCGCCCTTCTGCGCACTGCGGATCGCGGCGACCGCATAGCCGTGACAGGCGCGCCCGGCCTCTGGCGTGACTTGGCCGAGCGGCGGCATGCCGGCCTTCAGCAAGCCGATGCGACGAAACGGAACCTGATGCCCATTGCCGACCCACAGCGCACCGCCCTCGACGGACAGCGGAATGTCCGCCGCTGTCGCATGCGCTGTCAGCGCGGCGCCGTCGCCATACACGACCGGATGACAGACCGCATGGATTTCCGCGCATGCCAGTGCCTTGAGAACGATCTCCGGGCCGATCCCCGCGGGATCGCCGATGGGGAGCGCTATGCGCGGCAGGCCTTCCGCGATCACAGGGGCAAGGCCAGCAGAGTGTCGAATTTGTGACTGTCGGTCAGCACCAGCCGCTCGATGAATTTGAACGGCTCAGACGTCACATCCACGCAGTCGCGATATTCTCCGGTCACGAACAGCATCGTAGCGCCGTTCTTCATGATCCGCGCGACCATGAAGTTGGAGCGTACATTGGCAACGCTCGCGTCATGATCGATAACGCGGATCGGTCCCACGACATGGCGATAGCCGTGTGGCTCATAGATATTCGCTTGGCGCAGCGCTGTGACGCGGTCGAGCAACATGGCTTTGGAGGTCGCGGATATGACGCCGAAGGACAAGCCTTGGCTAAAATCGTCACGCGTCAAAATCGAATAGCGTCCGGCCTCGATGAAGAATTCCGGCCAATCTTCCAGCCGGTCCTCGTCAATCGCCGCCGTGTAAGCGGCAATGAGATCCTGGACCCCGAGCCTGATGCGAATATCCACGCCTACGGCTCCATCAATTCACGGTATTTTTTCCAAAATCCACGAATTGCCGTTTCGGTCGTGCGGAACGGCTGGGTCTCGACCCCGGTCCCACCCATCATCATGATCTCACAATCCTCTTCGACTCCTTGGATTGCGCGCTGCACCAAGCCGACAACCGCGCCATCCTCGAGCGAGATGTAGCCCGCCGGCCCCACCAGATTGCCCTGTTTGACGCGCCGGGCCGTCATTTCCGCATCGTCGCCTATATAACCAAGATAGGTCCAGACCAGTTCGCATTGATCGACGCCGCGCGGCAAGACCTGGCGCACCGCGATAGCATTTTGGATCTGTTGGACGATGAAGGTCGGGAACGCAGCCAATATCTGCAAGGTGATGCCATCGCCGTTTTCGTCGACGCCTTCGATCAGGCTCGGATCGGCGAGCGACAATCCGCCTTCCTTATCCGCGCGCAGCTTCTGATCCTTGTAATCGGCATTGTCGATGGTCGCGTCCATCATCGAGTAAGACACATGATGCGCGCCTGACGGTGCCATGATGATACCGCCCTTGGTCGTCAGGCGATTGAGGCGGAAGGTGGTGAAGAACAGATGCAGGATGCTGGCATGATAGCTGTCCTTCACATTCTCCATATAGATCTTCCAGTTGCTGTGCAGCACCTGGGTATTGCGCCCGATGACCCTCAGCGGGCGGCCGAGCACGCGCTTGATGCAACGCGATATTTCCGCGCCGAAATATTCCTCGATGGGCGGCGTTTCGTCGGAAAAGGTCCCGAAGATCAGGCCCGAGAATTCGGCGACGCGCAGCTTGCGCAATCCATGCGCTTCCATCTCGAATCCGGGCGACATGCCGCCCTGGCCCTTGACCCCGTTCTTGAAGGCAACCGAGCGCAGGTTGCCCTTCAGATCGTAGCTCCAGTTATGATAGACGCAACTCAGCAGCTTCGCCTTGCCGCGCCTCTCCATGCACAACAGAGCACCTCGATGGGCGCAGCGATTGACCATCGCATTGATCGTTCCGGTTTCGTCGCGCGTCACCAGGATCGGCGTCTCGCCGATGCCCGAAGCGAAAAAACTGCCGTTCTCGGGGATTTCGTTCGCGAGGCAGAGGTAATGCCAGACCGGGCCCTTGAAAATGCGCTCCTGCTCGAGCGCATATTGATCGGCATCGGTATAAAGCCGATAGGGAATCTGCGTGAGTCCCTCGGACGGCCAAGACACACCGGCGCGATCGTCCATTCCCGTACACCTCTCTGAAACAACGCCTTTCATCGGTTATAGGACCCTCGACCGAGGCGGGCAAACATTGGGATTTCTGCGGTTTAACCCTGCCAAAGCGGCATTTTGGTAGGTTCCTTGACCCGCTTGAAACCACGTCGATATAGTGTCGATGACAAAAACAACATAAATAACGGGAGAGGCGTCATGGATCACATTGATCATGACCGTGAACGGGGACGCGAAGTCCGCGAAAAGCTGAACCATCCCATCATCGATGCCGATGGACATGCCGTCGAATTGCGCCTCGCACTTCCTGATTTCCTGAAACAGGTCGCCGGCGCCGACGAAATCAAAAAATGGGAATCACAGATCGGCGCGCCGACCGTTCTGCAGACGCCGCCGGGCGGCTGGTATCTCAGCCCGTCCGGCCCGATCACCATCGATCGCGCCATGGCCATGCTGCCCGATTTCCGCAAGGCGCAACATGAGCAGGCCGGCATCGATTTCGCCATTATCTATACGACGCTCGGCTTGCAGATGCTGAACATCCGCGAGGACGACCGCCGCCGCGCCTTCTGCCGCGCGCTCAATATGATGAGTGCGGATATGTACGCCTCGCACAAGGATACGATGACGCCTTCGGCGATCATCCCCATCGAGACACCGCAAGAAGCCCTCGACGAGCTCGAATTCAGCGTCAAGACTCTCGGCCTGAAGACCATCACCATCAACGGGAGCGTGACGCGCCAGCCAACCAAGGAGGAGCCGCGCCGCACTATCCCCTTGGCGCTCGATGGCGAATACGACTACGACCCGTTCTGGAAACGTTGCGTCGACTTGGGCGTCTCCGTCGCCTGCCATGGCGGTTCCAGCGGATCGGATCGGCACGCGTCGCGGGTCAACTATACCTTCAACCATATAGGCACCTTCGCGACGCACGGCGAATTCTTCTGCCGCTCGCTGTTCTTCGGCGGCGTGTCGCGTCGCTTCCCTACCCTCAATTTTGCCTTTCTCGAAGGCGGCGTGGGTTGGGCCTGCTCACTCTACAATTCAATCTTCGAGCATTGGGAGAAGCGCAATCGGCACGCGATGGCCGAGTATCTGGATCCCCGTACGCTTAACGTCGAGTTGCTGGTCGAGATGTCGAAGAAATACCCCAATGCACATGTGACACCAGAACGCGTGCGCGAAGAGTTCAGTGAGATCCGGTCGAAACTATCCAAGGATTCGCCAGTACCGGACGATTTCGCCGCCTGCCGGATCGAAAGTGGCCAAGATATCCGCGATCTGTTCACCAAGACCTTCTATTTCGGCTGCGAGGCGGACGACCGTATGGCCGCCGTCGCCTTCGATCCGCGCATCAATCATTACGGAGCGACCTTCAAGGCTGTCTTCTCGTCCGATATCGGTCATTGGGACGTGCAGAACGCGCTGGCCGTCCTGAACGAGGCCTACGAGATGCGCGTAGATGGCTTGATGGACGAACGCCAGTTCGAGGACTTCACCTTCGCCAATTCGGTGCGCCTGCACGGTGGCATGAACCCCGACTTCTTCAAGGGCACGGTCGTCGAAGATCAGGCCGCGAGGATATTGGCCGGGGACAAGAAGGCGCGTACCGCCAAATAATCGCCGCATCACGGAGAGACTCCATGGACGACGTTTCCATCGATCACGCGCACAAGCCAACGATTGAGGAATTCCACGCGGCCATGCGCAAGCATGGCGTCGGCGCCCTATGGGAGGCCCAGGCCGCCGAAGCCGCCCACAAGCGCCCGGCCGACCAGTCGCTGCATTGGAAATGGCGCGATCTGCAAACGCTGATCGACATGACCGCCAGTGTCGTCACGACCGAGGAAGCCGAGCGCCGCGTGCTCATGTTGCAGAACCCGGCGCATGATCATACCGGGCGCGGCGGGACGGCAACGCCGAACTTGACCGCCAATCTGCAGATTCTGATGCCGGGAGAACGAGCACGCCCCCACCGCCATCAGATCCACGCGCTGCGCTTCGTGATGGAAGGATCGGGCGCCACGACGCTGGTCGACGGCAAGAAATGTCCGATGGAGCCCGGCGACATGATCCTGACACCCGCCTGGACGTGGCACGAGCATGTCCACGAGGGGGCGGAGCGCATGATCTGGTTCGACGGTCTCGACGCGCCCTTCCGCCGCAGCATGGATGCCGCCGATTTCGAACCCGGACCGGTACACGATCTGCCCGCTACGGCTGCCGATGCAGCCTTCGGCGCGATCGGACTGGTGCCAGGCAATACATGCGACGGCGCAGCACCGGCGCAGGATTATTCTCCGGTCTTCCGTTATCCGTGGTCGAGCGCTCGCCAAGCCCTCGCTCACGCTCCCGCCGCGGACGACGGACTGCGAATTTTACGCTACGTTAATCCGCTGACGGGCGGCTCGGCGATGAGCGTGATCGATTGTTTCCTCTATGCCGCACCGCCGAGCCCGAGCCGGCCCAGGCGCAGCACCGCCAATGCAGTCTGTGTGGTCGCCGAAGGTTCGGGACGATCCACCATCGGGGATCGCACCTTCGATTGGGACAAACACGACGTCTTCACGGTGCCGCATGGGAACTGGGCATCGCACAGCGCCACGGTCAAAGACGCAACGTTATTCATCATGACGGATCGCGACCTGATGGCGCGGCTCGGCCTGCTACGCGACGAAGTCAACAACACATAGGTGTCTCCCCATGGAATTTGGCATCCAGTTCTTTCCGGACGTCGGTCCGGAACATAAATCGGCTGCGGACTATTGGGGAGAATCTCTCAACCTCGCCGAAGTGGCCGACGCCATCGGCTATACCCACGTGCGGACGGTGGAACATTATTTCCACGTCTACGGCGGCTATTCGACGAACCCGCTCACCTTTCTCGCCGCCGCGGCGCAGCGCACCAAACGCGCGCGCATGGTGACCGGAGCGATCCTTCCGATCTTCAATCATCCGCTGAAGATTGCCGGCGAGATCGGCATGGTCGATGCAATGTCGAACGGACGTTTGGAATGCGGTTTCGCACGCGCCTTCCTACCGCACGAATTTGCGACCTTTGGGCGCTCTCTGGACGAAAGCCGCGCGCGTTTCAACGAGGGCATCGAACAGGTCCGCCGCCTGCTCGAAGAAACGGACGTAACGTCGGAGGGCCAATTCCACTCCTTCAAGAACGTGACGTCCTTGCCCCGGCCCACCCAAACCCCGCGCCCGCCATTTTGGGTCGCGACATCGTCCTCGACGGAAAGCTTCGTTTACGCAGCCGAAAAAGGCTACGGAGTAATGACGATTCCGCGCCCGCCGGCGACGGTCCGCGATTGGATCGACACCTATCGGACCACATGGAAGGCGGCCGGCCATGAGGGCCAGGGCAAGGTGATGTTCGCGACACATATGTATTGCGCGCCGAGCCGGCAACAGGCGATCGCCGAAGCCCGCCCGCATCTGGAAGGCTATTTCCGTTGCCTGCACGACGCGAGTTCGGATTGGCTGCGCGTCACCTCGAAGGATTACCCTGATCATCCATCGATGATCGCGACCGATCGGCGCGATGTAGACTCGATGCTGGAGAGCGACGCGCTGTGGGTCGGCACCCCCGATGAGCTCTGCGAGAAGATCGAACGCTATCAGAAATCCGTCGGCGGAATCGACTCCGCGTCGCTGCAAGTGAACTTCCACACGCTACCGGTGAAGCTCGCCGAAGCGTCCATGCGCCTCTTCGCGGAGCAAGTGATTCCGAAATTTCGCAGCTGATTTCGACTCTGCGACCGTAGAGCGCGAAAGGGCGGTTTGCGAATCGATTCGCAAAAATGTCGCGATTTTGCCCGTCCGACCCCTGTCCACATATTTTTTTTGATCTTTCGGAAATCCCTCATAGAGCGCCATAAATGCGCCTAGGCACCCAGCGTACGCGCTTTCAATGCGTGCGCAGCGCACGTCGCAACAAAAGCGTCGAGAATCGACAAAAATAAATCGATCGATGAAGAAAGCCGCGAATTTGCTGGATTTGTAAGGCACTCGACTTTTTTGCGCTTGACGCAAGAAGAGTTCCGCGCGGCGCATGAAGAACGAAAAACCACTTCCGGACGGAGAAAGAATTAGCGGAAGCCGATTACAGTCGAACCATGAAAAAGAAATTTCAAAGCGATGTGACTATTGTGATCGAATCCAACCTGTGAGACATTCTGCCTGCTTATCAACCTGTCAATCTCGGTCGGGAGAAAAACCATGGCAGTCAAAGCGAAAAAGAAAGCAGTGAAGAAGGCCCCTAAAAAGGCCGCTAAGAAAGCCCCTAAAAAGGCCGCAAAGAAGAAGGTAGCCAAGAAGAAGGCCGCCAAGAAGAAAGCTACGAAGAAATAAATCTGGTTTCAGATTGTTTCGGAAAAACAGAGCGGGTGCCCCACGGGCACCCGCTCTTGTCTTTTCTGGCATCAGCCTCGGCTACGCCAGATCAAGCGCGCCAAAAAGTGCGCGTGAAAATAACCAGGACGGTAAAGAACTCCAGACGCCCAAGAAGCATCCCTAGAACCAGCAGCCATTTAGCCCCGTCCGGCAGCGACGAAAAATTGCCGTAAGGCCCGATAATCGGTCCTAGCCCAGGCCCGACATTGCCGATCGCCGTCGCGGCCCCGCTGAGGCTCGTCACCAGATCCAAGCCGAACGATGCGAGGCCGAGGGCCACCAAACCCACCGCCGCGATATAGGCAAAAACGAATGCGATCACGGAGCGCAGCACCTCGTCCGTAACTGGTTCTTCGTTGTAGATCCGCGAGAACAAGAGATTGGGTAAAATCAGTCTGCGAACCTGCTCATGCGCCACCAACAGCATGATCTGGATGCGGAACATCTTGATTGCGCCCGCGGTCGATCCCGTGCATCCGCCGAGAAAGGTTAGCAAGAAGAAAAGACCCGCCGGGAAAGTTCCCCAGAGGGTGTAGTCCCCCGACGCAAATCCCGTCGTCGAAATGATGGATGCGACATTGAAGGCGGCGTGTGTGAACGCCGCATCCAGGGGAATCGAGCCGTGCCAAAGCCAAAGGGTCATCAGGAACGTGGCAATAATGAGCAGGATCAAGAAGCCCTGCACCTGTTGATCGCGCACCAGAGCCGACCAATCCCCCTTCATCGCTTTTATAAACAGCACGAACGGTAGAGACCCGAGCGCCATGAAAATAACGCCCACCCATTTCACGCCATGCCCGGGGTAATAGCCGAAGCTCGCGTCGTGGGTCGAAAAACCGCCCGTCGCCAGAGTCGCCATGGCGTGATTTACCGCATTGAATGGCGACATGCCCCCCGCCCAATAGGCGAAACCGCACATGACGGTGAGGACGAAATAAATCCAGAACAGATAGAGCGACAGCTGCAGCGGGCGAGACACGATTTTCTGCGACCGATCGGAGGATTCGGCTCGAAACAATTGCATCCCGCCGACGCGCAGAAACGGCATGATCATGATCGCCATTCCGATGACGCCGATGCCGCCGATCCAGTTGAGGATAGACCGCCAAAGCAGGATGGCGACGGGAAGATTTTCGACGCTCGGAAAAATGCTCGATCCCGTCGTGGTCAAGCCGGACATGGATTCGAACATGGCGTCCGTAAAACTCACCTGCCCCGCCGTATACATCGGTAGGGCGCCAGCGAGGCACGCCATGGCCCAGGCGGTCGCCGTCGTTAGGAACGCTTCTCGGATATTGATGCTGCCGCGCCGGTCCCACCCGACGATGATCGAGGCGCCGCCCACGGTAGCCGTTGCCGCCGCCGAGATCAGGAACGGGAATCGCAGGACGTGCTCGTCCGCGTGACTCGCGAGCGCAGGAACCAGCATGGCAATGGCAAGCGCCATCAGCATCATGCCGACGACGAACAGCACGGGACGAAAATTGGGCATGTTTCGGAACTTGTGATTGGCTGCACATATTCTTGCCGATCCGGCGACGCGAGGCAAACAACCGTGCTATGGATAGCCCGAACAAAATCCAAGGTGCAGCAATGGGGCGTTCCTCACGGCGGCGAAGCGGGCCCGGAAAAGCCCCGCCCTCGCCGCGCGAACAAGTTTTGACAATCGATTATGTCGGCCATCGGGGCGACGGCGTTGCCCGCAATGGCGACAAATCGATCTTTGTGCCGGGGACGTTGGCCGGCGAGACCGTCCGCGTCGAGGTCAGCGGCGATCGCGGACGCTTGATCGAAGTATTGCAGACAGCGTCCGATCGCATCGATCCGTTTTGTCCCCATTTCGGCACTTGCGGCGGATGCACGTCGCAGCAGATGACTGACATCGCTTATCGGAGCTGGAAACAGGGTATCGTCGAAGCCGCACTCCGCCATCGCGGCCTATCGGCTGACGTCGCCCCGCTTCTTGATGCCCACGGGCTCGGCCGAAGGCGCGCGACATTGCATGCACGGCGCTCTGGCGCGGGCTGGACGGTCGGGTACGCCGAAGCGCGCAGTCACCGCGTATTCGACCTCGTCACCTGCCCGATACTCGCGCACGATCTGGCTTATGCCCCGGCCATCGTGCACGAACTGGCGACCCTCATCGCGCGCATCGACCGTTTCGATGCCCAAATCACAGCCACCGACAGCGGTCTCGACCTTCACCTGATCGACGTCCCGGAACCGGATTTGGGCGGTCGAACGGCTTTTGCTGCGATCGCCGATCGCCTCGATCTGGCGCGCATCGCGATCGACGGCGAAACGATCGTCGAGCGGCGAACACCCCGGATTATAATGGGAGAGGCCGCCGTCGCGCCGCCGCCAGGCGCGTTCCTTCAGGCAACCGCGGCCGGCGAGCAAGCCTTGGCAGATCTCGTTCTAACGCACCTCGGCACCGCGCGCCGCGTCGCGGATCTTTTTTGCGGACTCGGCCCGTTCGCCCTTCGCCTCGCGGCCGCCGCATCGGTCTATGCGGCCGATTCCGAACCCGCTTCCATCGCAGCGCTGACACGCGCGGCGCGCGCGGCACCTAAACTGCGTCCGATGCATGCCGAGATTCGCGATCTTTTCACGCGGCCATTGCAAGGTGCAGAGCTCCAACGATTCGATGGCGTGGTATTCGATCCGCCTCGGGCGGGCGCGGAGATGCAGGCGCGCGCGTTGGCGGCTGCCAACGTGCCCCTTATCGTCGCCGTCAGCTGCGATGCCGCAACTTTTGCGCGCGATACCGCAATTCTCATAGGTGGCGGATATCGTTTAGACCGCGTCGCAACGATCGATCAGTTCAAATGGTCGCCGCATATCGAGATCGTCGGACTGCTCCGCAACGGCGCCTGAAGGACGATTCGCCACCCAGAGTGGTACCCCCGAGGCAGCCATCAACCTCCGCAACCATAACTCACTGATTAAAATCGTAATCGGCCAACGGACACAAAATGTGCCGCCCGGCCTCCGGAGACCAGAGCCGCCCGGCCAGCCAAGCCCCGGCGCGCGCCATTTCGTCATCAAATTGCCATGGTGGATTGATAATCACCAAACCAGCGCCGCGCATTCCACGTCCGGAATTCAAAACAAGCGCCGAGGGTGCGATTTCGGCAACGATGGATGCAAGATTATCCATGTCCGCCAAGGCCCGATACAAGGAAGCCATAAGATCGAGATGACGCGCTTCTGCCAGAACAGGATACCAGACGGCAAAAATCCCTTGCGGCCACGCCTTGACCGCGCGGACGACGGCGGCGGGAATCGTTTCGTATTCAGCCTTCACCTCGTAAGCCGGATCGATCAAAACGACGCCTCGTTTCAATTGCGGGGTGACGAGCGCGCCGATCAACTCGGCTGCATCGCGCCGATGCACCGCGACACGGGGATCGCCCTCCGCCCATGCCGCCAGGGCACGGTGTGCCGTGGGGTGCAATTCGTTGAGAATCAGGCGATCGCCGTCGCGCAACAAGGCACGGGCCAGGGCCGGCGAGCCGGGGTATATAGCGAGACGGCCGCCACGATTGGCCGCATGCACGACGGCAAGATAGCCTTCGACGCCCGGCGGCGCGTCCGCTGCATCCCAAATGCGGGTTATGCCGGTTACAAATTCACCCGTTTTTTGGGCATCGGGCGCCGCAAGGTCGTAGACCGCATCGCCAGAGAATGCGTCGATGACGCTAAATGCCGTCGGTTTTTGTCGCAGATGGGACAAAAGCAGGGTGAGGGCTACGTGTTTGTGAACGTCCGCCCAGCCACCGGCATGAAATCCGTGACGATAACTCAGCACTCAGAAGCCTAACCCATTAGTGGTAAATCAATTTGTTCTATATATTTCGTTTCGCGCAAGTTATACGTCCCCATGGCGCTGTGGTAGGATTGCCCGCTACGCCACCGGGGACATCAGAAAAACAACGGGCTTCACCTAAGTAAAATGCCTTCATTCGAATCACTACTGGCCGACTACGGCTTGCTCGCCGTACTGGTCTTAACCTTTTTCGAGGGCGAGACCGTTGTCATCGTGGCCGGATTCCTGTCACATGAAGGCTATTTTAGTCCCTATCTTCTGTGTCTTTGCGCCTTCTGCGGCACATTTGCCGGCGATCAACTTTGGTTCTATCTCGGACGGCGCCATTCCAATTTCAAGATCGTCCAGAAAGTCACGACCTTTCCGGCCTTTACCAAAGCGATCCGGTTGATCGAGACCCATCCGATCAAGTTCATCCTGTCATTTCGCTTCGTCTATGGCATCCGCAATATCGCGCCGATCGCGCTCGGCCTATCACGCATTTCTGCACTCAAATATTTCATCTTCAATGCCATCGCTGCGGCCGTCTGGGCCGTCACCTTCACCACCGTCGGCTATTTGTTCGGGCAGGCGGCGGAAACATTCATCGGCCGTTTAGCGGGCGTCCAGCACCAGATCCTCGGCGCCATCGTCGCGGGTCTAGTCGTCTTTTTCGGGGTCAAATTCGGCATCAAACAGTGGAATAGGATCTCCGCCGCGCGCCGCGCGCGCGCCGAGGGCAAAACCGGCGAATAGACTAGGCCCCGTCCACTTCCTCGCGTCTGAGTTCCAAAACAAACCATTCGTCCTCCGCCACCGCTAGCCCCGTTTCAGCGGCAGCGAGCGCTGCGACCGCGCCGGCAAACGCCTTGGCATCGCGGCTATAGAGACCGGGATCGGCCATAACTTTCTTAAGACGTTCGATTTCGGCCCCCAACTCGGCGATACGGCGCGGCAAAGTCTCCAATGCATGTTTTTCCTTGAAGGAAAGCCGTGCCTTGGCCGTCGAAGCCACACGCGGTGCTTTGACTTGCGGCTCGACCGGCCTCCCCGCGCGCCGTTTCACCGACGACGTCGTCTCGAGATCCCGCCCGCGCTGCATCAGCATGTCGCTATAGCCGCCCGCATATTCAATCCAGTTCCCGCGCCCTTCATAGGCGATGGTGGAGACCACCACGCGATCGAGAAAATCGCGATCGTGGCTGACCAGAAGCACGGTGCCCGGAAAATCGGCGAGCAGTTCCTGCAAGAGATCCAGGGTTTCAAGGTCGAGATCGTTGGTCGGCTCATCGAGTACCAACAGGTTGGCCGGCCGTGCCAGGGCGCGCGCCAGCAGCAAGCGGCCACGCTCACCGCCCGACAAGGCCGAAACCGCCGTCCCCGCCTGCTCGGGCGAGAACAGGAAATCCTTCATATAGCTGACGACATGGCGCGATTCGCCGCCGACCGAAACGAAATCGCCCGGACCGCCGACCAATGCGCTTTGAAGCGTCATCGCAGTGTCGAGAGTTTCGCGTTTTTGATCGATGGTGATCATTTCAAGGTTGGCGCCGCGGCGGATACGTCCTTCGTCCGCAGCCAGCACGCCGGTCAGCAAGTTTAATAACGTCGTTTTGCCGGCACCGTTCGGTCCAACGATACCGATCCGATCGCCGCGCAGGATACGCGTTGAGAAATCCTTCACGATCGCCTTGTCGCCGTAGGATTTTGTGACGCTCTCGCATTCGACGACCAATTTGCCTGAGATCGTCGGGTCCGACGCCGTCATCTTGACCGTGCCACCATGGCTGCGCTGGCTTCGCCGCTGTTCGCGCAAGCCACCGAGTGCCCTGAGCCGGCCCTGGTTGCGCTTGCGGCGCGCGGTCACGCCCTTGCGCAGCCATTCGGTCTCCGAGGCGATCTTGCGATCGAGCTTGTGCCGTTCGCGATCCTCGCGTTCGAGCATGTCGTCGCGCCATTCTTCGAAAGCGCCGAAGCCGCGATCGAGGCGGTGGGTCCGTCCGAGGGACAACCATACCGTTGCCTGCGACAGATCCTGGAGAAAGCGCCTATCATGGCTGATCAGGACCTGAGCCGAGCGCGTTGAGGTCAATTCGGCCTCCAGCCACTCAATGGTCGGCAGATCGAGATGGTTGGTCGGTTCATCCAGCAACAAGATATCGGGCGAAGGCGCCAGCGCGCGAGCAAGCGCACAGCGGCGCGCCTCGCCGCCCGACAGATTCGCTATGTCTTCTTCCCCGGTAAGTCCCAATTGTTCGAGCAGGTAGCGCGCGCGGTACGGATCGTCGCCGGGCTGCAGTTCGGCTTCGACATAGTCCAGCGACGAGCGATGGCCCGAGAAAATCGGCTCCTGCGGCAGATAGCGCAGCGTGGCGCCGGGCTGCACGAAGCGATCACCCTTGTCCGCCTCGATCATTCCGGCTGCGATCTTCAACAATGTCGATTTGCCCGATCCATTACGCCCGACGAGGCACAACCGATCGCCCGCAGATACGGAAAATTCGGCACCTTCCAGCAGCGGTGTTCCGCCGAAGGTGAGATGGATATCGCGCAGAACGAGAATTGGTGGCGCCATGGCGCTTGAAAATGCCTAGTGTGAAATGATGACTAGTTTGGCTTGGCCAGAAACCGCGAATGGCTCCGCTGGTATTGCGGCGGGAACGACGCCCGATCGCCCAGCGCCTCGGCCGCGTGCCAAGGCCAGCGCGGATCGTACAAGAGCGCACGGGCAAGCGCCACCATGTCGGCCTGCCCGCTCATCAATATATGTTCGGCCTGGTGCGGGTCGGTAATCATGCCGACTGCCATCGTGGCGAGACCGGTCGCGCGTTTCACCTCAGCGGCGAAACGGGTCTGGTAACCAGGTCCGACTTCCATCTTCTGATCGGACGAAAGACCGCCGCTCGAAACATCGATGAAATCGCATCCCCGTGACTTCAGCTCGTTAGCAAAGCTGGTGGTCTGTTCGAGATCCCAGCCGCCCGCGACCCAATCGGTCGCCGAAACCCGGATACCCAGCGCCTTATCCACGGGCCAGGCGGCGCGCATCGCCGCGAAGACCTCGAGCGGAAATTTCATCCGTCCCGCAAGATCGCCGCCGTAGGCGTCGTTACGTTGATTACTAAGCGGCGAGAGAAATTGGTGGAGGAGATATCCGTGCGCCGCGTGAATTTCGATGACGTCGTAGCCGACGCGGTGGGCGCGTTGAGTCGCCTGCACGAACGCCGCTTTGACCCGCGCCAACCCTTCGGTATCGAGCGCAGTCGGCATCGTATAAGTGGACGCGAAAGCAACGGCCGAGGGCGCGAAGGTTTGCCAGCCGCCCTCCTGCGGGGGTACCGCCCCGCCCTTGCCCCACGGCACGCTCATCGAGGCCTTGCGGCCGGCATGGCCGAGTTGGATGCCTATCTTGGAGGTTCCATGTTGACGGCAGAAGGCGACGACGCGGGCCATCGCGGCCTCGTTCTCGTCCGAATACAGCCCGGCGCAGCCCGGCGAAATCCGCCCTGCGGCCTCGACACCGGTCGCCTCGACGAAAATCAGGCCGGCGCCGGCGGCGGCGAATTGACCGAGATGCATGATGTGCCAGTCGCTCATCGTTCCATCGGTCGCGCTATATTGGCACATGGGCGAAACGACAATGCGATTGGAAAGTTCGACCCCGCGCAACGCGATGGCCGAGAACAATTTACTGGTCATTTAGGCAACGCCTCCTTGCGCGTGGCGAGATAGGAGCCGAC
>CAMDWJ010000051.1 GCA_945877815.1 Caenispirillum bisanense
CCTTTTCGCGCAAGGCCAGCAGTTCCGGCGGGCGCAGGAAGCTGCCGACATGGTCGGCGCGGAACGGTGGACGGGGACGATCGGTCATAATTTTTCCTGACGCATGAGACGAGGCTAATCTATGGAAAGCCCCCCTACACTGACAAGGAGGGCGCTGGCAAGGACCCAACGGATGTGGGAAACTCTCATGAAAGCTGATAATCCGGCCAATTTCTAGGGAGTGGCGACTATGGCGCACAAATATCATCTCATCAGTTCAGTGACTTGCCCGTGGGTTCAGCGCGCCGCGATCGTGCTGCGGACGAAGAACATCCCCTACGAGATCACTTATGTGAATCTGAGCGAAAAGCCCGATTGGTTCTTGAAAATATCGCCGCACGGCAAGGTGCCGGTGCTGGTCGTCGACGAGCAGAATTTGTTCGAATCGAACGCCATCGCCGAATATCTGGACGAGATGGAAGCCCCGAAGCTGCATCCCGAAGATCCGATCAAGCGGGCCCGCAACCGCGCCTGGTGCGACTATGTGCCGGAATTCGCCAAAATGATGAGCGGGTTCTATTACGCCAAGGACAAGAAGGAACTCGACGAAGCCGTCGCCGATGCACCGAAGAAGCTCGCTCGTCTCGAACGCGCACTGACCGAGGAACGCGGCAATGACGGCCCCTATTTCAACGGTCCGAAGATGTCGATCGTCGATGCCTCCTATGCACCCTTCTTCCAGCGCTTCGGCTATATGGAAGAGGTCCTGAAGAGCGGCGTCCTCGACGGCTTCCCGAAGGTGAAGGCGTGGGCCAAGACGCTGGCCGGCACCGACTCGATCAAGGCTTCGACGGTCGCCAATTTCAAGGGCGAGTTCGTCAACAACCTGAGGCGCCGCAAGCTGTGGGCCGCCAACCTGTTCGAAGGCCAGCAGGCGGCGGAGTAGACGTTCGGTTCCCGAAAAAGTCGTTATGGCCGCACTTGTGTCACGCGCTTAACGCGTGCCAAGCACGCAGGCCATCCGCGGACGAAAGCGCGCTAGCGCGAAAAATTTCGTGGATGACCGAGCCAAGCCCGGTCATGACGGGCTTTTTCGTCGATGGCACTTTCCGGACTAGGACAGAAACAGCCACACCGCCACCGCCGAGGCGGCGACCCCGGCGGCGTCGGCCGTCAGCCCTGCCACCAACGCGTGGCGGATGCGTTTGATGCCGACCGCGCCGAAATAGACTGCCAGCACATAGAAGGTCGTTTCGGTCGATCCCTGGATCGTGCTGACGAGATAGCCGGTATAGCTGTCCGGCCCGATCGCGGGATCGTTGAGCATGGAGGCGAGGTAGCCGAAGGCGCCCGAACCCGACAGCATGCGCAGCAGGGTCATGGTCAGCGCCTCGGCGGGCACACCCAAGGGCGCGGTGATCGCAGCCAGCGGTCCAATCATCATATCCATCGCCCCGCTCGCGCGGAACATGCCGACCGCGACCAGGATGGCGACGAGATAAGGGATGATGCGGAGCGCGATGGTGAAGCCGTCCCTCGCGCCCTCCACGAACGCTTCGTAGATGTTGACGCCGCGCAGCAGGCCGAAGGCCAGCAGCGTCACCATCAGGCCGGGCACGATCCAGGGCGAGATCGCACGACCGAAAACAACGGTCAGCGGAATGAGCGCCAGGACGGCGGCGAGCGTGAGGTACGACGCCCATTCGGGATAGGAGCGCACATCGTTCAATTCCGCGCCCGGCGCATCTGTGCGGATAGCGACGGCGGCGCTCGCTTCGCTCGCCAGCCCCCCATTCGTATCCACAGGCCACCAGCGCTGGCCGACCTTGGCCACCAAAATCGCAACCGCCGTCGCGATCACGGTGGCGAACAAAGTCGTCGGGATAATGCCGGCCGGATCGGCCGAGCCAGCGGCGGCACGCAGCGCTATCACACTGGTCGGCAGCACAGTGACACTCGCCGTATTGATGGCGAGGAAGAGGACCATGGCGTTGCTGGCGACCCCCTTCATCGGATTGAGCTTATCGAGTTCCTCCATGGCGCGGATGCCGAAGGGTGTCGCCGCATTGCCGAGCCCCAGCACATTGGCCGACATATTCAGGATCATCGCCCCCATCGCCGGATGTTCGGCCGGCACGTCCGGGAACAGGCGCACCATCAAGGGGCGCACGAGCCGTGCAATGACGACGAGCAGGCCGCCCTTTTCGCCCACCTTCATCAGTCCCAGAAACAGAGCCATGACGCCGACGAGGCCAATGGCGAGGGTGACCGAGGCATCCGCCGCCGACAGCATCGCGTCGGCCATCGCCTGCATCGGCGACTTGACCTCGACGCCTGGAGAAACCCAGACGATCTCACGGGCGCCCGCGACGACAAAAGCGATCAGGACAATGGCGAAGAAAATATAAGACATCCTACATGATGGCTTCGATTCGCTCCGCCCGCCAAGAGTTCGTCATGCTTGCGACGACGGACGGGAGATTGTGACTGGAGGTGCGATCCAATTCGGGTCTTCGCCAAAACACATAGTGCTTTACGGAGCTTTACCTTTGCGAGCAAAGTCGCGCTCGATTTTGCCTCCGGGCGCGCGGTGTTTTGGATAATAGCTGGATATTGGGCGTGATTGACTTGAGTAGCGCCGCATGACCGACCAGATGGACAAACCGTCACGCGCACCTGCCTCGATATCGTGGTTCCGCCGTCTCGGGCCCGGCCTCATCACGGGTGCCGCAGACGACGATCCGGGAGGCATTGCGACCCATTCACAGCTCGGCGCGCAATTCGGCCTCAACATGCTCTGGACGGTCGTGCTGACTTACCCGCTGATGACCGCCATCCAATCCATCTGCGCGCGGATCGGACGGGTCACGGGCGAAGGGCTCGCGGCCAACATGACGCATGTGCTGCCGCGTTGGTTGGCCAGTTTGATTGTGCTTCTGTTGCTCGTCGCGAACATCGTCAATATCGGCGCCGACCTGGCCGCGATGGGTGCGGCGGCGCAACTGGTCCTAGGCTGGGGCGATGTATTCTTCGCGATCATATTTGCCGTCGGCTCGCTCCTCTTACAGGTCTTCGTGCCCTATCACCGTTATGTCCATATTTTGAAATGGCTCACCCTTTCGCTTCTTGCCTACGTCGGCGTCGTCTTCACAGTTTCGATCGACTGGATGAGTGTTTTGCGCGGAACGGTGTGGCCGGAAATGGAATGGTCCAAGGACGCCTTGATTGTATTCGTCGCGGTGCTGGGGACGAGCATCAGTCCCTACATGTTTTTCTGGCAGAGCGCTGAAGAAGTCGAGGATTCGGCGCTCGATGGCAAGGGCTCCCTGCTCGATCATCCCGCGAATGCACCGACTGAACTCAACCGGATCGCCTGGGACAATTACATCGGCATGGCGTTCGCCTGCGTGATTTCCTTTTTCATCGTCCTCACGACGGCCGTCACACTGCATACTGCGGGCATCACCGATATCGCAACCTCGGCTGAGGCCGCACAGGCGCTGCGGCCGATTGCCGGGGAATTCGCCTTCCTGTTGTTCAGCCTCGGCATCATCGGAACTGGCCTGCTCGCTTTGCCGGTACTGGCCGGCTCGGCGGCCTACGCTATTGGTGAGTTGCGCGGCTGGCGGATCGGGTTGGAAGAGAAGCCTCAAAATGCGAAGGCCTTCTACGGCATCATCGCATTGGCGTTTCTGGTCGGATTGGGAATGCTGTTTCTGCCCATCGACCCGATCAAGGCATTGTTCTGGAGCGCGGTCCTCAATGGGCTGATCGCCGTTCCTCTGATGGCGGCTACAATGATCGTCGCATCCAGCCGAAAGCGCTTGGGTCCCTTCGTAGCACCCCCGGCGCTCAAATTCGTGGGTTGGGCCGCAACGACAGTGATGGCCTTGGCCGCACTCGCGATGTTCGTTCTGTAACACCGCAGCGAAGGCCCACCCGAACGTCATCGCCCGAGCAGGCTCGCGAATTCGCGCGCTAATTCAGAGGAATTACAGCTGCCATCGGACGCGATGTTGTGACCGTTGATCCATTACGCCTGACTGGACAGCAAGAATAAAAGGCGCGCGCACGGTCGTCGGATGTTGTCTCGCGCTTCATGCATTGCAAACCGATCTGTGCCTTGATTCAAAAAAAAGGGCAGCCGCTGGACGGCTGCCCTGTGGACGAGTTTAACACAGGGGAAAATCGTTACGTGCGCTTGTAGCCCAGGAACTTGCCGCTCATCGTAATATGCACGCGATCGCCCTTGGGATCGGGTTCGCGCTGGATATCCATCGTGAAATCGATGGCGCTCATGATGCCGTCGCCGAATTCTTCCTCGATCAGCGCCTTGATGGCGAGGCCATTGGTCTGAAGCAGTTCGTAGAAACGATAGAGCAAAGGATCGGTCGGCACGGCTGTCGGCAGGCCGCCGCGATAAGGCACCACCGACAGCCACTTGGTCTCCTCGGCCGTCAGGCCGAAGACCTTCGCGGCCTTCTTCGCTTCGGTCGGCGTCAACACGCCCTGGCCGAGCAGCACGGTGGTGCAGAATTCTTTCGACAGGCCGATCTTCTTTGCGGCATCGGCCCACTTGATGCCCTTCGATACCTTGGTTGCGATGATTTTCTGGGTTACGTCGTCACGGGTCATGGTGTCCTCCTGATGGTCATGGTGTGGCCGCGACGCGCGGTGGCGGCACGGGCACGGCGGCCGGCCGCGTCATCGGCGGGCGGCGCGGATCGTATGTGGCGGCTGAAATCTCGTCCTTGAAATGCTTCGACCGGTTCACCAGAAATTCGAGCAGGTGATTACGGATCGGATAATAGTTGGCGTGATGATGCAGATCGGCGCGCGTGCGATCCGACGGCAAGGTATTGATCACGATTTCGCAGACCTTGGCTTCTGGCCCGTTGGTCATGAGAATGATCTTATCGGCGAGCAGGATCGCCTCGTCGATATCGTGGGTGATCATGAAAGAGGTCTGATGAGTCTCGCGGCAGATGGTCGTAAGTTCGTCCTGCAAGCTGCCGCGTGTCAGCGCATCGAGCGCGCTGAAAGGCTCGTCCATCAATAGGATGCGCGGTTCGACCGCAAAGGCGCGCGCGATACCGACGCGTTGTTTCATGCCCCCCGAAAGTTCCGACGGCTTTTTCTGTTCGGAGCCGGTGAGATGCACGAGATCGATGTATTTCTGGCAATGGGCCGCGATCTCGGCTTTGGTTTTTCCGGGATAGCGCGAGCGCGCAGCGAAGGCGATATTGCCCATCACCGTCAGCCACGGCATCAAGGCGTGGCCCTGAAAGATGACCGCGCGATCGAGGCTCGGTCCGATCACCTCGGCGCCCTCGACGATCACGCCGCCGGCGGTCGGCTTGTCGAGACCGGCCAGGATATTGAGCAACGTCGTCTTGCCGCAGCCCGAATGGCCGATCAGGCAGACGAACTCGCCCTCCTCAACCCCAAAATAAATGTCGCTGAACACGGTCGTGGCACTGCCGCCGCGCGCACCCGGAAAGGTCTTGCCCAGTCCCTCGACCGTGATGGTTGGCCGGCTTGCCACGATGTGCCTTCCCTTCTCGAAACTATTCAACGTAGGACACGAGCTTCGCCGCATAGGCGAGCATCAGATCGAGCACCATGCCGACGAGCCCGATGAATAGGATCGCGGTGATCACGCTGGAGAGCGACAGGTTGTTCCACTCGTTCCAGACGAAATAGCCGATGCCGGTTCCGCCAACGAGCATCTCGGCGGCGACGATGACGAGCCAAGCGATGCCGATGGAAATGCGCATCCCGGTCATGATCGTGGGCGCGGCCGCCGGCAGGATCACGTGCAATGCCGTCCGGATCGTGCCGACTTCGAGCGTTTTGGCGACATTGATCCATTCGCGCCGTACGGCAGAGACCCCGAAGGCTGTATTGATCAGCATCGGCCAGACCGAACAAATGAAGATCACGAAGATCGAGGAGACCTGCGAATCCTTGATCGTGTAAAGCGCAAGCGGCATCCAGGCGAGCGGCGAGATCGGTTTCAGGACCTGAATGAAGGGATCGAGCGCACGATAAAATACCGGCGACATGCCGATCAGGAATCCCAGCGGAATGGCGACGGCGGCGGCCAACAGAAAGCCCATCAGCACGCGCAGGATCGAATAGCCGAGCTGGATACCGATCCCCATGTCGTTGGTGCCGCGAACATAGAAGGGATCGCTGATCTGGCTCCACAGCTTGAGGCCGACTTCGCCCGGCGTCGGAAACGGCGTCTTTTGCCCCACGGCGGCGGCGGCGCCAACCAGTTTCGCATATTCCGGATCGACGGCCAGCCCGGCCGGGCCGCCCCCCGCCGTCACCGCGATATGCCAAATGCCGATGAAAACGACGAAGATCGCGATCGACAGCAATGCACCGCGCGCGTGCAACGAAGTCAGCATGATCGTTCCTCCGCGATCGGTCCGGGTCAGGCCCGTTTGATCTTGAAGCTATTCACGTATTCCTCGGGTTTCGTCGGATCGAAGACCTTGCCCATGATCGTGTGGTTTCTCATCGCGCTGGCGGGCGGCGTCAGTCCGGCCTCTTTCATCAGCTTTGCCGCGTCGGTTGCCAGGAACACCTGCTCGGCGATTTGCTTGTAATTCACATCGCCCTTGATCTGCCCCCAGCGTTTCATTTGGGTCAGGATCCAGATCGCCATCGACTGATAGGGAAAGGGATCGAAGTCGATGCGCTTCGGATCGGTCTTCACATTGCCGAGCCCGTCGGCATAAGTGCCGGTCAGCACCTGCTCGACCACCGTGACGGGCTGGTTGAGATAGTTCTGCGCCGAGATGGCCTCGGCCACTTCCTTGCGGTTCTCGGCCTTGGCGGCATAGGCGGTCGCCTGGATGATGGATTTCAGCAGCGCCTGATAGGTATTCGGCATCGAGGTGACGAACTCCTTGCTGGCCGCGAAGGCGCAACACGGATGTCCGTCCCACAATTGTTTCGACAGGATGTGGATGTAGCCGACACCGTCATAGACCGCGCGCTGGTTGAAGGGATCGGGCCCGAGGAAGCCGTCGATATTGTCGGCGCGCAGATTGGCGACCATCTCTGGCGGCGGGACGGCGCGGATCTGGATGTCGGTGTCGGGATCGAGCCCGGCCTCAGCCACGTAGTAGCGCAGCAGGTAATTGTGCATCGAGTAGTCGAAAGGCACGCCGAACTTGAGGCCCTTCCACATTTTCGGATCGTTCTTGTCCTTATGCTTCACCGACAAGGTGATCGCCTGGCCGTTGATATTCTCGACCGCCGGCATGGTGTAGGGAACCGGGTTTGAACCTGCACCCATGGTGATGGCGAGCGGCATTGGCGAGAGGAAATGCGCCGCGTCGTATTCCTTGTTGAGCGTCTTGTCGCGGATGACCGCCCACCCGGCGGTACGCACGACCTCAACGTCCAATCCATTCTTGGCATAGAAGCCCATCGGATGGGCCATGATGATGGGTGTGGCACAGGTGATTGGAATGAAGCCGATCTGCAACTTCGTCTTTTCGATCGGACCCATCGTTTGGGCGAATGCTTCTTTCGCCGCGGCAAGCGGGAAGAATTGCGAAATCGCGGCGAGCGCGGTGCCGGCACCGACGGTGCGCAGGAAGGCGCGGCGATTCACATCGGGGCCGAACATCTCCTTCATCACCGCGATCTCAACGGATCGCGCCATCAAGGTCTCGACATCGGACGAGCCCGCGATCGGGTCGGTCTCGGCATCGTGCGCGGCCTGCGTTGTATGCGCCCCGCAGGAGCATCCACCGCCCAGGCGGATTTCCGGATTGAAGGGATCGTCGAATGCGGTCATTGGAATCCTCTCTGACGTTTCTTATGAGCCGAGCGCCGCCGGCAGGATTATTCCCGCCGGCGGCTCATCGGATGGTCAGGACAGTCTCAAGCGTGGCCCTGAACGATCATGACGGCGAGATCGCTGGTCTCGGTGCCGACAGTCGGACTGCGTTGTCGTCGTCGGCGATAATCTGCGGTGGGAGGCCCGGGGCTAATCGCCACCTGTTCGGGCTTGGCGTTCGAGGGCGTGAATTCCTGCAAGGCGAGGCGCGGCAACCTGACATCTAGATCGAAGCGGTTGTCGTAATCATCCATGAGAATGTCCTTTCCTCGTACGTCGCGCCGCCGAGATTGAGCGCCGCGAGTATCAGGATAAGAGCAAAGCTCGTGCCAGCGTTCCGGGCGCGATACCCGGCCGGTTTTGGACGTTTCCGAGGGAAATTCAGGCCAATCAGGCGCAAAGCCTGCCGAACGATTACGCAATAATTTAAAAATGCCTATTTTTAAATCAATAAAATTATCGCATATATAATAGACAATTTAGATCAAGCTGGCGCCATCCGGTTCAGGTCGTCCGAAACCACCTGTTCAAGATCGACGATCGCGTCCGAACCGTTGCGGCGCACACCACGCGGATCGTGACCGGCCTGAACGGCGTGGATGCCCTCCATCGCCAATTTGCGCAGCAGGATAACGCCCTCATCGGAGGTCGCGAGCCGTTCGGTGGTGCGTGCGGTCACGCGGCCCTGGCTGACGATTGCCTGATAATCCTGTTCGCGGTGCACCAACAATTGATCGGTGATGTCGAAGCTCAGGCCGGGCGGCAAATCCGGCAACTTGCCGTCGACCTTGGGCGTGAAACAGACGCTGAAGACGAGGGTATGGGTATCGTCAACCGGCGTGCGCCACAGCGCCGAAAACCTCGGCCATCGGAACTTGCCGCCGGGCCAGGGCTGCGGCAGCCGGTTCATGGTCGGCAGAACGAAATAGGATGCGCGGGTATAATTCATACCGGGCCGCGCCGCCGTCGCCTTGATGCCGAGTTCTATCTGCTCCCACGTCGTCTTCGGGATTTCCGTGCCCCAGATATCGCGGCGCTCTCCGCCCTCTCCGCCATGCAGGATCGCGGTGTGGGTCTGATCGACGCTGTTCTCGCAGATCTGAAAATAGTTGGCCGGCCACAGGCCGAAATTCTCGACCGCGCGCACGCCGTCGGTGCGCGAATAGACGTCGTAGCGCGGCAGCATAGGCGGCTCGCCCTTGGCGTCCATTGGCCCGAGATAGGCCCACAGCAGTCCGCCCATCTCGCGCACCGGATAAGCGGTGTGCTTGATCTTGTCCTTAAAGCGCGACTCAGCGGGCTCGGCCGGCATGGCGAGGCAATTGCCGGCCAGATCGAACGTCCAGCCGTGATAGCAGCACGAAATGCCGTTCGCCACGATGCGGCCGAATTCGAACGACGCATTGCGATGCGGGCAATAACGCCCGATCAGACCGGGTCGCCCGGCGCCGTCGCGGAACAGCACGAGGTCTTCGCCGAGGATGCGCACCGGCATCGGCTTGCCCTTGAAATTGCCGAGCCGGTCGGCATGAGAACCGACCGTGCCGGGCTCACCCTCGAAGGTCAGTGGTTTGGCGTAATCCCAATGGGTGCGGATGAAATCACCCGTCTCGCAAATCGCGACGGGATGCCAGTAACGACGCAGCCACTCGCCGGCCGGCGTGCCCGGCCCAACGCGCGTGATGAGATCGTTGTCTTCCGCCGAGAGCATTAGAGTAAATCCCCGCCGCCGTCGGAGCGCACGACCTGACCGGTGGTGAAGGGATTGGTCATGAGGAAACGGATCGCGTGCGCGGCATCTTCGGCCTGGCCCAAACGCTTGACCGGCAGAGTATCGGCGACGCGCTTGAACAGCGCTTCGCGATCGGTCGGCGTCATGCGATCCCACAGCGGCGTGTCGGTGGTTCCGGGCGACAGCGTGTTCACGCGCACCGGTGCCAACTCGATGGCCAGTCCGCGCGTCAATCCGGCCAGCGCCGCGTTGATCGACGAAATCAGGGTCGTTCCGATCTGGCCGCGATGGCCCTCACCGCCCGACACGAACGTGAGCGAGCCGCCGGGCCCAATCTTGGCGGCGCGCCCGATGCGGAAACAGCACCAGAATTTGGCATCCATCGCCGCCAAGGCATCGGTCATTTTCATTGCCGGTAATGGGCCGCGACCGCCTTGGCCGACGGTGACGACGATGTGGTCCCACACCGTGCCGTCCTTGAAGAAAGCCTCGACCGCGTCGTCGTCGCGCGCATCGAGAACCTTGGTCGCTACCTTGCCGCCGATCGCCTTCGCCGCCACATCCAATTTATCCCTGGTGCGGCCGGCGATGGTAAGATCGGCGCCCGCCGCTGCGACCGCGTGAGCTGTGGCCAAGCCCATGCCCGAGCTGCCGCCGACGATGAGAACTTTTTTGGATGCGAGATCGATCATGAGGGTCCCTGTCCTATTCGTTAACAGGGAACATAAAGTGGTACACCGGTTACGTCGAGGGCCCCTGCGTTACCTGTGTCGTTCGGGGCTCAGGGCGGCATAGACGATGCCCAGTACGACGCTGTAGCCCAACACCATCGCCAGGGCATAGAGGCCGGGCCAAAGCCCGTGCCCCGCGCCGAAGCCAAACAGGCCTTGCCCGAGCAGCGGAAAAAACACCAATCCCACAAGCAGCCATCCGAAGAAGCCGAAGACCAGCCCCTTCGCCGCGCCACCGCGCCCCGGAATCTGCCGGTAGCTTCGCGCGAACACGAAGCCAAGCACCACGGTACCGTTCGCGAACGACAGCAGCCAAGGCACGGACGGATGAACCGATCCCCCGACCCAATCGTTGAGCGCATGTTGAAGATCGTCATAAGGCCGGAATGACGGGAAAAGACCGGCCCAGGACTTAAAGGCCATGAAGGCCAAATGCACCGCACTCGCCGCCAGGCCGGCGGCCATCGATCTCCAGATGCGATCAACGATGATCCAAGGCTTTGCCACGCCGCATCCCGCTTTAATGACCGACCGTGAAAATAGGCGGGCGCGGCGGCGGCGTCGAGGTCGGCCTTACCTCAACGGCGCGCGACAAAAATGTAATAGGGTACGCGCAGGAAAGGCAGATAGGGCACCGACGCCATGCGCTCGCTCACGACATGATCGGGAAAAATGGCGCGCAGCCGCGCAAGAGGTTCCGGCGACAGCCGTACGCCGTCATGGGCGAACCAACGCGGCCAGAAGAACCGCGCGAAGGAACTGTGGGTCGCCGCGACATGGAAATCGACGACACCCAGAATGCCGCCGGGTTTGAGCATGGCGAGCGCATTGTCGATCGCGGCGCGCCAGTTCGGGATCATCGTCAAGGAATAGGAAAAATAGACGCAATCGACAAGATGAGGCGGACGATAGACCGTTGCATCGGCATCGATCACCCGCACGTTGTTCTGCCCCCGCCAGCGTTCGCGTGCGCGCGCCAGAAGCGGCGGACACAGATCGACGATTTCGATGCTGCCCATCCGCGCTAGACGGTCACCAAAATAAGTTAGATTGTAGCCGGTGCCGCCACCAAGCTCGACGATATCTGCGCCATCGCGCGGCCCCATGATCCTAACGAGATCGCTGCGGCCATGAAGCAGCCTGGCGCGAAAGGCATCGTAGTGATCGGCCTGCGGGCCGTAGAACGCCTGCAACCGTTCGACATGCGTGCCGCGGCGCGGCACACCACGCAGAAGCGAGAGTAGCACTTTGGCCTCGAGAACGCGCGCGGTCATGCCTTCACGTCGGCGACGTGGAAACCGGCGTAGGTATGCACCCTGTCGAAAACGTGCAGCGAGCGCGCAAGCGCGTCGTTAAAAGTAAGGTGATCTTCAAGCCGGGCCCGGTCCTTGCCGATTCGAATCCCATCCAAATACGAGGGCTGCGCATGAGCACTGCGGAACAGGATGCGGGCATTGGGCGTGGCGCGATCGAGGATCGCCTCCCATTCCTCGGCGAGCGCGTCCGGAAAATAAGACGTCATCCAATCCATATGATCGAGCAGCACGAATTTGGAAATGCGCTCGTCGGTCGCATGCAGGAAATCAGTGACCGTGCAGGTATGAAGCCGGACGCGGTCCGCTAGCCCACCTTTCAAAGCCGCGAAATTGTCGGCCTTGAGATATTCCGGGCAACAGTTCGGCGTGTAGTGCCCGTGAACGTAGACCGACCAGAAATAATTGTCGGCCAGCGGAAGTTCGCGAAACACGTAATCCAGGGCGTGGCGAATGAAACCGGCGATGCCGTCGTCATGCTGGGCCTGAACCTGACGGCGCTGCGGATGAGGCACGCCCAAAAGGTTCATCGTGAATTGACGCGACAGGGCCCAATTGACGCTGGGCCGCCACAGGCGCGGCGCAATGCGCGTATCGTAGATATGGCGCTGCGCCTCCAGCGAGTCGCAATCGAACAATTCCGTTACCCCTGCGCCGAGTCTGGGGTTGACCGCGAGATAGGCCCGGAACATACGCGCGACGATTCCCGACAGGCCGTGGAAATAAAAGCTCGTTCGCGCCTTGCCGAACCAATCGATGCGCTGATCCCAATAGGCGCGGGCGAAATCCGACAGTTCGGGACGCAGCAGGCCGAGATAGATCGACTGAAACGCCGGGTGGTATCCGGCGCCGAAGATGGCGAAGAAATCGTCGAAGTCGAGCAGCCGGATGCCCGCGAGCTTGAGTTCGAGCAACGCGGTTTGGCGCGGATTGGCATCGACCGCATGAATTTTCGCCGGCCCGGTCAGGGCATAATCGAGCACATTGCAGCCGGCACTGGTGATGACCAGCATCGTGTCGCTGGATCGCAAATCGAGCGCCCTGCGATCGACAGCCGGATCTTCCCAGCAGCTGTTATAGACGAGGGAGCGCGAATAGATCGCGTTGAAGACCGACTGATCGAGCCGGTCGCGTATCGAAGAGGTAGCGGTCAGGGGACCCTCGCTTCTTTCGGAACATTTACCGTGTCAAGAAACAGGTTCGTATGACACCCAGATGACCGAATTGCGAAAAATCGCTGACAACACCCAATTTATAGTCTGAAATGCGATCGTGATACGGAGACGGAAACCGTCTCGACTTTGAGCGGCCGACTTTGGACCATTGGGACTTACGCCGCTTGCGGCTCCTCCGCGATCAGGCGCGCATAGGAACCGTTGAGGGACAGTAGTTCCGAATGCGTGCCCTGCTCGACGATTTTCCCGTTTTCGAGCATCAGGATTCGGTCGGCGCTGCGGATCGTCGAGGGGCGATGGGCGATAATAAGGACGGTCCGGCTTTTGCGGATTTCACGGAGCGCCGTCTGGAGAGCCAGCTCGTTTTCGGTGTCGAGATTGGAAACCGCCTCGTCCATGATCAGAACCGGCGCGTCGCGCAGGAAGGCGCGGGCGATGGCAATACGCTGACGCTGGCCGCCCGACAACCGAAGGCCGCGCTCGCCGCACGGCGTATCGTAGCCGTTCGGCAAAGCGGTTATGAAATCGTGCGCCTGGGCGAGCCTCGCCGCTTGTTCGATCTCGGCGCGGGTCGCCTCAGGGCGGCCAAGGCAAATATTGTCCGCGATACTGCCGGTGAACAGATAGACGTCCTGGGGCACCAGCGTCACCTTCTTTCGCAGCTCATCGATCGGAAGGTCACGCACGTTACTGCCGCCCACGCGAATGGTGCCTTCCTTGGAATCCCAGAAGCGCATCAGGAGGTTAGCGCACGTCGTCTTGCCGGCGCCGGACGTGCCGACCAAGGCGACGGTTTCGCCGGGCCGAAGATCGAAACTCATCTCGCTCAACACGGCACCGCGACCGTTGCCATAGTCGAAACCGACCTTATCGAACAGGACCGAGCCTTCGGTGACGCGCGCGGGCGAGCCCGCAGCATCATCCTGCACCTGGGCCTTCTGGCCGAAGATCGTGACGACACGATCGGCGCCGGCCCTAAGTTCGCCCAGCTTGCGCGCCGTCTGCGTGACCTCGGTGATGGGCGCCAAGGCGGCGCCGGCAAGCACGACGGCAACGGGATAATAAGTGAAATCAAGCTCCCCCCGACCCACCAGGAACAGGCCGGTGCTTACCGTGGCAAGCACGCCCAGCGCCAGCAGGATATCGATCGCCGCTTGTTCCAGGCCCGCGCGCGATCCATACCGCATCTGCAGAACGTGAATGGCGCGCGTCCGCCACATCAGCCTATCCAAGTACGCACCGCAGCTTCCGAATACCGTCAGTTCGCGCAGGCCTTGCACGCCTTCGACGACCTCGGCGTTCAGTAGCCCGAGCGCCGACACTAAAGCCGTGCCCTGTTCGCCCGCGCGCTTGGACAACCAGAACGGAACCGAAGCGACCAGCGGAAGAAACGGCAGGAGAACCAGCGCCATGATCGGCTGGATAGCGGCCAGCGTCACCAGAACGCCCACCGGCACGAGGACCGCGCCGATATAATCGCCGAGCACGTGCGCGTAGAACCATTCCATCATATCCGCATCGGCGGTCGCGACCGAGGCTAGCTCACCGGTGCGACGGCCAAGGACATAGGCGGGCGCCGCCCGCTCCAGCCCGTCGAAAATGCCGACCTGCAACACTTCGACAAGGCCGAAGGCGAAGTCATGCGAAATGAATACTTGCCACCATTTGCAGACGGCGGCGGCAACAACGGCGCTGCCGAGTATCCAGAAGATACCGACAAGTTCGGTCGCAGGCATGCCTTGCACTGCATGGCCGACGAGCCAGGCTCCGGTCGCCAACGCCACGACGGTTGCGATCTGTGACAGGATTCCGGACAGAACCGTAATGACGAAATGCATGCGTTTCGTCGCCACGAAGGGAAGCAGATGGCGCAACCCACGCGGCTGCCCCGTCCCGATGGCAATGTCTGCGTCATTCATGCCGCGAGTCCTTGTGCAGAGGTCAGCTTGGCATAGAGGCCGTCGCGCAGAACCAACTCGTCGTGCGTGCCGTGCTCGACAACGGCACCGTGATTGAGCACCAAGATGCGATCCGCGTTGCGGATGGTCGACAATCGATGCGCGATGACAATGGTGGTGCGGTGTTCGAACAAGGTCTCGAAGGCCTGCTGGATAGACTGTTCACTCGCGGGATCGACGCTCGAGGTCGCTTCGTCGAGGATCAGAATCGGCGCGTTCTTGAGAAGTGCGCGGGCGATGGCAATGCGTTGGCGCTGGCCGCCGGAAAGCTGCGCGCCCCGCTCGCCGACCTCGCTGGCATAGCCCTGCGGCAGCGAAGAGATGAATTCGTCGATATGCGCTGCTGCTGCGGCGGCACGAATTTCCGAATCACTCGCATCCGGTTTCGCGATCCGCAGATTTTCGGCGATCGTGCCATGGAACAGAAACGTATCTTGGGCGACGAGTGCGATCTGCGATCGCAATTCGTCGAGGCTCATGTCGCGGATATCCACGCCCCCGATCCGGATCGCGCCCGTTTGTGCCTCGAAAAACCGCAACAGAAGCGAGGCGATGGTCGATTTCCCGGCACCCGACGGCCCCACCAATGCGACCCTTTGGCGTTCGCCGATCGCGAAGGAAACCGCGTCGAGCGCCGGCCGATCGGCCCCATCGTAGGCAAAGGTCACATTGTCGAAAACGATGTCGGTGTGCCCAGTGGCAGGCGTCGGCAACGGCTTTTCGCGGATGCTGGCCTCGCTCGCCAGCAATTCGGCAATCGGACCGGCGGCACTCACGCCGGCATGGGCGGCGTGAAACTCCCGTTCCAGGCGATCGAGCGGTCGAAAGACCTCGCGCGCTAGAAATAATGTGACGAAAAGCACGAGTGGTTCGATCCGGCCCTCGGCTAGGCGCCACGCATTCACGGAGAGCAGAACCGCGACACCGCCCATCGACAAGAGACCGGTTATGCCGCCCCTCATTAACGAAACGGATAGCGTCTGCATCGCTTCCATACGCAGCGCGATAGCCTTGCGCACCAGTTCGACCCGGCGCAGCAAGCTCGCCGAGAATGCTTTCAGGGTCGCCAGCCCTTGCAGGCTGTCTAAAAGGTAGGTTCCGAAATCCGTGCGCACGGCGAACAGGCGCGACGATTTCCGCCCGCGCCAGCTTCGCCAGACTTTGCTGAACAGCGGAATGCCGACAACAAAAGGGGCCAGCAGAAGTGTGGAAAGCGGATCGACGATGGCGAGACACGCGAGCACGAACGTACAGCCCGCGATGGCGATGGCGACCGAGGGAATGTAGCGACTGAAATAGGTTTCGATCGCCTCGACGCCGCCGACGATGGTCTGTTGTATCTTGCCGCTTTGATGCGCGTTGACGAAGGCGGGGCCAAGCTCAAGCACCTTCGCCAACAGGCGCTGGCGCATATATTCCTTGGTCGCTTGCGCCGTATTCTGCGCGGCGATCTCGGACAGCCAGAGAAGCCCGCCGCGCAGCAGCACGACAATCGCCAGGCCGACGATGCAATAGGCCGCGCGTTCAAGATCGTGGGACCGCAGAACAGCGGTCAGCGCCAGCGCCAAAAGGATTCCTTGGGCGATATAGGCTCCGGTGACGAAAAGTCCCGCAAGGACGCTCACTGATATCTGGCGCTTGATAGGACCGACCAGGGCCCAAAGTTCCCTATTCATCGCGACGATTTTCCCCGAAGCAGAGCGAACGCGAAGTGAGCGTTTCCGACCATAGTCTAAGATAGAATGAGAACGATTTGCAATTGAAGGTTCTCTCGTCGGGGTTCACCCACCAACGCGGTACCACGATGCTGCGGATATCGGTTCGGGTAAATCCAGATTCTTGGGAACGATCCGTTGCGCGGCCAGCAACAAAGGAGCCTCGATCCGCCGTCGACCGCATGCGGGTCGCCCCGAATATCGGCGACGAAAGCGAACGGGCCAAGGCGCTCCAACCGGCGCTCGATCGCAACTACGAGATGGCTTGCATGTTGCCGATCGTGAGCATGCCCTGGGTCTGCTCCCATTCGAACTATGTGGGCATCGGCAATAATTCCCTGCGCGCCGATGCGGTCCACATTTCGGATTTTCCGGAACGATCCGCCCGATCCGCTATCGCGAGACAGAAACCAGAACCATCTCGACCGCCAGCATCCTGCTTTCTGTGAGTACGCTCGGCAGCATTTTTCTTTGAAGGATCGAATATTCGAGCGTTGAGAGACCGTCCCGGTCCTTCATCCAAGTCTGGCGAAAGGACTCCGGCTCCTTGACTGCGGAGGGAAAGCGTTCCGCGAATAACTTCTGGTTCCTGAGATGCGCCTCGGACGGTTTCTTCGAGAAATCGTAGCCCTGATTTACATGCGGGAGCGACTGAAATGTGCCTTTGCGGCGCGCCATCGGCACACCTTCGACCAAACAACGCTTCACGATGTCGGTATCTTCGAACCCCCAGCCCCAATAGGCGTTCGCATAGCCATTCACCTTCTCGAAATCGGCTTTCGCGAATAGGACCGCGCCGCCGAAGAAATTCGCGAAATTGTGATCGATTTTGTAGCCGCGGGTATCGATGATGCTCTCCGCGCCATACCAAACGATGGGCACAATTCCGGTGGGTTCCGAATAGTCAGCCCAGATCGGCAAGTAGTCCACATCGTGGAAGCAGACATAGTCGCATTTGTCTTTGCACAATGCGTAGCCGATGTTTTTCATCAAGCCGCGATTGAAGTCGAGGCCGGATTCCTGTTCGACGATCTGAACGAAAATGTCGCCGCCGACGTCCGGGGCGGACCGCGAAAAATAAGCCGCAAGATGAGGCAGGAATGCCTGCAAATGCTGCGCGCGGTCACGGTATGGGACAATAATCCCAAGATTTTTCGGCATAGCTCTCTCTTACCTCGACGGCCCCTTGCCTTGCGAGGTTTAATGCGCGCATGGCCAAACAGCAACATGCCTCGCCACCCCATGTCCTCGGCGAGCACATTTCGCTGCTGAATTCCTCGTCGGACAGGCTCATATCCAGGTTTGACGCGCCGAGTCCCCAGTGGAACAGTCCCGTATCGAGCCTAAAGGTGGATGGACCATGGATAAAATTCTAGCCGAGCTTGCCCCGAGCGGAACGCTGCGCGCGGGCATCAACCTGTCCAACTTTCTGCTGGTTACGGGCCGTTCGCCATCCGGCGACCCGGTCGGCGTCTCTCCCGACATGGCGGGTGAGATCGCCAAGCGCCTCGGCGTGCCGCTCAAACTCGTGCCGTTCAAATCGCCGGGCGAGTTGGCGGATGCGGCGGGGACGAACACGTGGGATATCGGCTTGATCGCCGACGAGCCGGCGCGGGCCGCGACGATCGCGTTCACCCCGGCCTATGTGGAGATCGAAGCGACCTATCTCGTGCGCGCCGGCTCCACGCTGAAAACGCCGGGCGACATCGATCGAGCCGGCATGCGTATCGTGGTTGCCGCGCGCGCCGCCTACGATCTATGGCTCACCGCCAATATTAAACATGCCGAGATCACGCGGACCGATGGCGCCGCCGCCGCGTTCGAACTGTTCAAAAGCGGGACCGGCGATGCCTTGGCCGGCCTTCGGCCCGGGCTTATCGGCGACGCGGAAAAAATATCCGGCGCGCGGCTGATCGAGGGTCGCTTCACCACCGTGCAGCAGGCGATCGGAACCGCCCGCGCGAATGCGGCGGGGGCAGCCTTCCTGCGCGAATTCGTCGAAGAAGCGAAGCGATCGGGCCTCGTCGCCAGCCTGATCGAGAAGCACAAGGTGCGCGGGCTCTCCGTCGCGTCTTAACCTCACACGGCGAATTCATTCGTCGATAGTGACATCGATCAAGTGGCATCCGCCGGCAGCTACAATGGTTATTCCCGCTTCGACAGCGGACAACAATCCATCGAGCGTCGTGACCGGCCCTTCGGCGCTCCACCCCTGCCCGCGCGCAAGCGTCGCAAAATCGGGGGCCGGATCCTCGAGATTCAATCCGATCCATTTATTCTCAACCGATCGGTTGCGAGCCCGCGCGACGGATTCTTGATGCGCGACGTCGTTATAATAGGAGCGGTTGTTCACGACGACGATGAGCAGAGGTATCCGATAGCGCGTCGCGGTCCACACCGCATTTATTCCCATGAAGAGATCGCCGTCTCCGAGCACCGCGATCGGCAACCGATCGGTTCCGCGCAACGCGAGTGCGGACCCAATGGCCATCCCCGGTCCCGAGCCGATTCCGCCGCCGCCATCCTTGCCAAGATAATCGAGCGGATGGTGAAACGCATAGGCATCGGGCGGCCAGCGTAACGGTAAACGCACAAGGGAGACATCGCGTGTCCCAACGCTCCGGATCAAAGTCTCGGCCAGCATCCGCGTCGTCATATGGCCGCGTTTCGGCGCTTCGAGCGTCTTGGACACCTGCCGCGACGGCGGGACATACGCCGGCAGGGGGCCGCTTTCGCCCAATTCGCGCAGCAGGGCTTCGACAAAGTTATCCGGCGTCGAAAGGATCGCAAGATCGGTCGCTGGCACCGAGAAATGATCGAGCGACCAGCCGTTGGCGAGGTAGCTGTCGAGGCTGACCGAAATGAGCTTCGCGGAAACCGGCTTTCCGGCCCCAGCGAATTTCAGCACCCCCGCAATATCGATGTAATCGAGGCTCAGGATCACGTCGGCTTCGCGGATCAAAGCCGCGTTGGTCTTGGTCACCATAATGCCCGGTTGATCGCTGTGACGGGGATGATCGGTCGGGAACATCGCGCCGGTCTTGTAGTCGGTAATTACCCGGGCGTTCAGCGCTTCGGCGAGGCGAATGCGGGCGGGCCAATGATCGAACTCGCGCCCCATGCGGCCCATCATGATGACGGGGCGTTTCGCCGAACGCAGCATCCGCGCCGCCTCGGCAACCGCGGCCGGCGTGGGGGCGGGCAGTGCGGGCACCCCGTGACGCCGCATATCGGGAACGCCGGGCGGCGCATCGATAACGTTTTCCTGGAGCGAGGCGTCCAAGGACACGAAGGTCGGCCCGCAGGGAGCCGTGCAGGCGAGGATCTTCGCTCGGATCAGGGATTCGACGGCCGCCTCGATCGACGCCGGCTGGTCGTCCCATTTGATGTAGTTGCGGATCATCGAAGCGGAATCGCGCGAAGTGTGCAGCCAATCGGCCCACGGGCGACGACGCGCCGCATCGACAGGCCCAGTCGACCCGATCACGCAGACCGGAACTCGATCGGCCCAGGCATTGAAGATGCCCATCGTCGCATGCATCAGTCCGACATTACTGTGCACCGCGACCGCCATCGGGCGCCCGGTCACCTTGGCATATCCTTGAGCGAGCGCCACCGCATGTTCCTCATGCGGGCACAAAATCATTTCGGGCTTCGTATTGCCGAGATGATTGACCAAGCTGTCATGCAGGCCACGGAAACTGGCTCCCGGATTCAACGCGATATAATCGAACCCCAGCGCACGAATGGTCTCGGCGATGACATCGGAACCATAACGGACTTTCGCATCCAACGGATCGGCGGGCCGATCCGAGCCACGTGTCGATTCATTTGCCACGACCGGCCTATTTCCCGACCCAGGTCTTGAAAATACCCGTGACGACTTTCAGTTCTTCGTCGCCTTGCTGCGTCGAGGCCCAGACGTAGCGATCGGCTTTCGTGAAATCGGGCAAATCTTTTTCATGCCCTTTCGCGGGTGCCACATCCTTGCGCATGCTGACCGCGGCTGAGGTGTTGACCTTGGCCCATTCGCGCACGAACAGCTCCTGGCCTTCCTTGGACAAAATCCAATTGATGAAGACCTTCGTCGCCTCCGGATTCGGCGGGTTCCTGAAGACGGCCAGACCGCGCGATACGGCGGTCTCGAATCCCTCGACCTCGTCGATATTCTTGCATCCACCATCGAGCTTGCATTGAGCGAAGGACGAACTTTGACCACCAATCGCCAAGGCCGCAGCACCGCGAATGAGCTGAGTGTCTAGTTGCTCGGCATTGTCGAAGACGCGCGGCTGTTGCTCTTTCAGGAAGGCCGCCAAGAAATCGGCACCTTTCGCTTTATAGATCGGCGCCAAGGCATAGGACCCTGCATTCGGAACCGACGACTCGCGGACCACAATCTTTCCCTTCAGCTTTGGATCCATCAGAGACTCGTAGGAATCGATTTTTACCTCCGCAAGCAAATCGCGGTTGCGATAGGTCGCGCGATTGATCTCGTGGGTATGGGTAAAGACCGTGCGCTTGGCATCGCCATAGAGATAATCGGGATGGCGCCAGTTCGCGACGTCCTTGACCTCCGGCAGCACCAGATAATTCTCGAACGGCTCGAACATGCCGGCCGGCGAAGCGATACTGGTCATTTGGCCGGTGATCGACCACCACACATCGGCAAGGAACATGGAATTGCGCTGCTCGGTCTGAATGCGCGCCACCACCGCCGTCGGCCGGGCAACCGTCGCATCGACCTTGATACCGAATTTCTTCGAGAATGCCTCCAACGCCGCATCGTAGGCGGGACTGCCCTGATTGGTGACGACCAATTTCTGCGTCTTGGCCTTGTCGAGAATTTGCTGCCAGCCATCGGGGACGTATTGCGCGCTGAGCGTTCCCGGCGCGACCAACAAAAATGCTAGAACACCGACCACCAGGTTTTGAGCGCGCGCCATGAAACGTCTCCCTCGTGTTGTGACTTCAATCCCAGTCCTGAACATACGCGGAATGACCCATGCCGTCGGAATGGAATGGTGGCCCCGGCCGGACTCGAACCGGCACACCCGTTACCAGATAACAGATTTTAAGTCTACCTTCGCTTTCTTTTAACATATTGTTTTATATAGTATTTTATAGACTATCCAGATATCATGGGTAGCATAGTGAGTAGTTTTAAAGGTCTCAAGAATGTCAAAACGTGCGGTAATTTATACCAGAGTTTCGACGCAGCACCAGAACACGGAGAACCAACTCATCGCGTTGCGGCAAACGGCTGCGAACATGGGTTGGATCGTCGTAAAGGAACTCACCGATAACGGTATCTCAGGAGCGAAGGGTCGCGACGGTCGCCCTGGTTTCAATGCGCTTCACAATATGGTTCAGCGCCGCGAAATCGACGTTGTGATGTGCTGGGATGTATCGCGTCTGGGTCGCAGCATCCAGGATCTGGTCGCGTTTATGAATGAAGTCCAAGCCGTGGGCGTGGACCTGTTCATTCAACAACAAGCAATCAACACAGCCACACCCAGCGGTAGGATGGTTTTCAGCATATTCAGCGCATTGGGCGAGTATGAAAGAGAACTGATCCGCGATCGGATAAACGCTGGATTGAATAGAGCGCGGAGCGAGGGCAAGAAGCTCGGTCGCCCATCAATGGTCAATGACGCGCTTGTCACATCCGTAAAGATGCTCCGTAACAGCGGGCATTCCATTCACGGCATTGCGAAGCAGCTAAAGATTGGTGTTGGAACTACACAGAAGATATTGAAGGCGGCATAGAACGCATCCCGTTCTGGCGAACACGATCAGCAAGAATACCGCGAATAAAGACCCAAACTTTACAACCCAAAATATTAGGAGCACATTTCAAAAAAGGGAAATACAGGGGGCTATACAATGCGTTCGCATACCATCGCTGTCATCGCAGCAGCAGCGGCATTTCAAATTTCCAATATCGGGATCGCGCAGGCGCAGAATGCTACTGAGAAGCTCGCGCTTGGTATGCCGATAACGATGGATGACTTACGTGGTCAGGAGTTCATCGGAAGATTGACGCAACCAAACTCGAAGACGGGCTACAGCGTTAAAATCAAATTCGACAACGCCAAACCCAAGGTCGAAGTCGTCGCATCCGAAAAAATCTCGGCTCCCACAAATTTTGATGAACCAACCCTAACCGCAGCGTCGAGCTTCGCGAACACCAGTTTGTTCGTAAACTTTAAAACGATGGAAGTGACAACGAAGGACGGCGCGATAGGAATGCTCATGCATTCGGACTTTGGTTGTTGGTTTAGAGAAACCAGCTTTGGTTGTCCTATCCATACCAATGACAAACTAGTCGCGAAATATAAAGCGACGTTTCAGGACCTGAAGAGCGAAAACAAAGCATTCGAAAAGAACAGCAAAACTCAAAACACAGCGGATGCGTATAACTCTGTCATTAAGCCGCGAATGATTAAGTTTGCTGAAATGAACGGCGCACCTGTCGCGCCTGCGGCAGCTGCGGCATCAGCTCAACCTTCTGCTCCGACAGCGCAGCCCAATCCCGTACAGGTCGCTGCACTACAACAACAATCTGCGCCCGCTACTGTTCAGGCTCAGCCAACGCCCACGGGAACCGCAGTAGTCCAGAACAATCCGTTCGACCAAATGAACAAAGCTCTTCAGCAGCTGCAACAGGGCTTGCAGCCAGCGCCTCAACAGCCACAAGCGCAGCCGCAAATATCAAACCAGCCATCAGGACAAGGTCAATCTACTCAACCCCAACAATCAAACCAAGCTATCACACAGGCGTTCAAAAAATTAGGGGGCGAAGTAGCCTTAAAGAATTTGAACTACGACCGTGAGCCCTCACTTGCTCTTCAAGCCGCTTGGGTTCTCAAGTCTCTTCAAACCATTTTAGACAATACAGGAAAATTATCGCCTAATTACGCCGCACCAAAGCCAGATTATGGAGATAAAGCACAAGCCATACCGAGCGTCGCATATAAAACACATGCAAAGGCAAACAATATATTAGTCACAAAGGCGTATTGGTCTTTCTTGAAAGAACCAGGCGCGAAAATCTGGGAAGAGACAGTAGCGACCTGCAGTATCGAAATGGTTTCACCTGGACGTTGGACCAGCTGCGACTACGAAGAAAATTACACCAGCTCAATAGTTAGAGATCAGTATATTTGGATAATCGAAAAGCTGCGTTTCAATGTTGGGGTTTCACCCGAAATGATGACACCGAAAATGAGCGAATGGGGAAATGAACCAGTCGTAGACGACTCTAAACACCCGATAACACAGCTGAAACAAAAAATACTTTCTGCGAATCCAGAACTACCCGCCGCTATCCGTGCCTCGTACGATATTTTGAAACCATTGGCAGCCAAATACGATGACGCAATAAAAGAAAAACGAGACGCCGAAAACTCCGCGAAGATTGCGCAAGAAAATCAACAAAAAGCTGCCGAGAAAAAGAAAGCAGAAGACGGTGCTAAACGCGCTGAAACTGCCGCGCAAAACGCTGCAAAAGATCCAAATTCTTGGGTAAATTATGAAAAACGTGAGAAGACTTTGTTAGAAACTATTTTAAATTATTCGTCTACCGCAGACGAGAACGGGAAGGTTTTGGGGAGGGCTGTGTACTGGATTTCTGGTAAAGATAACGCAAATAAATGTGTAATGACAAATATGTATGACGACAAAGTAATTGATCTGCGCGAAATGAACGAAAAGGGATTTAGAATTAAGACCACTAATACTGGTCTTAAGGGTTATATCTTCGGTGACGAAAAAACGGGCTTTGCTACATTTTATGTTGGTCAGGTGATGGAGCGAATGACAAAGGCTTGGGGCATCGCCTTTCGTGAATGCCCAGGCAAAAAATCCGCGTTCTAAATTGTCAGTAAAACAAACAGGGGCTCTTGGTCAAGCGAGAGCCCCTCTCATTTATGAGCTATTAATACCGACGCTGCGGACAATTGAGAAATTCAACCAGAAATTTAGTTTGGTCGCACCTGAATGCTACTCAAGCTGACTTCCTGGTGCATATTTTCTGCAATAATCTTGTATATTGCAGGATGGGACATCGGAACAGCTCATGTCTTTGGCGCCGAATCGATGCTGCTAGAAGAAAATGGTTTTTATTTTCGCATCGGTCAAAGCTGGTTCGGGGCTGAATTCCATCCACGCTTTTTTGATTCCCCATTTATCTCTTGGATCGCACTCGGAGCAGTTACGGGATTTGTGATAATCCCGCTTTTTTAGTGCGAGACCCGATCAGCACTAATCGCCACCAGAACCACGGACTTGCCCCGTGAAAGTTGCTTCTTCGCATCGTTCATAAACTTGGCGAGTTCTGCGGTTTGCGCGGTGGATTTCATATCATTTGTGATTGACGATATCACCGTTGATCCGCTTAGGACTTCCTTCGCCACCTT
>CAMDWJ010000052.1 GCA_945877815.1 Caenispirillum bisanense
AGCCGAATCAACGCTGACGGCATGCTGGATCGGATTTTTCTTGAGCGCGCGATGCAGAATCGTGAAGTGCGAGGTATCGATCCCGCCTTCCAGCGCCTGCAGCCAATTGCATTCCTGCACGCCCTTGTTCACCGCAACATGCGGCGCACTATACAGCGTCCAATCAAAATTAGGCGGTGCCGGCTGCTTGTGACTCGGCCCCATATAGGCCCAAACCACACCTGCCATCTCGACAGTCGGATAACCGGCAATCTTCACCTTGCTGCAGAATGGGCGCTGTTCGTTCATCTGATCGACGCATTGACCGTCGCGATCGTATTTCCAGCCGTGGAACACACAGCGGATGCCGTTGTTCTCGTTGCGCCCCAGCCACAGCGACACGCCGCGATGTGCGCAGAACTCTTCGACCAGCCCGACCTTGCCGTCGGTGGTGCGGAACGCCACCAAATCCTCGCCAAGCAAGCGCACGCGCACGGGCGCGCCGTCCGGCTCCGGCAATTCCCACGACAAGAGCGCCGGCATCCAATATCGGCGCATCGTATTGCCCATGGGTGTTCCCGGCCCCACGCGGATCAGGCGTTCGTTTTCTTCGTGACTGAGCATCGCGATCCTTGTCTGAAAGACTTCGTCCGATAGTATAGCCGCCAATACGAAAAAATCGTCATTAATCAACGAAACGACGGCATCTCCGTCTTTACCCCGGCCCGTGCATTTATCACTATCGGTATCCGAATAAACGAACTGGCGACGGGAGGAAACCATGCGTTGGATAAAGATGGTCGCGATTGGAATTTTCGCAACGATCGGCGCGTCCGCTCCAGCTCTGGCGCAAAAAGCCAAGGACACGCTCCGTTTCCCCGTCCCCGACCCGGATGCCGGCATCGATACCTATTTGCTGCCGAGTTCGTTCAATAACGTCTGGGGACCGTCGGTCTACGATATGCTACTCGGCTTCGACGCCGCGAAGGGGCAGTTCGTCGGCCAGCTGGCCAAGGGCGTCACGCAGCCCGATCCGATGACCTACGATTTCGAACTCAGAACCGACGTGAAATGGCACGACGGTCAGGCTTTCGATGCAGACGACGTCGTCCATACGCTCACCTATCTGATCGATCCCAAGGTCAATCTGCGGTTTAAGGCCTATTGGGCCTGGATCAAATCGGTCGAAAAGCTGTCTGCGAGTAAGGTCCGCATCCATGCGCACCGGGCCGCGCCCGACAGCCTGATGTATCTTGCGTCGCGTTCGCCTATGTATCCAGAGCATTTGCACGGTGCGGTCGCCAACAAGCTCGATTTCGCCGCCAAGCCGATCGGCACTGGCCCAATGCGCGTCGTGCAACTCGACCAAAACACCGGCATCGTCGCCGAACGCAACGCCGGATACGTGCCGAGCCCGGTGAAGCAAGGCTCCGGTGTTGGCCGCATCGTCGCCGCCCCGATCAAGGATACCGGCACCCTGACCGCGACACTTCTCACCGGCGACGCCGATGTCGCGGTCGATCTTCCTCCCGACCAGGCGGAAGATTTGCAAAAGAGCGGGCGCTTCGACCTGACACTCGTACAGCGTCTCGGCTATTCTTTCATCGGTTTTCCATCCAAGGGTTGGGAAGAAGCCAAGCCGCTCGCCGATATCCGCGTGCGCACCGCCATCGCCAAGGCGATCGACCGCGCGGCGATCCTCAAAGTGAAAATCGGCGCGATGGCGCAAGGCCAATCGCCGACCGAAGCGCTCTGCCCGAAAGAGCAGCTCGGCTGCGGCTATACAAAGTTGATGCCGGCCTACGATCCGGCCGGCGCCAAGAAGCTGCTGGCGGAGGCCGGATACGCCAACGGCTTCGACGTGACAATCAGTTGCTTTCCGGCAAGCGCGGCCGATGCGACGGCTATCGCCGGGATGCTTCGCGCCGTCGGCATCCGCGCGACCATACGCCAACATCCGACCGCGCAGCGCGTACAGCTCATCAACCAAGGAAAGATCGAGATCGGCTATTACGGATGGAGCGGCGGTGGCATGATGGAAGTATCCGGCCAGCTCGGCCGCCACGTCGACAGCAAGGAATACGACGATCCCTTGCTGGCCAAGCTGACCGCCGCGACAACGACGATCATGGACGATGCCAAACGCCGCACCGAAGTGGCCAAGGTGTTCGATCACATTACGGACAATGCCTATGCCTTTGCGATTATGCAGAACTACTCGTTCTTCACGCACACGAAGGACGTGGAGTTAAACAATCCGCGCGCGGTGCGTGCGGAGAACGTCAATCCGCACGAGTTCCGCTGGAAGCAATGAAAAACCCCATCCCGCTAAATCGGGAATCGGGTTTGAATTCGCAGACGCTTGCGAGAAGACGACCTAGAACATCTTCCGCTTGTTCGTATCCGCACCGTACATGCCTAGATGGGAATTCACCGTGTCCTTGCAGCGCTCGACCATCTCGTCTCGCATTTCATTGTTCGGATACTTGCACTCAATCTCCAAGCGATGTTCGTCCGGATCCATGAAAAACCACGAGCAGATACCGATCTCGCGCCGGTGCGGCTGCGGGCCCTCGACCTCGATACCCAGCGAGCGGATATAATTGATGGTGTCCTCGACCGTCTGGTAGCTGCAACGATAAGCCCAATGGATCGAATGGGGGATTTCGCGCTTCGGCTCGTCCGGCGGGCGCTTGATGATCGAAAGCCCGAAATCGCCGATGTACATCTTGATCAGCGGATTGGTGGATTTGTCGTTGCGCCATTCCAATTTAGCACCGAGCACCTTGGTATAGAATTCGATGGTACGGTCGAGGTCATCGACATAAAAACCGCTGTGACTAAGACCGGTGATGCTTTGGCTGATCGACGTGCTGTCCATGACGGGGCTCCCATTATCCGAGGAAACAAATTATCTTATCCGTCTGGATGGGGCAAATAGCGTTTAAGGCTGGGAGATCTGCACATGGCGAAATTGGTTTACGGGTTCGGCTGCTCACACGGACCGCTTCTGTCGACCCCTGCGGAACGCTGGGATCTCCGGGCTGCCGACGACCGCAAAAACCCGGAACACCCGTTCCGCGGCAAAACTTATTCATTCAACGAATTGGTCGATGTCCGGCGCGGCGAAAAGGATTTCGAGAAAGAGATGGCGCTCGAAACCCGCCAAGTCCGTCATGAACGCAACCAGCGCGCGATGGACCGTCTGGGCCAGAAACTGGCCGAGGTGAACCCCGATATCGTCGTGGTCGTGGGAGACGACCAGCACGAATGGTTCCAGGAGGACATCCAGCCCTCCTTCTCCATCTATTGCGACGACAAGGTCGTGAACGCGGCAATGACCGAAGAGGAACTCGCCAAAAAATCGCCCGGCATCCGCATCGCCAAGTCGGGCCAGCACCCACCGGTCGATCACACTTATCCGGTGCCGCAGGCCCTGGCCCATGCGATCATCGATCAGGTCGTGGAGGATGAATTCGACGTCGCGATCTCCGCCGAACAGGTCCATAAGAACGGCAAACTAGTGAGCGTCGGCCACGCCGTCGGCTTTATCTATCGCCGCATTTTGAAGGACCGCCCTGTGCCGGTGATCCCGATCCTGCTCAACACATATTTTCCGCCCAACCAGCCGACCGCCAAACGCTGCTACAAATTCGGCCAGTCGATCGGGCGCGCAATCACCAACTGGAACGGCGAAAACGCCAACAAGAAAGTAGCGATCTGCGCGTCCGGGGGAATTAGCCATTTCGTTATCGACGAGGATTTCGACAACCGTATGCTCGCAGCCATGCAGGCGCTTGACACCAAGACCATTTTCGCCGAGCCCGAGAATATGTTTCGCTCGGGTACTTCTGAAACCAAGAATTGGATTACAGTCGCCGGCATCATGTCGGAATCGGGGCGCAAAATGAACATGGTCGATTACGTGCCGTCCTACCGCTCCGAAGCCGGGACCGGCTGCGGCATGGGTTACGCAAGCTGGGAGTAATTCCGGCTACTGCTCCATAACCGAGGGCGCAAATAACTCCTCAAGCTTGATGAGGCGCGGCGTAAGACCTTGCTCGAAGGAGAATTGAGCCGCCGTCTCTAGGACTTTTCGGTTGGCTTGTATCCCGTGTCGGATGAGCGGGACGGAGAGTGACTTGCGTACATCGCGCGGCACGAGTCCAATTTCTGCGTGGTAGGCGATTGCGGTCTGGCGTGCCTTTTCGGCAATTTCATTGGCGCGCTCGAACGCCTTGAACAGGTTCAGCACGACCCAAGGATGTTTCTCTGCAATCTCGCGCTTGATCACCATGCCGTGATTGATCGGATAAAGACCCGTCTTGTTGTAGTAACGCACCCCCTCGCCCTGCGGATCGGGGAATAGGGTCTTGAAATCGGGATGGTTATAGAGGTCGGCCGAACTGCGATCGACTAGATTGTTCGTGCCCGCGAGATAGCGCAGCGCCCCATCGAGTTTCCCCTCCAGCAACATCTCGCCCATATTGGTCTGCGGCGGAATGTAGGAGAGCTTCACGTCCTTGGGCGGTTTGAATCCGGTCACAGCACCTTGACTGTGATCGTCGTTGCGCTCCATCCAGAATTCCATATCGCGCGGATGGATGTCGTATTCATGCTGCAAGACACCGCGTGTCCAGAGCGCGGCCGTCTGCTGATACTCCGGCACGCCCATCTTCTTGCCCTTGAGGTCTGCGGGCGTGTCGATGTTACGATCCTTGCGGACTAGGATGCCGAACGGAAACATCCGGCGCGTGGTGAAGACCGGAATACCGACCCAGCGCTCGTCACCCCCCGCTACCGCCATCATCAGCGACGACATCGACATTTCGGATACGTCGAAATCGCCGAAACGCAACTGACGCCAGAACAATTCCGAGGCGTGAAGCGGCGTGCAGATCAAATCGATCCCGTCTGGCTTCACCTTGCCGTCGAAGATCGGAGCGGTGCGTGGATTGTGATCCATCGCGATACTGAGCTGGATGTTCATGGATTATTCGGCTGCAGCCCGCTCACCCAGCACACGACGGCAATAGCTCGGCCCGTCCTCGTGATCCTCAATAAATGTCGAGATGCAAAGGAAGTCCGACAAGGGGTCGTTCGAGGCATCGCGCAACAATCCAGGCGCCTCGTGGCCGTCCTCCATCTGTTTTATCGCCTTCAGAAGCGCCTTGCGCACTTCGATGATCACGACATCGGTGGAGCCGAGATGCTCCTGCGCGCGGTCCTGGATCGATCCCTGCGTCTCGATCGCAAAGGCATCCTGCGACGGAAAATGACGTCCCATGCCGGTGAATGAGCCGTTCTTCTGTTCGTCACGATCCTGAAGATAGCGATTCTGAGCACGCCGGATGTGACGATTGTCGGGCCCCACATTCTTCGCGCGATTGGCCCGCAAGCCGTCCTTATCCAGCGGCTGGGAGTGGCGGTAGAAAAATTCGAAGCGGCAATGCGAATGATCGTCGATGGGTACGTACCAACGCCCCTGGTAGCCGACATCGCCGCCGGAGGTTGAGGGCGTGGCACCGCACGGGAACACAAAATTATTGATGCGCAAGTACTTCTTGCCGTTGGGCGATTTGTGCAGCGCGAAAATTCGAGTGCCGAATTCCGTGTGCTCAATCTCGATATCCGGCCGGTCGTCGCCGCGCAATTCGCGCACATTTCCGCCGGACCTTTCGCTGACGCCAGGCGGAACACGGTGCAGATAAGTGGTATGCGCCGGATCGGTCGAGCTTTCCAGGCCCTGCAGCCAATTGCATTGCTGAACGACGCGGAAACACAACCTGTTCGGTTCCGCAGCCGTCAGAAACTGGAAATCGGGGATCAGCGGCGCCTCGCCCTCACCGAGATAAGCCCAGATCGCGCCCCCCTTCTCCTGCACAGGATAAGCAACCTGACGGACCTTGTGGCAGAATTTTCGATCTTCGGGTTCCGCCGGCTGATCGATGCATTTGCCGTCAATGTCGAAAAGCCAGCCGTGGTAGAGGCAACGCAGACCGCCGTTTTCGACCCGGCCATATGACAGATCGGTTCCACGGTGCGCGCAATGCAGCCCAATGAGACCGAGGCGGTCCTTGTCATCGCGGAACAATACGAGGTCTTCGCTCAGGATCCGGACCGGCATCGGCGCGCAACCGATCGGCATCTCCTCAGAAGTAGCAATGGGGTGCCAATAGCTGCGCAAGAAGCGGCCACCGGGGGTTCCAGGACCGGTCTGGGTAATCTGGTCGTTTTGAGCCTTGGAGAGCATCAGTCTTACTCCTTTTACTTCACTCTTTCTTTTTACTCCGTCGTGCCCGGGCCCACGTAATTATCTCTGGCCGGGCATCCACGGAAGGCGCGTCTGCGCCGACAAAGGGTCATTTCGCGCTATCGCGCTTTCTTGGTTCCGCCAGTCAAGCCGGAGGGTGACCCACCGCGTCACTTCCAGACGAATTCGGCGGGGCTGATGATCATAGGACGAAGGTCGTTCGGCGCCCGGATCCCGACCTCCTTCGTGTGGACGAAAATTTCGCGGTTCGTGATCATCGGATATGTGTAAGCCATATCATGCAGGCGATCGAACGCCCTCGCGGCGAGTTTCCGCCGCTCAGCGTCGTCCATCGTCGTAAAGATCGGATCGACCAGTTTCACAAACTCCGGATCCTCGTATTCGCCGGCCTGGAGATGACGCACAACCTGCGGCGAGACAGTGAACATATTACCGCCACTCCAGCCGTAATAGCCGATCTCGACTTTACCTTCCTGGATCATCTTGAGGCGTTGCGTGCTGTGATGGATTTTAACGCTCGCCTTTATGCCAACCTCTCGCAACATGCCCGAGATCGCGGTCATATGCGCCGTATTGTCGCGATAGCCGCTGATCGAGATTTCGAATCCGTTGGGATAGCCCGCTTCGGTCAATAGCTTCCTGGCGCCGGCCGGATCGTAATCCGGCACCATCTTAGTATAGCCGCAGCCTAATTGTTCTTTCGAGCATAGGCCTTCTGTCGACATCAGGCCCTCCGCCAAGGGCCCGTACACAGCCTGCAACAGAATCTTGCGATCGACCGCCTTGGCGATGGCCGTGCGAACCCGCACGTCCGCAAGCGGTTTGGCGAGACTCCAGGCCGCAGTCGGAAACTGCATATAGATATATCCCAACCGTGGCGGCGATAGCGTGATATCGAACCGACCGCTGTCGCGCAGACTAAGCGCCTGATCCATGGGAAGGTTCACGGCCAAATCGACTTGGTCGGTCAACAAGTTTGCAACCAGGCTGCCGACATCGCTAATCGGTTCTGCAACGATTTTGCCAATCTGCGGCGCGGGCTTCATGGGTCCGGCGACAAAGCCCGTATATTTTTCCGCGATGACGCCCGTATTCTTGTCGAGCTTCGTGATGCGGTATGGGCCGGTTCCGACGGGACGCGGACCGAAGGCTTGCTTGTCGGCGAGTCCGCCATGAAGTTCATCGGGATACATGGGCGTGCCGAAGGCCAACCACATCAGACCGTCAGGATTCGGTTCCTTGGCGTTTATCCGCACCTTGTGCGGGGAAAGCTTCTCGATGGATTTAATCCAAGTCCAACTAGGCTTGTAGCGCAGCTTCACCTTGGGATCGATAAGGTAATTCAACGTATAGACCACGTCGTCGGCGTCGAATTTCTCGCCATTATGGAACTTCACATCATCACGGAGCTCGATCTCATAAGTAAGAGAATCCGGCTGTGTCCAGGATTTCACCAACTGCGGCGTGAACTTGCCTGACTTGGGATCGAATCCGATGAGATTGTCGAATATCGCGGGTTCCCATTGGTTCGCGAACGATCCCGGAGCCACATAGCGGTCAAGCGTCGACTCCGCATCGTCGATGGGATAACGCAGCGTATCCTTGGATTTCTGTGCAAACGACGGCGTTCCCATCATGCAAACAACCGAAACAGCGAGAAGTGTAAATCTAGTCTTTCGCATAATATCCCTACCTATACTGCAGCAGCGCGCTCGCCGAGAATGCGGCGGCAATAGCTGGGTCCGTCTTCGTGGTCCTCAATGAATGTACCGATGCACAGGAAATCCCGGAAAGGACTGTCCGCCTGGTCGCGAACCAATCCGGGCGCCTCACCCCCCTCATCCATCGTCTTGATTGCCTTCAGAAGCGTTTTGCGCACCTCAATGATCACGACGTCGGTCGAACCCAGATGTTCGCGCGTACGGTCCTGAACGGAACCGGGGCTTTCCATAGCCCAGCAATCATGCGCCGGGAAATAATTCCCCATCCCGGTGAAACTCAAATCCTGTTTTAGCTCCTCGCGATCTTGGAGGTAGCGATTATCCGCGCGTCGAATGTGGCGTCGATCGGCAGCGACGTTTTCCACGCGGAATTTCCGCAAAGCGTCCTTGTCGATCCCCGTCTCGCGATAAAAAAACTCGAAGCTGCAATGACGGTGATCGTCAATGGGCACATACCATCGACCTTGATAACCGGCATTGGTGGACGTTGTCGGCACGGCCAAATTCGGAAACACGTAATTGTTGACCCGCAGATATTTGCGGCCGTTCGGCGCGTTATTCAGAGCAAAGATACGCGTGCCGTAGCCGGTATGCTCGATATCGATCGACGGTGGCTCGATGCCTCGAAGTGCCCGGACGTCGCTGCCAGAACGAATGCTGACATAACCGACCGGCAACCTATGCAAGTACGTCGTGTGCGCCGGGTCCGTCGACGTTTCGAGCCCTTGCAGCCAGTTACTATGCTGCACATTGCGGAAAACCAGCCGGTTCGGCTCTGGTGCCGTGAGAAACAGCAGCTCGGGAATGAGCGGTGGCTGACCCTCGCCCATATAAACCCAGATGGCACCACCGTATTCTTGCACTGGATACGCAGTGTGACGCACCTTGTGGCAGAATTTCTTATCCGCCGGTTCGGCGGGCTGATCGATACATTTGCCTTCGCGATCGAAAAGCCATCCGTGATAGAGACAGCGCAGTCCGCCATTCTCAACACGGCCATACGACAGATCGGTCCCGCGATGCGGACAGTGAAGGCCGATCAATCCGAGCCTATCTTCGTCATCACGAAACAGGACGAGATCCTCACTCATGATGCGGAGCGGCACCGGTGCGCCGCCGACGGGCATCTCGGCGGCTTCCGCGATTGGCTGCCAATAACTGCGGAGCAACCGGCCGCCGGGCGTACCCGGGCCCGTTTGGGTGAGAAGATCGTTCTGTGTTTGGGACAACATCTGCGGATTCCCTACTTCCAAACGAACTCATGGGGGCTGATCTGCGATGGCCGCAGGTCATTCGGTCGAAGAATTCCGACTTCCTTGGTCATAGTAAAGACCTCTCGATTAGGCACCGTGGCGTAAGCGAGGGCATTATCGGTCATAAAATCGAATGCCTTGGCGGCTGCCTTGCGGCGCTCCCCATCGTCTACGATCGTCGAAATCGGCGCGACGAGCTTCGTGAGGTCTGCCTCCATGCTTTGATATTCACCGGTCTGAAAATGTCGCACGATCTGCGGACCGACAGCGAACAGATTGCCGCCGCTCCATCCGAAATACCCGATCTCGACGTCGCCGCTGTTCACCGATTTCTGGCGCTGCGAAGCATGAATCGTGCGCACATTCATGCTAATGCCGATCTTGCGTACCATACCCGAGATGGCAGTCGCGTCGTCGAGGTTGTCACGATACGCATTGATTGTGACGTCGAACCCGTCCGCGTAGCCCGCTTCCACCAGGAGCTTGCGGGCTGCTGCCGGATCGTAGGCCGGCACCGAGATGGTATAGCCGCAGCCGAGTTGCTCCTTGGCGCAAAGAGCTTCAGTCGGCTCCATCTCTTTCGAAAGCTCGCCGTATACCGACTCGAGCAGAACCTTTCGGTCGATGGACATCATGATCGCCTTACGCACGCGCACATCGGCAAGCGGCTTCACCTTGGGCCAGGCTGCCGTGGGAAACTGCATGAAGATGTAGCCCAAGCGCGGCGGCGCCAGCATGACGACGAAGCGGCCTGTTTTCTGAAGCGCCAGGGCTTCCTCAATCGGCACGTCCACCACGGCGTCGACGCGATCGGCCAGCAACGATGCGATCAAGGCGCCCGGATCGTCGATCGGTTCGGAGACGATCCGTCCGATGGCCGGTTCAGGGCTCGCGGGGCCCGACTTGAAGCCTGCATATCGCTCCGCAATGATGCCCGTGTTTTTGTCTAACTGTACGAGCCTGTAAGGACCGGTGCCGATGGGGCGCGCGCCGAAGGACTGCTTGTCGGCAAGCGGTTCGTGCAAATGACGCGGCAACATCGGCGTGCCGAAGGATAGCCAAGCCAACCCGTCGGGAACAGGAGCGTCCGAGGTGATGCGGACTTTCGTCGGGGAGAGCTTCTCGACGGACCTGAGCCAGCCCCAGTTTTGCTTAAAACGTAATCGCACCGCGGGATCGATCAGGTAGGTGAGCGTATAGACAACATCGTCAGCGGAAAACTTCTGGCCGTCGTGCCACGTCACGTCGTCGCGCAGTTCCAACTCGTAAGTCTTCGGGTCCGGATGGGACCAGGACTTGACGAGCAAAGGCGTGTGCTGACCCTTCGCCGGGTCGAAACCCAACAGATTATTGAAGACCGACGGCTCCCAAATATTCGAGAAAGAACTCGGGGCCAAATAACTATCCAGAGTCGACTGAGTGTTCTGACCCGGATAGCGCAGCGTGTCCTTGGATTTCTGGGCAGCAGCCGGCGCCGCGATCGCCAGCGCGGTGGCGAAGCCGAGAAGAGTTGTCAGGCGCATCATTCCGCAGCCGCCTTGTTCGCCAGGAAACGGCGGCAGAACCCGGAGCCGTCTTCGTTTTCCCCAATGAACGCCGAGATGCAGACAAACTCGCCGAACGGATTTTCCATTGTGTCGCGGATCCGCCATGGAGCCTCCCCTGTCTCTTCCATCAGTTTGATCGCCCTAAGCAGCGCCTTGCGTATTTCAATAATGACGATATCAGTGGAGCGAAGATGCTCCTGCGTTCGATCTTGGATGGGGCCTTGGGTCTCCGCAGCGAAGCAATCGTGCGCCGGGAAATATCTGCCCATGCCTGAAAAATCACCGTCGCCCTTCATCGACTCACGATCCTGTTGGTACCGATTCTCGAGCCGACGGTTATGCCGATTGTCCGGCCCGACGTTCTCCAAGCGCAGCTTGCGGAGCACATCCTTGTTCAATGGCTCGGAGTGCCGATAAAAGAACTCGAAGTGCGAGTTGTTGCAGTCGTCAATGGGGACGTTCCATCGGCCCTGATAGCCGGCATCTCCAGTTGATGTGGTCGGGATTGCAACACATGGATACGGTAGTTATTCACCCTGAGGTACTTCCCGCCCATGGGCGAGTCGTGCAGGGCGTAGATGCGCGTGCCGTAGCTTACGTGTTCGATGTCGATCTTCGGAGGCTTCGTGCCGCGCAACATGCGCGCGTCGTTGCCGGCAGAGCGGACGCTCTTCGTGCCGGGTGCCAGCCGATGCAAATAGGTCGTGTGGGCCGGATCGGTCGAACCTTCCAGGCTCTGCAGCCAATTGCAGCGACTAACGGACCGGGCCACCCAGCGGTTCGGTTCGGGTGCGGTCAGAAATTGGAACGGAGGGATCAACGGCGCTTCACCCTCGCCCATATAGGTCCAGATGCAGCCGCCATATTCCTGGACGGGGTAGGAGACCTGGCGCACCTTGTGGCAGAACTTTCTGTCCTCGGGCTCCGCAGGCTGGTCGATACATTTTCCGTTTATGTCGAAAAGCCAGCCGTGATAGAGGCAGCGCAATCCACCGTTCTCAACACGGCCGTAGGAGAGGTCCGTGCCACGGTGTGGGCAATGGAGGCCGATGAGGCCGAGACGGTTTTGATCGTCGCGAAACAGTACCAGATCCTCGCTCATGATCTTCAGCGGCATCGGAGCACTTCCGATCGGGAATTCCTCGGCCGTGACGAGTGGCTGCCAATAGCTGCGCAGAAGGCGACCGCCAGGTGTGCCCGGACCGGTCCGTGTGACCAGATCGTTTTGAATTTGAGACAACATCTTGCGCCTCCTTATCTCCAGGCAAACAAATGTGGGCTGATTTGAGCCGCTTGCAATTCGTCCCTAGTGTTAACCCTCACCTCTTTAGTCAACTTAGCCCAACTCGGTTTCAAGCGCAGCCCAACATTCGGATCGATCAGGCAATTCAACGTGTAGACGACGTCGTCGGCCGTGAACTTTTGGCCGTCGTGCCACGTCACGTCTTCGCGCAGCTCAAGCTCATAGGTCCGATCGTTCGGCTGCGACCAGCTTTTGACCAGCGCCGACACTTGCTGGCCCTTGGTCGGATCGAATCCCAGAAGACTATCGTGGACCGACGGCTCCCACAGGTTGGCGAACGAACCCGGCGAGAGATAAGGGTCCAATGTCGATTGCGCCTCTTGAATCGGATAGCGCAATGTATCTTTTGCTTTCTGAGCCAGGGCGGATGACGCCAAAGGCACAACAATCGCCGCCATGGCGGCGATACTCGATAAAGTCGGCAACACGAGAGTCTCCCGTCGTCCGGCGCCCATTCGCACCGTTAATTCTATTCATATTCGCACTATCAGCCGATTGGGCCAAGCCGAGACATAGGTCGGTCGCGGTGAACGCGCGCCGAAATCTGACCGGAAATCCGGCGAATTTCGGCCCAAAGAATGGGAGGTTCTAAGGGAGACGGAACGAGTGGTGTTGAACGCATTCTACCGCGAACTCATCTGCACCATAAGACCGCTATTTTGATTAGAAAGCTCCAGAAGTAACAGGGAATTCCCAAAACCGTCACAGGGAAAATTTCTGAAGTAACAGGCAAGCAAGAACGTCGCGAAACATGCCGAGACCACTTTCACTATCACAACGGACATATTCTCAAAAAAGAAAAGCGAGGCGCAAATAGGCCCCACTTTCCATTCAGATATTGCGACTAATTAATTGGCGCCGGACTTAATATCGACCCGCGCAGCGATGTCGCCGACCCGTTTGTACCAGTCGCGAATTTCCTGGCCATATTGCTCTGGACTGATCGGTTGGGGTACCCCGGCGACTGTTACAAGGTAAGCTCGCCCCTCATCCGTATCGAAAATCTTCTTAACGGTGGCGTTTAATTTCTCGACAATATCCTTTGGCATCTTCGCAGGCCCGACGATGCCCAGTCCAGATGCCCAACGGTAGTTCGGATAGACCTCGCTCATCGAGGGAATATCGGGCTGTCCGCCCCAGCGCTGCGTATTAGCATTAGCGAGTAGCCGGACCTTGCCACCTTCGGCCTGCTGCAGGACGATAGGATCGATCATAAGCTGGACGCGGCCGGCCAACATGTCCGTCATCGCCTGCGCACTGCCCTTATAGGGAATGTGCGCCATTTGGACGCCCGTTTCGCTCATGAGCATCTCAGCCAGAATATGACCGATCGATCCCACGCCGGCCGACGCGAAATTCAATTTACCCGGCCGAGCTTTGGCATAGGCGACGAATTCCTGGAGATTCTTGACCGGCAGATCCTTGTTGATGCCGATATAGATGTTACCAGCATAGAAGGAGCCGATCGCGACAAAATCTTCAAGCGGCTTATAAGGCAAATCCTTCTGGACATGTGGCAGGATCGCCACGACACCCGCAGTCGCCTCCAATAGCGTATATCCATCGGGTGGCGCCTTCGCGACGAGTTCAGCGCCGATCGCACCGCCAGCACCGGCGCGGTTCTCAACCACGAAAGGCTGGCCAAGAATCTGGCTCGCCCTGTCGGCGAAATAGCGCGCGACCTGGTCGGATACGCCGCCCGCCGTAAACGGCACGATTAAGCGCACGGGTTTTTCAGGATATTCAGCCATAGCCGGGCCAGCGAAACCGGTCACAATTGCCGCCGCCGCTGCAATGATGAGCGAACGCATAGCCATGCGCTTCCACTTTGAACCTAACGTCATAAAACCTCCCCGCAAAAACTATGTAATTATGAATTCAGAAAGAAATTGCCGGCTCCGACCTTGACCATCATGTCGTTGCCGAATGAAACACCATCCGGATCGCGCCCTTCGGCCATCGCCTTCAACGAGTTCTGAAGTTGACGGCGATACATCCCGACGCCCTTGTCACTCGTGACCAGATGTTCTTCGGAATGGAAGGTGATGGGCCCCTGACCGACCTGAGCTTCGTAGTCGTTGGGATATTTTTGATGCTCTTCCTCGGTCATCTCGTCATAGAGCTTGCCGTTGTGCAACGCCTTCCGCGTGCGGATTTTATCCTGCCCTTTGGGTACGCGGCCGGCGGAGAATGTTGTGAAATGCGTGTCGTCGACTGGCAAGATCCATTCGATGCGCTCGCTCGGCCCGGGCAAGGCAAAGACGTCTGGAATGGATCGGCAAACGGGCCCGAGGAATTCGGTGATACGACGCAGCGTACCCCCATCTTTTTGCGGAAGATCGCGAATGGCTTGCAGACCGTATGGCGTATATTCCCATTTCACTGCCGGGAATGAGGCGAGCTCCTCGGCAAACTGCACCGTGCTGAAGTTACTGTGCAGAATGTAGACGTGATAGACGTCGACGCCGTTTTCGAAATATTGCAGCCAATTACACGGTGCTATAATCGGACCACCGGGTGCGAAGGCCTTCTGTTCGGCCACGATGTCTTCATCCGAGCGCACTGCTTCGAGGTTTTCGTAGAGCGGCAGAACCGGCTTTTTCTCCGGCGGGCCCATATAGGCGAAGATCAGGCCGTACTTCTCCTGAACCGGATACCAGGGCTGACGCGTACGCTCCAAATTCTTGCCGCCGCCCGGTTCGCACGGCTGCTCAAGGCAATTGCCCTGCACGTCGAACAGCCATCCGTGGTAGCAGCAGCGGATGCCGCGCTCCTCGACCTTGCCGTAATAAAGGGTGGTGCCACGATGCGCGCAACGCGGATAGACCAAGCCCGGGCGTCCTGTCTTGTCGCGGAAGAGGATCAGCTCTTCACCGAGAACCGTAATGACCTTAGGCGTGTCAGTCGCGTCTTCGCACTTGGCGACCGGATGCCAGTAGCGACGCAGAAGTTCGCCCATTGGAGTGCCACGCCGAACCTCGGTCAGACTCACATCATACGTGCTGGGCTTCATATTATATGCCGTACCGACGTCGGTGCTGGGTGCAGTATGATCCACGGTGATCCTCCAGATGCGCCTGTTGCAAAGTGCTAGATATCAGTTATAACATATTTTTCGTTCGAGCAAGGACAGGAATCGTTCATGGAAAACGATGGAATTGGTGAGCTGGTTGTCCTGAATCGCGACAGCCTCGGCTCGCGCGCATATCAATCGATCCGCCGCGGATTGATGACAGGCGCCTTCAAGCCCGGGCAGGAATTGCTTCTGCGTAATCTCGCGAACGATCTCGGCATCAGCATAACGCCCGTCCGCGAAGCCCTGCTCCGCCTAGTCTCCGAAAAAGCGCTGACGGCAAATGGCAGCCGCTCCATCCGCGTGCCCGTCTTGACCCCAGAGAGATTCCTCGAGATCCGCGACCTCCGTGTCGAACTGGAAGGTAAGGCGGCCGAAGCCGCGACCCTCAAGATGGATAACCGGACGATCAATCAGCTTGTGGAGACACAACAGGAATATGACGCGACACGCGCGCGCGGAGACATCAAAGGTACGCTGACCATCAACGAGCGCTTTCATTTCATGTTGTACGAGGCCGCGCAGATGCCGGTGCTGTATGGCATTATCGAAAGCCTTTGGGTCCAGGTCGGTCCGGTGATCACTCGTCTGCACGATGAACCACGGCGGCCGTTGAGCGAACGTCACGAACACCAAGATGTGGTACAAGGCTTACGTGCCCGCGACCCGCGCTATGTGCGCCAGGCCCTGGCGTCCGACATCGTGCGCGCGAGCGCTATCATTTTACAGCGTCTGGATACCGCGGATACCGACATCGCATCGCTTTCGGTTGGCTGACCAGACGCACAAACCAAAAACTTTGACAGGCCGATTGAGGGACTCATGCGTTTGCGCGTAACAAATCCGCGTGATGCCGGTGGCGCGGTTTTATTGTTCGTGGTTGGCGGCCTGCTTTTGGTGGGCCAGCAATCCTTACCGCGCGGCTCCGCGGTGAATATGGGCGCCGGCTACGTCCCCAATATCCTCGGCTGGGGCATCATGTGCATCGCCATTCTTCTGACCGCCCGCTCGATCCGGTTGGGGGGGCCACCCTTGAATGCCGTGCCATGGCGTGCGCTGATATCAATCCTTGGGTCGTTCTTCGTGTTTGCCATCCTGATCGAGCGCGCCGGCCTTGCCTTCGCCGCGATGGCGACCATCCTGGTCGCGGCGGCTGCGGCTGCGGGCTTTCGTTGGCAGTCGAACCTGCTGCTAGCGCTTGCTTTGACGACTTTCTCAGTCGTGCTGTTCAAGTTTGCCTTGGGCGTCGCTGTGAGCGTCTGGCCATGATGGAGATGTTCGATCACCTGGCGCTGGGTTTCTCGGTCGCACTGTCGGGGAACAGCCTATTCTATTGTTTCCTGGGCGCGCTGATCGGAACGTTGATCGGCGTGCTCCCTGGCATCGGGCCGGTCACGACGATCGCCCTTCTGATGCCCATTACGTTCGTTCTGTCCCCGGTCAGTGCCTTGATCATGCTAGCCGGCATCTATTACGGCGCGCAGTACGGCGGCTCCACGACGGCGATCCTGGTCAACCTGCCGGGCGAAGCATCATCCGTCGTCACGACTCTCGACGGCTATCAGATGGCACTGCAAGGACGCGCCGGGGAAGCCCTGGCGATTGCCGCGATAGGATCGTTCTTCGCCGGATGCGTCGCGACGTTGCTGATCGCCGCCACCGGCCCATTGCTCAGTTCCATCGCCCTCGAATTCGGTCCGGCCGAATATTTCGCGCTGATGTGCTTCGGGCTCGTCGGCTCGATCGTCATGGCGTCGGGATCCGTCATCAAGGCCGTCGCCATGATCTTCCTGGGTTTGGCGCTCGGGCTCGTGGGAACCGACGTCAACAGCGGCGATGCCCGTTTCACGTTCGGCATGGTCGAACTGTCCGATGGCATTGGCTTCGTTCCGGTCGCCATGGGATTGTTCGGCGTGGCGGAAATCTTGCGCAATCTGCGCACGGCCGACGACAAGCGCGAGCTCGTTTCGGCGCGTATCAGTGGCTTGTGGCCGGGCCTTTCGACCCTGGCCAAAGCGTTTCCGGCAATGGTGCGCGGCACAACCATCGGCTCGATCCTTGGATTATTGCCAGGTGGTGGCGCAACTTTGAGCTCGTTTGTCGCCTATGTCGTCGAGAAGAAGGTGGCTAAAGATCCAAGTCGCTTCGGACATGGTGCGGTTGAGGGCGTGGCCGGACCGGAGTCCGCAAACAATGCAGGCGCACAAACATCCTTCGTACCGATGCTGGTCCTCGGCATCCCTTCTAATGCCGTCATGGCACTTATGGCAGGGGCGATGATGGTTCATGGCATCGCACCGGGACCGCAGGTGATGACGGCCAATCCATCGCTGTTCTGGGGCGTTATCGCCAGCATGTGGATCGGCAATCTTATGTTGCTGATCATCAACCTGCCGCTCATCGGTATCTGGGTCGCCCTACTGAAGATTCCCTATCGGATGATGTTCCCTGCCATCATCGTTTTCTGCTCCATCGGCGCCTACTCCATCGATAATTCGACCTTCGCCCTGGTCCTGACCGCCATGTTTGGATTGCTCGGCTATCTGCTGATGGAGTTCGACTTCGAGCCGGCGCCGCTATTATTGGGCTTCGTGCTCGGCCCGTTGATGGAAGAGAACCTTCGGCGCGCGATGCTGCTCTCGCGGGGCAATCCCATGACCTTCGTCGAAAGTCCGCTGAGTCTATTCTTCATGGTCGGCGCGGCGATTTTGTTGCTGATCGTGCTCGTTCCCTCAATCGGACGCACACGCAAGACCGTCTTTGTCGAGGATTAGTATGTCGGACACGAAACGAAAGATTGCCGTCATAGGTGCCGGATCGATCGGAACCGCTTTCGCCATCGTCTTCGCACGCGCCGGATATCCGGTCGCACTCTACGACCCCGATGACCAACGTTTGCAAGCCGCGCTTTCTGAGATCGCCGAACGGCTGGGGTATCTGACCAAGGAAGGCCTGCTCGATGACGACCTAGCCGCGATCCAGACGCGCGTCGCCGTCACGTCGTCTATGGCCCAGGCGATCTCCGGCGCCGTCCATATTCAGGAATGTGCACCCGAACTGCTCGACGTTAAACGCGAGCTTTTTGCCAAGATCGACGCGCTGGCGTCAGCCGACGCCGTGATCGCCAGCTCCTCGTCGGCCATGCCGGCATCGCAGTATACCGAAGCATTATCCGGACGTGCGCGGTGCCTGGTCGCCCATCCGACTAATCCGCCCTATCTGATACCGATGATCGAGATCGTTCCGGCACCCTGGACGGATGCTGATGCGACCCAACGCACCCTTGCTCTCTTTCGTGTCGCGAATATGAGCCCGGTCCTCGTCAATAAGGAGGTAGAGGGGTTTCTCCTCAATCGCCTTCAAGGCGCCGTTCTTCGCGAAGCCTATTGCTTGGTCCGCGATGGAATTGCGAGCGCCGAGGATATCGACACGGTGATGCGCGACGGATTGGGCATGCGCTGGTGCTGGATCGGCCCGTTCGAGACGGTCGATCTGAATACCCGCGGCGGCATTGCATCGCACGCGATCAAGATGGGGCCTGCCTACGCACGGATGGGAAAAGAGCGCGGCCAGAATGATCCCTGGACGGAAGATCTCGTCGCCACGGTTGATGGAAGCCGGCGCAAGACATTGCCGCTGGACCAATGGTCGGAACGGGTAGCGTGGCGCGACCGCGCCCTGATGGCACTTTTGAGGCTCCGCAAATCCTTCGCGGGGTGAGAAACGAGCTTAAATGTCCAGGACCAGACGGCTGGTCAAACTCCCCGAACAGCAGATCATCATTGTCCGTCCGCTCGCACGTTCAGATTCGCTGAGCAGCGAGTCTCGATGGTCAGGCTTTCCTTCGATAACCGCCGTCTCGCACGTACCGCACACGCCGTTCATGCAGGCATAGGACACGTCGAGCCCGGCATCGATCAACGTATCGAGGATGGTTTTGCCTGGCGCGATGAAATGACTAGAACCCGTGCGCACCAATTCGACCGTGAAGCCGCCATCCGCTGCTGGCGTCGCGGCCGCGGCGAAATATTCGCAATGGACGGTCTCGGGCTGGCGCGCTTTGGTGGCTTCCTCGAAGGCGGCGAGCATCGGCTTCGGACCGCAGCAATAGACGTGCGCGTCGTCCGCGATCCCAGCAGAGAGTTGGGACAGATTCAGCATCTGCGCACCCGGTTCTCGATCGAAGACGAATTTTACCCGGCCGTTCTTGCGTCGCTCCGTGGCCTCCAGCTCAGACCGAAACGCACAAAGATCGCGTGTGCGGGTTGCGTAATGAAGCTCCCATGATCGGCCCAAGGATTCCAGACGCTGAATCATGCACCAGATCGGCGTGATGCCGATCCCACCGGCGATCAGAACGGTATGTGAAGCTTCTTCGACAAGCGGGAAATCGTTGCTCGGCGGACTCGCGGTCAGAATGTCTCCGACAGAAACCTTCTCGAACATGTATCGCGATCCGCCGCGCGAGGACGGATCGAGGGCGACGCCAACGACGTATCGGTGACGCTCGTCAGCCGAATTCACCAACGAATAGCTGCGGATCATCCGGTCGGCCAGATGCAGATCGATATGCGCGCCCGGCCCAAATGGGGGCAACTCGGCCCCCAGCGGTGAGCGAAGATCGAAGCTCCTCACGCCTTGGGCTTCATAAGTAATGCATTTGACGAGAAGGGAGAGGGTAGCGCCGATTTCAGCCATTTTTACTCACACATATTCGTTGCAACATATAGTTTGTCTGTTATAAACAAGCAACGCCGATCTAATCTCGCCGTATTGTGGGGTCACCATGTCGCGAACGATCATCTCCTGCGCCGTCACGGGCAATATCACGACGCTTGCCCAGCATCCTGGCCTACCCTGTACGCCCGAGCAGATCGCGATTGCCGGCATCGATGCGGCACGGGCCGGCGCGGCGATCGTCCATATCCATGTGCGCTATCCGGACGGACGGCCGAGCATGGAACTCGCCCATTACCGCGAAGTTGTCGAACGCATTCGCGCGAGCGACGTGGATGTCGTCATTAACCTGACGACCGGTCCCGGCCAACGCTTCGTTCCAAGCGAGCACGATCCAAAAATTGCAGCGCCGGGCACAACCCTGATGGCGCCGGAACCGCGTGTCGAACATGTCGTCGCCCTACGTCCCGAAATGGCGAGCCTCGATCTGAATACGATGTTCTCTGGAACGTCCGTCGTCATCAACACGCCCCGTAACGTCCGCATAATGGCTGGAATGATCCGCGAAGCTGGCACCCTGCCTGAGCTGGAGGTTTTTGACAGCGGCGATATCCACCTCGCTCGCGATCTTCTGGCGGACGGCACCTTGGCATCGCCCGCCCTCTTCCAGATCGTGCTCGGCACGAAATACGGCGCCGATTCCGCGCCTGCGACTATGTCATATCTAAAATCCCTGTTGCCCGCCGATGCCAATTGGGCATCCTTCGGCATTGGGCGCTGGTGCTACCCGATGCTGGCTCAGTCGTTCCTGTTGGGCGGACATGTGCGCGTCGGCTTGGAAGACACCATCTACATCGATAAGGGCGTGCTCGCTCCGAGCAATGCGGCCCTCGTCGAAAAGGCGGTGTCGGTCATCAAATTGCTTGGCGGCACACCGGCCAGCGCAGGCGAAGCACGCGAAATCCTAGGCCTTCGTCGCCAGCTCCCACGCGCTGCTTGATCGGAATCGTTCATGGTCAGTTTCGACATGACAGGAAAGAAGGCGCTCGTGACCGGTGGCGCATCCGGTATCGGACTCGCCGTCACTGAACTGTTTCTGAAGGCCAACGCGACGGTCGCGGTCAATCATTTGCCGAACGATGCACGGGCCGAACAAACGGTACGCGACCTTGCCGCCAAAGGCCTCAAGGTGATGGCCGCGCCGGGCGACGTTTCGCAGCAAGCCTCGGCCGACGCCATGGTCGCCAACGCCATCGAACAATTGGGCGGCCTCGATTTTCTGATCAATAACGCGGGTACACCCGGCACGCCCGATCCGATCGATTTCGCAGACCTCGATGCCATGACCGAGCCGCTCTGGGACAGTATACTGGCGACGAATCTAGTCGGCCCGTTCCGCTGCACCCGCGCAGCTGCGAAAGCCCTACGAGCCAGCAGGGGCGCCGTCGTCAACACTGCGTCGGTTTCCGGCCTGGGCATTCGCGGCAGCTCAATCGCCTATGCCGCAAGTAAAGCGGGGCTGATCAACCTGACCCGAAGCCTGGCACGTGCTCTGGCACCGGATGTCCGCGTGAACGCCGTCGCCCCGGGTCTTGTTCAATCGCCGTGGACCTTAGGTTGGCCCGAAGACCGCAAACAGCGCACGAAAGATTCCACGCTCCTAAAGCGCCTAACCACTCCCACCGAAATTGCGGAAGTGATCGGATATCTCGCGGCAGGCGCGGGTTATATCACTGGTCAGACAATCGTCGCGGACGGCGGCCAAGCCTAACCGTCTCGGTCGTACGCGCACTATCAAGCCGTGCGCAAGCGGCATGCAGTCGATCTAGACGCGGAACAGCAACCGCCGCTCGCCGTGATAACCAATCAACTGCGACATTCGGCCGCAAACCCGGTAAAGTTTGGGTCCCGCAACATGGCCCAAAGAGACGACTGCCCAATGCGCGTGGTCTCACCGCCATAGAGCGAGTCTCTGCGGACATCCGGGTCCCGGAAAGCGGCGGTTTGCCGCCGCATTCAGGGTCACTAGTCTCTAAGTCATTGATATTTAGTGAGAAATGGTGGGCCCGGCTACCAACGAATAAGAACTATAACCATATGATATAATTACGTTATTTAATTTATCGCGTAATTTATACCCCCCAATATACCCCCACAGATCAATCCGGTGCGGTGCATCATGGCATCGAGAACGCCTACAAACGTCCAACCTGAAGTTCGGTAGTCGCCCGACCTAAATATCGTCCACTTTCCCGGGGATACGGGACTGTCTGGTCATCAATCCGCTGGAAAAACAAAACTTATGCAGACGGGTTAAAAATCATGGTCATAGACGCCGCGAGGCGCGACTACATCAAACACTGCGCCGAGGGGCGTCGCTTATATTCCCCATTTTCGATTTTCTCGAAAAAGAAATAGCCTACCGCAGGATGTGATACAGGCTGGGCCGTTTCGTCCAGCAGCAGGTT
>CAMDWJ010000053.1 GCA_945877815.1 Caenispirillum bisanense
CGTCTTGAGGGCCTCAATGCCATCTTCAAGGCGGCAAGGGCTCGCGCCCGCGGTTACCGGAAAACCGCCACATTCATAACCGTCATCTACCTAATAGCCGCTCCGCTGCCCGAGATCCTCAAATCCACTTGAAACGTCGAGGAGCCATATATTATTTATCTAAAGTAATATTTTATCGATAAGCGCGACGGAATACGCATGCGCCCCCGTTTTATAGACAGTTCCCGTAAGAGTGGCGAAGACACGAGGCCATCCTCACCTTTGCGTCGCAAATAACGAGTGCATGGCTGCATCGACCAAATTTGTAAGGGTGGCGTTACGAAAGTGGATTACATGATTTTGGAAGACAGGGCCGCCGAGATCACGACATTGTTGAAATCGATCGCCAATCGGCATCGCCTTCAGATCATCCGCTTGCTGGCGGAAAAAGAGCATTCGGTGGGCGAGCTTGAAAAGATAGTCGGACTCAGCCAATCGGCCCTATCGCAGCATCTCGCGCGTTTGCGCCGCGACAAGATGGTGATGACCCGGCGCAACGCCCAGACCATCTATTATTCGCTCGCCGGTTCCCTGCCCCGCAGCCTTGTCGACTCGCTGGCCAATGTGTTCGCGCAATATTCTAACGCGGCCTCGAACGACAGCTCACCGATGGCCTCTGCGAGCTGACGTCCGCTTTCACGTGCGCGAATAGCGTTTGATTCCCGCGTCGTCCAAACCGGCGCGGATAAGTCCATCATCCATCAGATAATGAAGGTGCGACAACGTCTCGCCGACGGCGAAGAACATCGCGTGCCCGGCGATCGGGCGCGAGAAGATTTTGCGCGCGACATCGACGCAACTGGCCGGTGCGCTGCAGGCGTCGAGCGTCATTTCGAGACGCTTGGCATGATGGCTTTCATATTGCCCGATGCGCGCCTGCAACCCGCTGAACGGCAGGTTATGGCTGGGCAATACCCGGATGCTCGTGGGCAGGTCGAGGAATCGGCGATTACTGTCCAGGAACAGGCGCAGCGGGCTTTCATCGGGCGAATTGACCGGCACCACCAGCGCCGGCGTGATCTTGGGTAGGAACTGATCCCCGGCGATCATGAGATCGATGCCCGGGCAATATAAGCAGGCATGCTCGATCGAATGGCCGAGCGCCACCATGACGATCCAATCGTGTCCAGCCATGCGGAAGGTCTCGCCGTCGCGAAGGCGCCGATAGTGCGCGGGCACCTCGGCATAATGGTCGCGCGCACCCCCAAGATGTTCGAGGGCCGGCGCCGCATCCGCATCGCTCACGCCCGCCTTGCGATAGTGCGCCTTGTACATTTCGGGATCGGCAGATTCGAGACTGAAGCGGCGACCCGTCGCCCATTCTTCCTCGGTCGTCCACAACTCGGCACCCCAGGTTTGTGCGACCCATCCGGCGAGGCCCATGTGATCGGGATGGCTGTGGGTGCAGACGATTCGGTGCAGCGGCTTGCCGCCCAAATGTTTATCGAGAATCCGCTGCCAAAATTGTTTGGTCTTGCTGCCCTGCACGCCGGTATCGACCATCGTCCAGCCGTCACCGTCGTCGAGCAGCCATAGATTGATGTGATCGAGCTGGAACGGCAGCGGCATGCGCACCCAGAACACGCCCGGCGCCACGGCGACAGTATCGCCCGCGTCGGGAATCTCGATCGGCAGGATGGTTACGGTTTCGGACACGACGCGGACGCTAACAAGCCGCGCGTCGGTCCGCAAACAATGCGAAATCTAGTGGAGGCTGGCGGGTTTGAGATCCAACCGGATCCAGGCCAATTCCTGCTTGATCGCCTCGAGCGATGGCTTGTTCGGCGCCTGCAATGCTTCGGTGATGATCTCGTTGCGCACGGTCGGCGGCAGGCGTTCGAGATGTTCGAGGAACAGGAACTTGATCGACGGGCGGATGGTATCGGACATCAAAAGGCCGAGGATCAGGCGCTTGCGGATATCGAGGCGCAGATTGCCGGCTTCCGATAATTCGAAAAATTCGGCGACGAAGCGGCGCGGCTCGATATCGCCCCCAAGCAGAGCCTTCAGGTTCTTGCGCAGTGCATCAGCATAACGCTTGCGGCTCAGCGAGACGAATTTTTCCGCATTGCGCTGCACTTTGTCGATCATCAGCGGATCGAAGTCGCTCTCGGTGATAAGCTCGACCATCTGCTTGACCACCGGATGCTTAGACGTGCCGCCCAGCATTTCGAACACTTCCGAGATCAGGCGCGAATCGCGCCCGCGCGGTGACAAGCGCACCGCCGCCGCCACCGACATCGGCGAGTCCGGATCGCGCGTCGCGACCATCGCCAGGGGCAACGCGTCTTCGTAATCCAGCAGATCGATCTGACGATTGAGCAGATGCTCCGGCATCAAAAGTTTTTCGACCTTGCCGGGCACCAGAAGCGGCTGGTGATTTTGGTAGCGCTCGCGCAAATCGAGGGCAAGTTCCAGCCCGCGCTGGGTAATATCCAGGGACTTCGTCATCGACGTCTCCACCACCTATTTCGTCCGACCCCCGCCTGCGGTTTGTCCGCGAGGTCCGTTCGAACGATTTCGCACCACCTCGTCACTATCGGCGTGATTCGTTGCCAAAGTATTGAGGACTTCGAATCGAGTCATCGTGACGCGAAAAAAAATAAACGTGCCGCACAAAAACGCGTTATGGACGCGGCGAAGCATTTCCAAATATTGAGTGAGTCCCGAATCCGAGCCGAGCTTCGCGGAGAGTCTAAAACGATGCCCTGCGACTCTATAACGCGCCGGTCAGAGTCTAACGATTCGCGGGACGCCCGAGTTTTACTGTCGAAATGCGACTTAAGACTCAATAAACGGAATGAATATCGACTTTGCATTATTCAATATTCTTAATATTGAATCTCAAGTACATAGTTTCATTTATTACCTTTCACGTTTATTTAAAAAAAATCCTATTGAATACAGATCATAAACGGCAAAAATTGAGTCTTTTTTACCACAATATGCAGTATGACCCACTAAATCCTGTGTTTATCCAATTGACCGGCACAACGAACCGCCTTAGAAGCCAACTATGCTTCGGTAATAAAGAGTCAAGTTGAATTTGGGGCACAACGAGCCGGGCAGACTATAGGTGGGGGCGATGTATACAGTTTACTACACTGAAAACGACACGCCGGCCGAACAGCGGATCGGCATGGTTTCGGCGCCAAATCTTGGGGTAGCCCATCGGATCGCTGAATTGCAATTCATCAACGCAAAAATCGTCAAAGTCGTAGAACTGACTCCCCCGGAAGAAGAAACGCGCTTTCCGGGCGCTCGGTTCATCAACGGCGAATTTCGGCCCGTTCTCTACCATGACGAGATTCATTAACGGGTTCCGACTTTAAGGGGGCACACCGCCTCTCCGGATGGGCTCGGCCCGCCGGCGAGGATACCGGGGGAAGAAGGATGCGGCTCAATGCCTGGGGGAGCCGCATCCTTTCTTCGCTCTAGGGCCCAAATTTCCCTCGGCCTCGCCTACACTACCAACGTTGTCAGCCTTGCGACGCTGGGCGACAATCCACCGAGCGAACGATCTTAGGACCTTTCATGCGGATTGGCGTCGATCTCGGCGGCACCAAGATTGAAGCCATTGTGATCGCGCCTTCCGGCCGGGAGGTGGCCCGCAAGCGCGTGCCCGCGCCGCACGGTAACTATGACAATACGATCGTCGCGATCCGCGATCTCGTGCTGGCAATCGAGGCCGAGGTCGGCATCGCCGCGACGCCCGTCGGCATGGGAATTCCGGGCGCCACCTCGCCACGGACCGGCCTGTTCAAGAACGGCAACTCGACCTGGCTAATCGGTCACTCCATCGACACCGATCTCGCAGCCGCACTCGGACGCCCGGTGCGCGTCGCCAACGACGCCAATTGTTTCGCACTCTCCGAGGCGATCGACGGCGCGGCGCGCGGAGCGGAGAGCGTGTTCGGAGTCATATTGGGTACGGGGACCGGCGGCGGGCTGGTGGTGCGCCAACGCGTCCAGGTGGGGCGCAATGGGATCGCCGGCGAATGGGGACACAATCCCCTCCCCTGGGCCGACGATTCCGAACGACCGGGCCCGGCCTGTTATTGCGGCCATAGCGGCTGCATCGAAACATTTCTCAGCGGCGGCGCGCTCGTGCGCACTTATCGTCATGAAATCGGCAAGGACTCCTGCCCGGACGTCGACGCTCCGTGGGTACACCAAGCCGCGCTCAAGGGCGATGCGGCCGCGCAGGCAGCCCTCGACAAATATACCAACCAGCTCGCGCGCGCGCTTGCGCACATCATCAACATCTTCGACCCCGACGTGATCGTGCTCGGCGGCGGCGTCTCGAACGTGGATCTGCTTTACGAGGCAGTGCCGAAGCTTTGGTCGCGATGGGCATTCGGCAACGAGGTCACGACGCCGCTGGTGAAGAACGTGCACGGCGATTCTTCGGGCGTGCGCGGCGCGGCATGGCTGTGGCCGCCCGAAGAGGCAAAGACCTGATGGCCGCGCTCTGCCGGCAGTGCGGAACGGCCCATGCCGATCCGGCGCCGGCACGCTGCACCGAGTGCGGCTCTCCGCGCATGCTGAGCCACACCGAACTGAACGATCTCGCCATCGCGCATATCGATTGCGATGCTTTCTATGCCAGTGTCGAGAAGCGCGACCGACCGGAGCTTGCCAATGTCCCGGTGATCGTCGGTGGCGGGCGGCGCGGCGTGGTATCGGCCTGCTGTTATATCGCGCGGCTCAAGGGCGTACGCTCGGCCATGCCCATGTATCAGGCGTTGAAAGCTTGTCCCGACGCGGTGGTCATTCGCCCGGAGATCGAAAAATACGCCCGCGTCGGCGGACAAATCCGCGACTTGATGCGCAGCGTCACGCCACTGGTGGAGCCGCTCTCCATCGACGAAGCCTTCCTCGATCTCAGCGGCACCGAGCGGCTGCATCATGGCAGTCCCGCACAGACCTTGGCGAAGCTAGTGCGCCGGATCGAAAGCGAGGTCGGCGTCACCGCTTCGATCGGCTTGAGCCACAACAAGTTCCTGGCGAAGCTTGCTTCCGAGCTCGACAAACCGCGGGGCTTCGCCATCATCGGCCGTGCCGAGACGATCGAGTTTCTAGGCTCGCGCCCCGTGGGCACGATCTGGGGTGTCGGCGCGTCGTTGCGCGGCCGGCTCGAACGCGACGGTATTACGACGGTCGGTCAAATCCGAAGTCTCGACGAGGCGACTCTGACCGCGCGTTACGGCTCGATCGGCACGCGCCTGTTCCATCTGGCGCGCGGCGAGGACAACCGCGCCGTCAATCCACGCGGCGAAGCGAAGACCATCTCGGCCGAGACGACCTTCGAGCACGATATGAGCGACGCCACGGAACTGGCGCGGCGCATGTGGCCGCTGTGCGAAAAGGTCTCGCGGCGCCTGCGCGAAAAGGGCCTCGCCGCCGGCACCATCACCCTTAAGCTTAAAACCAAAAGCTTTCGCAGCTTCACCCGGGCGCGCAAGCTGGCCACGCCGACGCAACTGGCCGAGGTGCTCTATCAATCGGCCCTGCCGCTCCTGCAGGCCGAGACCAACGGGCAATCCTTTCGCCTGATCGGAATCGGCAGCAGCACCTTTGCCAATCCCGCCGATGCCGATGTCCCCGATCTGCTGAACGACAAGGTTGAGAATTACGCCAAGGTCGAGGAAGCGATGGAGGCCGTGCGCAAGAAGTTCGGCCGGCCCGCCATCATGAAGGGCCGGTCCTTCTCGTAAATAAGGTGCAATCACCTTCAGACCTGGCATCGACGATTTCGAGCGGCAACAACGAAGCTGGTTCAACCGCTTCGCCAGCAAGGCGGCGCGATTCAGCGGACGGCCCAACACCTTCATGTTCGCTGCCTCCATCGTCTTCGTTGGGGCCACCTCCGGTCCCCTCCTGGGTTTTTCCGAAGCCAGGCGGCTCACCACCAATATCGGCACAACGATCCTTACCTTCCTGCTGGCCTTCATCATCCACAGCACCCAGAACCGCGACGCCGTGGCGATCCAGATCAAGCTCGACGATTTGATCCGCACCACCCAAACGACGAATATTTCGCTGCTCGATCTCGAGGAACTGTCGGAAAACGAGTTGGAGCCATTGCGCCGGCGCTAAATTGCGCTAGCCGAAGACAGCAAGGGTGACGGCCTCGAACTGGTCGAGCTCCCGAACCCCTCTCACGCCCCATAGGCTCAGCCCGCGCAGACGAGTGTATCGTCAATTATCAGGAACCCTGCGACGTCTTCGCGGGCCAAGCAAGGACTTGGACCCGAGGTCTTGAACTGTGTTACAGTCTTTTCCGAATACGACCGAACAAATCGGCGCTTCAACAGGGAGACACATTATGTTCAAGGTAGTTTCGGCCGGCATCGGCGTGGCCACGGCAATGCTTCTTGCCACCGCCCCCGGCTTCGCGCAAAAAACCAAAGACACGCTGCGCATCGCCGCCAATGATCAATATTCCGTTCTGTCGCCACACGACCTGCCGCTCGACGAGGCAGCACCCTTTTACAATCAGATCTATTCGCCATTGATGGTCTACGACGAAGCGAACAGCAAATTCATGCCCGAGCTCGCCACGTCGTGGAAACATATCAATCCGACGACCATCGAGTTCGAGCTGCGCGACGATATCGTTTTGCACAGCGGCAAAAAGTTCAACGCCGACGACATCATCGCGATGATCGAATATGCCATCGATCCAAAAAGCAAGGTCCGTAGTCAAAACCGCTATACCTGGGTGAAGAACACAGAAAAGCATGGACCTTATAAATTCCGCATTCATCTGACGCAGCCCTACGCGCTCGATCTCTTCGCCTTCACCTACCGCTTCGTCGCCGAGGATTCCGACATCCTCGCCAAGCTCGACAACAAGGCCGATTACGGCCGCGTGTCTGGCGCAAGTGCCGGGCCCTACAAGATCGCGGCTTACGACCGCAATGCCGGCTTCACGCTGGAGAAATTCAAAGATCTCAAGATCGCGCATCGCCGCGCACCCATCGGCCGCATTCAGATCATTCCGGTGACAGACGACCAAACGCAGATCGCGCAATTGTTGACCGGCGGCGTCGACGTGTTACGCAACGTGTCCGAGGACAATGCGAAAGAACTCGCCAAAAAGCCGGGCATCGAAGTGACCCCGACCAAAAGTTCGCAATACGCCTATTTCATGATGGATGCGATCGGACGATCGGGCCGCAAGGAATTTACCGATCTGCGCGTGCGCAAAGCGTTCAACATGGCGATCAACCGCGATGCGATCGCCAAGGAGATCATTCCGGGCGGCGACAGGGCGGGCGAAGTGATGGATGCGCTTTGTTATCCCTTCACTTCGGCCTGCTCGGTGACCAAAAAACCCTACGCCTACAACGTTGCCGAAGCGAAGAAGCTGATGGCGGAAGCCGGCTTCGCCAACGGCTTCGAGGTCAATATCCCGGTCCATCAACCTTATAAGGACGTGGCCGAAGCCATCGCCGGCATGCTGCGTCAGATCAATGTGCGCGCTACCGTCCAGCCGATGACCATCACGCAGTATGTCAAGGCGCGCGAAGATGGCGCCTTGACCACCTTCGTCGGCGCGCGGCCGACCGCAAACTTCCCCGAAACCATCGAGGTGATGGAAGGCTTCCATCAGGGTTCGCGCGACTACTGGAAAGACGACATCATTCTCAAGGCGCTCGACGACGGAAAGAAGATCGCCGACCTGAAAGAACGTACCAGAATTCTGCAGCCGGCCATCGATCGCAATAACGAGCAGGCTTATATCATTCCCATTGCCACGCTGCCGTGGGTCTTCGCACATTCCAAGGATGTCCGGATCGACGAAAATCCGTTCAAGCCGCGCACCGTCGATATTTCAGACATCTTCTGGAAATAACGGCGACCGGGGCGGGCTGACGGGTTCGCCCTATCTTTAATCGTAAACACAATAAGCATATGAGGTATGTAACCATGGCGGACACCAATCTCAGCCGGCCCTATCGCGCGGATCAGGTCGGCAGCTATCTCAGGCCCGACGAGCTGATGCAGGCGCGCGAGAATCGCCAGAAGGGCGAGATTGACGCGAAGCAGTTGCGCACGATCGAGGATAAATTCATTCGCGATCTGGTGAAGATGCAGGAAGACCTCGGCATGCCCGTCGTCACCGATGGCGAGTTCCGCCGCGCAAGCTGGAACAAGGATTTCCTCGGCGGTTTCGACAACGTCGTCGAGCAGCCCGGCAATCTGAAGCTCTATCACCGCAATCCGGACGGCACCAATACCACGAACCAGATCACCGGATGGGCGGTCACCGGAAAATTTAAACGCAGCCATCCGATACAGGTCGAGGATTACAAGTTCCTCCAGGGCATCGCGCACGCAACACCCAAGACCTGTCTTACCTCCCCGACCCTGCTCCATTTCCGCGGCGGACGCGAAGCTATCGACAAGAAAACCTATCCGCGCATGGAACAGTTTTTCGACGACGTCGCGGCGGCCTACCGCGAGGAGATCAAGGATCTCTACGCTGCGGGTGCGCGCTACGTTCAGCTCGACGATACCAACTTCGCCTATCTATGCGACGCGCGTTTCCGCAACGCGGTCAAGGAGTTGGGCGAGGATCCGACTCAACTGGTCGATACTTACGTCAAGCTGGTCAACGATTCGATCCGCGACAAGCCGAAGGATCTGCTTATCGGCATCCATCTGTGCCGCGGCAATTCGTCGACCGCCGGTGCCGCAACCGGCGGCTATGAGGTGATCGGACCACAGCTGTTCGGAGGCCTCAACGTCGATGCCTACTTCCTCGAATACGACGATGCCCGCGCCGGCGGCTTCGAGGCGCTGAAAGACGTACCCAAGGGAAAGTCGGTCGTGCTCGGCCTGATCACCACTAAACGCGCCGAGCTCGAATCCAAGGACACGCTCAAGCGCCGCATCGACGAGGCGGCCAAGATCGTGCCGATGGAAAATCTGTGCATGAGCCCGCAATGCGGATTCGCTTCAGGCGCCTCGATGAAGAAGCGCATCCAGATCAGCGACGAGGTCGCTAAAGTGAAACTGCTGGTCGAGACCGCGCGCGAGGTCTGGGGCGGTATGTAGGAAAAAGCTGGATGCGCGGATCAAGTCCGCGCATGACGGCTAAATAAGATGCGTCATGGCCGGACGACTTGATCCGGCCATCCATCTTTTGGCTATTTGTCTTTCTCCTCGCTCGCCGGCTCGACTTCGCTCGGCGGCGCGAGGGGCAGAGCAGGTGCCTCGCAGAACGGACGCGACAGAAATTCGATCTGACGCAGCCGTGCGTCGAGCGAATGATCGTCGTAATCTTGGCGTATATTCTCGACGATGCCGTCGTCGCGATAGAGCACCGAGAGTTCGAATTCCGGCGTTTCAGCACTCTTGGAAACCGGGAAATATGCCAACCGCGCCTTCCAGCGCGCACCCTCGCCGAGCGTCGCCTGGATTTCCGGCGCCAAAACCGATGCCGGCGCGTCACCGATCAGGGCGCTGACTTCATAGGGATCGTCGAGGCTCGCGCCGTCGAACACCACCCGGGTGAAATGGGTATCGCCCGCCGTCGAGCGTCGGATCAATTCCGCCATATGCCGGGTTGGGAATGTCGCCCCCTTCGGTAGGTCGGACTGGGTACTCTGCGGCGCGCTGAATTCGGCGACACCGGCCAAATTGGGACCGTCGATCACCGCGACGCCGCGAAGCTGCTGCTCGACCTGGCCTTGCGCCGATTCATCGAGACGGAAGCGGAAACCTAGTCCGTCCTTCGCCTCCCAGGTCTGGATCTTGCGCAGATTTTCGATCTCCTCGTCACCGCCGTACACGCTGCGCAGCAACACCTTGGTATCGATCTTCCAGGCTTCGCAGGTCTCGACCATTTCGTAAAACATGACGCCGCGCACCTGCGACGGCCCGCCGACCCCTGAAGAACCGGCGAGGTTCATGGCGTACACGGCGCGATGGGGCTTGAGCCGTCCGGTCCCGGTGTCGTCGGCTGCGGCGGGAAGACCGACGCCGAAACTCGCCGAAAACGCGGCGGCGGCGGCAAAGGATACGATACGTGCGGAAACCATCGACTCATCCTAGCCCAGGCCACGACGGATTGCATCAGCTCCGATCCGGCAATTCTTGCCGGGCTCAAACCCACGATCGGCCCCCAGATCCGCCCAAAGGCGCACAAATCCGCGCTTTCGCTGTGGCACGATGCTTGCTCCTTGATAAACGCCATGACCGTACTGGACGCGCACAGCCATCCGCAACGCTCCGGCATTCGGGCTGCCATCGAGGCACGCCGGATGCCGAGCCTGCACGATATCGCTCGGCGTTACGACATCCGCTCCATGACGCCGCGCGAAATGGTCGATCTTTCAGGCGAACTCTATTTCGCCGGCTTCCTGAGCCATGATCAATATGCCGATCTGTCGTTCCAGGCCGAACTGATGCCGAACTACGACCTCACCATCGGCGCGCTCACCGGCCAGCGCGCGGCCCCTGATCGTCCGCGCGACTATGGGTCGGTGTGGCGGGCCAAGCTGAAGTTCGAGATGAAGCATCTTGCCGACGATCCCCGCGTCATCGCGCGCACGCGCAAGATCGTCGAACTCCTGCGCACCATCGAGAAGCCCGACAACCTGCCCCAAGTGATCGCCCAACCCCAGCCGCAACACCCGCGCGGCCAGACACTCATCCGCCCGCAACCGCCGGCCATCGACCTGCCGCCGCTGAGCTTGCGCGCCACCCCCGTCGATCGCTGGTAGACGCAATCTCGCGCTTTAGTCACGGCCCCGGATAAGCGACATCAGATCGCCAACTAGGGAGCTTACGATTAGAAAAATCCCAGTCGCGTTGGCAGCAGGCGCCGCCATTTTCGCCATACGATCATCCGTTCAAACCGCATTGGCATAGACCGTGAAGGTGACGCCGCTCGGCAGCCACGACGACGAGTTCTGTCGCAACGATCGCGCCATGGTGTTCGGGGACCCGGACATCACCCGCGTCCTTTACGATGTCGGCCGACCGGTGCGCGGATCCGACGATCCCCGTCTAGGTAAGAACGACGCGGTCTTGCTCAGCCACATCCATGTCCCGCTCAGCGGCAAGACCCTGGAATTCGACAAGGACGCGACCTGTGTGAAAGGCTGCTGATAGCGCCAGCGCGCTTAATGGAGTCACGAAGCATACGGCCCGGTCGATGTCCGGGCCGTTTTTTCGGCAGACCCTCAGTTCTTCGCCAAAACCAGGATACCGTGCGGCAGATCGACCGGCCCAAGTCCGAGCGCCGCGCTGAGCGCGATCATCCGCCAGCGTTCACGCGTGATACCAAACATCTCTTCACGCAATTCGCCCATCGCGGGCGCAGTCCCCACTTCGTAATGCGCGACCTGCAATGCGTCGGCGTAACGTTGTTTAAGATGTCGGGCGATCTGACGGGCGACGAATTCCATATATTGCTCGCCGGTCAACCCGTAGCTGTTGGCCTCGTTGGCCGGCGTCAGGCCGCCTCCCGAGTGGAAATCCTCGGCCGTATCGAACAAGGTCTGCCCATTGCGCGCCATGACGCAAACGGGTTTGCCGTTCACGCGATAGACCGTATGGGCTTCGACGGCGCTTTGCCGGTCATATTGCTCCATCATGCCGGTCAGGAAGCGCGACTGGCGGACCTGCGAGGAGATAAGTTCGGAAATGGGCCGTGAGTTCGTGTTCATTGGCGTGTTCATTGGTTCCCTCAACGCGTACATAGACTGTGCAGCGCAAAAAGGGTGCCAAGGATCAGGGTTCCCGAACCAGCGGATTTCCTTAAGATTTTGTTAACGCTCTCCGGTGCGCATCGGGAGACCTCGGCAGAATCTGCCGTGCGGCGGCCGCGAGCGGACAAAAACGGTCAGAGTCCGGGAAGTAATCTGCCGGGATTCATGATGCCTTTGGGATCAAGGGCGGCCTTGATCTCGCGCATGACGGCGAGTGCCACCGGGTCCTTGTATTTCGACATTTCGCCGAGCTTGGACGATCCTATGCCGTGTTCCGCGCTGAACGAGCCGCCGGAACGCGCCAGGAGATCGAGCACGCTTTCCTTCATATCCTTGGCGTGCGCCTTGAACGCGTCCGCATCCCCTTCGGGATCGCACCAGATTCCAAGATGCAGATTGCCGTCGCCGAGATGGCCGAGCGGATTGAGATGGGCGCCCGTAACGTAGCGCTCGACGATCATCTGCGTCTCGGCGACGAATTTGTCGATACGGTCGAGCGGCAGAGAGATATCGAAACCAATTTTCGTCTTAACGCTGTTCGTGACTTCGAGGGCGGCTTCCCGTAACCGCCAAATGTCCAGCCGTTGCGCCTCGGATGCGGCGAACACCGCATCTTGGATGATGCCGTCTTCCAATGCGTGCTCGGCCGCGACCTGCAAGGTACGCATTATCGGCAAAGTTCCATCGGCGTCCGGGGCGGCCTCGGCGTCTGATGTCGCCGCGATCTCGATCATTGCGGCATAGGGCGGGGATTCGCGGAACGGCGACATCAAGTCTGGTTTATGCTTGGCCGCGGTCTTAAGGAAAATTCGCGGCATCATCTCGAAGGCTTCGACCGCCCCGCCGGAGGCGGCCTGCACACGGTTCAGTAGCGTCAGCGCATCGGCAAGGCTATCGACCGCGACCAGCGCCGTCGCTCGCGCCTTCGGTAACGGATAGAGCTTCATCGTGGCCGCCGTGATGACGCCGAGCGTTCCTTCCGCGCCGATGAACAGATCGCGCAGATCGTAACCCGTATTGTTCTTGCGCAAGCCGGAGAGCAGATTGATCACCCGTCCGTCGGGCATAACCACTTCCAAGCCGAGACACAGTTCGCGCGTATTCCCGTAGCGTACGACATTGCTGCCACCGGCGTTGGTCGACAGGTTGCCGCCGATCATGCAGCTGCCCTTGGCGCCGAAATTGAGCGGGAAGAACAGGTTTTGTGCTTCGACGGTCTCGTGCAGCTTGGCCAGAACGCAGCCCGCCTCGACCGTCATGGTCAGCGCGGATGCGCTGATCTCGCGGATTTCGTTCATGCGTTCGAGCGACAACAGGATCGAACGCCCGCTCGCATCGGGCACGCCACCCCCGGCGAGGCCGGTATTGCCGGATTGCGGAACTACCGGAACGCCTGCGCCATAAGCGTGCTTCAGAACCAGCGAGACTTCCGCGGTATTGCCCGGACGGACCACGGCGAGCGCTGTGCCGGAGTGAGTCCCCGACCAATCCGTCAGATATTTCGCCATGTCCGCCGGTTCGACAATCACGGCACCGGGCCCGAGGAGCGCGGTCAACTGTGCGGCGAAATCAGTCATGAGGAGGGCTCCCCCGGAATGAGGATGCCGAAGCGGCGAAGTCTCAGTCTTTTTTCTTCGGCTTCGGCAGGTCGGGCGCGATGTGGAGTTCCTTGTAGCGCGCCGGCGTGATCGTGTTGGGCGCGTTCATCAGCAGATCTTCAGCCTGCTGCGTCATCGGGAAGAGGATCACTTCACGGATGTTGGGTTCGTCGGCCAACAGCATCACGATACGGTCGATGCCCGGAGCGGAGCCGCCATGCGGCGGTGCGCCAAACTTGAAGGCGTTGAGCAGCCCGCCGAAGCGCGCCTCGACCTCTTCCTTCGGATAGCCCGCGATCTCGAACGCCTTGTACATGATCTCGGGCTTGTGGTTGCGGATGGCGCCCGAGGACAGTTCCACACCGTTGCACACGATGTCGTATTGATAGGCGAGGATATCGAGCGGGTTCATATTGTTCAGCGCGTCCAACCCACCCTGCGGCATCGAGAAGGGATTATGGCTGAAATCGATCTGCTTGGTGTCCTCGTTCATCTCGAACATCGGGAAATCGACGATCCAGCAGAACTTGAACTGGTTGGCGTCGAGCAGGCCCAATTCGTTGCACAGGCGCGTGCGTACCTGGCCGGCGAACAGTGCGGCCTTGTCGATCGCGGTCCCGGCGACGAAAAAGACGGCATCGCCGTCCTTGAGCCCCACCAGCTCTTTGATCTTCTGTGCGCGGTCGGCTTCCAGGTTCTTGGCGATCGGCCCTTGGGCCTCGCCGTCCTTGAAGGTGATATAGCCGAGTCCGCCCTGGCCCTCGGCGCGTGCCCAATCGTTGAGCTTGTCGAAGAAGCTGCGGGGCTGGCTCGCGGCACCCGGCGCCGGGATCGCGCGCACTACGCCGCCGGCGGCCGTGATCTTGGCGAACAGGCCGAAATTGGAGCCGGCGAAGGGCGCACTCACATCAGTGATGATCAGCGGATTGCGCAGGTCCGGCTTATCCGAGCCGTATTTCAAAAGCGAATCGCGATAAGCGATGCGCGGAAAGGCGCCCTGGGTGACCGGCTTGCCGTTCGCGAATTCCTGGAACACACCACCCAACACCGGCTCGAGTGTCGCAAAGACATCGTCTTGGGTGACAAACGACATTTCCAAATCGAGTTGGTAGAACTCGCCGGGGCTACGGTCGGCGCGCGCGTCCTCGTCGCGGAAGCAGGGCGCGATCTGGAAATAACGATCGAAGCCCGACACCATCAGCAGCTGTTTGAAAATCTGCGGCGCCTGCGGCAGCGCGTAGAATTTGCCCGGATGGATGCGCGACGGCACGAGATAGTCGCGCGCCCCTTCGGGCGAACTTGCCGTCAGGATCGGTGTCTGGAATTCCATGAAACCGGCATCGGTCATGCGCTTGCGGATCGAGGCGATCACCCGGTTACGCAGGATGATGTTGTCGTGGACCTTCTGGCGGCGCAGATCGAGAAAGCGATAGCGCAGCCGGGTTTCTTCCGGGAACTCGGCCTCGCCTGCGACCTGCATCGGCAGCATGTCGGCTTCGGATTCGAGGATATATTCGGCGATGCGCAGTTCGATCTCGCCGGTCGGCAGATCGGAATTGATGGTATCGGCCGAGCGGCGCTCGATGGTGCCCGTCACGGTGATCACGCTTTCGGGGCGGACGCGTTCAACCTCGGCGAAGATCGCGCTGCCCGCCTCGATCACGCATTGGGTCAGGCCGTAATGGTCGCGCAGATCGATGAACAGCAGATTGCCGTGGTCGCGCTTGCGGTGCACCCAGCCGGACAGGCGCACGGTCTCACCGGCGTTTTGGGCGCGCAACTGGCCGCAGGTATGGGTACGATAGCGATGCATGTTGGGGCCGGAACTCATTCGAAAAGCAGCCTAAATCCCGTTTCCAGGCGGGGCTTCATACACGCTTTCGCCTGCCGCGGAAAGCGTGTAAAAATCAACTCATGCCCATCATCACAGACACACAAACGCTCGCCGATTTCTGCAGGCGAGTCCGCACTTCGTCCTATGTCACCGTCGATACCGAATTCATGCGCGAAAGCACGTTTTGGCCGCACCTGTGCGTCGTCCAGGTCGCCGGCGAAAACGAGGCCGAAGTGATCGACGCGCTGGCCGAGGGGATCGACCTTGCCCCGCTCTACGAGCTGATGGCCGATACCTCGGTGCTCAAGGTATTCCACGCCGCCCGCCAGGATCTGGAAATCTTCTACAACGCCATGGAAACCCTGCCCGCGCCCCTGTTCGACACCCAGGTGGCGGCGATGGTCTGCGGTTTCGGCGATTCGGCTGGCTATGAGACCTTGGTGCGCCAGCTCGCAGGCAAGGCCGTGGACAAGTCCTCGCGCTTCACCGATTGGTCGCACCGCCCGCTCAGCGAGAAGCAAGTCGTCTACGCCCTCGGCGACGTCACGCACCTGCGTCCAGTCTATGAGAAGTTGGCCGCCATGCTGGCCAAAAATGGCCGTACCGCCTGGCTCGACGAGGAAATGGCGATCCTGACCGAGCCGCGCACCTATTCGCAGCCGTCAGAGGACGCCTGGCGGCGCATCAAGGGCAAACCCACCAACCGCCGCGCGCTTGCCGTCCTGATGAAGATCGCCGCCTGGCGCGACCGCGAGGCCAAGCGCCGCGACATTCCGCGTAGCCGGGTCTTGCGCGACGAAGCCTTGATCGAAATCGCCCACCACGCGCCGCAAAACATCGACGATCTCGCCCGCGTGCGCGGCATGGGACGCCGAATGGCGGAAGGGCAATCGGGCGCTGAACTCCTGGCCGCCGTGGCCGAAGGGATCGCCATACCGGACCACGATCTCCCGGTGATCGAACGTACCGAATCCTTGCCGCGCGGGCTCGGCCCCATCACCGATCTGCTTAAGGTCCTGCTCAAAATGAAGAGCGAGGAGCATCAGGTCGCGACCAAACTTCTGGCCTCGGTCGACGATGTCGAACGGATTGCGGCCTACGGCGAAGATGCCGGCGTCGCGGCGCTCCAGGGCTGGCGGCGCAAGGTCTATGGCGAGGATGCGTTGGCGCTGCGCTCCGGCAAGGTCGCGGTGGTCGCGTCGAAGGGCGCCTTGGAACTGGTCGAAATCGAGGACTAGGCGATTTCGCCTTTGACGCCAAGCTGTTCGGCGAGATCGTCGAAAATCCGCTGTACGCCCTCGCCCGACAATTCCTTGGCATCGCCCTGGAGCTTCATGGTCAAGCGATTGGACGTCAAAGTCAGGATTGAACGCGGCAGAACATCCGGCACGCCGCCGGAAAGCACATGGGCAAGCCGCAACGCCAGCCCGATTACTTCCGCATTCTGCTGATCGTCTTCCGACAGAAGTGGACGAACTGTCTGCACTTCTTCCTGCCGACGGCGGCCGTTATAGCGAACGAACACGGCCAGTGCCAAAATCACCCGTTCGCGGTGCGTAATGCCGGCGATCGGAAATCGCAGGACGCGCAGGAAGGCATGCAGCGCGCGATAGTCCGGATGTTCGGTCCAGCCGATGTCCGACAGCAGCGCCGCGGCATGGGCCAGCCGATGATCGCCGTCGTCGAGATCTGAGAGAACGGGCACCATCCAATTATAGATTTCCTCGCCGTGCACCGCGAAGCGCCCGCTGCGTTGAGCAAACCCGTCGCAAACCGAGATCAACGGATCCTGTCGGCGCACGGCGGCGGGAAGCTGCTCGAAAAATAAGCCTTCGCGCAAACCGAAACCGGAAAACACCAATGCCTTTGCCTTGCTGACCTCAAGCAGCCGATTGATGGCGAGCGAGGCAAACGGCAAGGTATCCGCGCGGCGGCGCGCCACACTCGACATGCGTTCCAACGATGCCGGGCTTTGCGTTGAAATGAGTCGCGTCAGATCGATCGCCGGCTTGGCCGGGATCGTCAGATAATCGAGCACATGCAACGGATAGTTTGTCTGCTCGACATAGATGCGCGCGAGCGAGCGGCAAGCACCGCCGACTGCATAGAAATTTTGTCCCGCCGCATCGCGCAGCCAATCGATTTCGGCGAAGGCCTTGTCGGCGAGCGCGCGCGCCGCATTCATCGAGCCGCCCGCATCCTCGGCCAGCCGCAAGTGACCCAGCGGCACAGTAGCGCTTTTCTTGAATTGGCCGTTTTCAAGCAGCACGAGATCGAGGCTGCCGCCGCCTAGGTCACCGAATAGACCGTCGGCATCCCTGACGCCGCCGAGGATACCGACCGCGCCAAGGCGCGCTTCTTCCTCGCCGCTCAAAATCTCGACCGGATACCCGAAACGGCGTTCGACCTCGCGCGCGAATTCGGGCCCGTCCGAGGCTTCGCGCACCGCAGCGGTCGCAACCATTTTGAAACGCTCGACCGGCATCTGACGCGCCAGGCTGGTGAAACGCGCAAGCGTCTTAAGTGCGAGCTTCACACCATCCGGATTGAGCTTGTGGGTCTTGCCAATCCCCTTACCCAATTGGCAAGCGACGCGTTCATTGAAGATCGGAACGGGCAGGCGCGCGGGCGCGTCGTACACGACAAGGCGGACGGTATTGGAGCCGATATCGACAATTCCGATGCGTCCGCCCGTTCGGGTCGCGCGCTCGTTCAAGCGGTCGATGACAGTTATTTCCTTTGCGGCCGCTGGCATGCAGGACTTTGCGCGATTGACGCTATGCGGAATCGGAAATCAGCATTGGCATCGCTGGGCGATGCCGTTCCAGAGCGCTACCGCGACCGGACAAGCTGGGATTGGTCATGAAATAAGTGTGGGCGCAGAAGCCATGCTCGTCGGTCGGCTCGCGCGTATAGGTCCCATCGCTATTCATGCGCCAACTCTGCCGAGAGTCCCGCAAATTGGCAACCATCACCTGTTCCAGCACCTGTTGGTGGACGGTCGGGTTTTCAATCGGCACAAGAACCTCGACCCGCCCGCTTAAATTACGGCCCATCCAGTCCGCCGAAGAGATGAAGACCTTCGCACCCGGCGAAGGCAGAGGCTGCCCATCGCCGAAGGCGACGATGCGCGAATGTTCAAGGAACCGCCCGACGATGCTTTTGACGCGGATATTGTCGGATAACCCTGGCACGCCGGGGCGCAAGCAACAGATGCCGCGCACCACCAAATCGATCTGCACGCCGGCCTGCGAGGCGCGATACAATTCATCGATGATGTCGGGATCGACCAGCGAGTTCATCTTTGCCCACAGCGACGCCGGCCTGCCGGCACGAGCATGGGCGATTTCCGCCTCCATATGTTCGATCAGGGTCTCGCGCAGATTGAGCGGGGCCACGGCGAGCTTCTCCAACCCACGCGGCTCGGTATAGCCGGTCATAAAGTTGAATATCTGCGCGGCATCGCGGCACACCGCAGGATCGCAAGTGAAAAACGATAGATCGGTATAAACCCGCGCCGTATTCGGATGATAGTTGCCGGTGCCAAAATGCGCGTAAGAGCGCAAATTATCGCCCTCGCGGCGCACCACGAGACTGATCTTGGCGTGCGTCTTCTTGTCGACGAAACCGAACACGACGTTGACGCCCGCGCGCTCCAAATCGCGCGCCCAACGAATATTGGCTTCCTCGTCGAAACGCGCCTTGAGCTCGACCATCGCGGTGACCGACTTGCCGGCTTCGGCCGCCTGCACAAGCGCCGCGACGATCGGCGAATTGTTGCTGGTGCGATACAACGTCTGCTTAACCGCAACGACATTCGGATCCGCGGCGGCCTGACGGATGAACTGCACGACGACATCGAAGCTTTCGTATGGATGATGGACCACGAAGTCCTTGCGACGGATCGCCTCGAAACAATCGCCGCCCAACTCGCGCACGCGTTCGGGGAAACGGATTGCGAAGGGCTTGAACAGCAAATCCGGCCTATCGAGTTTCACCAATTCATCGGTATCCGACAGTCCCAGCATGGCGCCGTGACGAACGATGTTTTTCGGATCGCAATCCATTTCATCGACGATCATCTGGAGCAGATCGTCGGTCATATCGGTCACCGAAAGACGCACGATTTCGCCGTGAATCCGTTTCTTGAGCGCCGATTGGAAAGTGCCCACCAAATCCTCGGCCTCTTCGTCGATCTCGACCTCAGTGTCACGAATGATGCGGAACCAGGCGGAACGTTCGACCACGAAATCAGGGAACACTTCGTCGAGACATTCGGAGATCACATCGTCGAGTAATACGAATCGAATGCGCTTGCCGGGGACGCGAACGAAACGATCCATCATGTTCGGCATCGGCAACAGCGCCCGCCGCGATGCCTTCGTACGGCCCGCGCCGCGCCGGTGTAGTTGAAGCACCATCGAAAAGCCAAGATTGGGGATGAAGGGGAACGGATGCGCGGGATCGACCGCCATAGGCGTTAGCAGCGGAAACACATGTTCGCGGAAATAAATCCGAATCCATTGCTTGTCGGCGCGCGACAGATCGCCGCGCGACAGGACCTCGACCCCTTCCTCCGCAAGCTTCGCCTTCAGTTCGACCCAAACCTCGCGTTGATGGTGCATGAGTTCGTTGGCCTGCTCGCGGATAATCTCAAGTTGTTCGGCCGGGGTCCGGCCGTCCGGGCTCAGCGTTTTGACGCCGGCATCGACCTGGCCGACCAGACCGGCCACGCGCACCATATAAAATTCATCGAGGTTAGCCGCCGAGATCGACAAGAACCGGACCCGTTCGAGCAACGGATGAATGGGGTTCTGCGCTTCCTCCATCACGCGTCGATTAAAATGCAGCCACGAGAGTTCCCGGTTGAGGAAGCGCTCCTTGGAATGCAAAGTCGTAACCTGATCGTGCTTTTTCGGCATCGCCGGGGTGTTCATTGTTTGGTCCATTTTCGAGGCTGCTTCGTCGGCACGCGAAGCGTCCCAGCGCGGCGCCTGGGCTTGGGGTGTTGTAAGGTTGTTTTTTTACCATAATTTGACGGAACGGCAAAAATGAGGCGAAACGCCACCGAATGAAGACGTTATATCTCCTGCGCCACGCCAAAGCGGAGCGCGATTCCGAATCGGGAGAGGATTTCGACCGCCCGCTGGCCAAACGAGGGATTCGCGACGCCGAATCATTGGGTCGCCTCCTCAATGTCCGAAACCAACGTCCCGACCTCATCATAACCTCATCGGCGCGGCGGACACTGGAAACGGTCGAACATTTGACGGCCGAATGGCCGAGACCGGTTCCGGTCGTTGAGGAGAAAGAGCTTTATCTAGCGACCGCTGAACAGTTGATCGCGGCCGCACGGACCGCGCCGGACACTGCCGCGCGCGTCATGCTGGTCGGACACAATCCTGGTATCGAAGACCTTGCTGTCCATCTCGCCCAGGCCTTTGCGACCGAAGCCTCAAACCGCATGCGCGGGAATTTCCCGACCTGTGCTCTCGGCGTCTTCGAACTGTCCATCGAGCATTGGGCCTACGTTTCGTGGGACCTCGCCCGGATGTCCTTTTACGGCGGACCGAAGGACCTTGCGGATATCGGCCGTGCCTGAGATGGTCCGCGCTATGTCGAAAAATGCCGCCGCCGCGTGGAGCTGGACGCTGTTGTGGGCCGTGCTCGTCGCAGCCTGCGTGGCACTGCGTCCGTTGCTCCCGGTCGATGAAACGCGCTACGCCAGCGTCGCGTGGGAAATGTGGCTGAACGGGAACTATCTCGTACCCCACCTCAATGGCGAAACCTATAGCCACAAGCCGCCGCTCCTATTCTGGCTCATGAATGCAAGCTGGGCGCTGTTCGGTGTCAACGATTGGACCCATCGGCTCATCGCGCCCCTGTTCGGGCTCGCGTCATTGTTCTTGACCGCGCGCATCGCGCGACGGCTATGGCCGGATACGGCCG
>CAMDWJ010000054.1 GCA_945877815.1 Caenispirillum bisanense
CAGGCCAAGACCGATTACGCCGCCGACCAGTCGAATTTGTGTCCATAATCAGCTTTGTGGACACTTCCCACTCCCATCAACCCCAACGATCGGCTCAGACTCGTCGAAATCATGTGAGCAGGGAAGGCGGTACTGGCCGGAGGCTTACACATATCCAAACGTTTTGGACTCAGCGGTCACTGAAGCTACGTTTCAGATAGATCACTTTATCACTGTCTTGGCTTTTGTCCGCGATACGATTATCCGTCGCACCGGAAAAATCTTTTACGAGTTTTCCGGCCAACGGCATCAATTCAAACCGCCCAGAAAAGTTAGCAAGCCGAAGCTTGTCGGTGTGGCGGGTCCGGAATGGTTCGAAGCAAATAAAAGCGACATGATAGCTGACTACGACCTTGAGATAGTCAAGCGGCTCACGTTTGCATGCGGTATACCTGAGCCAATCGGCAGGTATATGGCTCTTTATCAGCTTCTAGAGAGCGTTAGTGCCGGTGGAACGCAGAGCGAGCTAGACAAGCACATCTTGAGCGTCGAGCCGACCACGCTCCAAACGCCGTCGCCCAAAATTGGTAAGCTAGAGACCTTGTACACCCGCATACGTAATGAACTTGCGCACTATCGACCCCACGCGAACACTTTTTCGACCTATCAAGAAATTGACCTCCACTTGGCAAGGTTTGAGTGGATCGTAAAACAGATCATCCGATCTCAGTATGTCCGCGACCGGTAGAGGAAACTATTGGCGATCAACCACAGGAATTTGGAAAGGCTCATGTAGCAACATATGCGCTGATCGTCGTCAGGGACGATCAGTTCAGAAGTTGGGACGTCTACCATCAGAATGCTCGTCAATAGAAGTCACAAGTCGTCGCGAAATGTCACGCTTCGACTTGGAAACGCCCTTGATTTTACTCATTATGCGGAACGACGGCTCTCGTTACGTAACTCACGTTACGCAACATCCCCTCACAATACGCTCTCGATATCGGTTCGCGAGAAATCGTCGCCGACATAGAGCAGGCGGCAGGCATGTTCCTTCGCCACTTCGTAAGCGAAGCAATCGCCGAAATTGAGCGCCGCCGCGTTCACGCCCTTGCCCCACTGCGCATAGGCTTCGGCGATCCGCCGCGCCGAGGCCGGCGTGACCGACACGATCTCGAAGCCGAGCCCGTCGATCAGGCTCGCGATCTCCTCGGCGACATTGCGCCGCGATGCAACGATCAGCGCTTCGGCCACCGTGCCGGCGGAAATCAGGATGCCGTCTTCGGCTTCAAGAGCAGCGATGCAAGCATCGGCGTCCGCCTCGTTCAGCACGATCGCCATCAGTGCCGAAGTATCGACCGCGATCATCCCGGCAGTCCATCATCCCCGTAGAGAAAATCCTGGCTCCGCGCGGCATCGGGTCCGGCCTTCGCCTTAGACGCGCCGGATGTCCGCGCCGCTTCCAAAAGTGCGCGGCGCGATTTCGAATCCGGCACCGCCGTCACCGGAACCAGGCGCACCGCCGCATGGCCGTGACGGGTCAGCACCACTTCGTCGCCGGCCTCGGCGCGGCGCACCAGTTCGGTCAATTGTCCTTTGGCATCGGTGACGGATACCCGCACGGCCCAGCTCCTGCGCGGACCAAGACAATGTCCGCTTCCCGAATAATTTAGACCAATCAATAGTCCAAATCAAGAATTCCACCCAGAAACGCGAGGTTCTTGGGTATCGAGGACATCCAAATCGGCGGCAAGGGTTAGAAGGGCGTAAGGCCGAAGGTGCTATGCAACTCCGGCCTTACTGACAAGCGCGGTTGGGGGGACAACCGGCGCTAAATCTGTGGTCGGGGGGGCAACCACACATGCAGGCTACGACACCCGGTCGCCAATGTGTGTGAGCATCGATGGCAGAGCCGGGTCAAACTTGGGACTCTGTCGCGGAAGGACAATGCTATAAGAAGCCCCATGCCCAATCGTGTCTATACCTGCGCCGAAATCTCCCTCCCCCATGCCGATATGCTGGCCCTCAAACGGGCGGGCGATCTCACGCTCGGCATCGGCAACGACACAGCGCTGCGGATCAGCCAAACGCCGGCACTCAAACCCGCCGGGATATCCTTCGCGCGTTCGGCCAACGCGCGCAATTGGATCGCCGTCGCCATCTTTGTCGGCTCGATCTATCTCAGCTTTATCGACGAGTGGTGGCACGTGTTGTTCGGCCTGGCGACGATGCTGATTCTCGGCAAGAACACCAAAAAACTGAACATCGAAAAAATATTGGTCGCGGCCGAAATCGATCCCGTCTTTTACGATTCCGTCCGCGCGTCAGGCGATTGGCTTTACCGCATCGACGAGGCGAAGGCGGCGCCGTTCTTGAAATGATGGCAACCATCGTCGCGACGTCTCACCCCCACCCCAACCCTCCCCCCTCAAGGGGGAGGGAGATTTTAGAACGGTGCGGATGAGGAGTGTCCCCTCCCCCCACGCGTGCTTGCGCGCGGAAACGCGCGACCCGGGGAAGGACAGGGTGGAGAGGGTTGTTCGTGGCTTATCGAAACCGCGCCTAATCCTCGCGCGGCGGGGCGTCCTTCGGGAGTTTGGTCTTGGCGAAATCGAGCAGCTTGTCGACCGCGTCCAACAGAACCCAGCAGCTTTCGGGCGGCAGAAGCTCCATATAACGGCCCTGCCCCAATTGCGCCCGGCTCATGATGGTGGAGGCGGTCTTGCGCCCGTCCGGCGTCAAGGTAAAGACGGCGCTGCGCCCGTCGGCCGGATCGGCGGCGCGCGTCAGCAATCCTTTCTCAACCAGGCGGCTGGCGGACCGGCTGATCGGCGCCTTGTCCATCACCATATCCTCGGCCAGATCGCGCACCGTGCGCGGCGATTTCGCCAGCAAATGGCCGAGCAATCGGCAATCGGTGAGCCACAATCCATAATGACGCGCGAGCGCTGCTTCGCTGCCGCGTTCGAGCAGGCGGCTCAAAATGGCGAGCTTGTAGGACAGCAACTCGCTCTGCTGCCATCCGGTCGGATCGGGGCGCTCTGTCGTCTTGGGACCGGGCGCGCTCTTAGCCTTTGTGGCGTCCATGACTTTCCCCCTCAGCCCGTCAGTCTATCAGCGCGCCGCCAGGAAATCCTTAACGGTGGCGATCAGCGCATCCGGGGCCTGACAGGGCACGTCGTGTTCCGAATCGACCTCGGTCATGCTGAGATGCTTGTAGGCCTTGAGCCGCTCGATGGCCTCGGGCGTGTAGCGATCGGAACGTAGCCCGCGCACCACGCGGATCGGGCACGGAATGCGCGCGAGTGCGTCCCAGATCTCGATATCGTTGAGCTTGGGCGTGCGGATGCCGGGCCAGGCCGGCACCGTGTTCCCCATATCGGGATCGCGGGTCAGGATATAGCCGCCTTCCACTTTACGCGCCGCGGCCTCGGCGCGCGCGCGGTCGTGCGAGATGCGCGGCGACTGGGACTTGCGCACGAAGGCCGCCATCAGATCGTCGATCGTCTTGTAGATTGTCGGCGCCGCGTTGAGCGGCCCGCCCTCGCCGGCGCCGCGATTGCTGCCCGTCGCGCTATCGACGACGACCAACTTTTCGACCAGTTCCGGATAGGTCGCGGCGAAGACGATGCCGATGCGCCCGGTCATCGAATGGACCATGGGGACGATTTTCTTCCAGCCGCGGTCGGCCATGATGGCGCGCATATCGTCGAGCTTGGCGTCGGTCGAATAATCCTTGGATGGCGACCATGTCGATTTGCCGAAGCCACGCATGTCCATCGCGACGGTTTCGCGGTCGGTGGCCAGCTTGGACGCGACGTTGATCCAATCAAAAGAATCGAAATAGGCCGCACCATGCAGGATCAGCATGGGCGTGGCGCCGGGCTTGCCGAACAGGCGGTAATGCAGAGTGACGTCACCGGAAGGCACGAAATGCGAAGTGTGGGCGGCTAAGGCCATGGCGGGTTCCTCTCGGATCAAATCAGGCTTGGCCGCGCACGCGGCGGCGTGGGATGAAACTTTGCCAAGACGGAAAGGCGCCGACCGAGACCTCGATCAATGCCGGCTTGTCGATGGCGATGGCGTCCTTCAGGGCCTTGGTCAATTCCTCCGGCGACTTGGCCGAGAAAGCCTCGAGCCCGAAGACCCGCGCGAGATCGACGAAGGCCGGGTTCTTCAGATCGCTGGCGATGCGGTCACCCTTGTAGATCTCGTCTTGATAGCGCCGCACATTGCCGTAGGCATTGTCGTTCATGACCACCGTGACAAGATTGATCTTTTCCTGCACCGCGGTCGCAAGTTCCTGGATGGAGAACATGAAGCCGCCATCGCCGGTGACGCACACCACAGGCTTGTCCGGTAGCCCTGCCTTGGCGCCGAGCGCGGTCGGGAAGGAAAAGCCGAGCGTGCCCTGATAGCTGGAACGGATCAGCGTACGCGGTTCATAGGTGGGATACCCCCACCAGGCGTGATAACCGACCTGGGTGATGTCGAAACACACGAAACCGTCGTCGGGGATGCCCGAACGCAACGCGCGGGTATAGGAATCGCTCATCGCGACGTCGCGCTTCATGCGCATCTCCGCATCGGCCTTCAGACGCGACAGCTCGGCCGCGTTCCAGGCACTTGCGATCGCGATGCCGCTCAGCGCGCGGGTCAGCGAGGGCAACGCCAGTTCGGCGATCGATTGCAGATGCACATCCGGCACCCAAGGGCGAACCGATTGCTTCGGATCGGGATCGATGCGAATTAGTTTGATGTTATCGTCATAGCCCCAAGCACCCATCGGGGTCGAGAAGCGCGTGCCGACCGCGATGGCGAGATCGGCCTCGGCCCACAAGTCGATGCCGCTGATCAGCGTGTGGGCGAGCGGATGGCGATAATCGATGGCGCCAGCGCCATATTGCGACATCACCACGGGTGCTCCGAGCACTTCTGCAAAGGCAGTGAGTTCTGCGCTGGCGCCGATGGCGCCGGAGCCCACGCAGATGATCGGGCGCTTGGCCTTGGCGATCATCTCGGCCGCTTGGGCGACCAGATCGACATCGGCCGGCATATCGACAGGCGCCGGATCGAAATCCGCAAAATCGACAGATGCCTTGGCCTGCAGGATATCGGGCGGGATTTCGATCACGACCGGCTGGTTACGCCCGCTGGTCGCGGCCGAGATCGCGCTTCCCAGGGTTGCCGGCACCTCTTCGGGTTTCTTGATGCTGCCCTGGAATTTCGTGATGCCTTCGACCGACTTCAGCTGATCCTTGATCTCGTGCAGCTGTCCCGTTCCCTTGCCGATGAAACGCGAGGGGATTTGCCCGGTGATGCAAAGCACCGGTGCGTTCTGCGCGAAGCCGGTGGCGATGGCGGCACTTGCGTTCAAAAGGCCGGGACCGGGCACGACGCAGGCCACACCCAGCTTGCCGGTCGCCAGCGCATAGCCGTTCGCCATATAGGCGGTGGCCTGCTCGTGACGCGGATGGATGAGGCTAATTTTGTCGCGCGCGTGATAGAAGGCGTTGAACAGCTCGTCGAGCTGCTGGCCCGGAAGAGCGAAAACCGTATCGACGCCCGCGCGGACAAGACCCGCAACGATCGCCTGCGCGCCCGAAAGCGTCTCGGCCATATCAGTCCGCAGCGATAACGGGGTTCGACAAGATGCCGAGGCCGGTGATCTCGACCTCGCAGACATCGCCGACATTGAGCAGCTTGGTGGTGCCGGGGATCGAGCCCGGCGTGCCGATGGCGCAGACGTCACCCGGACGGATCTCGTAACCGGTGGACAAATAGTTCAAGATATTCTCGATCGAGTTCAGCATTTCCGACAGCGAGGTGTTCTGCTTTTCCACGCCGTTGACGCGCGTGATCTCGCGCTGCTTGTACGGGTCGCCGAATTCGTCGGCGGTCATCATCCAAGGACCGAAGCTGCCCGACTTCTCGAAATTCTTGCCCAGGCCGAACTGGCGATTGTGCAACTGGAATTCGCGCACCGAGCCTTCATTGTAGGGCGCGTAGCCCGCGATGTAGGAGAATGCGTTTTTCTCACTCACGTAACGGCCGCGCTTGCCGACAATGAAAGCGAGCTCGCCTTCGAAATCGTAACGCTTGCACAATTCCGCGCGCGGGCGCACCAGCGGCTGATTGTGGCCCACCACGCTGCTCGGCATACGCTGGAAGATCTCGGGATATTGGCTGCGCTCCAATCCCGTCTCGTCCTTGTGGAGCTGAAAATTGAGCGCGAGACACCAGGTCGCCTGCGGATTCGGGACGACGGGATCGAGGACGACATTGTCGATGGAATTGTCGGCCGATTTGCCCTTCACCGCCTTTTCCACGCGGCTCTGCCAATCCATTCCGCTTTCGAGGAGTCCGCGTATCGACTTGGGAAGATTGGGGGCGTGCCTGGCGAGATCGACGAATTGCTTATCATCGACCATCACACCGACGCCGGTCCCGTCTGCAATGCCTTCACCGGCAACACCACTTGTACGATAAGTGATCAAACGCATGTCGGTTTCCCCCTGGCTTGGCGGCGCGATTGGACCGTACCGCTCGTTGCTCCGGTCAATAGTTTCCCCATATACTCGCGCGGTCAACCCAAATGAGGACAGAACATCTATGGGTGTCTTGGCGAAAGAAACCACCCAATTGGAATCGATCATCGGCGTAAAAGCCGTGACCGAGGACGTCATCACGGCCACGCAAATGCATCGCCTGACGGTCACCTTGAACCGCCGCGATCCGATGCCGAAGCTGGGCGATCCGGTGCCGTGGGGCTGGCACTCCATATTCTTCCCGCGCCTGATGCCGACCAACAAATTGTCGGCCGACGGTATGGCCGCCGAATTCGAGGACGCGCCGGACAGCCCGCTGCCGCGCCGCATGTTCGCCGGCAACGATCTTAAATTCTACGAACCCTTGCGCATCGGCGATGCCGCGAAGAAGGAAATCTTCGTCAAATCGGTAACGCCCAAGGAAGGCCGCACCGGCAATCTGATATTCGTGACTTACGGCGTGCAGATCACCGGGCCGCGCGGCTTGGTGATGGAAGACGGCCAGAATATCGTCTTCCGTGAAGACCCTCCGGCCGGCTCCACCACGACTCCGCCGCCCGGTGAATTGGCCAAGACCGAGGCGCCGTGGACGCGCACCCTCACGCTCGATGAGATCATGTTGTTCCGCTTCTCGGCCGTGACGTGGAATCCGCATCGCATCCATTACGACCGCGATTACGTTACCAAGGTCGAAAAATATCCGGACCTGGTCGTACACGGCCCCTTCACCGCCGTCTTGTTGCTGGAACTGGTGCGCGAGCATTGGCCGGACAAGGCCATGCAGATGAGCGGATTTTCCATGCGCGCCAAGGCGCCGCTATATGCCGGCCGGCCGATCACCCTACGGGGCGAACCCTCGGCGGACGGCAAAGCCTGCAAGCTGTGGGCCGCCGACGAGCACGGCATCCTGGCGATGGAGATCAACGCAACCTTCCGGTAGTCTATTCAAATATGTTGCCGTCATGCCCCGGCTTGTCCGGGGCATCCATTCATGGACCGCGAATTGTCGCGGCATGGATCGCCCGGATAAACCGGGCGATGACGGGCCGAGGGAGGAAGCAGTGTCCGACTATAAATTCATCACCTACGAGGTCGCCGACAAGCTCGCGACCATTACCTTCAACCGCCCGGAGCGGCGCAACGCGATCAACTGGCCGATGTCGGCCGAGATCAGCGCGGCATTGAAGCGCGCCGAAATCGATCCCGCCGTCACCGTGATCATCCTCAAGGGTGCGGGCTCGTGCTTTTCGTCGGGCTACGACATGGGCCCGACCATGGGCACCCCGCCGCAACAGGTGGGCACACTCACCGCCGAAACCGAAACCGGCGAGGAAACCGTCAGCGTGTGGGACAACCGCGCGCGCGTCCAAGGCCATATCGAATACATGCTCGAAATCTGGAACAACTGGAAACCGATCGTGGCGCAAGTCCATGGCGAATGCCTGGGTGGCGCCTCGGCGCTGGCACTCGCTTGCGATCTGGTGATCGCGGGCGAGGATGCACGCATCGGCCATCCGGGTGTTCGCGCACTTGCGCCCGGCGAGGAAACCGCGATCTTCGCTTGGCATGTCGGCATCAAGAAGGCCAAGGAAATGGTGCTGACCGGCGATGCGCTGACAGCACAAGAAATGCTCGATTACGGCATGGCCAATTATGTTTTCCCGCTAGACCGGTTGGAGCACGAGACGCGCACCATCGCGCGGCGCATCGCCAATGTGGACACGCAGCTTCTGTCGCTGTCCAAGCGCATGATCAACCGCGTCTTCGATCAGGCCGGCTTCACCTCGTCGATGCAATCGTCGGGTGAGTTCGTCACGCTTTCGGGTCGGCTGCCCTCGAACCAGCAGTTCAAGAAGATCACCCGCGAAAAGGGCCTGCGCGAAGCGCTGAAATGGCGCGACGAGCCGTTCGGCGGTCCGCTCGGCCGCTATCCCGCCCTCGACCAAGGCAATAACACGGATAAAAAGAAATGACCGAGCCGGTCGTTCGCACCATCGCGGACGTCGCCGAGATCGAACGCATTCCGCTGGCAAGCCGCGCCGGCGAATGGACGATGTACGACGTTGCCGCTAAGGGTGCCGCCTTCAATCCCAAGGCGGCGATGCTGCATTACATCCTCGACGGCGATCCGGCCGAGATTCCGCTGACCGTCAGCTTCGCCGACTATATGGCGAAGATCCATCAGACCGCGAATATGCTGCGCCGCCTCTACGGCGGGCGCGACGGCGTCGTCGGCGTGATGCTGCCGATGGTGCCGGAAAATTATTACCTGCTGGTCGCGGGTCCCTCGGCCGGGATTCTGTCCCCCGTCAATTGGGCGCTCAAGGCGCCGGTGATCGCGGCGATCATGAATATGGCCAAGGCCGAAGTCTTGGTGACGCTTGGCCCCACGCCCGGTTTCGATATTTGGGAGACCGCGCAGGAGGTCATCAAGCTGTGCCCCGGCATCAAGCATGTGATCCAGGTCCAGGGACCGGGCGGCACGGTCGATCCGGACAAGGATTTCGCCGCTCTGATCGCCAAGGAACAGTCGGGCGGATTTTCCTTCGCGCGCGCCTACACGCCGGACGACACTGCCGTCTATTGTCCGACCGGCGGGACGACCGGTACGCCCAAGCTCGCCAAGCTCAGCCATCGCGGCATCGCCTATAAGTGCCACGCCTTCAAATGGGTGCTCGGCCACGGGCCGGGCGACGTGATCTTCGCCGGCACGCCTTTGTTCCATTCGGGCGGCATCGTCAGCCGCTCGATGAGCCCGATCTCGTGCGGCATCACCAATGTGATCGTCAGCCCGCACGGATTTCGCTCGCAAAAAAGCCGCGACAATTTCTGGAAGCTGATCGAACGCTACAAGATCACCGAAGTGGTGGCGCCGCCGACCATGCTGGCCGCGCTCATCAGCAAGCCGGTCGGCGATGCCGATGTGTCGACACTCAAACCCTACGCCAATACGGGATCATCGGGCCTGCCCGCGGCGACCGCGAAAGCCTTCGAGGACAAGTTCGGCATCACGCTGCTGTCCAATTACGGCCTCACCGAGAATTGCGCCTCGGCGGCGCTCTCGCCCCGTGGTGTGCCGCCGCGTTATGGCGCGTCCGGCATCCGTATCCCCTATACCCAGATCAAGACCGTGATCGTCGACGCGCGCGGCGAGTATGTGCGCGACGGCAAGCCGGGCGAAAGCGGGATCATCGCCATGACCGGGCCCGCCGTGATCTCGGGTTATGTCGATCCCAGCCTGGATGCGAAACTGTTTTTCCCGGACGGCTGGCTCAATACCGGCGATCTCGGGCGCATCGACGAAGACGGCTATATCTGGGTGACCGGCCGGGTGAAGGATCTGATCATCCGCGGCGGCAACAATATCGATGCCAGCGTGATCGACGACACGCTTCTCAAACACGAAGCAGTCGAGCTGGCAGCCGCCGTCGGTAAGCCCGATGCTTATGCGGGTGAGATGCCCATCGCCTATGTGCAACTCAAGCCCGGTGCTACGGCGACGGCCGAGGAGATCAAGGCCTTCGCGCGCGAAAACATCCCGGAGCGCGGAGCGGCGCCCGCCGAGGTCGTCGTTATCGACAAGATCCCGCTCACCGATGTCGGCAAAATCTATAAGCCGCCGCTGCGCCGCGATGCCGCCGAACGCGCCTTCGCCGAGGCGCTGACTGGGCTGCCGGCAACCGTCGCGGTCAGCGACGATCCGGCACGCGGGCTGCTGGCGCGCGTGACGCTGAGCGACCGCGCGCAGGAGAAAGACGTGCGCGCCGTGATGGAGAAATACACGATCCCGTTCGAGGTTGTGTGAGGAGGCGGCTCGAGAGGCCGTCATGCCCGTACTTGTTACGGGCATACACGGACAAAGCGCGATAGCGCGAAAAGACCAGCAGAGCACTGCAATCGGCAACCTTGCATAATCGAATTGCCAATTCGTGAATGGCCGCAACAAGTGCGGCCATGACGAGCTTTGGACAGCCGTGGATCAAGTCCGGGCATGACGGCAGGGGAAATTTATGGGCCATGACGATCAGCAATTTTCCCATATCCTCCTCGCCCTTCCTCCGCCTAAACTCCCCCCAACAGGGCTAAAGGGCGAAACACAATGAAGTTCGGACTTTTCGGGGGTGCCATCCGGCGCGGCGAGTCGGCCGACAGCTCCTCCTATAACGAATTCATGGATTACGTGGTCGAGGCCGACCGGTTGGGTTTCGAAAGCGTGTTCATCGTCGAGCATCATTTTTCCGGCATCGGGCAGGTTGGCGCCTCGCTTGCCATGCTCACCTATCTCGCCGCCAAGACCGAACGCATCCGCCTCGGCACCGGGGTCACGGTCCTGCCGTGGCACAATCCGGTGCTACTCGCCGAACAGGTGACGACGCTGGATCTGCTGTCGAATGGGCGGTTCGATTTCGGCGTCGGCAAGGGCTACCGAGATATAGAGTTCAAGGGCTTCAATATCCCGAAGGAGGAAGCCCAGGAACGCTACGATGAATGCGTCGCCGTCATGCGCCAGGCTTGGACGTCGCAGGGGCGTTGGTCGCACCACGGCAAATACTGGACCTTCGAGGATATCGTGGTCGAGCCGGGTCCGACCCAATTGCCCCATCCACCGATGTGGACCGGGGCCGGGACGATGGCATCTATCGCGCGCGTCGCCAATACCGGCTTCAACCTGCTGCTCGATCAATTCGGCTCCTTCGATCTGACGCAGAAGCGCCTGGAAGCCTTCAAGGCCGCTTGTGTCGCGGCCGGACGGCCCTACAAGCCGCACGAAGTCGGGCTCACGCGGCCGGTGCTCGTCACGATGTCGCCTGCGCAGACGCAGGAAGCCAAAGAGCGGCGCGCGAAACAAGGCAGCGCCATCGAGCGGTTCGGCAAGCTGCCCGGCCTCAGCGAAGATATCGGCGATCCCGCCATCATCGGCCAACCGGACGAAGTGATCGCCAAGCTCAAGGAGCTGCAATCGCTGGGGGTCGAGTACGTCATGATGACCGCAGCCGGTGGGCTCGACGCGATCCGCCTGTTCGCCCGCGAGGTCATGCCCGAATTCGCGCGCGACGCCGCCCGCAAAGCCGCCGAGTAACCAAACCTTATCTTTTCCGCGCCACAATCAGGCTTCGATGCGTTCGGGTGCCTGGGAGCACGAGGGTGCGGGGTCTGTTCGGTGGGGTAGCGATCGTTGCGATCGCGAGCGGCGTGCTCGCGGTGCTGGTCGTTCATAGCCCCGACATTTCAGCGCAATCGCGTAGCACCACATCCGACATCGAAGCGCCGCGCGCCGAGGCGGGCGCCCCCATCCGCTGGCACGTCGCCAGCCAATTCCCGATCACCCTGCCCGAAACGGGAACCCTGCTCGCGCAAACGGCGGGACGAATCGAATCCCTCAGTCTCGGCGCCTTGCGCCTCGAGATCCGCGAACCCAAGGATATCGCCAAGCCGCTGGAGCTGTTCGACGCGGTCGCCACGGGCGCTACCGAGGCCGCCTTTGTATGGGCCGCCACCGTCAAGGGCCGCACGGCAGCCTTCGAGCTTTATGGCGGCATTCCTTTCGGACCGGCGGCGGACGAATTTCTTGCCTGGCATGAAAGATGGGGCCGAAGCTTACGAGATGAACTGTATCACGCACACAATGTGCACGGAATCCTGTGCGGCATGGTCGCGGCCGGCGGCAGCTGGTTCCGCCCGGAAGCGAAACGCCCGGCCGATATCGACCGACTGCCCGTGGCCGCCTTTGGCCTCGCGGCGCGCACATTGTCGCATTTGGGCGCCTATCCGGTATCGATTGCACCGACGGAGATCGGGCGCGCCTACCGACAAGGCAAGGTCGTCGGCGCCGTCATGCTGACGCCGGCCATCGACCGCCAGCTCATGCGCGGCAGCGGGGCCAAGCGCTATGCCTTTCCGAGCTGGTCGCACAACTGGGCCGGGCTCGATTTCCTGGTCAATCTCGACACCTGGCAGGCCTTGCCGGCGCGCGAACGCCAAGCCCTGGAGAGCGTCTGCTCGGCCAATATCGCGGGTTCGCTGGCGGCAAGCGAAGCCGCACAGTTCGAGGTGCTCAAGGACATGGTCAAGGACAACGTGGAAGTCCGGCGCCTGCCCGAACCCTTCGTCGCCGCCCTGCGGACCGCCTGGAGCGACGCCAATGAGGAGCTGATGCGCCAGGATCCCGACTATCGCCGCGTTTGGCTGTCGCTCGCCGCGTTTCGCGACAACCACGCCATGTGGCGCGAACTCGCCGAAACGACCGCCCCCTAGCCAAATCCTGCGGCAAACCTTGAGATTCCGACTCGCTTCGATATAGTCGGCTCGTCCAAGGGAATGCCTATATGCACATCAAATTCATGACCGCCGCGCTAGCGCTGGCCGCGATATTCACCGTGCCGTCGATCGCCGAAGCCGCCGAAGCCACCAACGGCGAAACGTCCTTCAAGGCGAAATGCGCGCTCTGCCACGAGAGCAACGCCGGCAAGCACAAGGTCGGCCCCTCCCTATTCGGCGTGGCCGGCCGCAAGGCTGGTGCCGCGGATGGCTTCCAGCTCTATCGCGGCCTCAAGGACGCCGATTGGACGTGGGACGACAGCGCGCTCGACGCCTATCTAAGCGATCCGGTTCAATATACAAAGGATAAGACCGGCAAGAGCGCCGGCATGGTCCTCAAGCTAACCAGCGCGCAGGAACGCGCGGACGTAATCGCCTTTCTCAAAACCCTGAAATGACCCTTTAGCGAGCGCCGACCAACATGATGGACATCAAAGCCCATATCCGCGGTATCCCCGATTTTCCGAAACCGGGAATCCTATTCTACGACATTTCGACCCTGTTGGCCGATGCCGACGCGTGGCAGGTAACCACCGGACGCCTCGCCAAGCTCGTGGCCCCTTTCAAGCCCGATATCCTGGCCGGAATCGAATCGCGCGGCTTTCTCGTAGCCGCACCCTTGGCGCTGAAGCTCGGCTGCGGCTTCGTCATGGTACGCAAGAAAGGCAAGCTGCCCGGGCCGACCATCAGCCACGAATATGCGCTGGAATACGGCACCGACAGTATCCAGATTCAAGCGGACGCCGTGCATCCGGGTCAGCGCGTCGTGATCCTCGACGATCTGCTGGCGACCGGCGGCACCTTGAATGCCGCCGCCCAATTGTTCCGCAAGGTCGGCGCCGAGGTCGTGGGTGCCGCCTGCATCGTCGAGCTGACCTTCCTCAACGGGCGCAAGAATCTCGATATCCCGGTGGAAACCCTCGTCAGCTACGACGAATAAACAAAACATCCTAGGAGGACGAACGATGGACGCCGATGCCAAGAAAATTGCCCTGCGGATGATCCCCTATGGGATCTACGTGCTGACCGTGGAAGATGGCGACGCGATCGCCGCCGCGACCGTCAATTGGGTCACCCAAACGTCGTTCAACCCGCCGCTGATCGCCATCGGCGTGAAGGCAGATTCGGGCGCCTATGCGCTGATCAAGAAGAAGCGCGCCTTCGTGCTCAATATGCTCGGCAAGGGCCAGCAGGGTGCGGCCTTCGGCTTTTTCAAGCCGGCCGAGAAAGACGGCAACAAGATCAGCGGCGAGCCCTATCACAAGGGAACGAACGGTCATCCGATCCTGGTCAATGCCCATGCCAGCGTCGAATGTTCGGTAGTCGAGATCGTCGAAAAGGGCGACCATCACATCGTCATCGCCGAGGTCACCGAGGCGAATGTCGCGAAGATGCCCGAGGGACGTGCGGACGCCGCGATACTGGAGATGAAGGATCTCGGGGCCAACGTCTTCTACGGCGGCTGAACGATAGACCATAAATGCAAAGGGCGGCCTCGCGGCCGCCCTTTTTCGTGGCAAATTCCAAATCAGTTCCACGCGTAATCGACGACATACGTTTCGCCCGCACTCAAGATATTGTCGTTCACCTTCACCTCCTTGTTGTGAACGTAAACCGTCGGCACCGACGAGATCGGCAAGTGATAGTGCATCTCGTTGATCCGATCGAATGCTTTCTTGTAGATCGCGATTCGCTTCGCCGGATCGAATTCGGCCTCGCCCTTTACCACCGCATTCTCGATAACCGGATCGTTGTAGTATTTCATCGCAGGCCCTGTGAAGAGCACGCTGAAAATATTTCCCGCATCGGGATAGCTGCCGGTCGGAAACAGGATTGACCAAGCCTGTAATTTACCGTCCCCCTGCATGCGGCGATAGAGCGAGATATCGGCCGCCTGAACCGATACGCGAATGCCGATCTTGTAGAGTTCGCCCGCGATCGCCTCGCCAATCGGTTTGTTGGGCGCAAACACGAGATAATGAAGATCGAACCCGTCGGGATAGCCAGCCTCGGCCAACAATTTCTTCGCTCCCGCCGGATCATATTTCGGCGGCTTGACCGAATAGTCGCAAGCGATCGTCGCCTTGAAACAATCCGCTTCGATATGCTCGGCAACATGCCCGCCTGGCACGATATTCTTGATGATGGTTTCCCGGTCGATCGCCATATGGATAGCTTTGCGAACCCGCGGATCGGAGAGCGCTTTGTTGCCCGATAGGTTTTGCGAGTCGAGAGCCAAATAGAAAAGATTCGGCGAAGCCACATAGGTCGCCTTGATCTCCGGATTCGCTTCCATCGCCTTCGCTTGGTCGGGCGAGACATTGCGGATCAATTCGACACCGCCAACCATCATCTGCGCCGCCTGAGTTTGGCGGTCGGGCATGGGCACGCCGTGCCAACGTTTGACGTTACCCTTCTTAAAATCGGGCATGGTGTTGTACTGATCCCAACGCTCGACCGTGAGGCCCTTGTTCTTGTCCATCTCGACGACTTTTAGAACCCCGGTGCCGACCGGCGACAGACGTCCGTAATCGGCCTTATCGTCGACCTTCCCCATCGTTTCGGCATCCCAGATGCTGAAGCGGTAGGCCAAGACAGCGAGATCCGTGCCCGTCGGCTCGGCGGCATGGACCCGGATTTTGTAAGGCGAGATCTTTTCGATCTGCTTCATCCAGGTATAACGGTTCTGATAGGTGATCTTGGATTTTGGATCGATGATGTGGTTGACCGTGGCGATCACGTCGTCCGCATCGAATTTGTTGCCGTTGTGGAATTTGATGTCGTTGCGAAGCTCGAATTCCAACGTCTTCTCGTCGATGCGGTTCCACGATTGCGCCAGCGCCGGAACGAATTGCTTCTTATGTTCGTTGTAATAGAGAAGGTTCTCATAAACATCGCGGCTGAACATGCCGGCTTCATCGACCGGCAGATCGTAGCTGGACAGAACAGAGAACGGATTGTTGATCGCGATACGCAGCGTGTCTTGGGATTTTTGGGCAATTGCAGGCACGGCCATGAACGACGCCGCGACCCCGAGCACAAGAGCCTTCGCTATACACATCACTTCGCATCCTCTGTTATGACATTCTTAATTCTACAAATAATCTCCGGTAAAGTTCTCGCCTGCGGAAAGTTTGGTAGGATTGATTTTGACGTCCTTGAAACACGGCTCAACGTTACTCCGTGAGCGTCTTATTTCCACGCATAGTCGGCAACAAACGTCTGCCCCGTGCTGAACGGATTGTCCTTGATTGCAACATCCTTGGTGTGGACATAGACGGCGGGGATCGACGATAGCGGAAAGTGGTAGTGCATCTCGTTGATGCGGTCGTAGGCCTTGGCGTAGATATCGGCGCGCTTGGCCGGATCGAATTCTTGGACGCCCAGCTTAATGGCTTCGTCGATGATGGGATCGTTGTAATATTTAGCCGCCGGCCCGGTGAACAAGACGTTCATGATCCCCGAAGAGTCGGGATAGAGCCCAGTCGGGAACAGAATCGACCAAGCCTGCAACTTGCCGTCGCCGAGCATGCGCCGATAGAGCGTAATATCGGTTGCCTGAACATTGACCCGTACACCGATCTTATAAAGTTCGCCCGCAACCGCCTCGCCGATGGATTTATTGGCGGCATAGACGACATAGTGAAGATCGAGGCCGTTCGGATAACCCGCTTCGGCCAGCAGTTTCTTCGCCCCTTCCGGATTGTAGCTCGCTGGTTTCACATTGTATTTGCAGGCAATCGTCGCCTTGAAGCAGTCGGCATAGAGCTTCTCGGCCACATGGCCGCCCGGCACGATATGTTTGATAATCTGGTCGGCATCGATTCCCATATGGATCGCCTTGCGTACGCGGATATCCGAAAGCGCCTTATTGCCCGATAGATTTTGGGAATCGAGGGCGAAGTAAAAGAGATTGAGCTCGGCGACATAGGTGATTTCCGTGTTCGGATTGGCCGACAGCGCCTTCGCCAATTCGGGCTCGACATTGCGCAACATGTCGATGCCGCCGACCATCAATTGAGCGGCCTGGGTCTGGCGATCCGGCAAAGGCACGCCGTGAATGCGTTTGATGCCGGCCTTCTTGACCTCTGGCGTCGTCTTGTAGCCGTCATACCGCTCGACAAGAATGCCCTTGTTGGCATCGAACTGGATGACCTTATAGATGCCGGTACCAACCGGATTCAGACGGCCATAATCGGCCTTGTCCTGCATTTTGTTCAGAAGCTTGCCGTTGAAGACCTGAAAACGATAGGACATGAGAGCGAGATCGGTGCTCTGCACCTCGGACGACCTGACCCGAAGCGTGTAGGGGCCGAGGACCTCGACCTCCTTCACCCAATTGTAATTGGCGACGAATGTGATCTTGGATTTGGGATCGATGGCATAATCCATCGTTGCCTTGACATCGGTGGCATCGAGCGAATCGCCATTGTGGAATTTGATGTCGTCGCGCAACTCGTAATCGATCGTGGTGTCGTTGACGCGTTTCCACGACTTGGCGATTCCGGGAACAAACCTCTGAGCGCGCTCATCGTAATAGATCAGGTGGTCGTAGACGTCGCGCGTGAAGATGCTACTCTCGTCGACGGGCAGATCATAGTTGGAGAGCACCGCGAACGGATTGTTGATCGCGATGCGCAGCGTATCCTGAGACTTCTGGGCTTGGGCGGATGCGGCAAGAAACGCAGCTACGGTCGCGATGAACGCGACTTTGGATATCGACATGAAAATCTCCCTAAGTGCGTATCAACCGTACGCTTGGGAGAAATCTTCCTCCAAATAAGATCGAAAATCCAGATGATTTCGCTGGGCGGACTTACGCCGAATATAAACGTACTGCCCAAACGAAGCGGGCAGCCAAGGGATCATGTCCCACGGCTGCCCATGCACGATGCAGCGTTAGCCGCTTATCAGCTATTTCCAGGCATAATCCGTGATGGCCGTTTCACCCGCCATCAGCGGATTGTTCATGAGCTTCACGTCGTGGGTATGCACATAGGCATACGGAACGCTCGAGAGTGGGTACATGTAGAACCGTGAATTGATGTGATCGTAGACCTGCTGATAGATCGACGCCCGCTTCTGGTCGTCGAACTCTTTGATGCCGGCATCGAGAAGCTTATAGATGTCTTGATCGCCATAATACTGTTCGAAGGCACCCTGCATCAGCGTTGAAATGTTGTTGGACGCGTCGGGATGGCTTCCGGTGGGAAATAGGATCGACCAGGCCTGGAACTTCCCGTCGCCCTGATCCTTGCGATAGACGGTCAGCGGAACCGGCCGTACGGTCGCGCGGATTCCGGCCCGCAACCAGGACCCCGCCACAGCTTCGGCAATCGGCTTTTGCGGCGCGAAGACGGTATATTCGAAATCGATTCCGTTCGGGTAGCCGGCCTCGGCGAGGAGCTTCTTGGCTCCTTCGGGATCGTATTTCGGCGGCAACACAGTCGGATTGCAGGCCGGCGTCGTCGTCTGGAAGCAGATGGCCGTGACTTTCTCGACCACGCTCGGGCCGCCCGGCACGATATATTCGACGATGGCATCCCGGTCGATCGCCATCCACGCCGCCTTGCGCACGCGCGGGTCGGTGAAGACCTTGGTGTTGCTCACGCCCTTCGCATCGAAGCCGATATAGACGATGTTCGCTGCCCTGACGTTGGAGACGTCGAGGTTCGGATTCTTGCCCAACTCCTTCGCATCGTCTGGCGAGGCATTGCGGATCATGTCGATGCCGCCTGTGAGGATCTGAGCGATCTGGGTCTGGCGGTCGGGCAACGGCACGCCGTGAACATATTTGATTGGGGCGCGAAAATAGGTCTTGTCGGCGTAATGATTCTCGACCCGCTCGAGCATTACGCCTTTATTCTTGTCAATGAAATTCAGCTTCATCGTCCCGGTGCCGACCGGCGTAAGACGGCCGTAATCCTGGACGTCCTGATGGGTGCGCATCGTTTCCGCGTCCCACATCTGGAAGCGATAAGCGAGGAGTTGAAGATCGACCGACAGCGGTTCGCGCGACGTAATGCGGACCGTGTAGGGCCCCAACTTCTCGACCTTCTCGATCCAATTGTAACGCTGTGGGAAGGTAATCTTCGATGCAGGATTGCCGACGAACTTAATCGTTTCGACCACGTCGTCCGCATCGAAGGGATTTCCGTTGTGGAACTTAACGTCGTCGCGCAGATCAAATTCCAGCGTGCGGTCGCCTATACGGGTCCATGACTTGGCCAGCACCGAAACCCACTGTTTCTTATATTCATCGAATGCCAGCAACGACTGATAGAGTGTGCGGTTGAAGTTCGATGCTTCGTCGACGTTGTAATGATAGTTCGACAAGGTCACGAATGGATCGTTAAGGGCGAGCCGCAGCGTATCCTTGGATTTTTGCGCATAGGCATTGGATGCCGATAGCGCGACAACAAGCGCACCGAGCGCGAATTTCGCAACACGCATGAAATATCTCCCAAAAAGAAAATTCTACCTGCTAAAAAAAATGGGCAGCCTGAGGCTGCCCATCGTTATAAGGACATTCAATAACAATCTCACTTAACCCATTCGAAATCCGCCGAATAGGTTTCACCCGCGCTGAACACATTGGTGTTCACCTTGGCGTCCTTGGAATGGACATGCAGGACGGGCACCGACGAGATCGGAAGGATATAGTTCATCTCGTTGATGCGGTTGAGCGCCTTCCCGTAGATTGCCGCGCGCTTAGCAGAGTCGAACTCCGCCTCGCCCTTGTCCATCGCCTCCTGAATGATCGGATCGTTGTAGTATTTGAAGGCCGGCCCGGTGAAGAAGACCGAGAAGATATTGCCGATATCCGGATAGCTGCCGGTCGGGAACAGGATCGACCAGGCCTCGAGCTTGCCGTCGCCCTGCTTTCGGCGATAAAGGCTGAGATCGACGACATTCATACTGGCGCGGACGCCGATCTTGCGCAGATCGCCCGCGATCGCCTCGCCGATAGCCTTGGCCGGCGCGAAGACGTCATATTGCATGTCGAAGCCATTGGCATAGCCGGCTTCCGCCATCAACTTCTTGGCGCCTTCCACATCGAGCTTCTCGGCTTGAACCTGATATTCGCAATCGATGGTCGCCTTGAAGCACAGACCCTGCACGTGTTCGGCAACTTCGCCGCCCGGGACGAGATATTTGATGATCGCCTCGCGATCGATGGCCTTATGGATCGCTTTGCGCACGCGATGATCGCTCAACGCCTTATTACCGGCTAGGTTCTGCGAATCCAGCGCGATATAGACGAAGGTCGGCGAGGCAACATAGCTCACCTTCAGGTTGGAGTTGGCGGACAGATGCTTGGCCGCATCGGGCGTCGCACCGCGGATCCAGTCGATACCGCCGGTCATCAATTGCGCCGCTTGAGTTTCACGGTCGGGAATGAAAGTCCCTTGAATGCGCTTGATCGGCGCCTTCTTAACGGCAGTCGTATTGTAAGCGTCGTTACGCTCGACCAAAATGCCCTTATTGCGATCGAACGACACCATCTTGTAGATGCCGGTGCCCATGACTTGGGTGCGGCTATAATCGCCTTTGTCGGCCAGCGCATTCAGGGTTTCGGCATCCCACATCTGAAAGCGGTAGGCGAGAGTATTGAGATCGGTCGCGGTCGGCTCGACAGCATGCACGCGGATTTTATGCGGCCCCAGAATTTCAAGGCTCCTCGACGTTTGGAATGGAATTGAAGAACTGTTGAAAGTGGGTTTTGCGCCTTTCATGCTGGGTTGGTTTCAGCATGGGAGGTTGGTCGATGGAAGCTGGGGACGTTTTGGCCCTTGGGCTTGGCTTGGAATCTCCGTGGAAAC
>CAMDWJ010000055.1 GCA_945877815.1 Caenispirillum bisanense
TCGTCGAGACGCCGATCGGGTTGATGTCGCTCGATACGAATGTCGATCTTCGCGTCGGCGACCGCTTGAGTTTTTCCATCGTTCCGCCGACGCCCCGTGCCGAGGTGACATTAGGTCACACCAGCTTCGCCGAATCCTTTATCCAGAAACGGATTTGGCCGACGCTCGAGCAGGCGCTCGCTCATCTCGCGCAGCGACCGCACGATGCAAACACGCCGGCCACGAACCCCGTGGTGCCGCACGCAAACAATCAACTCGGTGCGAACCTCATGACGCTCGTGGCCGCCCTGCAGGAAGGCGACATTCGCAATTGGTTCGGCGATGCAGCGGCGCTTCTTCAACAGGAACGTCCCGAAATTTCCCAAAGATTGAATGAGGAGTTCGCCCAGCTCGCGCGGCTTGCCACCGAAGCCTCGAAAGACGATTGGCGAACGGCTGTCGTGCCCTTCTTCAACGGTGCCGTTCTCGAACCGGTACAAATGCATCTGCGCGGCGGCAAATCGCAACAAGGTGACAAAGACAAGGAAGGAGGCTCACGCTTCATCATCGATCTGCAGTTGAGTAATCTCGGCCGTTTTCAGCTCGATGGATTTATGAAAGAGCGTGGCGACAGCAGAAATTTCGATCTGATTGTCCGGACCGATGACCCGCTGCCGCTGCTTATGCGCCGCGACATCTATCGAATATTCACCGATTTTGCCGATGCAGCCGGTCTTCATGGCGGGATTTCCTTCCAGGCGCATGCCCAGTTTGTCAACGTTCCGCTGACGTTCATTTCCGAACGCGGCGACAACGGCCTGGTTGTCTAGGAACTCCCCGATATGGATGCGCTGGTTCGCCGCGAGCACCTGGAAACTGTCGAGAACCCCAATACGCGCCTCGACTACGTCATTAGCCTATCCGGCGATATCGCCGGGTTGTGCCGTGTCGATATCCGATACGTTCCGGACCGCGTGGTCCTGGCCCCGGAATCCCTGACGATTTATTTCGAACGACTGCAAAGCGTCCAATGGGCGCGGCTCGAAAATGTCGCTGTCGCCATGGTCAGCGATCTCAACAATGAACTGGTCCCGCGTTGGGTTCAGCTCAAAGTGTCGGGAAGAACTGACGGGTTAGAGCACCACGTCACGCTCGAGGATCGACAGCCAAAGTGGGACAACCCCGCTCTGCTTGCACGCATAGGCGCGTTGTAGGCCCGCTGGCGTCATTCGTTTTTCCGGCTGAATAGCTGCAAACCTATTTCGTCCAGCACGGATTGTGCGGCCCGGTTGGCTTCAAGCGCTTCCTCGGCATCGCGGGTTTCCTGGGCAATCTCGACCACTTTCAGCTCGCGGAATTCGGTCCTCACATTGTCTTGCGCTGTGGCTATACGGGCTTCCATGATGGATTTCGCCTGCACGAGCTGTGCGCGGCGCACAATCGCCTGGCGCGCATATAAGCCGTAGGCGAAACCCGCCTCGGCTGGATGTTCCGAAGCGGCACGCTGTTCCGCAACGATTTCCGATTCCAGCGCGCCGGCGCGGTGCGCAAGCTCGGCCGCCTGGCTGAGAAGTTTGCCGAGCTCACGCCGCGCCTGGTCGACCTGATAGCGCCGAAAGCGCGTAATTCCTTTCAGGCCGCGTGCCATGCTTCTCCGTTATGCCTCCGGGGACGCGTACGGCATGTCGAGAATACCGGCAAGACGCATATAACCCTCTTCAAGGCTGGTATTGTCCTGTTTGGATTGCGCCAGAAATTCCTCGATCGCACCATTGTAGTAAATCGCCTCGTCGACCTGCGGGTCGGAACCGGCGCGATAGGCACCGAGACGGATCAATTCGGACATATCTTCATAGGTTGCGACCAGACGTTTGGCCCGCGCGACGATCGCGTTCTGCTCCGGTGTATTGCAGCCTGGCATCGTGCGCGACACGCTCCGCAAGATATTGATGGCGGGATAGCGACCGCGCTCGGCGACGGTGCGATCCAAGACCACATGGCCGTCCAAGATGCCGCGGACGGCATCGGCCACAGGCTCGTTGTGGTCGTCGCCTTCAACCAAAACCGTAAACAGCCCGGTAATGGAACCTTGATCCTGCGTTCCCGGCCCGGCGCGTTCCAGCAGGCGCGGCAATTCGGCAAAAACGGTCGGCGTATAGCCCCGCGTCGCCGGCGGCTCGCCCGCCGACAGACTGATCTCGCGTTGCGCCATGGCAAAACGGGTCACGCTGTCCATCAGACACAGGACATCGCGCTTGAGATCGCGGAAATATTCGGCGATCGCCATCGTCATATAGGCGGCCTGGCGGCGCACCAGCGGCGGCTCGTCCGAGGTCGCCACCACAACAATGCTCCGCGCCATGCCATCCTCGCCGAGATCGTCTTCGATGAACTCGCGAGCCTCGCGGCCGCGCTCGCCGATCAAACCGATCACGCTGACATCGGCGTCGGTATTGCGCGACATCATCGATAGAAGGGTCGATTTTCCGATACCGGAACCGGCAAATATCCCCATTCGCTGGCCTTTGCAGACCGTCAGAAAGGCATTCATCCCACGCACGCCGAGATCAATCTTGCCGCCGACGCGCTGGCGGCTGTGCGCGGGTGGCGGGTTGTTGTGGACCGAATAGGGTATCGGGCCGGTCGCCATGGGACCATTCCCATCGATTGGGCGGCCGAACGCATCGACGACGCGGCCCAGCCAGGACGGATCGGGGAAAATAACCGGCTCGGCGGCGCCGATTTCAACGCGACATCCGAGACCGATCCCTTCTAGGGTTCCAAAGGGCATGACAAGAGCCTGCCCATCGCGAAAGCCGACAACCTCGCACAGCAGCATGCGGCCCGAGCGGGCCTGGATCCGGCAATGGTCGCCGATCGACAATTCGCCCTCAACGCCGGAAACCTCGATCAACATGCCGCGGACCGAGGATACCCGCCCATAGACGTGATGTCCGGGAATCCGCCCGATCTCGTTGATCATTGTGTGGAAGAGGTTCGGCAAGGCAGATCGGCAGTCCGAAGTCCAATAATCGTCACAGATTATCAGTTCGGAGCCTTTAAGGTTTGGTAAAATAGTATCTTAAACTGCCCCGGATATCGGAAAATCCGCATCTTTCCAGGTCAGGCCCCCCGATTCCTTAACTTGCATCGCCATCCCCGGCACCGTATTATTAACCATTCAGCCTAGAGAACCCCCGAAAGAGCTGCCATATGCGCGTGCTTCTTGTAGAGGACGACCCGACAACATCTCAGAGTATCGAGATGATGCTCAAATCCGCCGGCATGGTGGTGGACGTCACCGATATGGGCGAAGACGGTCTCGAGATCGGCAAGCTCTACGACTACGACATTATCATCCTCGATCTGATGCTGCCCGATATGGATGGCTACGAGGTCTTGCGCCGGCTGCGTGCGGCGCGCGTGCAAACACCCGTGCTGATCCTGTCCGGCCTCACCGAGTCCGACAACAAAGTGAAGGGTCTCGGCGGCGGTGCCGACGATTATCTAACCAAGCCCTTCAACAAGGCAGAATTAATCGCCCGCATACAGGCCATCGTCCGGCGCTCGAAGGGGCATTCGGATTCGGTTATCAAGACGGGCAGGCTGACGGTCAATCTGGATGCCCATACGGTCGAGGTCGATGCCAAGCCAGTGCATCTGACCGGCAAGGAATACGGCATCCTAGAACTCCTGTCGCTTCGCAAAGGCACGACGCTGACCAAAGAGATGTTCCTAAACCATCTCTATAACGGCATCGACGAGCCCGAGTTGAAGATCATCGACGTTTTCGTGTGCAAACTGCGCAAGAAACTATCGAAGGTCGCCAAGGACGAGATCTACATCCACACGGTTTGGGGACGCGGCTACGTTCTGCGCGATCCCGATGAAGCCGGTGCCGCCCCGGCAAAGAAAGCCGCCGCACGGGCAAGCGCCTGATTCCTCGAACGATCTTCTGAACGCTAAACTTGGCCTGATGGGAATCCGCTCGGCGCGGTTACGCGACCCGCAACCGCTGTCTGCTGACGCAGTTTCAATTCCGACGCAATCGCCATCGGATCGAGCACCAACGCCACGGTTCCGTCGCCGAGTACGGTATTGCCGACGAACAGCGCAATATTTCTGAGAATCGGCGGCTGCGGCCGAACCACGATCTCTTCGGCGTCATACACCTGTTCGACGCTGAGGCCGAGGGCCTCATCGCACACCTGTATCATCACGACGATCTCGCGCCGCCGCGCCAATGCCTGATCAACCTTGGTCTTAAGCAAGGTCGACAGACGAACCCATGGATAGCGCCGATCGCGGAGCCGGAGGAAACGGAATTCGTCTTGCGCCGAACCCAATCCGGCCGCCGGCGTAACCCAAATCAATTCGATGATATTGCGCTGTGGGATGGCATATCGCTGACCGCTGCATGCGACGGTGAGGGCCGTGACGATATCGAAGTCGCCCGGCTTTCGCGATGCCTCCGAACCAAGGGCCTGGCGCCGCGTGGCAACGACGCCGGTCCCAAGATCGGATGTGATGTGACTCAAACGCTGAACCGTCTCTTCCAATTCGGAATCGTCGCGCGCGCGTACCAGATGCTCCAGATTGTTGCGCGTCTGTACGAGCTGCCCGACCAGATCGGCGAAGCTTTCCAGTCGTTCCGCCGGGATCGCGACGGTCGTAGAAGCGGCCCCATGAGAAATCGCTATTGCCGTAGCAGGCGAAAAACGATCTTTAGCGTGTTCGGCTGGCGCTTCGTTCTGCACCTTGGCCTCGACCGGCTCGGGCTCGGTCGCCGGTGCCGCCTGTTCAGGCTGCGCGCGAACACGTCCTTCGCCGGAAGCAAGGAGCGTCTCCAGAACCGCGCGATCATCGCCGTCGGGCTCATGCCCGCTGCTCGCCAATCCAAGGAGGATACGGCGCATGACTCCGATGGCTTCGATGATCGCGGCCGATAACGTCGGGCTAGCCGCAATCGCACCGGCCTGAACCCGACCAAGCACCTCTTCGCACGATTGGAAAACCGCTTCGAGGCGTGGCAAAGCCAAAAACCCGCTGGTTCCCTTGATCGTATGCAGCAGATCGAGGAGCCGCGCCTGAATCTTCGTATCGGCCGGCATGGATGCGAATTGCGTGATATCGGCGTCGAGTTCGGCAAGCCGATCCGACGTTTCGACCAGGAACTCGTTTAAAAGATCATCCATCGCGACGTGCCTATGTGACGGTGAAGTCTAACGAGTTTTGCCCGTCCTCGACTACCGTCAATTGATGCCCCAGCCTTTCGGCCAAGCGCTGACAATGCCATGCGATGACGTTACGCACGGTTACGGCATCATCGACAAGGTTAGGGACAAAACCCGAAGAAACGTCCTCGCGCAATTTGAAGCGTCCCCCTCGGACGGAAATGGACATCCGATGATTGGCTGGGTCGGTTGAGAGGGTCACGGTGAGCGCCGCGCCGCGCAGGGCCGATTCGCCCGCGACCAGCAGAAGGTTGAGGATCAATTTGACGGCGAGGCGATCCATGGGCGTTTGATCGCCCGGAAGGGGGGCCTCCCAGCTCACCGGCAGTTTGCGATCCTCGAAATAGTCGGACACGACCTTGCGAATGGCACCGAAGCCGACGCCCTGCTCGCCCCCTCCAGCCCCGAAGGCCAGGCGGAAGTACGAAAGCCGCGCTGTCCCCTGGCGGGCACTGCTGCCGATCATCGCGATGGCCTCGTCCATGACGGTCGTATCGCCCTCGGCGATCAATTCGAGACCATTGGTGATGGCCCCCAGCGGACTGATCAAATCGTGGCACAGCCGCGAACATAGCAATTCCGCCAGCCGATCGCCGTTATGCATGGCCATGCATCACCTCGTACACGTCTTGCTTAGTGGGCATTTTCCCAATTTTCAGAATACATTGATACTAGGGACGGATTTGAATAATCTGAGGGACCCCGAAACACAATGGTCCGGATCACCGATTCATGGATGACGCCGCGCGCACCGACGGCCCGCAAATGCCTCCGAGACGCCGCAGGGGGTTGCCGCGAGGCCGTCAAATCGAGCCGGCGGATTTGGACGCCGTGCGCGCACTTCTCGCCGCTCGCCCCATAAGCCGTGAATATCTGATCGAAAATCTGCACCTGATTCAGGATGCCCATGGTTTTCTGTCGTCCGGTCATCTCGCCGCCCTCGCACAGCTGATGCAGCTATCGCAGACGGAGGTCTACGAGGTTGCATCGTTCTATCATCATTTCGACGTGGTGAAGGAGAACGAAGTGGCCCCGGCGGCCGTCACAGTACGCGTCTGCGACAGTATCGTTTGCAGTATGAAAGGCGCCGGCGCCTTGGCAGGCCATCTCAAGGACCAGCTTGGCGACAAAGTCCGCGTCGTTCACGCACCCTGCATGGGTGCGTGCGACAAGGCGCCGGTCGCCTCCATGCGCAAGAAACAATTCCCAAACTGCAAGCCCGATCAAGTCGCCGCCGCGATCGAAGCCAAGGATTTCGGGCCGGACCTGCCTTCCTACGAAGATCTTGCCGCGTACCGCAAGGGCGGCGGTTATGAAGTTCTGACCAAATTGGCAGGGGGAACGCTGAGCCGGGACACCGTCATCGGCGAGTTGGAAAAGGCCGGGCTACGCGGCATGGGCGGAGCCGGTTTTCCGACTTTTCGCAAATGGAAATTCATCGAGAACACGCCGACACCAAGGGCGATGGTCGTGAACGCCGACGAAGGCGAGCCGGGAACCTTCAAGGATAGGCATCTGTTCTCGACTTCGCCGCATAAAGTGATCGAGGGCATGCTGATCGCGGCGACGTGGATCGCCGCCGAAGATGCCTATATATATTTGCGCGACGAATATCCCGAAATCCACGCCATGCTGGCACGCGAGATCGACGCCGTGGTTGCGGCCAAGCTCAACAACAACATCCGTATCCATCTGCGCCGCGGAGCCGGGGCATATATTTGCGGCGAAGAAACCTCTCTGCTTGAAAGCCTGGAGGGAAAGCGTGGCCTGCCGCGCAACCGACCGCCCTTCCCCGCCAATTCCGGCGCCTTCGGGCGACCGACGCTCATCAACAATGTCGAGACCCTGCATTGGGTCAGCGAAATCCTGCACAACGGCAGCGACTGGTTTATCGGCGAAGGACGGCCCAAATTCTATTCGGTCTCCGGAAGGGTCAAGAAAACCGGCGTAGTTCGTGCTCCGGCCGGTGTCACGGCCCAGCAGTTGATTGACGAATTTTGTGGGGGAATGGAAACGGGGGAGACCTTCAAGGGCTATCTTCCTGGCGGTGCCTCCGGCGGCATCTTGCCGGCGAGCATGGCCGATATCGCGCTCGATTTCGGCAAGCTTGAACCCTATGGCTGCTTTGCCGGTTCCGCTGCGGTCGTCATCTTTTCACAGCGCGATGCGATCCGCGATGTGGCAGAAAATCTACTTCACTTCTTCGAGGATGAAAGTTGCGGGCAATGCACGCCTTGCCGCCTCGGCTGCACCAAAATGATCGATCTGATGAAACCGCAAGTCTGGAACGCCGATCTGATGCAGGAGTTATCACAGACGATGCGCGATGCGTCGATCTGCGGTCTCGGTCAGGCGGCGCCAAACCCGGTCTTATCGGCACTTAAATATTTTGAAGGCGAAACGCGATGAGCGAAGCCACCAAATTCATACTCGACGGCAAAGAGGTCGAGGCCCTGCCGGGCGAAACCATCTGGCGCGCGGCGACGCGCCTCGGTGCCGAGATCCCTCATCTGTGCTACCGCCACGCGACCGACTATAAGGGCGACGGCAATTGCCGCGCTTGCGTCGTCGAAGTCGAAGGTGAACGCACCTTGGCTCCGTCGTGCATCCGTATGCCGACGCCGGGCATGAAGGTCAACATCGCGTCGGACCGCGCGGTTCAGGCGCGCAAGATGGTGTTCGAACTTCTGCTTGCCGACCAAAAGGAACCCGAAGGCTCCTTCAAGAGCTGGCTCGACCTGATGGAGATCCGCGACAGCCGCTTCCCGGCGCGCGAAACCGTCAGCCGCGATTCAAGCCACACCTCCATCGAGGTCAATCTCGACAAGTGCATCCATTGCCAGCTTTGCGTCCAAGCCTGCCGTGATATCCAAGGCAACGACGTCATCGGCATGGCGCATCGCGGCAATCTCTCGTCGATCGTCTTCGACATGGAAGACCCGATGGGCGCAAGCAGTTGCGTCGCCTGTGGCGAATGTGTGCAGGTCTGCCCAACCGGCGCCCTGCTGCCCGCAAATCAGGGACGCGGCGACTACGATGGCGTGCCCGACAAGAAGGTCGATAGCGTCTGCCCTTATTGCGGCGTCGGCTGTCAACTCACCATGCACGTGAAGGACAACAAGATCGTCAAGGTCGAAGGCCGTGACGGCCCGTCGAACCACAACCGTCTGTGCGTGAAGGGCCGCTTCGGTCTCGATTATGCGAGCCATCCCGAACGCCTTACGGTACCGATGATCCGCAAAGACGGCGTTGCAAAGGACCCCCATGCCCTCGTCGACCCCGCCCATCCGTGGGATGTTTTCCGGCCGGCTACGTGGGACGAAGCGCTCGCAAAGGCGTCCGAAGGCTTCACCAAGATCATCGCTAAACATGGCGGCGGTGCCTTGTGCGGTTTCGGCTCCGCCAAAGGCTCCAACGAAGAAGCCTATATGTTCCAGAAGTTGGTGCGGACGGGTTTCCATACGAACAATGTCGATCATTGCACCCGGATGTGCCACGCGTCCTCGGTCGCGGCGCTATTCGAAGGCATCGGCACGGCCGCGGTCACCGCCCCCGTCATCAGCTGCCTGCACTCCGATGTGATCGTCCTCATCGGCGCCAATCCGACCGTCAATCATCCAGTCGCCGCCACCTTCATCAAGAACGCGGTGGAACAGAACGGCGCGGAATTGATCGTCATCGATCCGCGCAAGAATGCGTTGCAGAATTACGCGACGCATTTCCTGCAGTTCAAACCGTCGAGCGACGTCGCGCTGCTGAATGCCTTCCTGAACGTCATCATCACCGAGAAGCTGTACGACCGACAGTTCGTCGAGGCCCGCACCGAAGGCTTCGCGGAATATGCCGCTCATATCGGCAGCTTCACGCCCGAACGCATGGCGCCGCTCTGCGGCGTCGGACCGGACGAGATCCGCACGGTCGCGCGCAAGATCGCACGCGCCAAGGCGACGATGATCTTCTGGGGAATGGGGATTTCGCAGAGCACCCACGGCACCGATAACGCACGCTGCCTGATCGCGCTGGCGCTTCTGTGCGGCCATGTCGGTCGGCCGGGGGCCGGACTGCATCCGTTGCGCGGGCAAAACAATGTCCAGGGGGCTTCGGACGCGGGCCTGATCCCGATGATGTATCCCGACTACAAGGTCGTGACCGTGCCGGAAACGCGGAAATTCTATGAGGATTTCTGGGGGACCGCGCTTGATCCAAATAAAGGACTCACGGTCGTTGAGATCATCCATGCCATCCTGCGCGATGAAGTCCGCGGCATGTATGTGATGGGGGAAAACCCCGCGATGTCGGATCCCGACACCGAGCATACGCGCGAGGCGCTCGCCAAGCTTCAACACCTGGTCGTCCAGGATATCTTCCTGACCGAAACGGCGGCCTTTGCCGATGTCATCCTCCCGGCCTCCGCCTGGCCCGAAAAGGACGGATCGGTCACCAACACCGACCGCCGCGTCCAGATCGGGCGCAAGGCGCTCGAAATGCCGGGCGAGGCCCGCCAGGATTGGTGGATCATCCAGGAGATCGCGCGACGTCTGGGTCTCGATTGGAATTATGGAGGCCCCGCCGACGTGCACGAGGAAATGCGCGACTGCATGCCCTCGATGAAAAATATCTCGTGGGAACGCCTGCAGCGCGATGGCATCGTCACCTATCCCGTTGCCGACGAGGTGCAGTTGGGCCAGGACATCATCTTTCCTGACAAATTCCCGACACCGAGTGGTTTGGGCCGCCTCGTGCCGACGGACGTCTTGCCGCCCGATGAAGTGCCCGACGCGGCTTATCCGTTGGTGCTGACAACCGGCCGTCTGCTCGAACATTGGCATACCGGCGCCATGACCCGGCGCGCGCACGATCTGGAAGCACTTGAGCCGGACCCGATCGTGTCCGTCTCGCCCGGGGATATGGACCGGATGTGCCTGCAACCAGGTGATATGGTTGCCGTCTCGACACGGCGGGGCAGGATCGAACTTTCGGCAAGGCGCGATTCCAACGTACCGGACGGACTGATCTTTATCCCCTTCTGTTACGTCGAGGCTGCGGCCAATTTCCTCACCAATCCGGCGCTCGATCCCTACGGCAAGATTGCCGAGCTCAAATTCTGCGCCGCGAAGTTGGAGAAGGTCGCCCGGCTCGCCGCCGAGTGAGCATCGCGTTGAGCCTCTACGACGAACTTCTACGCCCGATCGAGCGGGCTCTCATCGCGCGGATCGTCATCGGGGTCAATTGGACTTTAGTGGAAAACGAGACCGGCTGTGGGCTAGCGCAAACGCCGCGGCGCGATGCGCCGAGTTGCCAACCCATCACGGGTGCCGGCGAACTCGCCAAACGCGATCTGCGCGCGATCGCCGAATTGATCCGCTCCGCCAATCCCATGGAAACGACGCTCGGCATGGCGGCCATCAACGCCTTTTACAATTGCACCGATCTAAAGGGCAGTTCCGAAAACGGCCTCGATGCGTTCAGTGCGATCGATGGACCCGTGACGGTCGTGGGGCGGTTTCCCGGCATCGAACGCCACCTCAAGAATTTTCGAATTGTGGAGCGCGAACCACGCGACGGGGAATTCCCGGAAAGCGCTTTCGGCGCGCTGGCGGCCGACAGCGCCGGCATCATCATCACGGCCTCGACGTTGGCCAATAAATCGGCCGAGCGCCTGTTCGAACTTTCAGTGGGAAAAAGGATCGCGATCGTAGGGCCTGGAACGCCGCTCGCCCCAAGCCTTCATTCGCTTGGCATCGAGGCGCTCGCGGGATCGATCGTCGAGAATGCCGATCTCGCTGCGACCATCGTCGCCCAGACCGGCGGGGCCGCCGCGCTTAAGCAAGCCTGCCGCTACGTGACGCTAAAAGCGCCTCCGCAATAGCCAGGTCTTCCGGCCGGTTGATGTTGAAAAAGGGATCGACGGGCTCCATTTCAAAATCGACGGTGGCGAGTTTGTAGCGCGCGGTCCAAACATCGATCTTGTGCAAGTCTTCCTCGACCAAGGCGCGGCGCAGATCGTCGGCGAGATCGACCTTCCACAATCCGCAGACCGGATTGGTTTGTCCGCCCGAGGCCGCGCAAACGAGATCGGCATTGCCCGCACTTTGGGCCGCCTGGAATCGCGCCACGAGGTCGCCGGGCACGAAGGGTGCATCGCCGGCACAGCTTGCCACCCACGGCACCTCCGGCAAGTTCGCCCGCGTCCATTCCAGGGCGGCAAGGATACCGGCGAGCGGCCCGGCAAAATCCGGCACCGTGTCGGCGACCATCGGCATAGCGAAGGAGTCGAAGCGATTGGCGTCGCCGTTCGCATTCAGGATCAAATGCCTGACCTGGGGCGAAAACCGCTCGACGATCCAAGACAGCAACGGCCGCCCCTCGAGCAGAATCATGCATTTGTCGCCGCCGCCCATGCGGCGCGCGAGGCCGCCCGCCAAGATGACGCCGACCACGTCGTTCACCTTAACGAGCGCCCTTGCGCCGCGCGCTCTGTGGCTCGGCCTCGCCCGTGTCCGCGCCAGCATCGAACACGATGCGATCCTGTCCGGCGAGCGCCACGAACCGCCGTCCGCGCGCGCGGCCGATCAAGGTTAGTCCGGCTTTGTTGGCGAGCGACACGCCCCAGGCTGTGAAGCCAGAACGCGAGACGAGGATCGGGATTTCCATCTGTACGCACTTGATGACCATCTCGCTGGTCAATCGGCCCGTCGTATAAAAGACCTTGTCGGCGCCGCCGATGGCGTGGAGATACATATAACCGGCGATCTTATCGACTGCATTATGACGTCCGACATCCTCCATATATATCAACGGCCGGTCGCCCTCGCATAGTACGCAGCCGTGAATGGCACCCGCTTCAAGATAGAGGCTCGGCGCCATGTTGATTTTCTTGACCAGCGCGTAGAGTTCGGATGTGCGCAGTCGCGCCGTTTTGGAAAGCTCGACCTCGTCGAACTTCTCCATCAGATCGCCGAAGACCGTGCCAACGGCGCAACCCGAGGTCTGGGTTTTCTTGGCGAGCTTGTCCTCGAAATCGGTTTCGCGCTCGGTACGCACCACCACCGCTTCGAGATCTGCATCGTACTCAACGCCGGTGATCCGGTCGTCCGGCGCGAGCATGTTCTGGTTGAGCAGATAGCCGACCGCCAGGTAATCGGGGTAATCGCAGATCGTCATCATAGTGACGATCTCGCGGCTATTGAGGAATAGGGTCAGCGGCCGCTCGACCGTCACCGATGTCGTGATCGGCTGGCCGTTTTCGTCGATCCCGCCGACCGTTTCGGTCAGCCGAGGATCGGCCGGATCGGGCTTAACCGTGAATTCCGCGAGTTTGGGCATCCCTTAGGATAGCCGAGCCCGGGACGAATAACAGCCCCGTGCAGGGACGCGATAGCGTCATTAACCTTGGCGTAAGGAATTTTGTCCTACCGTTGTCGGGACGATTCGCAGACCCGGGGAATGCTATGTCGACAAATCAGCAGATCAAAGCGGCCAGCCAACGCTGTGCTTTTCTTTTGCGGCTGATCGAAGAGGCCCAGATGACCGCCGATACGCAGCGCGCGGCGGTCCTCTACAGCATGGCCCAAGTCGAGTGCGACAATATGACGCGGAACCTGGATACGCTCCTGTTCCGCAAGCGCCCGGCCTACAAGCTTCAGCGCAAGCGGGCGGCGTAGGTCAGTTCGATCTGCTCCAATTGCGGCATGATGCCGAAGTGGTTCCACAAATCCCTTAGAAACCAATCGGCCAGTTCGATCGACTGCTCGGCGTCGATACCGGGTATCCGCTTATTGGAATCAAAAATCGCGGGACAGCGCACAACGCATCCCCAATGCCCCTCATCGTCGATTTCGGGTGCGTAAACCGCCCCGATGACTTGCTCCATCTCGGAGTTCGCGTCGGTCCGCCATCCATGCCACTCACGGATCGGTTCGCTTGTCGGCGTAGGGTAGACCTTTCGCTCGCGATAGGGTTCTCGGTACGAGGGCGATGCCGGATGGTTGTTCGTCTCCTCTGTCCAAGGGAGCACATATCCCCGTTCGGTGAAGGTAGCAAAATCAAGGCCATCCCAAGCGACAAGTCGAACTTTCGTCAATTCGGCAAATCCGTACGCCTCTTCAAGCGCACGTTCGATCGAATGGCTCGAATCCCTGCCGTAAGCAAAATGAACGGCAACGGGCGCGAATGAGAATCGCATCGCGCAGGCCCAGGCTTGAAAATAGTCATAATACTGAGGTGGATAGATGGCGTAGGTACGTCGGACCTCGATGCCATCTCTGTTAATAGACGTACCATCAAAAATTCGAAAAGGCTTGATCACAGCCCGATTTCCTAAAGGCATTAAAGGTCTATCTTAAATGACAGCGTACAAAAATCCAGTTTCCTAGTCGAAATCAAACAAACGGCGTAAATATTGCGGTATCACCAGAGGCGGGAGGAGGTGCGTTGGTATACCTCTTAAGCATGCGGAATATCGGTTCATTACAGTGTGTTCACACACTACACCAGCCTTAGCGCCATCAGCCCTAAAAACCCCTTCGCATACAAACATGTCTTTCCTTAGTTGCTCCTCACACTGATCATCCGACGGTTTGCTGCTAGGATTCAGAGCTTGCTCGACTTGCTCGACTTCAATCGACTTGGATTGAGCCAATTCCGCAAGTTGCGGAACTAGCGACCGCTAGGTTTCACCACCGGGATTCATGACTCCGTCGACGGTCAGGCCATTGTCTTTCTGGAACCTCCGTACCCCTTCGAATAATCTGTCGTCTGTGAAATCTCCCAAGCCCCATTCAGGACGCTCGTAATAACCTAGGCGCTCCAAGGACCTCTTCGTAATCAAAACGTCGTCGGGATCGACAGGGCTATTAGCATCTAAGGTTTTCCTCAAGAATAACGGGAAAGGGCTAGGCACGGCTATTCTACTTGTTTTCAGGCACGTTGTGCGGACGTGTGTTTTGAAATTTGACGGAAAAGGCCGCCCAGCGGCCCGCGTGACAAACGGCTTCCCGCGAACTATCTTAGCAAGCGTTATATTCCGCTGTAACTATCGCTTCGGGCAGGAGCCCATGGATAAGGCATCCCTCATCGATCCCTTCGGCCGCGCGGTCAATTACCTGCGCGTCTCGGTGACCGACCGGTGCAACTACCGCTGTGTCTATTGCATGGCGGAAGACATGACGTTTTTGCCCAAATCCGACCTTCTGACACTCGAAGAACTTGATCGGGTGTGCAGCGCGTTTGTGCGCCGCGGCGTAGACAAGATCCGCCTGACCGGCGGCGAGCCGCTGGTGCGGCGCGGCATCATGACCCTGATCCGCTCGCTCGGCCGCCATCTCCAAACCGGCGCCTTGCGCGAATTGACGCTGACCACCAACGGCAGCCAACTCGTCAAATATGCCGACGAGCTTGTCGCGGCCGGGGTGCGCCGCATCAATGTGTCGCTCGACACCCTCGATGCGGAGAAATTCCAGCAGGCCACCCGCTGGGGAAAATTGGAAGAGGTTCTAGCCGGGATCGCCGCCGCCAAAGCCGGCGGGCTTGAGATCAAGATCAATGCCGTAGCACTCAAGGGCCTGAACGAAAACGAATTCGACCGCCTGATAGAATGGTGCGGCGAACAAGGGTTCGATCTGACCCTAATCGAGACCATGCCGGTCGGCGAAATCAACCTCGACCGCGTCGATCAATATCTGCCGCTCAGCCGGGTGCGCGAACAGCTCGCCAAAAACTGGACCTTGGAGGAGACGGATTATCAGACGGGTGGGCCGGCCCGCTACGACGTGATCCGCGAAACCGGCAAACGGATCGGTTTCATCACGCCGCTCAGCCATAATTTCTGCGAAAGCTGCAATCGCGTGCGCCTCACTTGCACCGGACAGCTCTATATGTGTCTCGGCCAGGACGACGAAGCCGATTTGCGCACGCCGCTACGCGCCAGCGAAGGCGACGATCTGCTGCTGGATGCCATCGACGAGGCGATCGGCCGCAAGCCGAAAGGCCACGATTTCGTCATCGACCGGCGCGATGCCCAGCCCGCCGTTGCCCGCCATATGAGCGTCACCGGCGGCTGATTTCGTCGCCGCAGGGTGCCAAGTCCGTTATACTCCGCCGAACCAAAAGAGTGCGGGTCCGGAATTTTTCATGAAATTCGATAAGATTGCGATTGTCGCCGACGATCATCCGCCGGCCGTAAACGCGCTGGAAACGCTCCAGCGCACCTATCCGCGTGTGGCACCCGAGGATGCCGATGTGATCGTCGCCTTGGGTGGGGATGGCTTCATGCTGACGATTGCGCATCGCTTCATGCGCCAGAAAAAGCCGATCTACGGGATGAACCTTGGCACCGTAGGCTTCCTGATGAACGAATATCGCCCGAACGGCCTGTCCGATCGGCTCGCGCGCGCCGAATCCATTACCTTGCGGCCGCTGCAAATGATCGCCACAACCACCGACGGTACGGAGCATTCGGCCCTGGCCATCAACGAGGTTTCGTTGCTGCGCGCCGGACGCTATGCCGCCAAAATTCGCATCAGCATCGACGGTATCTTGCGGCTCGACGAATTGATCTGCGACGGCGTGCTGATCGCGACGCCGGCGGGCAGCACCGCCTACAACCTGTCGGCATATGGTCCGATCCTGCCGCTCGGCGCAGGCATGCTGGCCTTGACGCCGATCAGCGCATTCCGCCCACGGCGCTGGCGCGGCGCATTATTGCCGCAGAATGCCGTCGTCAGCTTCGACGTGATCGATGCGAAAATCCGTCCGGTCAACGCGGTTGCGGACTTCACCGAGGTGCGCGACGTGGCGCGCGTCGTGGTGCGCGAAAGCGACGAGGTCGAACCGGTGTTTTTGTTCGATCCGGAACACAATCTCGAAGAACGCATCCTTAAGGAACAATTCATTCCCTGAGGCCGACGTCCGGGTGCTACCGGTATGCAGCGCCCACCGCTTCGACGACGTTACCGAATCCATCGGCTTTCAACCGAGCAACCAGATCCAGTTTGATCTCTGCAACCAGGCCCGGGCCGCGATAAACCATCATCGAATAGAGCTGCACGAGCGAAGCGCCGGCTTTGATCTTTTCATAGGCGTCCGCACCCGAGGCGATTCCACCGACCCCGATCAGCGGCAATTTGCCTTGGGTCGCTTTATAAAGCTCACCCAGAATGCGTGTCGACGGCGCAAACAATGGCCGCCCGCTCAAGCCGCCGATCTCCCCTTTTGCCGCACTGCGCAAATAGGCAGGCCGCGCGATCGTCGTATTGGTCGCGATGATTCCGTCGATCCCCGAATCGAGCGCCGCTTCGGCGATATCGCGGATTTGAGTTTCGTCGAGATCGGGCGCCACCTTCACCAGCAGAGGCACCCGACGGCTCTTGATGGCATCGCGTGCTGTTACCACGGCGCGCAACAGTTCGGTCAACCGATCCTTCTGCTGAAGATCGCGCAGGCCCGGCGTATTTGGTGAGGAGACGTTGATCGTGCAGTAGGACGCCAGCGGCGCTAGCGTTTCGATACCCTGAACGTAGTCGGCGACCTCGTCCGCGCTGTCGCGATTCTTGCCGACATTCGCGCCAATGATCCCCTCACGCCCGAACCGGGCCGCGAGACGGGAGCGGACCACATCCAAACCGGCGCCATTGAATCCCAGCCGATTGATGACACCCTCATCCTCAATCAGCCGGAACATGCGTGGTTTGGGATTTCCGGATTGCGGGCGCGGGGTGACCGTCCCGATCTCGACAAAACCGAAACCGAGAGCCAACAAGGCATCGGCAATATCCGCGTTTTTGTCGAATCCGGCCGCCAGGCCTATCGGATTGCGAAAATCCAGCCCCCAAAGCCGGGTCCGCAATGACGGGGCGTCCGCGCCGTCACGCGGCGCAAGATTCAATTTCAGGGCCGCAATTGCCAAGCCATGAGCGCGTTCGGCGTCGAGCCGGAACAACAGAGGGCGCAGCAACGCTTCGTAGAACGTCACCGCGTCACCCCGCGATATTTCTCGTAGGTACGCAGGCCTCCGAGCCCCAAAAGTCCGAGCAGAACGGTCAGCAACGATTCCATGGAAAAGGCAGGCAGGACAATGGGCTTTCCGCAAAGGGCCGCGATGAACAGAAACAGCGGCTGGAGAATATAATGGTATGCGAAGGCCGTACCGCACGTCCAGCCCACGAACGGACGCCAGCCCGCGACGAATACGCTCGCCTGGCTCGCCTCCGCCTGGTTTACCGCGCTCTGCCCGCTGTCCCAGCGCAACAGCGCGTCGCGCAACTCGCTTTCGGCCTTTGCCTTGGCCTCGGGATCCGGAATGAATTTATCGAGGACCTTAAGCCCGGCCGCGATCGCATCGTCAAACCCGAAAGCCATCCGCTATCCTTTCGTATCGAAACGCCTCTGACGATCCCGCAAACCCCGCCAAGCGATTGCGATGCGCAGGCCGAGCAGAACAATTCCTCCGATAAACGTAATGACGTATCCGGTGGTTTGCAGTAGCTGCGCCCACAAGGGCCAGGTTATTGCCCCGAGCCCGATGGCGCCGTCGAGCGCATCCTTGCTTGCATGTTCGAATTGGTCGGGAGACATATTAGGGCTACCACTAAGTTTGAATTTAAACGCTGATTCGACATTCTTAAGTCGATTGTCATTTATGAAAATCGCTCCCACACATTACTTCCGAAGCTTGTGATCTGGCGGTAACCATTCCGCGTCAGCATATCAGTAATATCGGAAACTTCCTTTCCCCGAGCCGCTAAAATAGTTGGATGAAGCTCAAGAGCAATTGCTCTAATTCTACCCTCCTCGAACACTTCCGGAGAACCGAGCAACACCTCATATTCTGCTCCTTCTATGTCGACCTTCATCAGATCAACATGCCCGATCTTTTTTTCATCTAAAATTTGTGACAACGTTCGCGCCTGCACTTCTTGAGTGGCCAGACGATATTTTGCCATTCGATATTGGCCGCTCGCACCGGTATTTGTGTCCGCCGCCAAATGAATCGTTACCAATCCAGACGCATTGGTAATTGCTACATTTATTACTGTCACCCAGTCGGCATCGTTCAAGCGCAAATTTTTGTCTATGATTGGTAAAAGTCTCTCTTGCGGCTCGATTGCGATGACGCGCCCACTTCGACCTACCTGCTTCGCGGCGAGAACTGTGAAATATGCTTCATTGGCACCAAGATCGATGAAGGTCATACCTGTCTTTAGATATTCCTCTAAGGTTCGTTTCATTCCCAACTCGTAGACACCGTCTCTGCTCAGAGCCATTCCGAAATTGGAAATTGGGTCGATCCAAAAGCGTCCAGACGAAGTCTCAAACACCACGCGATGTACGCGTAATATTCGCTTCAACAATGAAGCGATGGGGGCCGGGCGCACTCTCAATAAAAGCGATTGCAAAAATCGTTCATATATCGAGGAAGAATTGTTCTTTTTATCGTTTGAGCTTAAAGACATCAGAAAATTGCCTTAACCTTATGCTACCATTCACGATGTCTAGAGCGATAAATATCGATAACGTATTCCATCAGATAGAAATGAAAACATCTATTATGATACGGTTCCCTGTACATTCGGTACGCCGGAGCCAACGATCCAAACGATCTCGTTACCATTTAGGTTAATCGCCCTTCCCCCGGCGCCACTTCCGCCGCCGCTACCGCCCGCTCCAGCACCAGCCGAACCGCTGAGTCCACTTGTGCCGGGAGGTCCCCCGTCTCCGCCTGGCCCGCCTGGTGCATTCGAAAAGCCCGATCCCCCGCCAAAGCCTCCGGCTCCGAAATCGGAAGCGTGACCATCTTGTCCACTTCCGCCGTCCTTGCCGATACCAAAGTCATAAATGCTGTCTTGGCCGTTCCCTAGACCTTTAACTCCGCCCACTCCACCTTGCGTTCCTAGTCCACCTCCTCCGCCACCTCCTCCGCCCTTTGAACCCAGTCCTCCCCCCGAACCACCCCCACCACCACCTCCGCCACCGCCCCATATATTTCCTAAATTCAGGATACTAACGTTCATTCCTAATTCCAAAGCCGGACCTCCCGCAGCGCCCGATGTTCCGGCATCGCCCCCGTTTGTTGATCTGCCCCCTTCAGAGTGGTCCATCTGATATTTTAGATTGGACGCTGAAGGAGAGAAAAAAATGGGCAAAAAGCACGGACCTGAGGAGATTATCGGCAAGCTGCG
>CAMDWJ010000056.1 GCA_945877815.1 Caenispirillum bisanense
GTCGCCGAGACCTGGGGGACGCGCCCGCTGGTCGATAAGCACAAGATGCCGGGCGCGGTTTGGTTCCCGGATGCCCGCCTCAATTTCGCGGAAAACCTTCTGCATCTGCGCGGCTCCGACGAAGCCATTGTGTTTCGCGGCGAAGACCGGGTGAACAGGCGCGTCAGCCATACCGAGTTGCATGCTCTGGTCTCGCGCACGGCTCAGGCCCTGGCGCGGGTCGGCGTTTCATCCGGTGATCGCGTCGCCGCCTTTATGCCGAACATGCCGGAAACCGTGATCTGCATGTTGGCCGCCGTCTCGTTGGGTGCGGTCTGGTCGTCCTGTTCGCCTGATTTCGGAATCCAGGGCGTGCTCGACCGTTTCGGCCAGATCGAACCCACGGTGCTGATCGCCTGCGACGGCTATTATTACAACGGCAAGGAATTGGACACGCTCGCCAAGATCGCCGAGATCGCGGCGAAATTGCCGAGTCTCAAACGCACGGTGATCGTCCCGTACGTGAGCGCGCGACCCGACGTGCTGCATATTCCGGGCGCCGTCAATTTTCCCGATTTCATCGCGGGGATCGAAGCGAAACCCCTGAGCTTCGCGCGTCTGCCGTTCAATCATCCGCTCTTCATCATGTATTCGTCGGGCACCACCGGACAGCCGAAATGTATCGTGCACGGCGCCGGCGGCACGCTCCTGAAACATGCCGCCGAGCATTTGCTTCATTGCGACGAACGGCCGGGCGATCGCGTCTTCTATTTCACCACTTGCGGCTGGATGATGTGGAACTGGCTGATCTCGGGCCTGCTGTCGGGATCCACGCTGATCCTCTACGACGGCTCGCCGTTTTATCCGAGCGCCAACGCGCTGTGGGATTACGCGCGCGATGAGCGGATCACGCTGTTCGGCACCTCGGCCAAATATATCGATTCGGTCAAGAAGGCGGGGATCGATCCTGTGAAGACGCACGATCTTTCATCCGTCCGCCTGATCGCCTCGACCGGCTCTCCGCTGGCGCCGGAAAGTTTCGATTTCGTCTATCGCGCGATCAAACGCGACGTGCATCTCGCCTCGATCGCGGGCGGCACCGATATCATCGCGTCCTTCGTGATGGGTAACCCGATAGCACCGGTCTGGCGCGGCGAAATTCAATGCCGCTCGCTGGGTTATGCCGTCGAAATCTTCGACGAGGGCGGACATCCGATCCGCGGGCAGGCCGGCGATCTGGTCTGCACGCAATGTTTTCCGTCCATGCCGATCGCATTCTGGAACGATCCCGACGGCGCCAAATATCGCGCCGCCTATTTCGAGAAATTCCCGAACGTCTGGTGCCATGGCGACTGGGCCGAGATCACTTCGCACAACGGCATCGTCATTTATGGACGCTCTGACGCGACCCTCAATCCCGGCGGTGTGCGCATCGGCACGGCCGAGATCTATCGCCAGGTCGAGGAGTTCGACGAAATCCTCGAAGCGCTCGCCATCGGCCAGGAATGGGACAACGATACCCGCGTTATTCTGTTCGTCGTGATGCGGCCGGGTCAAATGCTCGACGGGGCGCTAAAGGAGCGTATCTGCAGAAAATTACGTGCCGCATGCAGCCCGCGCCACGTGCCGGCGCGCATCGTCGCCGTGCCGGACATTCCGCGCACTAAATCGGGCAAGATCACTGAATTGGCAGTACGCGATGTTGTGCATGGGCGAACGGTCAAGAATCGCGAGGCTTTGGCGAATGCCGAAGCGCTAGCCTATTTCGCCGATATCGCAGAACTCCAGTCCTGATGCCCCGCAGCCTCGCTCTCGATGTTCTTGACGCGGTTCTCGATCAAAAACGGGCCTTCGACGATAGTTTCGACAGACACCCGCGCACCAAGGATTTAAGCCCGCGAGACCGCGGATTTGCTTATGTTTTGGTGGCTTGCGTGCTGCGCCGGCTGGGCCAGCTCGATGCCTGCATCGATCTATGCCTGCAAAAGCCGCTGACGCCGAAGGCGCGCAGAATCCGCCAAGTTCTGCGGCTGGGCGCCGCGCAACTCTTGTTCCTGGCGACGCCACCGCATGCCGCGGTCGATACCAGCGTGGCGCTTGCCGCCGCCGATCCTCGTCTAAGTGCTTATAAAAGCTTGGTGAATGCCGTGCTGCATCGGCTCGCGCGCGAAGGGACCGCGATGATCGCGGCGCAGGATGCCGCGCGGCTGAACACGCCGGACTGGCTGTGGGACTCGTGGAGCGCCGCCTACGGTGTTGAAACGACGCGCAAAATCGCCGAGGCGCATCTCGATCAGGCGCCGCTCGATCTGGCCGTCAAAGGCGATGCGGAAGGATGGGCGGCGCGGCTGGGTGCGCAACTCCTTCCGGGCGGCGCGCTTCGCCTGGATGCCGCTACGCCAGTGCTGTCCCTGCCTGGCTACGCCGAAGGCGAGTGGTGGGTGCAGGATCAAGCCGCGCAAATGCCGGCCCGTTTGCTGGGCGATGTTCATGGACTGCGGATCGCCGATATCGGCGCCGCGCCCGGTGGCAAGACGGCGCAGCTGGCGGCGGCGGGAGCGCATGTGATCGCGCTCGACCGCTCGCGTACGCGCCTTTTGACGCTGCGCGAGAACATGGCGCGCCTCAAATTGTCGGTCGAGATCGTCGAGGCCGACGCGCGCGTGTGGCGTCCGGACGCGCTATTGGACGCGGTGCTGCTCGATGCGCCCTGTAGCGCCACCGGCACGATCCGGCGCCATCCCGATATTTTGCGCCTGCGTCGCCCGGACGAGGCGGCGCATGCCGTGATCGTGCAGGCGGAACTGTTGGACGCTGCGTTGAATATGGTCAAACCGGCCGGGACGGTCATTTTTGCGACCTGCTCGCTCCAGCCCGAGGAGGGGCCCGAGATCGTCGCTGCCCTGCTTGCCCGGCGCCGCGATTCGCGACTCGCCGAGGAACTCCGTACTTTGCCCAGTGATGGAATGGACGGATTCTACGCCGCGCGCCTCGTTAAGAGCTGATTTACGTTTTATTCAGCTTCGCCCTGGTACCAAGGAGATTGGACGACTCTGCGATGATAGGGGAGAGTTTGTTGCTCTCTGAGTTACAAGGACCAGCAGCCAGCGAGGGGTTTTTGGCCGGGCTGCGACGGTTGACCTATGCGAGCCCAATGTACGGTTACACTCTGTTGGGCCGAGTGCCCTCGCGTCTATTGGGTACGCCGCCCGAAGTCGTGCCAGGCAATGCCGCGACCGGACAGGCGATTCTGGCCGGCTACCTCAATTTTGCCGGACTACGCCATCCCATTAGCGAGCCGCCCGCGCACGGAAGCGACGCGGACGAAGCCTGGCTCAGCTATTACCACGGCTTTGCATGGCTGTCGGATCTGCGCCGCGTCGGCACAGATGCCGCGCGCGAATCCGCGCGCAATCAGATCCGCCAATGGATCGCGCGCAACGCACGCTGGTCGGCGCTCGCCTGGCGGCCCGATATTTTGGGTGAACGGCTCGCCCAATGGATCACTCATTTCGGTTTCTACGCGGCCAATCGCGAACCTCAATTTCTCGACGACTTGTTTGGCGAAATCTCGCGCGAAGCGCGCCACCTTTCGCGCACCGCGATCCGCGGCTCAGTGGGCCCGCGCCGCATCGTCGCGCTGAAGGGGCTCGTTTATTGCGGCGTCAGCCTGCCGGATTGCGATCGCTGGCTGCACCAAGGGCTTAAACAGCTCGATGCCGAATTGATCCGCCAGCTCCAGCCCGATGGCGGGCACGCGTCGCGCAATCCTTCGGTCCAGCTCTGCGTCTTCGCCGACCTCATTGCCCTGCGCGAAACGCTTGCGGCCGCTCATATCTCGGTGCCGGGCTGGCTGAGCGAATCGATCGAACGCATGGCGCCGATGCTGCGGGCATTGCGTCACGGCGACGGTGGTCTCGCCCTGTTCAACGGCGGCAGCGCCGAAGATCCGGCGATCATCGATTGGCTGTTGACGCGATCCAACGTCAAGGCACGCACTGCGGCGAGCGCGCCGCATTCGGGATTCCATCGTATTGCCTCTGGCCGCACGACTGTCATCGTAGATGCCGGCGCGCCGCCGCCGCCCTCGGCCAATCGCTGGTCGCACGCCGGCACCCTGTCATTCGAAATGAGCGCCGGGCGCGAACGCCTGATCGTCAATTGCGGCGCCGCACCAGCGCGCGGCAGCGCATGGCGTCACGCCTTGCGCTCGACGCCCGCCCATTCGACTGTCACCGTCGATGACCGCAATTCGACCGACATCGATCCGGACGGCGGTTATTCCAAGGCGCCGCGTCATATCGCTTCGTCGCGGCGCGAGATCGATGGCTCGATCATCATCGAGGCAAGCTCCGAAGGCTACGCGGAACTGTCCGGCTTCATGCACCGGCGTTTGCTCATGCTGGCACCGGACGGCGGCGAATTACAGGGCGAGGATCGGCTGGCCGGCGGTGGCGCCAAATCCTGCACCGCGCGGTTCCACCTGCATCCGACGGTACAGGCAACGCTGATCCAGGGCGGTCATGCGGTGTTGCTGAAACCCCGGCGCGGCAAGGGGTGGCGCTTCGACGCGGGCGAGGACATCGTTTCGCTCGAGGAAAGCGTGTATTTCGAAACGCCGCAGACGCGGCGGCGCAGTCAGCAGATCGTATTGACCCGGCCTATCGGCGAGAGCGGGGCCACGCTCAAATGGCGACTGACGCGCCTCTAGGTATGTTTCCGCAGGCTTGATCCGTGCACCGTCATCCTCCATACCCGCGCCTGAGGAGTATATCCATGGATACGGCTGGCATTGTCGCTTCGTTCCGCGACCGAACCGCGACAATCGGCGTGATCGGTCTCGGCTATGTGGGACTGCCTTTGGCGCTTACCTTTGCCGGCAAAGGATTCACGACGGTCGGCTTCGACGTCGATCCGTCGAAGATCGAATCCTTGGCGGCGGGACACAGCTATCTCGGCCATATCCCGGACGACGCGATTCAAGTAGCCAAGACTTTTTCCGCGACGGTGGATTTTTCGCGCATCAAGGACATGGCGGCGATCCTGATTTGCGTGCCGACGCCGCTAGCGCACGAAACTGTCGAACCCGACATGAGCTATGTCGTTAAAAGCACGGAAGCGATCGCTGCGCATTTGCGCGCGGGACAGCTTGTCGTGCTCGAATCCACGACCTATCCGGGCACGACCAGCGAAGTGGTCAAGCCGATCCTGGAGCGAACCGGTTTGCGCTCGGGTCAGGATTTCTTTCTGGCCTATTCGCCTGAGCGTGAAGACCCGGGCAATCCCGATTTCAGCACGGCGCGTATCCCGAAGGTCGTCGGCGGCGACGGCGAGGCGGCGCTCGCGGCCGCAGTGGCGCTCTACGATCAGATTGTTATACGGACCGTGCCGGTCAGCTCGCTCGATGTCGCCGAAGCAGTCAAGCTGACGGAGAACATGTTCCGCGCGGTCAATATCGCCCTCGTGAACGAACTCAAGCTCGTCTATAGCCGCATGGGCATCGATGTTTGGGAGGTGATCGAGGCGGCGAAATCGAAACCCTTCGGATTCATGCCCTTCTATCCCGGTCCGGGCTGGGGCGGGCATTGCATTCCCATCGATCCCTATTATCTGTCATGGCGTGCGCGTCAATTCGACATCGATCCGAAATTCGTCGAGCTCGCCGGCGACATCAATACTGCCATGCCCACCTATGTCATCGAGATGCTCGAAGACGCGCTGAAATCGCGTTTCGGAAAAAATCTTTTAGGCGCCCGCATTCTGCTGCTGGGTGTTGCCTACAAAAAGAATGTCGACGATACGCGCGAAAGCCCGGCCTTCCGCCTGATCGAGGAATTGGAAGCGAACGGCGCGTCGGTCGATTATTTCGACCCGCACGTCCCCGCCATTCCACGCACGCGCGAACATGGCGCACTTGCCGGACGTCCGTCGATCGTCTGGGATGAAGCCAAGATCGCAGCCTACGATGCGGCGCTCGTCTGCACAGATCACGATGTGGTCGATTACGACGCCCTGGTGCGTGCCTGCCCGCTGGTGGTCGATACCCGCAACGCGCTCAAGAACGTGCCGAGCGGCCGCGAGAAAATCGTCAAGGCCTAGCCGTTCGGCTCAAGCCGAATTTTCGGCTATTCCCCGTCTTTGGCCGGCGGCAGATCGTAGCCGAGAATTGCCATATTGAAATCGTACGAGACCTCACCGTCGTCTTCGTCGCGGTAGATCACGCCTATGAATTCGTCACCAATGAAGACTTCGACTGATTCGTCGGATTGGGTGCGGTCGCGCAGCCGAATCTTCGCATTGCCGAATTTGTCGCGCATGTAGCTCTGTACTCGCCGTAGCTCGTCTTCGGTCACGCCATCACTCCCTTGGGCTGTCGCGGACAGGTTCTAGCAAATCCATGGGCATTAGGCCACCGATGCGGCGAGGTGCCACGAAAAGGCTTCTCGGGTCCGCGTTTCGCCATGGCTGCCGTGATGCGGGCAAGCACGTCCGCCGCGACCTGGGGGGCGGCGGAGCCATGGACGAAAATGGCGGCTAACCCACACATAACGGCTCCTTTTCGCGCTGTACTTAGGGGGTTTTGCATCCCGGGGTCAAACTGGGCTACAAGGCGGGCCATGAGGCATCCATGAGCGAAATGTCGGAATTGGCGGCGAACGTCCGCAGCTTGGAATCCGCCGAGGTTCTGGTGATCGGGGATGTTATGCTCGATCGTTTCGTTTATGGCTCGGTCGAGCGCATCTCACCGGAAGCGCCGATTCCGGTCGTACGCATCAAGACCGAGATCGCCATGCTGGGCGGCGCCGGCAACGTGGCGCGCAATGTGGCCGGGCTTGGCGCGGTCGTGCATTTTGTCACCACCATCGGCGCCGATGCGGCAGGTCAGGAAATTCAGCGCCTCGTGGCGGAACTGCCGCGTGTCGAAGGCAGCATGATCGTCGACGGGCGCCGCAAGACTTCGATCAAGACGCGCTATATCGCCGCCGGTCAACAGATGCTACGCGCCGATGACGAAACCATCATGGTGTTGGCCGAGCCGCAGATCGAGGAAGTTTTCGAAGCGGCCCGTCACGCACTGCGCACCGCGCGTGCGATGGTGCTGGCCGATTACGCGAAGGGTGTTTTGGGCGAGGGCATCGCCCAGCGCCTGATCGGTCTTGCGCGCGCAGCGGGCGTGCCCGTGATCGTCGATCCGCAAGGCACCAATTACGAGGTTTATCGCGGCGCCACTCTGGTCACGCCCAATCGCGCCGAATTGGCGCTGGCCACTGACATGCCGGTCGGCACCGATGCGGAAATCGTCGCGGCCGGCGCGTATCTGATCGAACATTATGGGATCGAGGCGGTTCTGGCGACGCGCAGCGCAGACGGCATGACCCTGCTCGGTCATGCGAACGACGTGCAACATTTTCCGGCCGAGGCGCGCGAAGTCTTCGACGTGTCGGGCGCCGGTGACACCGTCGTGGCCGCACTCGGCACGGCACTCGCGGCCGGCATGCCGATGGACCAGGCGGTGCGTCTCGCCAATGTCGCGGCCGGCATCGTCGTCGGAAAGGTCGGCACGGCGGTCGCCTATGCCGCCGATATCGCCGATGCGTTGTTGCACACCGATGCGGGAGCCTCGGGCACCAAAGTGAAGGATCTGGAACGCGCGCTGGATCTGATCCGTCTGTGGCGCCGCCAGGGACACAAGATCGGATTGGCGACCGGCTGTTTCGATCTGCTCCATCCCGGCCACCTCACGGTCGTCCAGCAGGCCAAGGCCGCGTGTGATCGTTTGATTGTCGGTCTCAACAGCGATGCATCGACCAAACGTCTCAAGGGACATAATCGTCCAGTCCAGACCGAGGCGGTGCGCGCGCAAATGCTGGCGGCACTCGAGGCCGTCGATCTCGCGATCGTTTTCGAAGAAGATACGCCCGAGCGCCTGATCGATGCGATCAAGCCCGATGTCTTCGTGAAGGGCGCGGACTACACGGTCGAGGATTTGCCCGAGGCGAAAATCGTGCACGGCTATGGTGGAAAGATCTTGCTCGCCGAATTGGCGCCCGGCCATTCGACCACGGCGACCATCGCGAAGATGGGACGCTGATCGTCTAGTTCCCGGCCCCGATCAGGCTTTTCAAAGAATCCCAGAATGACTTTTCCGGCGAGCCTCGTTGCGGCGCTTTGTCGGGATCGACCCAGGCCGGAGCGGAGGCCTGAACCGAGGCGGGCACGCGTGGCGTTGTGCCAACGAGCGGATACACGGGCAATCCCTGATGCGCCTTGACCATGACGCGCTGCCATAGCCGCGCCGGCAGTCCGCCGCCGGTGACGCGCTTCATCACATGGCCGTCGTCGTTACCGAGCCACACGCCGCCGACCAGTTCGTTCGAATAGCCCATGAACCAGGCGTCGCGGAAATCGGAACTTGTGCCGGTCTTGCCGGCGACCGGTCGCCCGATCGCTGCGGCCGTTCCCGTGCCATGATCGACGACACCGGACAGCAGGGAATTCATAACGCCGACATCGTTGAACTCCATCACGCGGCCGGGCCCGTCGCCCTGGCGTTTATAAAGACTTTGCCCCTGCGCATCGGTGATCTCGTCGATCCCGTAAGCCCACACGCCGGTGCCACCATTGGCGAAGGCGGCATAAGCCGAGGTGAGTTCGATTAGGGTTGTCTCGCCCGAGCCGAGCGCCAGGCTCAGGTTCGGCGGCAGCGCGGTGGTGAGGCCGAGTCTGCGCGCGACATTGATGATGCGTTGCGTGCCGGCCTTCTCGGCGACCTGTACCGCGACCGTATTGATGGATTGCGCGACTGCTTCGCGCACTGTGATGCGCCCGCGGAATTTTTCGTCGAAATTGGACGGTCGCCATCCGCCGTAATCGACCGGCTGATCGATGAATATCTGTTCCGGGCCGATGCCGGCTTCGATCCCGGCGAGATATACGATCGGCTTGAAGGCCGAACCCGGCTGGCGCACGGCCTGGACCGCGCGGTTGAACTGGCTGTCGACGTAACTGCGCCCGCCCACCATGGCGCGCACGGCGCCGCCCGGCGTCATGACGACGACGGCGCCCTCGGCCACGTTCGACGCTGCACTCGACTGCGTGATCGTTTGGGCGAGTTCGGTTTCTGCGGTGATCTGGACCTCGGCATCCAATGTAGTCTTGATGACGATGTCGCCGGGGTCGGGACCGATATAGCCTTCGAGCTGATCCATGATCCAATCGAGGAAATAGCGCGCTATGCGCTTCTCGTCGCCGGACGGGCGGAAGGCCAGCGGCTGCTTGCGCTCCTCGGCGGCCGCTTCGGCGGTTAGGAACCCCGCCTCGGCCATATTGTCGAGCACCTCGGCCGCCCGTGCCCGCGCCCCCGTCGGATTGGTCAGTGGCGACAGTTTCGAGGGTGCCTTCAGGAGGCCTACGATGACCGCGGCCTGGGGCAGCGTGATCTCCTTGGCCGAGACCCCGAAATAGGCCTTAGAGGCAGCCTCTATACCATATGTTCCGGCACCGAAATAAACTCGGTTGAGGTACAGCGAGAGGATTTGGTCCTTGGTGAACCGCTCTTCCAGCCACAGCGCCAGCATGACCTCCTGGACCTTGCGCTTGAAGGAGCGCTCGGAGCTCAGGAACAGGTTTTTGGCGGCCTGCTGGGTGATTGTGCTGCCGCCCTGCACGATGCGCCCCGCCATCAGATTGGCGATTGCGGCGCGCCCGATGCCCAACAGGTCGATGCCGAAATGGTCGTAGAAGCGCCGATCCTCGGTCGCGACCGCCGCCTGGACGAGATAGAAGGGCATCTCGGCCACCTCGATAGGATCGCCACGGCGTTCGCCGGTGCGGGCGATCTGGCGGCCGTTGCGATCGAGCACGGTGACGGTCGGCTTGCGCGCCGCGCCCAGCGCGGCATCGATCGAGGGCAGGTCCCAGGCGAACCAGGCGAGCGTCACCCCGCCCATCACGACGATCCATAGCGCCACAGTGATGCCCCAGGCCGCGGCTGATCTCAGCGGATTGAAGCGATTTTTCTTCGGCGTCTTTTCCGCTTTGGCTTTTTTGGCCTTGGCGGGCTTGTCCGACGACAGGGGGATACGTCCGTTCGGCATGTGGTGATTTTATCCGTCGAGGGTCAACGGATCATTACCCCTTTTTAGGGTCAGAGGGCGCGAGGTAACCTCTGACGCCCGGCCGAGTAGCATGTTTGCCCGCCAACAACCTGTGGCAAATTTCGGACGCGGGCGTGTTTACGTCACGGAATTCAGATGGCGCGCAAGGATTTTTAGAGATTTGAGCGTCTGATCGCGTTGTTGCGTGGACAATTGTCCTGCCAGCACCAATTGGCGTTTCCGGGTCCAAGCAGCGATCCTTTTCTGCAGTTGCCGGCCCTTTAAGGTGACCTTGAAATAATAGCTCCGATTATCGATCAGATCGGCCTCCCGTTCGACGAATCCCTTATTCTCAAGGATCTTCATCGCTTGGCTGATCTGGGATTTGAAGATTGCCGTTCGCGCGGCGACGTCGACGATCTTACTAGGAGAATGCCAAGCCAAGAATCCCAGGACGGACCGCTCGGCGCTGGTCAGGCCAATATTTTCATTTAGGTATTTTTTGGTCTGCCGATCGAGCAACCGATGAACGAGATTGATGTGATAGGACAAATTGTCGACCGCGGGCCAATCCTTTGGGTCTTCGTCGAAGAATCCGGTTTCGGTCCCATCCACGTGTTTTTTTAGTGCCATGTGATCCCCCTGGACGACGGCCGGAAGAAGGTCTGGCGAACGTTATATCCTTGTTGTTTGAATCCGCCTAACTTGTAACAAATTTAACTACTTAGTAAATTATTTTACGGTTTTCGATCAATCGTACGCGGAGGCGACGGAACATGATGATGGACGAGGAATCCGAAATTCTCACGCGCGTCGGCTCCGGCACGCCGATGGGCAACTTGATACGTCAATATTGGATTCCGGCGCTAAAATCCTCCGAGCTCGTTACTGACGGTGACCCGGTGCGTTTCAGGCTCCTGTGCGAAAATCTGATCGCGTTCCGCGACACGCGGGGTCGTATCGGCGTGATGGACCATCGCTGCCCGCATCGCTGCGCCTCGTTGTTCTTCGGCCGCAATGAAGAGGGCGGTATCCGCTGCGTCTATCACGGCTGGAAATTCGACGTGGACGGCAACTGCACGGACATGGCGAATGTTCCGCCGCATCAGGATTTCAAGCATAAAGTTCATGCGAAAGCCTACAAGGCGACAGAACGCAATGGCATCGTTTGGATCTATATGGGTGACCAGGCCAACATACCGCCATTACCTGCACTGGAAGCAACCCTCCAGCCGGAATCTTCGATCCACATCGCAATGACACAGCGCGATTGCAATTGGCTGCAGGCGCTCGAAGGCGACATCGACACATCCCATTTCGATTTTCTGCATCGCGGCGCAGCCAAGGCAGAAGATTTCTCGCCTGACAATCCGGAACGGTTCGGCGCGCTCCGCCGCGATCCTGAATACAAGGTGATCGACACCGATCTCGGCACCATGTACGGCGCCCATCGTCCGGCCGATGAGGGCAATACCTATTGGCGCATTGCACACTTCCTGTTTCCATTCTGGACCATGATTCCGAACAGGCCTTTCGACGATTACATCGTGGCGCGGGCCTGGGTGCCGCTTGACGACGAGCACTGCATGTATTTGATCGTCCGCAATGTAAAGAAAAAGGGCGTCGACGAGGATCCAGGGCGCTACTTGCCCAACACGACAGATTGGTTGGGCCGCTGGCGGTTGAGCGCCAATGCCTCCAACGATTACAAGATCGATCGGCAGGCGCAGCGGATTTCAAGCTATAGCGGCATTACCGGGACTAACGAGCAGGATCAGATGACGTCGGAAAGCATGGGGTCGATTCTCGATCGCTCGTTCGAACATCTGGCGCCCAGCGACAGGATGATCATTCAGACGAGGAAGCGACTGTTGCTCTCTGCTCGCGCGATGGCCAAGGATGGAACTACTCCGCCGGGTTCGCGCGACGGCGACGCGTATTTCGACGTGCGCAGCGGCTATTACGTTGCGCCTAAAGACGCGGATTTTCTGGAAACCTACCGCGCTCGTCTATCTGTTTTGCGCCATCCAGTCGCTCGTCCGTGCGCGCAAGCGGCACAATAAATGCGTGCAATAAATGCATAAGGCAAGATAACAAGAAACCAATACAGGAAGGAACGAGAAATGAAAAACCGTTGTCGGACACGTGGTGCTCGTCTGCTCTGTGCAGGTGCGCTTGTAACCTTGATTTTCGGCGCCGGTCTTTTTCCGGCGTCGGCGCAAAAGGCAAAAGACACCCTGAGATATCCTCTGACCAATTCGGAATCGGCCCTCGATCCGTATCTGGTGACTGGATCCTATGCCAATACCTGGGCGCCCTCGGTCTTCGACACGCTGCTCGACTTCGACGCGAAGGACAAAATCTGGCATGGCCACCTGGCCAAGTCATGGACACAGCCGACGCCGACAACGTTCGAGTTCGTACTGCGCGACGACGTGAAGTGGCAGGATGGACAGCCCCTTTCTGCAGATGATGTAGTCCACACGATCAACTATCTAATCGATCCAAAAGTGAACCTGCGCTACAAGGCGACGTGGGATTGGCTCGAATCGGTGGAAAAACTTGGTCCCTACAAAGTGCGCATCACCGCCAAGCGCGCTCTGCCCAACGCGCTGATGCAACTTGTACCGCGCACGATGATTTTTCCGGCACACCTTCATGCGCCTCTTGCCAACAAGCAGGATTTCGGTGCCCGTCCGATCGGGACCGGTCCCTATCGCATAACCAAGATCGAGAAAAACACGGGGATCACCGCCGAGCGATTTGAGGGCTATCTCGCCAATCCGGCGAAGCCGAGACCCGCAATCGGACGTATCGTCGCCGAGCCGATCCCGGAAATGGGGACATTAGTGGCCGCTCTTCTTACCGACAGAGCCGACATTGCTGAGGACGTACCCTCCGACCAGGCGATGTCGCTGCGCGATAGCGGCCGGTTCGAGATCACTATGACGCCGCCAAGCGTGTCCTACACGTTCCTCGGATTCCCGACAACCAGTTGGGACCGCGTAAAGCCGCTCAGCGATGTGCGGGTCCGGACGGCGATCATGATGGCAATTGACCGCAAGGCAATCGCCATTACCGAGTTTGGAGACTTTTCAAAAGACGTGCACCCTGCCGAATCCATCTGTAAGTCAGAACAACTGGGATGCGGCTATACTAAGCCGACCCCTGCCTACGATCCGGCAGGTGCGAAAAAGCTGCTCGCGGAGGCCGGCTATGCGAACGGGTTCGATGTCGTGCTCTATTGTTTCCGCGCGCCCGATTCGATCGCAACGGCGACGGCCATCGCTGGGATGATGCGACAAGTCGGCATCCGCGTTACGGTCGGTTCGCATACCACGGCCCAGCGCGTGCAGCTAATCCGGGAGGGTAAGCTCGATATGGTTTATCACACCTGGGACGGTGGCGCAGTTTTCGAAGTATCACAGAACATGGCGCGACATTTCTTGAGCAACGAGCATGAAGATCCGATTCTGGCCAAGATGGCGTCCGATACATTCAGCATCATGGACGATGGCGAGCGCCGCAAGGCGGTAGCGAAAGTTATCGATTATGCCACTGAGAACGCGTATCTCTTCGCAATGCTTCCGAACGCACATGCCCTCACCCATTCAAAGGACGTTCGGTTGCTTAACCCGAATGTTATTCGGGCAAGCAGAGTGGCGATGCACGATTTCGCTTGGAAGTGACGCGGGCTTTATGCCGCGCCGCGTCACACGTCGAGATTGGCGACCTTCAGCGCGTTGTCCTGAATGAAGATGCGGCGCGGTTCGACCACATCGCCCATCAGTGTCGAGAAGACATCCTCGGCGGCATCTGCGTGCGTAGCCTTCACCTGCAACAGGGTGCGCACATTGGGATCGAGTGTGGTTTCCCAAAGCTGCTCGGGATTCATTTCGCCCAAGCCTTTGTAGCGCTGCATGGTGACGCCCTTGCGGCCGATCTCCATCACCTTGTCGACCAGGCTGACCGGGCCGGTGATGCGGAATTCGTGATCCTTGGTTTTCAGTACGCCGGGGCGCAGATAGGTTTCGCGTAGCTCGTCCTTACGATCGTCGATGGCGCGCGCCTCGACCGAGCGGATCACCGCGCTGTCGATGATGTGCGGACCGTCGGGCACGCCGCGCAATGTGCGCAGGAACCGCAGTCCGCCGTCCGGCATGGCGTCGCCCTGCCATCCCGCGTCGGCGGAATCGAGCGCATTGACGCGCCGCGCCAGGGCCTCGGCGGCTTTCTCGGCGGTGTCCTTGTCGGCAAGAATATCCGGATTGAGGATGCCGAGGATCGCCGCCTGCTCGACGATCTTGAGCGGCATGCGTTTGGTGAGGCCGGTGAGCCGCGCCTTGATCTGGCGTGCCTTCTCGATGCGGTCGCGCAGATCCATCCCTGCAATCTGCTCCCCATTATGCAAGGTCAGCACGCAATCCTCGATCGCGGCGCCGATCAGATACTGTTCCAGCGCGCGATCGTCCTTTAGGTATTCCTCCTTGCTGCCGCGCTTGGCGCGATAGAGCGGTGGCTGCGCGATATAAAGATAGCCGCGCTCGACGATCTGCGGCATCTGGCGATAGAAGAAGGTCAGCAGCAGGGTTCGGATGTGGGAGCCATCGACATCGGCGTCCGTCATGATGATGATCTTATGATAGCGCGCCTTGTCGATGTTGAAATCCTCGGCGCCGATCCCGGTGCCGAGCGCCGTGATGAGGGTGCCGATCTCGGCCGAGGCCAGCATCTTGTCGAAGCGCGCGCGCTCGACATTCAAAATCTTGCCGCGCAAAGGCAGGATCGCTTGATTGGCGCGGTTGCGGCCCTGCTTGGCCGAGCCGCCGGCGGAATCGCCCTCGACAATGAAGATTTCCGACATCGCCGGATCTTTTTCCTGACAATCGGCGAGCTTGCCGGGCAGCGAGGAAATATCGAGCGCGCCCTTGCGCCGCGTGAGTTCGCGGGCCTTGCGCGCGGCCTCACGAGCGGCGGCGGCTTCGAATATCTTGCCGATGACTTTTTTCTTCTCCGAGGGATGCTCCTCGAACCACTGGCTGAGTTTGTCGCCCAGAATGGCTTCAACGGCGGGACGGACTTCGGACGAGACCAGTTTCTCCTTGGTCTGCGACGAGAATTTGGGATCCGGCACCTTGACCGACAGCACGCAGGTCAAGCCTTCGCGGGCGTCTTCGCCGGTTATGGCGAGCTTCTGCTTCTTCGCTTTGCTTTCGGCATCGGCATATTGATTGATGGTGCGCGTAAGCGCGCCGCGAAATCCGGCGAGATGCGTGCCGCCATCTTTCTGCGGGATATTGTTGGTAAAGCACAGCATCGTCTCGTGATAGCTGTCGTTCCACTCCAGCGCCGCTTCGATCGTGATGCCGTCGCGTTCGCCGGAGACAACGATGGTCGGATGGAATGGGGTCTTGGAGCGGTCGAGATATTTGACGAAGGCTTCGAGCCCGCCTTCGTAATAGAGCTCAAGGGAAACCGGCTCGACATGCCGCGCATCGGTCAGGGTCAGGCGCACGCCCGAATTGAGGAAGGCGAGTTCGCGCAGCCGGTGTTCCAGGGTCGCGAAATCGAATTCTACTTTGGTGAAGGTGGCGGTCGAGGGCAGGAAGGTCACTTCGCTGCCGGTCCGGATGCCGGCCTCGCCGACGATGGCCAGCGATTGATCCACTTCGCCGTGCTTGAAGGTGATGAGATGTTCCTTGCCGCCGCGCCAGATTCGCAGATGCAGCCAGGACGAAAGCGCATTGACCACCGAGACACCGACGCCGTGCAATCCGCCCGAAACCTTGTAGGAGTTCTGGTCGAATTTTCCGCCGGCATGGAGCTGGGTCATGATGACTTCGGCGGCCGATACGCCCTCTTCCTTGTGGATATCGACCGGGATGCCGCGCCCGTTGTCCGCAACGGTCACCGAGCCGTCGCCGTTGAGCACGACCGAGACGGTATCGCACCATCCGGCCAAGGCCTCGTCGATCGCATTGTCGACAACCTCATAGATCATGTGATGCAGACCCGAACCGTCGTCGGTGTCGCCGATATACATGCCCGGCCGTTTGCGCACCGCGTCCAGCCCGCGCAGGACCTTGATCGAATCGGCGCCATAGGCCTCGCCGGCCAGCACCGAGGCGGTTTTTGGTTCTTCGGCTTCTTCGAGTTTCTCGACGTCGTCCATCATATAAGTCCTAATTTCCAATCCCGCTCTTCTCCCAGAAGGGTGGAGAGGGTTTTTCCATTCTGCACATCGAACATTTGTGCGCGCGGCCCCCAGGCCGCGAACAGCCGGGCGTCGGTGCCCGTCATCCATGCCTGCGCGCCCATTTCGGACAGCAGGTCGAAGAGGGCCGCGAGCCGTTCGCGGTCGAGGTGGGCAGCGATCTCGTCCAGCAAAAGCAGCGGCATATGACCGCGTTCGCGCGCCTGCAGCCGCGCTGCCGCGAGCACCAGGCCGATCAGCAAGGCTTTTTGCTCGCCGGTCGAACAGCGCGCGGCCTCCGATCCATTGCTCATGTGGCGCACCGTGAAATCGCTGCGATGGGGGCCGATACTGGCGGCACCTTGCTCGGCATCCGCGTCGCGCGCTTCGGCGAGACGGGCCTTCATTCGTTCCTCGGCGGCGAGCGCCGGTCCGTCGGCGAGCCAGCTTTCGATCTCGCCCGCCAATGTGATCTCGGCACCCGGGAAGGGGCCGTAGGGTGCTGCGCAGAAGGGCAGCAGCCGTTCGACCGCGTCGCGGCGGCGCACCGCGATGGCGATGCCGTGGGATGCCATCGAATTCTCGATCCCGGCGAGCCATGCGGCATCCCTTATGCCGTCGCGCAGAAGTTTGGCGCGGCTCCGTAGGCTGTGATCGTAGGCGGCGATGGGGCCCGCATGATCGGGATCGAAGCCCAGGATCAGCCGATCGAGGAAGCGGCGGCGACCCGCAGCCCCTTCCAGGAACAATCGGTCCATCTGCGGTGTTAGCCATTGCGCGCTCATGCATTGGCCGAGCGCGTTCTGGTTTTTGACGATGTCGCCGTCGATCTTCACGATGCGCTTCTCGCGGATGCCGCTTTCGGGCCTGAACCCCGTGCCGATTTCGATATCGCGCCCCGCGACATCGGCCGTTGCCGAGACCGCCCAGGCGGTGGCGCCGTCGCGCGCGGCTTCGGACAATTTCGCGCGGCGCAATCCGCGCCCCGGCACGAGATAGGAGATCGCTTCCAGTATATTCGTCTTGCCGGCCCCATTGGCGCCAGTCAGCACGACCGGGCGGCCATCGGTTTCGAGGCGCAATTGTCCGTAACAGCGAAAATCGGTCAGCGTGAGGCGGCGCACGGCCAAGCACGGCGCGCGTGTGACCGATTCCTCCTCAATTGCCGCTACCCGCAATCGTTCAAGCATTCTCATTCAATTCGGACGCTGCTCCCGCCCCGCCAGTTTTCACGCGGAGCCAAGAGAGGGTTCGCAATGGCGTCACACCCGCATCGGCATCAGGACGTAGAGCGCGCTTGCATCGTCCTTGTCCTGCACCAGCGTCGGCGATGCCGCGTCGGCCAGATTGAAGCGGGCTTCGTCGCCGTCGATCTGCTGGGCGATATCGAGCAGATAGCGCGCGTTGAAGCCGATATCGATATTGCCGGCATCGTAATCGACTGCGATTTCCTCGGTCGCGGTGTCGTTGTCCGGGCTGCTGACCGACAGGGTCAGGTTGCCTTTGGATAGCGACATTTTCACGGCGCGCGATCGTTCCGACGAAATCGCCGAGACGCGGTCGACCGCTTCGCGGAATTGCTGCGTATTGACCTCGAGCACCTTGTCGTTGTCCGACGGGATGACGCGGTCGTAATCTGGGAAGGTGCCGTCGATCAGCTTCGAGGTCAGTACGGCGCCCTCGAACGAAAAGCGGATCTTGGTATCGGACAGCGAGATGCCGACCTCGCCGTCGAGATCGTCGATCAGTTTGCGCAATTCGGCGACCGCCTTGCGCGGCACGATTACACCGGGCATGCCGGCGGCACCCTTGGGCAGCGGCACATCGACACAGGCCAGACGATGGCCGTCGGTCGCGACCGAGCGCAGCACGGCCACCCCTTTGCGTTCGGCCGTATGAAGATAGATGCCGTTGAGATAGTAGCGCGTCTCCTCGGTCGAGATCGCAAAACGCGTGCGATCGATCAGGTTTTTCAGATCTGCGCTCGCCAGCGCAAATTTGTGCGGCAGATCGCCGCCGGACAGAACCGGGAAATCCTCGACCGGTAGGCAGGTCAGCGTGAAGCGCGAGCGCCCCGACGAAATCTTCAGCGTGTCGCCCGAGCCGGAATCGAGCTCGACCTGCGCGCCGTCCGGCAATTTGCGCACGATGTCGAACAAGGTGTGCGCGGGTGCGGTGGTCGAGCCTTTGGTCGTCACGTCCGCCGGCACCGTCTCGACGATGTCGAGATCCATGTCGGTTGCATTCAGGCTGAGTTGGCCGCCCGGCGCATCGAGCTTCACGTTCGACAGGATCGGGATGGTGTTGCGTCGCTCGACGATGCTCTGAATGTGGGTCAGCACTTTGAGGAGTAGACCGCGTTCGATGGTGATTTTCATAGCGATTTTGGCTGCCCTACGTGACTGAGAGTCTGTCGTTGATCGTGACGCAAAAAGCCCGCGAGGATGCGGGCTTTTCCCCCTTGGGGAGTATAGCGGAACGTCGTCGGAATCCGAAGCTTTTTCGCCGGAAAAAAGAGCCTAAAAGCCCTTGCGATTCAGCCGGTTGAAAGGCCGGCCGGCCGGGGCGGGATTCAGCCCTCCAGCATGCGTCTCAGCAGCTCGACATCCTCGGCGAAGGTGGCGTCGCGATCGCGCAGCTCGTCGACCTTTTTGACGGCGTGCATCACGGTCGTGTGGTCGCGCCCGCCGAACTTGCGGCCGATCTCGGGCAGGGAGCGCGAGGTGAGTTGCTTGGCCAGGTACATGGCGACCTGGCGGGGCCGGGCGACGGAACGCGCACGCCGGGCGGAATGCATGTCCGAGACGCGGATATTGAAATGCTCTGCGACGCGCTTCTGGATTTCCTCGATGGTCACCCGGCGGTCGTTGGCGCGTAGCAGGTCGTGCAGAACCTCCTGGGTGGTCTCGAGGGTCAGTTCGCGTCCCACCAGCTGCGTATGAGCGGCGACGCGGTTGAGCGCCCCTTCAAGCTCACGCACGTTGGAGGTGATTTTGTGGGCCAGGAATTCGAGCACCTTACGGGGCGCATCGAGGGTCATGTTCTCGGCCTTGGATTCCAGGATTGCTAGGCGCAGCTCATAGGTCGTCGCATGGAT
>CAMDWJ010000057.1 GCA_945877815.1 Caenispirillum bisanense
AGGGTTTTGCAGCCGTCATCAATCTGCGCCGCGACGGCGAGGCCAACCAGCCGCTCGATCCCGCGCGCGAAGGAATGGCCGCCACTGCGGCCGGGCTCCAATATTTCCATATCCCGGTCAATTCCGCCGATCCCAAAGGCGAGCAGGTCACGGCGTTACGCGCAGCCCTCGAACAGATCGAGGGGCCTGTCTATGTTCATTGCCAGGGGGGCGGGCGCGCCTGCACGATGGCCTTGCTGGCCACAGCACCCGCGAGCGGCTATGGCGCGAAAGATGTGATTGCCGAGGCCCATCGCGCCGGGTTTACGATCACCAATCCGGTCATGGCGGACTTCGTCGCCTCTATCTTCGATTCCGAATCGTAAGCCGTCACGACTAGCGCACGGGCACCTCGACGCGCGACTTGTTCAAGGCGCCGCCGTCGAACCTTAGACGTCCAATCAGATCGAAGCTGTCGTTTTCGAACGAACCGCTGCTGGTGTCGCGCAGGGCGACACATTTCACCAAAAGGAAGTGCCAACCGCCTCTAGGCGACTCGGACATTGCATCGCCCAGAAAACATTTCTGGGTCGACGATGTCGCGGTCAGATACGTCAGGCGAAAGTCCTTAAAGTCGCGTTGTGCGATTGCATTAGAGGTGTAGTTGCCAGATTTGTTAAACCCCTTGAAGATATCACGCATCTCTTCCTTGTCGTCGCGCAGCGCCCAAACGGTTCGTCCGCCATACAGCTCTTCGTAAAAGAGTTCCCCGCCGAAAAATTTGAGACGCTCCTGGGTCCCCGCGGCGCGGCGCTACCATTCACGGGCGGTGATGAACGAATCGTCGCCGACGACGCTGACATTCGAGGCCGCGCGCGTGTTGGGCGCCCACTCGGCCCCAACGGTGGTGCCGCCGCTCGTTTGGCACGCAGCCAGCAGTCCGGCCACACACGCCATGATTATCTGTTTCAACATGAGCCCCGTCCCCTGAAAAATCGCGCCGGTTAACCCACCCTGCTTGTCGGCAATTTTCCCGTCCGCTCCGAAAAGTTGCAAGCCGGATCGAACGGAACTACGTCAGAAAGTGGCGACAGCGGCGCGCCTGAGCCGGGCGGCCAGCAACGGCCACGCCAGCAGGCACAGCACGGATGCGGTCACAATGGGCGCGGCCAACCCGAAGGTTTCGGCCGCCACCCCCATGACCAGGGCGCCGATTGCAGAGACCGCACGGAAGGTGAGCCCGAGCATGCTGAGGATACGCGCGCGCATGGCCGGCGCCACCTCGGACTGCACCAGGGTCTGGCCGCAGATCCCCGAAATGTTGTTGGAGAAACCAAACAGGAAGATCACCGCGACGGCTGCCCAGAAATTGGTGGTCAAGGCGAAGGCGCCGAGCAGCAGGGCGCTCGCCGCCGAACAGACGGTGAAAATCTTCTCGAGGCCAGCGGCGCGTTCACGCAGCGCCATCACGGTCACACCGAAGATCGAGCCGATGCCCATGCCCGCCAGCAGCATCGACAGTCCTTCCGCGCCGCGCCCGAAGGTGCGATCCGAAAAAGCCGGAAACAGATCGATCACCGGACGGATCAGGATCGCCAAGATAGCCGAGAATACCAAAACCGAACCGATGATCGCGTTGTTTTTCGCGTAACGCACGCCGTCCATGAATTCGGCGCCGAGACCGCGCCGCGCGCCGCGTTCGATCTCCCGCGTTCGGATCGGCACCAATAGCAGCCAATAGAATCCGAAGCCGAGCGCGCTCAAAAGAAACACCCAGGCCGGCCCGCCCGCCGGAATGATCAAGCCCGCCATCACCGGGCCTAAGAATCGCGAGGTCTGAACGATGCCGGCCTGCAAGGTCACGGCGGAGCGCATATCCTCCGGCGGCACGATATCGCCCAACATGGACAGATGCGCCGGATTGTTCATCGCGGCCACGCATCCCTGCATCATCGCGAAGACCAACAACCAATAGGGCGTGATAACATCCGTAAAGGTCAGGATCGTCGGGCCGAGTGCCACGACCATCAAGATCGATTGGGAAATCCGCGAACAGCGGATGGCGCCGTGCCGGTCGACGATCGCGCCGCCCATCGGTGCGAACAGCACCATTGGGGCGAGTTCTGCGAACACCATGAACCCAAGCCAACTGGTCGACTGGGTCAGGTGCCAGGTCAGCCAGCCCGTCGCGAGCCGCGCCGCCCAGGTGCAGATATTGGATTGGAGATTAGCGATTAGATAGAGACGCAGATCGCGATGGGCGAGAGCGCGGCCGAGGCCGCCGGGAGGGGTGGGTCCGGCCATGGGGCAAGGAGATACAGCCGCCATGGACGAGCCGCAACCAGTAGAATAAAGTTTATCAATCAATAAACGGGATAACGAAGCCCCGTCGGCCACAACAGGGAGTTTGGCGAACGTGAAATTTATGACCTTTCGTAAGCAAGCGCTGATTTCGGCGGTTTTGGCCATCGGCGTCGCGGCTCCCGCCCTGGCGCAGAAGTCCAAGGACACGTTGCGCATGGCGATCGACGCGCCGATCCAAGGCCTCAGCTATTATCTGGATCCGCAATCGGAATCCGCGTTCCAGATCGAGACGATCTACGACAACCTCATCGTCTTCAACGAGAAGACGCTGAAATTCGAGCCGCTGCTCGCCAAGAGTTGGAAGCAGGTCGATGCCAATACGCTGGAGTTCCAACTGCGCGACGACGTCAAATGGCACGACGGCGAAAAGTTCGATGCCGACGACGTGGTCCATACCCTGAACTGGGTCATCGACCCCAAGGTTCAACTGCGCTTCAAGGGCAATTGGGAATTCATCGAGAAGGTCGAGAAGACCGGGCCCTATACGGTGCGTGTTATTTCCAAGACGCCGACGCCTTACGCGCTGACACGTATGGCGTACCTGACCTCGATGGAGGCCGAGCATGCGCACGGCAAGGCCGAGGACAAGGTCGCCTACAGTGCCGCCAAACCGGTCGGCACGAGCATGTACAAGGTGGTCGAAATCGACCGCAATAAGGGAATCTTTCTCGAGCGCAACAAAGACTTCAATCATGGCGGCCCGGCCAAGACGGCAACAAACATCGGCAAGCTGCATATGTTGTTCATGCCCGACGCCGGCACACGAACCGCCCAGTTCCTGGTGCGTGGGCTCGACATGCTGCGCGCACCGTCGCTCTCCAATGCCGAAGATCTCGCCAAGACCCCCGGCGTCGAAATCGCAATGGGCCAAGGCACGAGCTTGGCCTACATGGCGATCGACGCCAAAGGCCGGACGGGCAACAAGCCGTTGACCGATGTGCGCGTGCGCAGAGCGCTGATGATGGCGGTCAACCGCGACGACATCCATGCCTTCCTCACCAACGGGCGCAACATACCGAGCCCCAAGGCCATGTGCTGGGATTTTCAGGCGGGTTGCGCCTATACAAAGCCGCTCTATCCCTTCGATCCGGCGGGAGCGAAAAAGCTTCTCGCCGAGGCGGGCTATCGGGACGGCTTCGATCTCGAGATCACGACCTTTCAGCGCGATCCGCCGAATTCGATCGCGCAGATCGCAGCCAACCAATTGCGTGCGATCGGGGTCAGGACTTCGGTTCAGGGTTATCCAACCAACACCTACGCCAAGCGACAGGCCGACGGAAAAATCCAGATGATGGTGGCTACGGCTACGGGCGGCGCAAATCCCGACGTGCAGGGCACGATAGAATTCATCTTCGCCGTGCCGCCGTCACGCGACTATTCGGGCGACGCCGAGTTGAACGCGCTCGCCGCCAAGACCCTAACAATCATGGACCCCGAGGAACGCAAGGCGCTCGGCCGCCAAATTTTCGACCGAGCAACCGAGATGGCCTATTTCACGCCGCTTGGGCCAAGCCCGGGGCTCTACGTGCATAGTTCGGAAGTCTCGGTCGACGCAGGCGCCTATAATGCTTATGGCGTCAACCCGCAGGGTATCCGGTGGAAATAATCATGCGGCACTGAGTTGAACCCCGCGGAATAACGCGAACGAACTTCTTAGGGCTCGCTCTTCGGAAGCGAGCCCTAAGATTTTGAAGGCAGAATTTAACCGCGCCCCGTGACCCTATTTAGAATTTCGTGAGGGTCTTCTTCCAGCCTATCGGCGGTCCAGACGACATATTGATCGGGCCGAACGAGAATCAACTTTGCTTCGTATTCTTCGCGTCCCCCTGAATAGTCGTCACTTATCGCCGCCAGCGGCACGTTCATGGCATCCGCCGCCTTTTTAAACAGATCCACCGCGGCATCGTCCGCGCCCAAAGAGATGAGACTAAAACCGGTCCCCAGCTCCTCGTAAACGTCGCGCCCGGACGAAAGTATTCGGGGCGTCAAATGGTGCCCGGCTTGCGCTTTGATCATGTGCTTGCCATGCGCCGTAGACACCCCGTTTTCAGGACCGTACACCACCGACGATCCCTCGTAGTTCGGCTCATACGATGTGGTGCGCTCCTCGCCCTTCGCACTCATTTTACTCCATTCGCGTTCGAATTCCGCAAGGTCGCGATCGGGGCTGAAGCGCGCTTGAAAGTCCCGCTCGAAAGCAATTTGGCGCCCGATAAAGTCCGAACCGATTTCTTTAAAGATGAGACGCCGTTCGTCGCTATAGGAACGAAGCAATTCATCCCCGCCCCAGCCTTGCAATATTGCAGCTATCTTCCAGCCCAAGTTTCGAATGTCCTCAAGGCCGCTGTTGAGACCATATCCGCCGTACGGCGGGTGACTATGCGCCGCATCGCCCGCAATAAAGACGCGGCCCACTTGATAGGTTTCCGCGACCGCGATTCGCATATCCCAGAAGCCTACATAATCGAATTCGACCGCGAATTTGAAACCCGCCACCTTCTGAATCAGGCCGTGAAAATCGTAGTTCTCTTTCGACGTGTTAGCTGGAACGGGAGAATGGAAAAACCATCCTTCCCCAACATCGACGCGGCCGAAAAATTGATAGTATCCATTGCTGTCCGAATTCATGGCCCGATAGGTCGAGCGTTCCGGAAAGCGCTTAAGTTTTTCGTGCAACTCCTTAGACCTGAAAACGGCGAGGACCATCACCTGGTCATGGTTGACGCCGCCGCGAACGATTCCCATCTGTTCGCGCACCGATGAGTGCGCGCCGTCGCAGCCAACCACATAGTCCGCTTCAAGGATTTCGCGTGCGGCACCGTCGCGGCGCGTGATCGTCACCCGGACGCCCGTTGCGTCTTGTTCGATGGTCTCCGCCGACCAGCCAAATCGGCTGTCCACGCTCGGCAGCGTAGACATCTTTTTTCGCAACACGCCTTCTGTTTGGTATTGAGGCAGACGTTCGTTATCGCGGAAGAAAAAGCGGCGCACGACCTCACGACCGGGAGGCCCGTACCAATAGTCGCTCAATAAATCTCCCCACGCCGTGATACCGCCAATCGGATAATCCTTCGGCATCACACGGGCGGCGCGCAATTCATCCTCGATGCCCTAGAAATAAAAGTGCTCCAGAGTCCGTTGACCGAGACTCTGCCCCTTTGGGATTCGTTGCGGCTCGAGATGACGTTCGATCAAAACGCACGATATCCCGCGCAAACCGAGATCAACGGCGAGCCCCACGCCAACGGGGCCTCCCCCAACAATAATGACCTGATATTTTTTATTCACGATTTCCGTTGTCCCCTGTGACCGACGAAATTTTCAAAAGAATTAGCTCATCGGTAAGCTAGTTCATAAATTTGACTTGATCGAGGCATTCGAGGATAGCGCCGAAGACCTGGCAGTCCAGAATGATCGGTCGATTTAAGTGCGAAAAGGGAACCAATTGGGGTCCATCACGTGCTTAAAGTTCCGACCGCCCAATTCGCCGGGATAAGATGGTATCTGCGGCAATGGCTCGGGGTGCATAGACGCGCCGCAATAGGTAGAATAAAGTCGAATTTCAATAAACGGGGTAGAAGGTGCGGCCATGAATTCCGCGCTTCACGGACCCGGACACGAGAAGTATAGGAGCGAGACGTGACAATATTCCGAAATGCGGCGCGCGCGTTGATCTTGGGCAGCCTTGTCGGCGGCTTTGCAACCATAGCATCTGCGCAAAAATCCAAGGATACCTTCCGTTTGGCGATCGATGCGCCGATCCAGGGTATGAGCTACTATCTCGATCCAAATTCCGAAACGGTGTTCCAGTCCGAAACGATTTACGACAACCTCATCATCTTCAACGAAAAGTCGCTGAAGTTCGAACCGCTGCTCGCCAAATCGTGGAAGCAGGTCAACGCGACCACCATCGAGCTTGAGCTGCGCGACGACGTCAAATGGCACGACGGCGAGAAGTTTGACGCCGACGACGTGGTGCACACGCTCACCTGGGTGAGCGATCCCAAGGTGCAGCTCCGCTTCAAGGGCAATTGGGAATGGATCGACAAGGTCGAGAAGACCGGCCCCCACAGCGTGCGCATCATCGCCAAGGAGCCGACGCCCTACGCACTGACGCGCCTAGCTTATCTTACCTCAATGGAAGCCGAACACGCGCACGGCAAGGCGGAAGACAAGGTCGCCTATAGCGGCACAAAGCCGATCGGCACCAGCATATACAAAGTGGTCGAGATCGACCGCAACAAGGGTATCTTCCTGGAGAAAAACGCCGATTATAAGCATGGCGGCGACGGCAAGCCGGCGAGCAATATCGGCAAGTTCCAAATGCTGTTCATGCCCGATGCCGGCACGCGCACCGCGCAGCTGTTGGTCAAAGGCATCGAGATGGCCCGCGCACCGTCTTTGTCCAACGCCGAGGATCTCGCGAAGACGCCGGGTGTCGAGATCGCCATGGGCCAGGGTGTGGCGCTTCTCTATATGGCGATCGATGCGAAGGGCCGCACCGGCAACAAGGCGCTGACCGATCTGCGCGTGCGACGCGCGCTGATGATGGCGGTCAATCGCGACGATATCTACAAATACCTGACCGGCGGGCGGAATCTTCCGCGCCCCAATGCCATGTGCTGGGACTTTCAGGTCGGCTGCGCCTATACCAAGCCGCTTTATGCCTACGACCCGGCGGGTGCGAAGAAGCTGCTCGCCGAGGCCGGCTATCCGAACGGCTTCGAGTTGGAGATCACGACCTTCCAGCGCGACCCGTCCAACTCGGTGGCGCAAATCGTCGCTAACCAATTGCGCAGCGTGGGCGTGATCACTTCGGTTCAGGGCTTCCCGACCACCACCTACGGCAAACGACAATCCGACGGCAAAATCCAGATGATGGTTGCGTCCTGGCCCGGCGGCGGCAATTCCGACGTCCAGGGAACCATCGGCTTCGTCTACGACGTGCCCCCGTCGCGCGATTATTCGGGCGACGAGGAGATGAAGGCGATGGCCGCCAAATCGCTGACCGTCGGCGATCCGGAGGAACGCAAGAATCTCGGCCGGCAATTCTTCGACCGCTCGCTCGACCAGGCCTATTTCATGCCGCTGGGTCCGAGCCCGGGCCTCTATGTGCATACGTCCGACGCAACGGTCGATGCCGGCGCCTATAGCGCCTACGGTGTCAATCCGCAGGGCATCCGTTGGAAATAAACCCGACGCCCGTAACGATGCGGCCGCGCGGGAAAGTTACAAAACAGGGAGCACAACAATGCTGAAAATTTCGGTTTTGGGTATCGGCCTTATGGCTGGAGCCGCGCTTGCGAACCCGGCTTCGGCGCAAAAGGCGAAGGATACCTTGCGCATGGCGCTCGACGCGCCGATCCAGGGCATCAGTTATTATCTCGACCCAAAGCCGGAGACGGTATTCGAGACCGAAGCAGTCTTCGACAATCTCATCGTCTTCAACGAAAAGGATTTCAAGTTCGAGCCGCTGCTCGCGAAATCATGGAAGCAGGTCGATCCGCTGACCTTGGAGTTTGAGTTGCGCGACGACATCAAATGGCACGACGGCGAAAAGTTCGACGCCGACGACGTCGTCCATACGCTGAATTGGGTGACCGACCCCAAGACCACCAACATCCGCTTCAAGGGCAATTGGGAATTCATCGCCAAGGTCGAGAAGACCGGACCTTACACCGTGCGCGTGATTTCCAAGGAACCGACCCCCTATGCGCTGACTCGCATGGCGTATCTAACCTCGATGGAAGCCGAGCATGCGCACGGCAAGGCCGAGGACAAGATCGTCTATAGTGCCGGCAAGCCGGTCGGCACCGGGATGTACAAGGTCGTCGAGATCGACCGCAACAAAGGAATCTTCCTCGAGGCCAACAAGGATTTCAAACACGGCGGCCCTGCCAAGATAGCCTCCAACATCGGCAAGATGAACATGCTGTTCATTCCCGACAGCGGCACGCGCATCGCCCAGTTCCTGGTGCGCGGGATCGACATGGTGCGCGATCCCACCTTGTCCAACGCCGAAGACATGGCCAAGGCACCCGGTGTGACGCTCTCGATGGGGCAAGGTACCTCCTACATGTATATGGCGATCGACGCCAAAGGCCGCTCGGGCGTCAAACCGTTGCAGGACGTGCGCGTGCGCAAGGCCCTGATGATGGCGATCAACCGCAAGGACGTTCTCACGTACCTGACCAACGGACGCGCGATGCGCACGCCCAATGCCATGTGCTGGGAATTCCAGGCGGGCTGCGATTTCACGCTGAAGCCATATGATTTCGATCCTGCGGCCGCGAAAAAACTTCTCGCCGAAGCCGGCTATCCCAATGGCTTCGAACTGGAGATCACGACCTTCACCGCGGAGAGCATCAAGGGCACGGCGCAGATCGTCGCCAACCAGCTCAATTCGATCGGCGTCAAGACCTCGGTCCAGCCGACCGAGCTTGGCGCCTATCGCAAAAAACAGGGCGACGGCAAGATTCAGGTGATCGTCGCGTCGTGGCCGGGCGGCGGCAATCCGGATGTTCAGGGCACGATGGAATTCATCTACGCCGTGCCGGAGTCGCGCGATTATTCGGGCGATGCGGAGATGGTCGCCAATGCCTTCAAGACGCTGACCGTCATCGACCCGGAAGAACGCAAGGCGGCGGGGCGGAAAGTTTTCGACCGCTCGACCGAAATGGCTTATTTCACGCCTGTGGGGCCGAGCCCCGCGCTGGTCGTGCATACCACCGATCTGATCGTTCAACCCGGCGCCTTCGGCGCCTATAGCATCAACCCGCAAGGCATTCGCTGGAAGTAGCCTAGGACGTAAGGAAGACAAGTCATGCTGTCGAAAGATGATAACGAACTGTTGACCAAGGTCGGACCGGGCACGCCGATGGGCGATCTCTTGCGCCGCTTCTGGATGCCGGCACTTTTGGAGAATGAGATCGCAACACCCGATTGCGATCCGGTCAAGCTGCGCCTGTTGGGCGAGGATCTAGTCGCATTCCGCGACACCGACGGCCGGGTCGGCATCCTCGATGCCTATTGTCCACATCGCTTGGCGCACCTCTATTTCGGGCGCAACGAGGAATGCGGAATTCGCTGCATCTATCACGGCTGGAAGTTCGACGTAGAGGGCAATTGCGTCGACCAGCCCTCCGAACCAGCGGAAACCAATTTCGCGCACAAGGTTAAGATCACGTCCTATGCGACCGCGGTGCGCGGTGGCGTGGTGTGGATCTATATGGGGCCGAAAGAGAAAATGCCGGCCCTGCCCGATTTCGAATGGTCGTATCTGCCGGAGCGCCGGCGCACCGCGACCAAGCGCGTTCAGCAATGCAACTGGGCGCAGGCGGTCGAGGGCGGGATCGATTCTTCGCATATCTCCTATCTGCATGGCGCCACCGACGCGCAGCACAAGCGCAACGCGACGGAACGCAACATCGTGCAGATGAACAAGTTCAACGCGCTCGACCGCCATCCGGTGTTCGACGTGCAGAGCGTGCCGCACGGTTTACTGATCGGCGCCCGGCGCAACGCCACCGACAACGAATTCTACTGGCGCATCACCCAGTGCCTGGCGCCGTTCTATACGATGATCCCGCCGGTGGTGCCCGATCGCGATTCGAGCCAGGCGTCCTATTCGGGCCATGCCTGGGTACCGATCGACGACGACACTACCTGGACCTGGTCGTTCAGCGCCAATCCGCACGCCGACTATACGGACGCGGAAATCGCCTGGCACGGCGGAGCGGACGGCATGTGGGGCCCGATCGACGAGAATTTCTTCCCGAAACAGAATCGCGCCAACGAATATTTGCTCGACCGCAAGGCGCAACGCGAGACCAGCTTCACCGGCATTAGAGGTATCCCCAACCAGGACGCCGCGGTTCAGGAAAGCATGGGCACGCGCATGGACCGCTCGCGCGAACATCTCGGGCAATCGGATTCGGCCGTCATCGCTTGGCGCAAGATGATCCTGAAACTCGCGCGCGATCTCGAAAATGGTATCGAGCCAACGGCCGCGCACCACGGCGAATGGTACAATGTGCGCTCATGCGCGGCGCTGCTGCCGCGCGATGCCGACTGGCAGCAGGGTGCGGCCTGGCTGCTCGCCGGAGGCGCGATCAAAAGCGCCGCCGAATAGTGGCCTCCACGCAGAAGGTTTGCCTCGTCACCGGTGGCGGACGCGGTATCGGCGCGGCGACGGTGCGCGCCGCAGCTTCGGCGGGCTACGCCGTGATCGTCAATTACGCGCATAGCGAAAGTTATGCCAACGATCTGGTCGCAGCGCTGAAAGCCGACGGCGGCGATGCGATTGCGGTGCAGGCCGACGTCGCCAAGGAAGACGACGTGTTGCGCCTGTTCGCCGCCATTGATCGCGAGTACGGGCGCCTCGATGCGCTGGTGAACAATGCCGGCATCGCGCGCCAGGGCGTCGCCATCGCCGATATAGATTTCGAGCGCCTGCAGGCGGTTTTCGCCACCAACGTCTTCGGCACGATCCTCTGTGCGCGCGAAGCCGTGCGGCGCATGTCGACCCAGCGCGGCGGGTTCGGTGGCGCCATCGTGAATGTATCTTCCGTCGCCGCGAAGACGGCGGGCCGTGCGGGCGAGACCGTGCACTATGGTGCGTCGAAAGCCGCCATCGACAATTTCACCGTCGGCCTCGCCCGCGAAGTCGCCGACCAGGGCATTCGCGTCAATGCGGTCCGTCCGGGCCCGGTGCTGCGCGAGGGCGGAAACCCCCAGCCGCAATCCTATCTCGACACCATCGCCAAGCGCGTGCCGCTTGGGCGCATCGGCCAGCCACATGAGGAAGCCGCCGCCATCGCCTGGCTGCTGTCGGACGAGGCTTCCTTCGTCACCGGCGCCGTGCTCGACGTCACTGGCGGCATGTAGGGGGAAAATCGTTGGATTTCCGGGGTTTTTATTCCCGAGAGCATCGACATTTGATCGACATCGCCTCGACATTTGCTCTACATCGACTCTACATTCGATCTACATCCGCTCGACATCGCCTCGACAGGAAATCGACCGGTCCTCGACATGTCCTAGATCTCGATAAGGTGGCGCACACGGGCTCCCGGCCGCTTCCGATTGGGTAGCGGGATCGAGCGGCGAGGATGGAAACAGCGATCAGCCTAGCCCAGATCGCCCCTCCAAGTCAAGAAAATAATTCCAATTAAACGGGGATTGTTTATACTTCCTCTCTGCGCGAACTCCATAATCGAGAGCCCGTTGGACACGGCAATCGGCAAACGTAGAGTCGGAACAGCCATAAAACATAAAAACGGAGGCGGACGATGTTGCAGGAAGACAACGAGCTTTTGTGGCATGTCGGGCGCGCAACGCCGATGGGCGATTTCATGCGCCGTTTCTGGGTACCGGCCACGCTGTCATCCGAAATCGTCGCGGGTGGCGACCCGCACCGCATCTGCCTGCTGGGCGAGAACATGGTCGCCTTCCGCGCCGCCGATGGCCGCCTCGGCGTGCTCGACGAAGCCTGCCCGCATCGTGGCGTGTCGTTGGCACTCGCGCGCAACGCCGATTGCGCGCTCACCTGCATTTTCCACGGCTGGAAGATCGACGTGACCGGCAAGGTGCTCGACGTGCCTCCGGAATCCGCCGAGCGGCGTGAGGCCTTCGCCGCGCGCGTGAAGGTGCGCACCTATCCGGTGCGCGAAGCGGCCGGCATCGTTTGGATCTGGCTCGGCGGCGACGAACCCGGAACCTTCCCAATGCTTAACTGGATCGATCTGCAGCACAACCAGGTGCGCTGCTCGGTCGGCATCGTGCGCGCCAACTGGGTCTACGGCATCGAAGGCCAATTGGATTCCGCACATGTCGGCATCCTGCACAAGGATTGGGCGGATCGGCCGAAGGATCTCGTCGGCTCGGATTCGATCACCAACGCGCTGCACGATTCGAGCCCGCGCCTCGAATTCGAGGACCAGCCCTACGGCTACCGCGAGGCGGCGCTGCGCACTATGCCGGACGGCACCACGCTCGCGCGCGTGCGCGAATATATGATGCCCTGGTATTCCTATATCCCGTCGCATGGCGGCCGCGCGGCGACGCAATTGCTCACTATCTCGGTGCCCATCGACGACGAGACCTCGGCGCAATGGGATGTCTATTACAATCTCGAACGTTCCATCGAGCACGACAATTTTCCCGTGCCCCAAGGGGTGCGCGATTTCACCCATCTCACCATCGCCGACCGGTTCGGCCAGGACCGCACGAAGAACGGAAGCTGGTCCGGCTATTCGGCGGTCCGCGTCGAGGATTTCGCCGTCGCCATGGCGCAGCATGTCGCCGCCGACCGCACGCGCGAGCATCTGTCGACTAGCGACCGTTCCATCGTCTATGCGCGGCGCATGCTGCGCGACGCGGTGCAGAAACACGCGAGCGGCGAACAGCTCGATTGCTTCAAGGACGGGATCGAATGGGGCCTGATCCGCTCCTTTGCGGAATTCCTGCCGACGGGCGAAAGCTGGAAGAGCCTGCCGCGCGGATGAGCGACGTCATCCGCGCAGTGCGGCCATTCACGAACTTCATGGTAATTGAGTGACGTGGATGCCCCGAACGAGCCGGGGCATGACGGCTTCGGCTGAGTCCTATTCCGCCGCCTTGGCCGGCACCGGATCGAGGATCGAGCGCGCCCAAGCGACCTTCTCCCAATAGACACGTTCCCAATCGGCGGGATCCCCGGGTGAGACGTAATTGCCCGAGCGGATATTGGCATAGGCATCGGGACGATCGGCACCCGGCGGGGCTGTGGCGTCCTTCTCCAAGGCGGTCGCGGCCGCAATCAGGCGGCGGCGCACTTTCGTGATCATCTGATCGCTGGGGCCGAGATGTTCGAAGGTGCGATCAACGATCCCGCCCATGCTGGTCGTCACCGCATCGTCTTGAACCTGAACGCCATCGATGCCGGACGGGCTTTGGGTGCGCTGCACCTCGCGGTCGATGAAATAATCGTTGCGCAGGTTGGCCTTAAGGCGGAAACGGCCGTACCAATCAGTGGTGTTTTCGTGGAATTGCGGATTGTGGGTATAGCCGACGATGAAGTCGCCGCCGTTGCTATCCGTCGTGCGCGGATTGCCCCGCTTGTCGCCCCAGATCATGATCATGGTGTGCGTATCGTCCATCGGCACATAGGCGCGCGCGAGCACGCAACGCTCGATGGGCAGGATCGGCATCATCGCCCAGAAGGGCATGGCGAAATGGCCGACGCGCCAATACAGCGAATCCTCCTCGGCCGGACGGTAGGCGCCGTACATGCAGCCGACATCGGTATCGGCGAGCGCGTAATCGGGCGTGCGGTTGCCGGTCGCGTATTTATGCGTCTCCTGCAAGAAGTCGCTGCCCTTGTGCGCCTGGCCGAGATGCAGAATGCCGAGATGCGAGGTATCCAGCTCGCCCTCCAGCCCCTGGAGCCAATTGCATTCGCGCTGCGACGCCCAGATCTTCATATCCTCGGCGGGGCGCAAGGTAGCGGGGATATCGGGCATCGGCGGCACCTTGGCCCCATTTTCTCCTTGGTCGCCCATATAGACCCAGACCACGCCGTTGCGTTCGAAGGTTTTGTAAGCCTTGGCGTGGACCTTGTGCTTGAAATCCTGGTGGGCAGGCACGTTGGCCATATCGACGCAGTTGCCCTCCGCATCGAACTTCCAGCCGTGATAGACGCAGCGGATGCCGCCTTCCTCAACGCGCCCGAAAAACAGCGAGGCGCAGCGGTGCGGGCAGCGGTGATCCATGATGCCGACGCGGCCATCAGTATCGCGGAAGGCTATCAGCTTTTCGCACAAGATTTGCAAACGAACCGGATCGCCGTCGATCTTGAGTTCCGACGACATGGCAGCCGGAATCCAATAGCGCCGCATCAACTCGCCCATAGGTGTTCCGGGACCGACGCGGGTCAGGATGTCGTTTTCGCGTTGCGTTGTCATGAGGAGAACCTAAGGCTGGACTAAGCGTCGTCTTCGGATGGTGTCAGCACTTCGTCCCAATAAACGAGTGCGGAAACGACGAGCGGAAGCAGGAAAAGAATGCCGCCGAAAAAGCTGCCCGCACCGAACAGCATCAGCGACATGAAGCAGGAGATCAGCACCAGCATGGTCGAAAAGAACGGCTCGACCTCGCGGTCGACGTTGCGCATCTTCATCCTTTGGAAATTGCTTTTCTTTTGCAGATCGAACATCGCGGGATTGTCTCCGCCGTGCCTCGTTGACTCTGTCATATAGTGGCGGGCTTTCCCCCGGCCGACAAGTCCCGGGCGATGCGCCCCACCACGTCGCCCCAATCGCCGATCCTCGGCTGACGGAAGAGGCGCAGGCTCGGATACCAGGGCGAGTCGTCGCGCCCCAACAACCAGCGCCAGTCGGGTGCGAAGGGCAGCAGCAACCAGCATGGTTTGCCCATCGCGCCCGCGAGATGGGCGACCGCCGTATCGACGCAGATCACCAGATCGAGTTCGGCGATCGCGCGCGCGGTCGCGGCGAAGTCGGTGAGCTGGGGGGCAAGATCGACGATGTCCGGAATTTGCGCGAGATCCTCGGTGCGCGCACCCACCTGGAGCGAGAAAAGCAGCACCCCGGGGATCGCCCCGAGTGGCGAAAGATGCGCTGGTGCGAGAGATCGATTGCGGTCGTTCTTGTGCGTCGGCCGTCCCGCCCACACGAGGCCGACCCGGCGCTCGCCCCCTTTGTGTGACGGAAGCGCGATCGAACCGCCATCGGGCGCGCGCAGATAGGGTTCGGCCGGAATATCGCCCAGCGTTTTGACCCCGCAGGCGGCGGGCAGGCTCATGATCGGCACGTGAAAATCGAACGGCGGCAGGGCGTCGCCATGCACGATCACTTGACCCACGCCCGCCACCCCCCGCATCAACGGGGCAAGCGGCGCGCGGGTTTCGAGGACGACCCGGCCGCCGCGATTTTCGATGATCCGCGCGAAGCGTACCATCTGGATCGTGTCGCCATAGCCCTGCTCGGAATGAATGAGGATTGTGCACCCGCGCGGATTCTCCCCATTCCAGCGCGGAGCCGCGAAGGATCGCGCCGCGAATTCAGGCAGCTGCCAGCGCGCTTCGTAATCGGCGAAGCCGCCCGCGAGATCGCCGGACAGCAGGCGCGCGATGGCGCGGTTCCAGCGCGCGTCCGCATGGGCGGGATCGATGACCAGTGCGCGTTCGAAACAATCCAACGCGCCCGCGACATCGCCCAGCGCCTGATGCACGCCGCCGAGATTAGCGAGGTAATCGGGATTGGCTGGGGCCTCGGCGAGGGCGCGTTCATAGAATTCGCGCGCCGGCCTCGGCTTGCCCTCGCGCGCCAGGATATTGCCGAGATTGTTGAGTGCATCGCCGTAACGCGGATTCTCGGCCAACACACCTTGGAACAAACGCTGCGCCGCATCGAGATCGTCGAGTTCGTAGAGCACGCTGCCGAGTACATTGCGAGCGACGAGATCGCCCAGCGGCAAGCCAAGCGCGATGTCGGCTTCACGCCGCGCGCCGACGCGGTCGCGCGCGCGCAAAAGATCCTGGGCGCGTGCGATATGGACGCGCGCGTCCGGGCGGGTGGAGTGGGAGGGATCGGCGGAATGTTCCATGGGCGAACCTGTTCGTCTCTGTACGCCGGGTGCGCGTACTCCGTCCATTGATTTCACCCGCACCAAACGAAAGGGCGAGGCCGAAACCCCGCCCCTGCCATTGAGATATTGCGGGCCGCCTAATCGCGTTGGCGGTCCTGATCGGTCTGGCGGCCGCCTTGCTGCTGCTGTTGGTTCCGTTGCGACCGTTTATCGTTCGACATCACGGATAATCCTCCTGGCACCCTCCCTCCTGCGGAACGCCTCACGCGCTCCGCATGCGTCAGCTAAGGATATAACGGGGGTCCCGGATGGTGGTTCCCCCGATGTCACAGACCCCACGGCGTGCGCGAAAACCTTAATTCCCTTATGCGGAAAGCCTGTTAATATATTGTTTCAAATAAGAATAATGAGGCTTCGCCACGTAACGGTGCATTGTGCGACCATATCACGACCGGGGAGACGCTCATGAACACCACCAATTCGCGCAAGACATCGATGCTGCGCTCCATCGCGACCGAGGCCGCACGGCACGCCGGACGGCGAAATAAAAAGATCGTCGATACCTTCGTACGGTTGTTCTACGCCAATGTCGCGGTCCAGGATCTAAGCGCACGGACGCCGGCCATGCTGGCCGCCGCGGCACTCTCGAATTTCGACACCATCGCCAAGCGCCGCCCCGGCAAGACCAACATTCGCGTCCACAGCCCCGACGCCAAGCGCGACGGCTGGACGAGCCCGCACAGCTTCGTCGAAGTCGGCACCGACGATATGCCCTTCCTGGTCGATTCCGCCTCGGCCGCCCTGGCGCAGCTCGGCATAACCGTGGCGCTGCTCGTCCATCCGATCATGCGCGTGAAACGCGACGGTGCGGGCAATATCGTCGAGATCGTCGAAGCGGGCTCCACCGGCGGTGCCACGCGCGCCGAATCGATCGTCACCTTCGAGATCGCGCGCCAGGAGGATGCGGCGCGGCTCAAGGAAATCGCCGATACCCTGACCGGCGTCTACGCAGACGTACGCGCCGCGGTCGAGGATTGGCCGGCGATGCGCGCCGAGGTGCAGGGCATCATCAACGATCTCAAATTGCGTTTCGCCGAGGGCACCACCGGCGAGGTGGCAGAGGCGCAGGATTTCTTGCAATGGGCGCACGACAATCATTTCACCTTCCTGGGCTACCGCGAATACGAGTTCGTCGGCGAGGGCAAGGCCGCCAAGGTCAAGGTCGACGCCAAGAAGGGCCTTGGGCTGCTGCGCGACTCCGATCGCCTCGTGTTGAGCGAATTGCGCCATCTCGGCAGCCTGCCGAGCGAGGTGCAGGCGTTCGTACGGCGCCCCGATCCCGTGATCGTCAGCAAGGCCGATGCGAAATCGACGGTGCATCGCGCGGTCACTCTGGACACCATCGGGGTCAAGAAGTTCGACGCGCGCGGCAAGGTCATCGGCCAGCGCCTGATCGTCGGGCTGTTCACCTCGACCGCCTATTCCTCGAGCCCGCGCGCCATACCGCTGCTTCGCCGCAAGATCGACAAGGTTTTCACCCGCACCGGCTTCGCGCCGGCTAGCCACGACGGCAAGGCGTTGCAGCATATCCTGGAAACTTTTCCGCGCGATGAGCTGTTCCAGATCCGCGACGCCGATCTGCACGACATCAGCCTCGGCATCCTGCATACGCAGGATCATCAACGCGTCGCCGTCTTCGTGCGACTCGACGATTTCCTGCGTTATGCCTCGTGTTTCATTTACGTGCCGCGCGAGCGCTATTCCTACGATCTGCGCGCCCGCGTTCAGACCATTCTCGAAAAGGCCTTCGGCGGCGAGATGGCCAACTACAATACGGAATATGGCGAAACTCCGCTGGCGCGCATCCATATGACCATCGCGCTGGCCGAACGACGCCATCCGGATATCGACATCAAACAGATCGAGGCCGAGATCGCGCGCGCGGCGCGCTCATGGCCCGACAATCTGCGCCGGGCTTTGGCGGCGGCGCACGAACCCGCCCTGGCGCGCACCCTTGCCGATGCCTATGGCGAAGCGTTTCCCACAAGCTATACCGACCACATCGACGCCGAAGCAACACTTGCGGACGTCGCCAACATCCACCAAGCGGTCTCATCCAACCGGCTGACGATGGATCTCTATCGTCCCAAAAGTGCGGCGGCCAACGAGCTGAGATTCAAAATCTATCATCCGCACGTGCCGCTGCCTTTGTCGGATGTGTTGCCGATGCTCGAAGATATGGGCCTCAAAGTCATCGATGAGATGCCGCACGCAGTCACCCCGCGCACCACGACGCACGCCCTCGTCATGATCCACGATTTCGGCCTGCAGACGCGCAATGGCGCGGCCGTCGATCTCGCCGACGTGCGCGCCAACTTCCACGAGGTATTCGACCGCTCCTGGTCGGGCGAGATGGAAAGCGACGGGCTCAACGCACTGGTGATCGGCGCCGAGCTCGGCTGGCGCGAGATCGTGACCTTGCGTCATTTTGCTCGTTACCTGCGACAGGTGAAGGCGCCCTTCTCGCAGGAATATATGATCGGCGCGCTCAACAACAATCCAGCCATCGCCGCCAGCCTCGCGGACATGTTCGTCGCCAAGTTCGATCCGAAGAACAAATCGCGCGACGCACTGGTCGAGAAATTCCGCAAGGACATCCTGACGACCCTCGAATCGGTGACCAGCGCCGACGAGGACCGCGTGCTGCGACGCTTCCTCAATGTCGTCGATTCGGCACTGCGCACGAATTTCTTCCAGATGGGCGCCGACGGACAGCCAAAACCCTACCTCTCGGTCAAATTCGATTCGACCAAAATCGACGAGATGCCGTTGCCGCGACCTTTGCGCGAAATCTTCGTCTATAG
>CAMDWJ010000058.1 GCA_945877815.1 Caenispirillum bisanense
TCGGTCGGCTTTACCACCGCCGCGGCCTTGGTTCACGAGTTGATCGAGGCTCGCGACGAGAAGCGACTGTTGCGTCTGCAGCGGCAGCTCGCCACCTACAAGCTGCTGATCATCGACGAACTCGGCTACGTGCCGTTCTCCCAGACCGGTGTCGAGTTGCTGTTCGAAGTGTTCTCCCAGCGCTACGAGCGCGGCTCCACCATCGTTACCAGCAATCTGCCATTCGACGAGTGGACCGGCGTGTTCGCCTCCGAACGTCTTACCGGTGCATTGCTCGATCGGCTGACCCACCATGTCCATATCCTGGAAATGAACGGCGACAGCTACAGGCTCAAACAGAGCAAGCGGCGCTCTCGCAACATCCCCGACGACGACAGCCAAACCTGATCGCGAAGCGCAGTAAGGCCCCCCGCGGGGGGCCTTACTGCGGGCCTCACTGATGCATCTTTACTCCGCCATACCGATGCATTTTGTCTCCGGCGTTGACACACCAGCACGTGGAAGCCTAAGTGAACCACAGGAATTGATCGTAAGATGGCTGCCGTGGACCAATTAGGGAACGCCATTGCGCGCCCCGTATTTGACTCAGGATTCGTTCTGCCGCGCATCTCGCCCCGACACCACAGCCAAAATTCTTCCCCCGATCACGCAGCAACGCAGCCCGCTTGCGCGGTCGGGCATATCGGTTTTTGCTGGTGGGGGAAGCAATGCACTAACATTCAACCCGGACCACCTAATGGGGGCCGATCAAGTGCGCATGACGATATGGAGTAAAACTGTCGAAAGGCAGCATACCCGCGTCGCACTTGCCCTCCGACACTTGGCCGTGGGCACGCTCTTGTTACTCCAGGGGCCTGCTATCGCTCAGAACCCGTGCGAGGGCCGTGGCGCGTGTGACGCCCTTCTTATCAACAAGGGACGGGCCTGGGACTACCAGGTGGGCCTTTACGCGGCGCCGCGAACACTCAGCCCGCAGGCGCCGCAGGGTCAGGAACAAGCCGTGGTCGAAGCGATGAAGCGGCTTTTCACCGCTTCGAGCATGCGGGCCGTGGTGCTTCTCAATGGCGACAACGTGATCCATTCCGCGTTGAAAGACGGCATACCCGAGGACGCGCTCTTCTACGGCCTGAGCGTAGGCAAAACCGTTACCGCCATTGCGGCAGGACAAGCGATCTGCCAAAAGCTCATTTCGCTCGATGCGCGGGTCGGTGAAGTGCTACCGGAATTCGCAACCACCGACATGGGAAAGGCCTCACTCAAGAATTTGCTCACCATGGCCTCAGGCACCTGGGAGGGTTTGCGCGATGCGAATGTTGCCACGCCGGAGCAGTTTCGTGAGATCTGGTCGGGGCGTCTCTTCATCAAAGACCTGATGCTGATGCCGCGGGTCCACACCGCGGAAAAGGACTCCCTCGGCAATCCGCGTGCGCCTGGGCAGGTGTTTTCGTACCGCAATTCTGATCCGGAGATGGTCGCTCTGATGGTGTCCCAGGCCACTGGCATGCCGTTTACGAATTGGGTCGAGCAATCGGTGCTGCGGACCATCCCTATCCAGGGCCCTGCGGTGCTGCGAACCGACCGAAACAAGGACGCCTTCGCCTCAGGCGCGCTGCAGATGCATCTCCATGACTGGGCCCGCTTGGCGGCTTGGGTGAGCACCACCTATGACGACGGCAGCTGCCTGGGCAATTTCCTCAAAGAGGCCGCCGCTCCGCAGCTGCCCGCGCGCGGACCCAATGGGCCCTTCAACCAGTTCGGCAGCTACGGCTATTTCACTTGGGTGGATCATAAGATGGTGCCTGACTCTTTCTATGCCCATGGCGTAGGCGGGCAGATCGTTGCCTGGAATAGAAAGAACAAACGCACTATGGTGGTGTTCTCCAACGAGTCACCAGCCAATGACTTGGCAGCGATCTACCGCGACTGGTCCAAACTGCCGTAGGAGAGAGCCAGTCGGCCCGCGTGCGCCATAATGGCTCGACGCCGGCACCCCTTACTGTGCCGAAGCAGCCGGGACGCGCGCTCAGTGCGGAGACGGCCGAAGTCATCGAGGGCAAGCCCGTCGATGCGACGAATTAAACGTCTTTGCCGTGACAATGCTTATATTTCTGATCGGATCCGCACGGGCATGCTTCGTTTCGCCGGATTGATAGAGACAGATCCACCGCGTCTCTAAGGCACGAATAGCCCTCGCGAATTTTCCGCCGTTCCTCGGCCGTCATGGGTGGGGAAAAAATCGGCAGCTCGTCAATGATGCTCTTCTGCAAATGCGGGAAGATGGTTCATATCAAAGAATTTACGACAAGTGGTTCGCGACCGATTGAAGGCTGAAAGAAGAGCGCGGAACCGCAATTCAATGATTTTCGCTCGGGTGCACTCTCGACTGTTCCCAAGGGCTCCGGAAAGTCAGTCTAAACTCATCCGCAACTCAGGTGCTTTCGATGAAGATTACGTTCTCAGCGTTCTTTCTTTCGGCAGCGTTAGTGTAGTTACCCGTTGAGCTTGGCGGTAGTTTATCAGACTGAGACCCCTTTGGGCCGACCAAATTTCATCTGACGGTCGTGGCTAATGTTCTAAATGCGTTGGATTGTAGTCTAGGCCACGGCGCTCGCGAGCGTCAGAAAAATCGCGAGCAGGTTTTTGATTGTCAGCCGAACTCCTAAGGTTTCCCGCACAAGAAGAAGCCGCCCTTTATGGGGGCGGCGAGTTTAACAGGGAGGCGAATGAATGCCGTCCACGATGGGGGAGGTGTGGGGACACTCGATCAACGCAGGGTTAAGCTATCTCCGTTGGATATCAACTCAAAGTAGGCAAAGGTAGGGACCGGGAATACTTTGGTAGGGGGGTGGCTCAGTCCGCTCGAGGGACGCGCGTTGGAGTTGGGAGCTCGCATCTCTTATCGTTGATAGCGTTCGGCGCGGTTCTTCACAGGCCCGATGGGCAAATTTTCCGCCACGATAAAAAGGGAAGGTCGCCGGAAATTCACTTAGATGAACGGTTTCGGGCAATCGTTTTCGCCAGAAGGATGGCACATGAGCCTGAAAAATCAGGCTACGGCTTCCGGGCTAGCTTCGACTAAGTCACTGAAAAATGGGCAAAAAAAGTGCTAGGGAACCGCAGTTCCCTAGCAAGTTTAACAGGGAGGCTTCACGTCTGGGAGACGTAGGGTCCGAAGACCCCGGTTCAGGGGCAAGCCCCGAACACCACTAACTTGTAGGCGTTTCCGCGCCGCAAAACCATTGTCAATATGGTAACCCATTCATGCGTCTGACGCATGGCTCTCGTTGAGCGATAGGCCGAGAACGGCTAGTTCTTTGACTCCAAGACCTTACGGACCATGAAGTCGCGGAATACCTCGATGCGCGCGGAATGTCGCAATTCCTCGGGATAGACGAAGTAGACCTCGGTCGGGGGCCCGGCCAATTCCGGCAGGACGCGTACTAGGCCGCTGGAACCGACCAACATATAGTCGGGCAGGGCGCCCAGTCCCACCCCGGCCAGAACCGCCCGGTAGATGCCGTAAATATTATTGACCTTGAGGACCGGCTTGCGCGGCCGCCCTGGTTCGCGCCCGGCCACCATCAGGAAGTTGAGGGTGGGGACGAGTTCCAATTGATCGCCGACCTCCTCGCCGAAGGTGACGAGGCGATGATTGTCCAATTCCTCGACCGTGCGTGGCATGCCGTGCTGTTTCAGATAATCGGGCGAGGCATAACACAGATAGCGGATGCTCATCAGATGGCGTTGGATGAGGTCGGGCTGGCGCGGCGGCGTCAAACGGATGGCGACGTCGGCTTCGCGCATGGCGAGATCGAGATCGTCATAGACCAGCAGAAGCGTCACATCGATCTCGGGATAGAGATCCATGAACTCCTTGATGCGCGGCGTGAGCCACACCGAACCAAAACCGACCGTGGTCGTGATCTTGAGCGGACCTTCGGGACGTTCCTTGGAATCGGTGAGACGGGCCTCGGCCATCGCCAGTTTGTGGAAGACCTCGTGCGCGGTCAGATACAGATCTTCGCCCTGCTCGGTCAGCAGCAATCCGCGCGCATGGCGATGGAACAGAGTGACGCCCAGGCTTTGTTCGAGCGAACTGATCTGGCGGCTGATCGCAGACTGGCTCAGGTTCAGTGTCTCGCCTGCGTGCGTGAAGCTGCCGGCTTCGGCGACGGCATGGAAAATGCGCAGCTTGTCCCAATCCATGCGCGAGGCATTGTTGGACCGATCTCCGCCGCCGGTCGGACGAGGCGCCGTCTGCCCGCGGTCACGTGCACCTTTGGTGGCGACATCCATGTCCGTTGTCCTAAGTTGCTGTCGTTGTCACGCTTACGAGTTACGCGCAGATCTTCGACGCTTTATTCCGCCGCAACGCGTTCGCCGGTTTCGAGGGCGGCCAGGTATTTTTCCGTTTCCAGCGCGGCCATGCAGCCGGTACCGGCTGCGGTGACCGCTTGGCGGAATTTCGGATCCTGCACATCGCCGGCGGCGAACACGCCGTCGATGTCGGTCTTAGTCGAATCCGGTTTCGTAATCAGATAGCCTTCGTTGTCCATCTTGAGCTGGCCGACGAACAGGCTGGTGTTGGGCGTGTGCCCGATCGCGACGAAGAATCCGGCGACTGCGAGATCGCGCGTCGCGCCGGTCTTCACATTCTTCACGCGCACCCCGGTAACCTCGGGTGCGATCCCATCGGTCTTGCCGAGGACCTCGCTGACTTCCGAATTCCAGATGACCTCGACCTTGGGATTGCGGAACAGCCGCTCCTGCATGACCTTTTCGGCTCGCAAACTGTCGCGGCGATGGATTAGTGTGACCTTGGTGGCGTGATTGGTCAGATACAGCGCTTCCTCGACTGCGGTATTGCCGCCGCCGACGATGGCGATCTCCTTGCCGCGGAAGAAAAATCCGTCGCACGTGGCGCAGGCCGATACGCCGAAACCCTGGAAAACCTTTTCCGACGGCAGGCCAAGCCACTTCGCTTGCGCGCCGGTGCAAATGACGAGCGCATCGGCGGTATAGACATCGCCGGAATCACCGACGAGGCGGAAGGGGCGGCTCTTGAGATCGGCCTCGACGATCTGGTCGCCGATCATCTCGGTGCCGACATGCTCGGCCTGAAGCTGCATCTGCTCCATCAGCCAGGGGCCCTGGATGACATCGGCGAAACCGGGATAGTTCTCGACGTCCGTCGTGATGGTCATTTGACCGCCCGGCTGCATGCCATGGATCAGCACCGGCTTCAGGTTGGCCCGCGCGGTATAGATCGCCGCCGTCAGGCCGGCCGCACCGGATCCCAGGATCAGCACCTTGCTGTGTCGTTTCGCCATGCTATGCACCTCACGCAGAGCAATAAGATAAGGAGAGCCCGAATTAATCGCAAGTGACAGCTCGTGGCGAAATAATATTTTACGCTCTTGAAACAATATTGCGCGAGATGTGCGCCCACCGTAAACTCCCGATCATGAATCGGGTCAAACTTGACGATATCGACCGCAAGATCCTGCGCGACCTGCAAGAAAGCGGGCGCATGACCAATGTCGAGCTTGCACGGCGGGTCGGCATTTCGGCGCCACCGTGCTTGCGGCGCGTGCGGGCACTTGAGGAAGCAGGCCTGATCAAGGGCTATCACGCCGATCTCGATCCCATGGCGCTCGGCTTCAACGTCACGGTTTTCGCCCATGTCGGCCTGCACAGCCAAGCCGAGCCCGATCTGAATGCCTTTGAAAAACTGGTGCGAAGCTGGCCGGAAGTGCGCGAGTGCCACATGCTCGCCGGCGAGACGGATTTTCTACTCAAGATCGTCGCCGAAGATTGGGAAGCCTACCAGAAATTCGTCACCGCGAAGCTGACGGCGGCACCCAATGTGAGCCACGTCAAATCGGCGCTGACCATCCGCGCGTCGAAAATCGAGCCCGGCGTGCCGGTGCCCGTTTCGGACGCCAGCTAGCTTCTATTTAAATTGAACTTTGACGATCTCATAGGACTTCGGGCCCGAAGGCGCGTTGACCTCGGCCGAATCCCCAACCTTCTTGCCGATAAGTGCGCGGGCCAGCGGCGAGGTGATCGAGATGCGTCCCTTTTCGACACTCGCTTCGTATCTGCCGACGATCTGGAAGGTCGATTCTTCCGCGCTGTCCTCGTCGGCGAGCTTCACCGTGGCACCGAAGCGGATGGTGCTGCCCGTCAGCGTCTTCGGATCGATGATGTCCGCGCGGCTGATGACATCCTCAAGCTCGGCGATGCGGCCCTCTATGAAGCTTTGCTTCTCGCGCGCGGAATGATATTCGGCGTTTTCGGACAGGTCGCCATGTTCGCGCGCCGCGCCGATCGCCCGGATGATCTCGGGACGTTCGATTTGGCGTAAGCGTTTCAGCTCTTCCTCAAGGGACCGAAAACCCTCGGCCGTCATGGGAATTTTTTCCGTTGCCATGCGTCAACATTCCAAAAATACAAAAACGGCAGGAACGGACGGTTATCCAACCGACCGATTCACAGAGAACCCGATTTACGCGGAAACTCTAGAATATGATTGCAGCGGTGCGACTTCAAGTCCACCGGATTCGGCGTCATCGCGCCCGACTTCCATGGCGCTGACGGCGGCCGCAGCCCCGGTCAGCGTGGTGTAATGCGGAATATTGCTTGTTAAGGATTCCCGCCGGATCGAGAAGGAATCGGCGATGGATTGTGCCCCCTCGGCCGTATTGATGACGAGTTGCACCTCGCCCGATTTGATCGCATCGACGCAGTGGGGGCGACCTTCAAGTACTTTATTGACGCGTTTGGCGGCAATGCCCTGTTCGTTGAAATATTTGACCGAACCCGACGTGGCGGTGATCTCGAAGCCGAGGGCGGCAAGGCGTTTGGCCAGCTCGGCAGCGGCTGGCTTGTCGCGATCCTTGACCGACAGGAACACGCGGCCCTTGGTCGGCAGAATGATGCCGGCGCCCAATTGCGATTTCGCGAAGGCGTGCGGGAAATCCTTGTCGATGCCCATCACCTCGCCGGTCGATTTCATCTCCGGTCCGAGGATGGTATCGACGCCCGGGAAACGCGCAAACGGGAAAACCGCTTCTTTGACGGCGACATGATTGAACTTGCGTAGCTCGTCGAGCGCGAAGGTCGAGAGTTTCTCGCCCGTCATAACGCGCGCCGCGATCTTGGCGACCGATACGCCGGTCGCCTTGGCAACGAACGGCACAGTGCGGCTCGCGCGCGGATTGACTTCGAGAATGTAGATATCGCCGTTCTGGATCGCGAACTGCACGTTCATCAGCCCGACGACGTTGAGCGCGCGGGCCAGTGCACGGGTCTGCACGCGCAACTCGGCGATGGTTTCGGCGGACAAGGAATGTGGCGGCAACGAGCAGGCTGAATCGCCGGAATGAATGCCGGCTTCCTCGATATGTTCCATGATGCCCGCGACATAGACGTCGGTTCCGTCGCAGATCGCATCGACATCGACCTCGATGGCGTCACGCAGATACCAGTCGATCAGCACGGGCGAGGTGCCCGAGACGACAACGGCGGTCTGGATATAACGGCGGAGCTGATCCATGTCGTGGACGATTTCCATCGCGCGGCCACCCAGCACGTAGGACGGGCGGATGACGACGGGAAAGCCGATACGCGCGGCAATCGCTTCGGCTTCGCCACCGGAGCGCGCGATACCGTTCGGAGGCTGACGCAGGCCGAGGCGTTCGAGCAGTTTCTGGAAGCGTTCGCGGTCTTCTGCAAGATCGATGGCATCGGGCGAGGTGCCGAGGATCGGGATGCCCGCCGATTCGAGTGCCTGGGCGAGCTTCAACGGCGTTTGGCCGCCGAACTGAACGATCACGCCCATCACTTCGCCGTTGCGCTGCTCGACACGGATCAGTTCGATCACGTCCTCGTCGGTCAGCGGCTCGAAATAGAGCCGGTCGGAGGTGTCGTAATCGGTCGACACCGTTTCCGGATTGCAGTTGACCATGATCGATTCGAAACCGGCATCGGCCATCGCATAGGCGGCGTGCACGCAGCAATAATCGAATTCGATGCCCTGGCCGATGCGGTTTGGGCCGCCGCCGAGGATAACGACCTTCTTGCGATCTGAGGGGCGCGCCTCGCATTCGGGCGCGTTCAAGCCGTCGCCTTCGTAGCATCCGTACATATATGACGTCTGCGAGGCGAATTCCGCAGCACAGGTATCGACGCGCTTATAGACCGGAGTGACGTTCAGGCTACGGCGGCGTGCCGCGACGACCGAGGCCGTCATGCTGGACAGCTCCGCGAGCCGCGTATCGGAGAAGCCCATCTTCTTGAGTCGCAGCATGCCAGCCTTGTCGCCGGGCAGGCCATGCGCGCGGACTTCGGCTTCTTCGTCGACCAGGCATTTGATCTGTTCGAGGAACCATGGATCGAACTTGCAGGCCGCGCGGATGGTCTCCAGATCGAGGCCGAAGCGGAAGGCCTGCGCGACATACAGAATCCTGTTGGGGTGCGGCAGGGCAAGTGCGGCGCGCACCGCGTCGCGGTCGGGCGCGCCCGGAATATCGATCTCGTTGAGGCCGGTCAGGCCGATCTCCATCGAGCGCAGACCCTTTTGCAGGGACTCGGCAAAAGTACGACCGATCGCCATGGCCTCGCCGACGCTTTTCATCGAGGTTGTCAGAAGCGGCACCGCTTGGGGAAATTTCTCGAAGGTGAAGCGCGGTATCTTGGTGACGACATAGTCGATGGTCGGCTCGAACGAAGCGGGCGTGACGCCTGTGATGTCGTTGCCCAACTCGTCGAGCGTATAGCCGATGGCGAGCTTGGCCGCGATCTTGGCGATGGGGAAGCCGGTCGCCTTCGAGGCAAGTGCGGAGGAGCGCGACACGCGCGGGTTCATCTCGATGATGACCAAGCGACCATCTTCCGGGTTGACCGCGAACTGCACGTTCGATCCGCCGGTATCGACGCCGATCTCGCGCAGCACCGCGATCGAGGCGTTGCGCATGATCTGATATTCTTTGTCGGTGAGCGTCAGCGCCGGCGCTACCGTGATCGAATCGCCGGTATGGATGCCCATCGGATCGACGTTTTCGATGGAGCAGACGATGATGCAATTGTCCGCGCGGTCGCGGACCACTTCCATCTCGTATTCCTTCCACCCCAACACCGATTCCTCGACCAGCAATTCGTGGACCGGCGAGGCGGCGAGGCCGCCTGAGACGATCTGGTCGAATTCTTCGCGGTTATAGGCGATGCCGCCGCCCACTCCGCCCAGCGTGAAGCTGGGGCGGATGATGAGCGGCAGGCCGATCTCGGCCATCGCGATGCGGGCCTGTTCGAGCGAGCCGCACAAAAGGCTCTTCGGACTTTCCAGGCCGATCGATTCCATCGCCTCGCGGAACTTGAGGCGGTCTTCGGCCTTCTCGATCGCATGGGCCGAGGCGCCGATCAGTTCGACTTTGTATTTTTCCAGAATGCCGAGCTTGGCCAACGTCAGCGATGCATTGAGCGCGGTCTGACCGCCCATGGTGGGCAGCAGTGCGTCCGGGCGCTCTTTCTCGATGATGCGTTCCAGAACTTCCGTCACGATCGGCTCGACATAGGTGGCGTCCGCCATCTCGGGGTCGGTCATGATCGTGGCCGGGTTCGAATTGACCAGGATGACGCGGTAGCCTTCCTCGCGCAGCGCCTTGCAGGCTTGCGCGCCGGAATAGTCGAACTCGCATGCCTGGCCGATGACGATCGGACCGGCGCCGATGATCATGATTGATTTGATGTCGGTGCGTTTAGGCATGATGAGAAGGCAAACTCGCGAAAGGGGTGTCGGCCAAAAACAACGGAATGTAGGTATGTCGGCATTTGTCGGCATTTGTCGGCATTTGTCGGCATTCGTCGGCCGGCATGACAGATAATGCAGACAGAGATGTTCTATTTATGTTCCATTTCTCGGGCCGCAAGGCATCGGCGGCCGAGAACTTGTTGGATGAACACATATGCCTGTCCGATACAAAGGCATCGCATAACTCGAGTAAGACCGCGCTATGTGCGCACTGAAGTTCGATTTTCGTATGTCGTATTGCCATCACTTCTTATCGATCATCTCGACGAACCGCGTGAACAGATGATGGCTGTCTTGCGGGCCGGGGGAGGCTTCGGGATGGTGCTGGACCGAGAAGATCGGCTTGCCCTCGACGCGCAAACCTTCGAGGCAGCCGTCGAACAAAGATGTGTGGGTTTCGACCACGCCCTTGGGCAAGGTGGCGCGGTCGACCTCGAAGCCGTGGTTCTGGCTGGTGATCTCGACCTTGCCGGTGGCAAGTTCCTTCACCGGATGATTGGCGCCGCGATGGCCGTGATGCATCTTCAGGGTCCGTGCGCCGAGCGCCAATGCCAACATCTGATGGCCGAGGCAGATACCGAAGATCGGGATCTGCGCATCGATCAGTTTCTTGATGACGGGCACGGCATAGGTTCCGGTCGCGGCCGGATCGCCCGGGCCGTTCGACAGGAAGATGCCGTCCGGCTTGAGGGCGAGGATGCTCGCTGCGTCGGTTTCGGCGGGTACCACGGTGACGCTGCATCCGGCGGCTGCGAGGCAGCGCAAGATATTGCGCTTGGCGCCGTAATCGATGGCGACGACATGGCGCTTTGGTTTGGTCAACTTGCCGTAGCCGTCGGCTAGGCTCCAAACCGTCTCGTCCCACTTATATGTCTGTCCACAGGTGACACCCTTGGCGAGGTCCATGCCCTCAAGCCCGGGCCATTCGCGCGCGGCCGCATGGGCGCGCGCGACATCGGGCGCAGTGCCGGGCGTATGGATGAGGGTCGCATTGGCGAAGCCCAACTCGCGGATGCGATGGGTAAGGGCCCGCGTATCGACGCCGGTGACCGCCGCGAGCCCGAATGATTTGAGCCAAGCATCCAGATGTTTCTGCGCGCGCCAATTGGCGGGCTCGGTGATATCGGCGCGCAGTACGCAGCCCAAGGCGGCCGGCGTCAGGGTCTCGATATCTTCTAGGTTGGTGCCGACATTGCCGACATGCGGAAAGGTGAAGGTGATGATCTGTCCGGCATAGGACGGATCGGAGAGAATCTCCTGATAGCCGGTGATTGAGGTATTGAAGCAGACCTCGCCGGTGACCATCCCAGGCGCACCGGCGCCCCTGCCCCAATAGATCGATCCGTCGGCCAGAACCAAAGCGGCGTCGGCGCCCGGCGGTCGTTGGGAGGCGGTTTGGGCGCTGTCCGCGCGCGCAGTCTCGGTGGCGGCTTCCGGCATCGCTGGCGGGCTACTTCCGTTGGTGTTTGTGGAGCGGGCCGTGGGTGGCTCATGTCCCCGCGGCGAGACGCATGGTGGGTCGCGAATCCCACGTCTCGCTACAGGTTAAGCGCATCTTTTAGGCGCATAGGCCCAAACGGTCAAGGAAAAACGGCGAAAAATATCGCGTAATATCAATGACTTAACGAATATCATCCGTTGACGCGCGGGCCCCTTTTCGTTAACGTCTCTGGCTTGCTCGATGGGAGATGCCAGTATGCTGCGCCAACGGTTGAACGACGCCCTCAAGGAGGCGATGAAAGCCAAGGACGCGCCCAGGACCTCGACCTTGCGGCTGATCCTTGCGGCCATCAAAGACCGCGATATCGCCAATCGCACGGCTGATGCGCGTGACGGAATCAGCGACGACGATATCCTCAAACTGCTGCAATCCATGATCAAGCAGCGTCGCGATTCGATCGAGGCTTATACCAAGGGCAATCGTCCCGAATTGGCGCAGTTGGAACAGGACGAAATCGGAATCATCGAATCCTATCTGCCGGCGCAGATGAGCGCGGCTGAGATCGATGCCGCCGTGGATGCGGCGATCGCCGAGATCAAGGCGGAATCATTGAAGCAAATGGGCCAGGTCATGGCGGTGCTGCGCGAGCGCTTTGCCGGCAGTCTCGACATGGGAAAGGCCGGCGCACGGGTGAAGGCCAGACTTGGCTGACGCGCGCGAGTCGGCATTGAAAATCAAGGGTCTTTATTTTCCCAGCGCGATTTTTTCCCGATAGACAGGTCCAATCGACTCTCTGACACTCCGCCTTACGGTCAGGCCGGCTGTTAAGAAAAACGGCTCCTGGGACGACCGGGGAGGGAGCTTATCTCCCATATAAAGACGATCGGCGGTGGGGTGGCAGCCCCCCGCCGATTCGCATTTTTGGGCCCTGCAATCGGCCCGATGCCCTGTGGATAGCGAGGATAGCGGGGAGATTTCCGCGTAGGGCCGAGAATTGGAATGCGCTCGCAAATTCGAGCGTTAATATGCCCGATGGCATTCTCCCAACAGTTCCTGGACGAGGTGCGCGCCCGGGTCGGGCTTGTCGACGTCATCGGCCGTCGCGTGCGTTTGACCCGCAAGGGGCGCGAACATTCGGGCCTGTGCCCATTCCATAATGAGAAATCGCCGTCCTTCACCGTCAATGAGGAAAAGGGGTTCTACCACTGCTTCGGCTGCGGAGCGCATGGCAGTCTTATCGATTTCGTCATGCAACTCGATAAGCTCTCCTTCCCCGAAGCGGTCGAGAAGTTGGCCGGTGAAGCAGGCCTCGAAGTGCCGCGGTCCAGTCCGATGGAGCGCGAACGCGAGGAACGCGCGAAAACGCTTTACGATGTGGTCGAAGCCGCCTGCCGTTTTTTCGAGCGCCAATTACGCTTGCCCGAAGGACGCGTCGGTCTCGATTATTTTCGGGGTCGCGGCATCAGCGAAGATTCAATCAAGAAATTCCGTCTCGGCTTCGCGCCGGACGGACGCGGCGCATTGAAGGCCCATTTGACCAAGGAGGGCGTTGCCGAGGATCTAATGGTCGAGGCCGGCCTGGTGATCCGCACCGACGATGCCAGCCGCGCACCCTACGATCGCTTTCGCGGCCGCGTCATGTTCCCGATCACCGATACGCGCGGTCGGATCATCGCCTTCGGCGGGCGGATTCTCGACAAGGGCGAGCCGAAATATTTGAATTCGCCTGAAACCCCGTTGTTCCATAAGGGTTACAACCTCTACGCTCTGTCCCAGTCGTTGCCCCAAATCCGCACCAGCGGGCAGGCGATCGTGGTCGAAGGTTATACCGACGTGATCGCCCTGCATCAGGCTGGGATCGCGACGGCGGTGGCGCCGCTCGGCACCGCCCTGACCGAGGATCAGATCAAGTTGCTGTGGCGGCACGCTCCGGCACCCGTTTTGTGCTTCGATGGCGATGCCGCAGGCGCGCGCGCGGCCTACCGCGCGGCTGAACGCGCTCTGGCGATCCTGCAGCCGGATACGGGATTGGCCTTCGTCGAATTGTCCGGCGGCGAGGATCCGGACACCATGGTCCGCCGCCAGGGCGCTACGGCCTTCGCGACCCTGATCGCCTCGGCCCTGCCTTTGTCCGACGTGCTTTGGCGGATGGAGACCCAAGGTAAACGGCTGGAAACACCAGAGGCGCGGGCCGGTCTCGATGCCCGGTTGCGCGAATTGACGTCCAAAATTTCCGACGAAACCGTACGCCGGCACTATTCGGATGCCTTTCGTGAGCGTGTCCGGAATCTCTATTTCCAGCGCCGCCCGGGGGCCGGACAGGGCCAGAACCGCGGCCAATATCGGGGCCAAAACCGCAATTTCGGCGGTAAACAGGGCTTCGATGCGTTCTCGGCGCCGCGCATGGCGGACAATGCTGGAACCGGCGCGCAGGTCGATCCAATGCGGCTGCAAGAAGAAATCCTGCTGGCGACGTTGATCGGCCACCCCCGGTTGAATGATGCGATCGGTGAGGGCCTCGGATCACTTTCCTTTAAATCTCAAGACCTTGACAGATTAAGGCAGGAGGTCTTAAAGACCCTTTCGGTTTCACCGGACCTTGACTTCAAGGGCCTGGAAGACCAACTTTGTCGTACCGGGAATTCAGAGCTTTTGGGCGGCCTTTTGAGCCGACGGGTTTATACCCACGCACGCTTTGCCCGGCCAGACGAACCAGTAGACGACGCCGAGCGGGGGTGGATGCACTTCTATGGGCTTTACCGTCGTGCGCAGCTGCTTGAGGAAATCGCAGCCGTGACCGAATTGTGTAAGGCCGAAGATAGCAACCCCGGCAACTTCGCGCTTTTGAAAGCGTTGAAGCAGGAGGCGGATACGCTGGTGGCGGGATTGGTGGAGGGGGCGCACGTCAGTGGGAATGCAAACGACGCAGCGTAAGCAAGGGAGCCGCTCCACGCGTGTGGAGAAGCCCAAAGGACGTGCAGCCTCAGCGGCACGATCGGCGAAACCTAAGAGTGCGCCCGCCGCGGCTGTCCGCAAGGCCAAGCCTAAAAGCGCGCCTGTCGCTGCCGTTCGCAAGGCGAAACCGAAAAGCGCGCCCGTCGCTGCGGTGCGCAAGGACAAGCCCAAGAGCCCGCAAGTGACCGCCGCTCCGAAGGACAAGGCGAAGACCCGCGCGCCTATCGCCGCACCGCGACCTGAAAAATCCAAAAGCGCGCCCGTCTCGGCGGCTTCTAGCGAAAAGCCCAAGGCCGGCCTTGCAACAGCTGCGCCCCAGAACGACCAGAAGCAGAACGACCAGAAAAAGAGTTCAAAGAGAATGGCAAAAACGGCGACTGCGACCGCTGAAACGACACCGCCTGCAACCGAATCCAACGATGGTCCGCTTCTGGACACGATAAACGCCTCCATCAAGAAGATGATCGCTCAGGGCAAGGAGCGCGGCTACGTCACCTATGACGAGCTCAACGCCGCCTTGCCGACCGAGCAGGTCTCCTCCGAACAGATCGAAGACACGATGTCGATGCTGTCCGAAGCCGGCGTCAATGTCGTCGAGAGCGAGGAAGCCGAGGAAGTCGAAGAGGCCGAAGACAAGCCCGAACGCGAAGTCGAAGCAGGTAGCCCCGCCGGCAATGTCGACGAGAACGAGATCGGCCGTTCCGACGATCCGGTCCGCATGTATCTGCGCGAGATGGGCTCAGTCGAACTGCTGTCGCGCGAAGGTGAAATAGCCATCGCGAAACGTATCGAGGCGGGCCGCGACATGATGATCGGCGGCATCGTCGAAAGCCCGATGACGATCCGCGCGCTGCTGCAATGGCGCGATGCGCTCGACGACGGCTTGATGCTGCTGCGCGACATCATCGATCTCGACGCCACGTATGCGGGGCCCAAGGTCGACGGCGACGTGGTTGTTCCTGGGCCGGTGCCTGCTCCGATCGTCTTGCGCACGCCGGGTCCGGTCGAACGTCCGAAGCCGACGCTGGTCAACGGCAAACCTGGCGCGGCTGCCAACGAAGACCGCCCCGAGGGCGCCAGCGACGACGACGACGACGACGATGATGAGAATACCGTCTCCCTCGCGGTCATGGAGCAGACGCTGCTGCCCGCGACGCTCGAGAAATTCGACGAGATCAAGAAGGTCTACACCAAGCTTCATCGCGCGCAGGACAAGAAGCTCACCGCGATCCGCACGGCGGAAGAAGTGGGCGCGCAATCGGAAAAGCGCCTCGACAAGATGCGCCGCGAGTTGATCGAGTTGATGCAGGGCATCCAGCTCAACAACAATCGGATCGAATATCTGGTCGGCCATATGTACGATCTGAACCGCAAATTGATCGGCCTCGAAGGCCGCCTGCTGCGGCTCGCGGTTTCGACCAAGGTCAAGCGCACTGACTTTCTCGAACAGTATTACGGCAACGAGCTCGATCCCAATTGGCTCAATCGCGTCTCGCGCCTGACCGCCAAGGGTTGGAAGGATTTCGCCCGCAAGTATAAGGACGAGGTGAAGGATATCCGCGACGAGATCGTCGAGATTTCAAACGAAGTGGGCCTGCCGATCACCGAGTTCCGCCGTATCGTTGCCACCGTGCAGAAGGGCGAGCGCGAAGCGGCCAAGGCGAAAAAAGAAATGATCGAGGCGAACCTGCGTCTCGTGATCTCGATCGCCAAGAAATACACCAATCGTGGCCTGCAATTCCTGGATCTCATCCAGGAAGGTAACATTGGCCTGATGAAGGCCGTCGATAAGTTCGAATATCGCCGTGGTTACAAGTTCTCGACCTATGCGACCTGGTGGATTCGTCAGGCGATTACCCGTTCGATCGCTGACCAGGCGCGCACCATCCGTATCCCTGTGCATATGATCGAGACGATCAATAAGCTGGTGCGCACCTCGCGCCAGATGCTGCACGAAATCGGCCGCGAGCCGACGCCGGACGAACTGGCCGTCAAACTTTCGATGCCGGTCGACAAGGTTCGCAAGGTCCTGAAGATCGCGAAGGAACCGATCAGCCTCGAGACCCCCATCGGCGACGAGGAAGATTCGCATCTCGGCGATTTCATCGAGGACAAGAATGCGATTCAGCCGCTCGACGCGGCGATCCAGGGCAATCTGCGCGAAACCACGACGCGGGTTCTGGCTTCGCTGACCGCACGCGAGGAACGCGTTCTGCGCATGCGTTTCGGTATTGGCATGAACACCGATCACACGTTGGAAGAAGTCGGCCAGCAATTCTCAGTCACGCGCGAACGTATCCGCCAGATCGAGGCGAAGGCCTTGCGCAAGCTCAAGCATCCGAGCCGGTCGCGGAAGCTCAGAAGCTTCCTGGATCACTGAGGCCCTCAGGCTTCAAAATCAAACGGCGCTCTTCGGAGCGCCGTTTTCGTTTGGGCGTCGGCTAAGAGGGTGGCCGCTCTTTTTCGAAACGCACCGTCTCGTCCGATAAGCCGACATTGGGCAGTTTGCGGATCTTATAAACCTCGATCTGCGGATTCACGAAGCTCGCATCGTCGATGGTTCCAACTTTTACCTGCCGGATCGTCGGGCCGCGCGATGAAAAGCCGAAGAATTGCGATCCGCAATTGGCGCAGAACTCCTTGGTCATGGTGGCGCTGTTATCGGTTATATGTTGGAATTGTTTCGGCCGCGAAAACATTGGTGGCGAAGGCGGAACTGGTAGCCTTGCGGCAATCGTCGCAATGGCAGATGGCCGTACGCACCGGCACGCCTTGACCTCGTAGCGGATTGCGCCGCACGGGCATCCGCCGGTATATCCTGCCTCCCGCTGTTGCCGATATCATGATGGCAAGACGGCGAGGCGCGCAATATTAGATCAAGTTGATTACGAATCGAGCGCGTTGAAGGCGGGGTGCCCGGGCCGCAGTCGTTTCGATTCAGGGTGCCAACAGCCTCGCGCATCTGGACGGCAATTTCGGCGCCACCGAACTGAAATTGACGAAGCCGACCTCCGGCGCCTCGATACCCCGATTCCACGGGCGTAAACGTGGGCAGCCGTTATCTCGAACGCGAGAGGGGGCGTTTGAACCATCGAGCGGCGCGCGCTAGTTTGGCGCCCTTCAATCGAGGGTTACGGGCCCGTAGCTCAATTGGTTAGAGCCGGCCGCTCATAACGGTCTGGTTGCTGGTTCGAGTCCAGCCGGGCCCACCAAATCCAACAACAACCCAATTTACCGTAGTCTATGCCAACCTATAATTTGGCGGATTATGGTACTTTTTTGTCCGGAACAGTCTTTCTTAGGCTATGGTCATCCGAAGATGGTGGGGGGATATGGGGGTATAGACCTTCACTCGTCTAGATTGATACC
>CAMDWJ010000059.1 GCA_945877815.1 Caenispirillum bisanense
GGCCTTTGCGCGATCGATACGGTCGCGCAAAGGCCGAGGCGGCGGAAAGGCCGCAAGCGCTTCATGAAGGGCCCGCGTGCCATCGGCGGCATCGGCAACGATACCCACATGGGGCACCAGGCGTTTCATTTCCTCGGGATCGATATCGATACGGATGAGACGCGGGTTTTGCGGAGGGACAGTTACGACTGCTCCGGGATCGAGCCAGCGCATGTAGGGCATTTCAAGCCGTGTGCCGATGCCCAGCACAACATCTGTATCTTTCCACAGCAGCGATGCGGCATAGGATGACACACTCAACGGATGATCCTCGGGCACGATGCCGCGCCCCGACCGAAAGGCGCCAACCGGTGCGCCGAGCCATTCCACCAAGGCCAGGACCTCGGCGGGCGCATGCTGCGCGCCGCCCCCCAGCAAAATCAGCGGACGTGCGGCTATTGCCAATAGTCCGGCCGCCCGCGTCACGGGCGGCATATCCGGAATTGGTGGTGCGTCCGCAACCGCGCGCGATCCGATTTCCACCACACCCGATTCCGCCAGACGATCCCAGCTCATCTCGACGGCAACCGGCCCCGGCCGGCCCGATAGCATCACACGGAAGGCTTCGGCCATTACGTCGGGCACGTCCTCCGGCCGCTCAATGCGTGCCGCCCATTTAGTTAGGCCGCGCAAGGTCGTCAGCTGATCGGGAATTTCATGCAGAGCGCCGCGGCGTTTGCCGATCGCCGCCGACGGGATTTGCCCGGTGATGCAGAGCACCGGTGCATTGGTCGCCCAGGCGGTGACGAGAGCCGCACCGGTATTGAGCACGCCGGGCCCCGGAACGACGGTATAGACGCCGGGGCGTCCGGTTGATTTGGCATAGCCCAAGGCCATGTAGGCTGCAGCCTGCTCGTGACGCACGCCGAAGGTCCTAATATTGCCCTTCAGGCGATCGAATGCATCGAACAATGGATAGGTTTGCGCGCCCGGCAGGCCGAAGACAGTCTCAACGCCATTGGCGATCAAAGAGCGGACGATGGCTTCGCCTGCGCTCATGAGATTTGAAGGAAGAGAGGCCGAGGACGGGCCAAGGGTCATAGCCCGGACCCTTGTTAGGGGTTTGCCGCGATTTGCGCGCTCGGATTGATCAGACGATCGAAGGTCGCCGCGATCCGCGCACGCTGCTGGGCGAAGCGGTCGAGATCGGTCCCGGCAAGTTTGGTGCCGACCGGCATTTTCACCGACATCGGATTGACTTGCTTGTTTTGTTGCAACACTTCGAAATGCAGATGCGGGCCGGTCGAACGGCCGGTCGTGCCGACATACCCGATCACCTGGCCTTGGCGGACGCGCACGCCGCGAGCGATACGCGGCTCGAACCGGCTCATATGCGCATAGGCGGTGGCATATTCGCCGTTGTGGCGAATCCGGATGTAATTGCCATACGCGCCGTCGCGATCGCGCATCTCGACCATACCGTCGCCGGCGGCGAAAATCGGCGTGCCGGTCGGCGCGGCAAAATCCACGCCGCGATGCATGGTGGTATAGCCTAGGATCGGATGATGACGGCTGCCAAAGGTCGATGAAATCTTGGCACCGTCGATGGGCGTCTTCAGCAGGGCTTTGCGGGCGCTAGCGCCCATGGCATCGTAATAATCGGGTTGGCCGGAACGATCGGCATAGCGATAGATCGGATGCCCCTTGCCGTTCAAGATCAGGTTCGCAAAGAGGACGTCGCCGGTCCGTACGAATTTGCCGGTATCTGTATAGAAGCGTTCGTACATAACCTCGAAGCGGTCGCCGGGATGCAGATCGCGCTGGAAGTCGACATCCCACGACAGCATGCGGATCATGTCCATCAGCACGTTCGCTGAAACGCCGAGCTTGATGGCCGAGACATAGAGGCTTTCTTCGATCGCGCCGGAAACCGCATGAAGACGCCGCTCGATCGTTTTTTCCGTCTGCTCGGCCGTGAAGCCGCCATCCTCGTCGCGCCGCACGTGAATCTCGGTCTGGACCGAGGGATGCAAGGTGACGCGGTTGAAGCTGTTGCCGGCTTCGGTGTTGAAATTGACGAAAGCAATCTCGACTTCCTGGCCCGGCTTGATGTTGCGTGCGTTGTAAACTTTGGTGAGGGCGGCGAGCGCGGCCTGGGCGTCATTCTTGGAGACACGATTTTGCGTCAGGATTTCGGCAAGTGTGTCGCCCGGCTTGACCTTGACCCGGCGCGCCAACACGGAACCGGCGGGCGGCGGCAAGTCTGACCGGTCAACGGCAAAATAAGCTGAATCAAATCTGGGACTGCGGAAGACGTCGCTGCCGTCGCTGTAATCGGCTCCGGCCGGCACATGCGACCAGTCAATTATCCACACTGGCGCAAACGCACCTAGCAGGATCAGCACTGTCGCTGCGATTCGTCTCACGGCCCCTCTTTCCCCCGACCGGCAGACCGCGAGCGGCCTTAACACGAACGGATACGGATTGCCTTACTGCACAAACCTCTAACGAACCCCACGCCGCGCGCGGGTCTCCGCAAGGGCTAAAATGGCTCACGGAGAGTTGAGGTGTCAAAGGTTTTTTGCCCTTAATTATACATAATATAGTTGAACAGTGGATAAAGTTGATTAACTATATTTGATATAATTGTTGAAAATGCTTGTAAATCAGCCATATTTTTAGATTGTGCCGCCTTATTTCCCACGATTTTTCTTGCCCGCAATCCTCCGCCGGGCGTATATCCCGCCGATGAGCAAAAAACGCGATGCAAAACCGCAGACCGGGCCGGGTTCGGCGCCTTTGGTGGCTCCGGACGGCGCCGAGCGAATCTTGCTGCATTCGTGCTGCGCGCCGTGCGCCGGGGATGTGATGAACGAGCTGGCCCGCTCGGACATCGATTACACGATCTTGTTCTATAACCCGAACATTCATCCCCGCCGCGAGTATGAAATCCGCAAGGACGAAAACAAGCGCTACGCCGATACCCTCGCTAAGGAATTCATCGATCTCGATTACGATCTCGAGAATTGGTTCAGCCGGGTCAAAGGCTTCGAGAACGAGCCGGAGCGTGGCCATCGCTGCACATTGTGCTTCGATATGCGCTTCGAACGCACGGCACTCTATGCCGCCGAACACGGATTCGACGTCATCTCGTCGACGCTGGGCACGTCGCGCTGGAAGAATATGGATCAGATCAACGACTGCGGTGTGCGCGCGGCCGGACGCTACGCGGGCATCACCTACTGGACCTATAACTGGCGCAAGGGCGGCGGCGCCAACCGCATGGTCGAAATTTCCAAGCAGGAGCGTTTCTACCAGCAGGAATATTGCGGCTGTGCCTATTCCTTGCGCGACACCAACGCACATCGCCGCGCGCAAGGACGTCCCGCGATCCAAATCGGCGTCAAATATTACGGCGAACCGGTCGACGAGTCTTGAGCCGCTGGCGCGGGCGTCAGCCGCCCGCACACCATGTGCGCCACATCCTCCGATAAGCAGCCTCCACATTGCGCGCAAAGGCCGGTGCATCGCAGAGCGGTGAAGCGGCAATCCGTTCGCGCAGACCGGCACGCAATCCGGCAAGACGCGCCGGATCCGTCGCCAAATCGCGCGCGAGCGTCACGTAGGAAGTGGAATCTTCAGCAATGCAAGCGCCCAACCCGACCTGAGTCAGGATGCTGGCGCCGACGCGGGCCGCATGCCGATGCCCGCGTAATGTTATGATCGGCACGCCCATCCACAAGGCCTCGCAGCTCGTCGTCGTGCCGTTATAGGGAAACGGGTCGAGCGCGATATCGATGCAGGCATATTGCGCCAGATGCTCGGCCGGGCTCTCCGCATGGCCGAGAAGGTCTATGCGATCGCCGGACACACCCAATGCGGCTAACGCAGCCCGGATACGCGCCGCGGTCGCGGCGGTCGAGAGACTGGCGCTTTTCAAGACAAGCCGGGAACCGGGAACGGCGGCCAGCAGGGCAGACCAAGCCGCTATGGTTTGCGGTGATAGCTTCGGCAAATTGTTGAACGAGCCGAACGTGACATGACCTGCGGTTAACGACGGCGACTCGGCCGGCTCCGGTGCATCCGCCGGCGCTTGGTAACACAAAAAGCCATGCGGCAGCCGCACCAGTTTTTCAACGTGATGGGTGTCGGCGATCCCGTCCGGATCGGCGATCGCGTCGGTCAGACGATAATCGATCGCCGTCAGGCCCACAGTGTTGGGATAGCCGAGCCACGAAACCTGAATAGGTGCCACTTTCCCGGCGAAAAGTGTCAGACGGTTGCCGGCCGTATGCCCGGCCAGATCGACGAGAATGTCGATTCCATCCGCGCGCACCATCTCGGCCACGCGCGCGTCGCTCAGATCGATGATGGGACGCCACAGCGCCGCCCCGGCCCGTAAACGTGCTGTCACTGCATCGGGTGTGCCGGTATCGGAATAGCAAACCGCCTCAACGGCGCTGCGGTTATGCGCCCGCAACAGAGGCTCGACAAAAAAACTAACCGAGTGCGTCCGAAAATCGGCCGAGACATAACCGACACGCAGCGGCCGCTCCGGAACGCGCGCATTGGCATAACTTTGGCCGGACAACTCGGGCCGCGGCGCGCGCGCCATCGCGGCGATACTTTCGCGAAAAATCTCGGCATTGTCGTCATCGGATCGATAATTCAGAGCCATGAGCAGGCTCGAGCGCGCAATATCGTAGTCGGGATCTCGCGCCAAAACAGCACGGTAGAGATCGATCGCCTCGGCAACCCGGCCGGTATTCTTCAACAAGGTTGCAAGCTCGGTTTGCGCGGCAAGATACGAGGGATCGAGGCGAATCGCATCCTGGAAGCGCGCTTCCGCATCATCCCATTCGTCGAATCCCACCAATGTTTTGGCGAGGTTGTAATGGAGGTGCACGTTGTCCGGCGCCAGGGCCACGGCCTTGTACAAGGCGGCCAAGGCTTCGTCCTTGTCCGCGCGCGCATACAAGGTCGTGCCGAGATTGTTCAACGTGTCCACGTCGTCGGATTTCAGCGAGAGCGCGCGTCGATAGGATGCAATCGCGCCATCGATATCGCCGGACTGCCTGAGCGCATTGGCAAAATTGAAATGCGCGATGTAGTGGCGCGGCTCTTCGCCGAGGAGCGGGCGATATTCCCGTATCGCACCATCGACATCGCCCGTCTCGAGCAGAAGATTCGCGTAGTTCAAACGCGCCCCGCCATCATAAGGCTCAAGCTCGACGCAACGCGCGAGACACTTGAGTGCCGCCGCGGAGTCACCCGAGCGCATCCGGGCGAGACCCAAATTCATCCAGGCGCCCGAATGTTTCGGTTCGCGATCGGTCACGTGGGTCAATTCGGCTATGGCCGCGTCATAAGATCCAGAACGGAACAGCAAAAGCCCAAAATTGTAGCGCGCAGACAAATTGTCGGGAGCGAGAGCGACGGCTTGACGAAGCGCCACAGCCGCTTCCTCCTGTTTTCCGTTCATCGCGCGCGCGACGCCGAGATCGACCAACACGCGCAAATTGTCTGGATCAAGGACGGCTGCGCGTTCCATCAGGGCTAGGCCGGGGCCGAGATGGTTGCTGCCAAGTGCAACGAGACCAAGCCCGTGCAACGCGAGGGCGTGTATTGGCTCGGCAGCGAGAATCGCCCGATAGCCGGATTCGGCTTCTGCCATCCGACCGGCGGCGTGATGTTGCGCAGCCTGTGCGTAGAGAGCGTCGAGATCCGTCATAAATCCCTAGGAATGTCCGAAACAATCGATCGATGGTGTCCCCGGCGGGATTTGAACCCACGACCCCCGGATTAGGAATCCGGTGCTCTATCCAGCTGAGCTACGGGGACGCACCATAGTCCGGCACGGCCGTTTATAGCACGACGCACGGCCCCGCCAACATGGGCTCCCGGCGCACCCCGGGAATTGGATAACCGGCAGAACGCACGCAACATCCTCACCACACGGAGAATCGAGAATGCCTCGTTGGTGGGAATAAACGTGGCGGCCACCACAATCGAGTCGAACGGTTTTCAGGGATCGCAAAAAAACTGCGTCCATGGGCGATCTGCCTTATGGCCAATTAAGCCATCAATAGCCAAAGTATGGCGCGATCGATGGTCTTAAACATTGGCCCATACGCCGACATCGCGGTTGTATAGGTCTCCAAGCCGAGAACGGCCGCATTGAGAACGATCAACCCGGCGGCGAGATTGCCAAACCATGGACTAACGGCGACCTCAAGAATGTGGCGTCGAAACATCATGGGATCGGAGGGGACGGCAACATCAGCCCGTTTTGCCAACGGCAGTTTCGTTGCGGGTCTTGTAGAGGGATATTGCAATCCCAGCCGAAATCAGCGCGACCGTCACCCCAAGGGATATGCTGGCGGGGAACTTCTCCCAATCCATGAAGTAGGCGATGAAAGTCTTGCAGCCGATGAAGATCAGCACCCAGGCTAATGCTATGTTTAAATACTTGAATCGGTGAATAATGGCGTCCAAGGCGAAATACAGCGCGCGCAATCCGAGGATGGCGAAGATGTTGCTCGTGTATACGATATAGGGATCGAGCGTGATGGCGAAAATAGCCGGTATGCTATCGACGGCAAAAATCAGATCGATGAACTCGATCAGCGCCAACGCCACCAAAAGCGGGGTGCCATAGGTCACAAGCTTGCCGGTTTTGGGATCGGGCAGCTTTACGAGAAATTTTTTGCCGTGCAGCTCATCGCTGATACGAAAGTTCCGCTTGAGGAACCGGAGAAACGGATTGTTCGCGATGTCGGGTGTTGCATTGCTAATCCAAAGCATCTTTATGCCGACAAGGATCAAGAAGGCGGCAAAAATGTATAGAACCCAGCTGAACTGCGCCACGAGCGTTGCGCCCAGACCGATCATGATGGCGCGCAGGACGATGACGCCGAGAATACCCCAGAACAAGACGCGATGCTGGTATTCGCGCGGGATCGCGAGATGGGTAAAAACAAGCGAGATAAGGAATATATTATCTAACGCGAGCGTTTTTTCGACGATAAACCCGGTGAGGTATTCCTCGCCGCTTTGTTCGCCGAGCGAATACCATATCCAAGCCCCAAAGCAGAGTGCGAGGCTGAAATAAAACGCGCTCAACCAAAGGCTTTCCTTGATCGAAATTTCCCTTGTCTTGCGGTGCAGAACGCCAAGATCGAACGCGAGCAGGACGACGACGATGCCCAGGAAAGTTCCCCACATCCAAAGGGGCTTTCCCATGAATTCGTTAAGAATAAATTCCATTTAGATCTTTCCCTACGCGCGGCAAACAGCCGCCCGCGTACCGCATCTCAGGCATCGAAGGTGAAGCGAAAATTCGAAGCGATTATTACCGCACCGGGCTATTTGGCGGATCGATTAAACAGATTATTCATCTTTCTGTTTTTGCGGAGCCTTCTGATATCCCTTGAGTATTCGTCGCCGTCAATATCGTGGAGTTCGTCGGATGAAAGAGACATCTGGGCGGCTTGAACTCTCCGGGGCTTGATCAGTTTCCGCAAGGCAGCGAATGGCGAGTCTCTCTTAGTCAGCTGCGATGAAATGGCCTGCTCGACTTCGGGCGACGCCGATTTATTCGAATCCGCGTTCCAGGCGGCGCGCAGCCGATCCAGTTCGCCGCGATCAAGCCATAACCCCAAGCATCGCGGACATGTGTCGATCAGAACGCCCTCGTGAAGGGTTTCCTCGAGAGGCCCCCGGCAGATAGGGCAATTTATCACGGTCATTGATCACTCCTTGCTGAAATTTGCTTGCTGGAATTCGCCATCGCCGCCAGACGCTCGGCTTGCTCTAGAATGCGTTTGGCAGCGGGACTTAAGGTAACGACGTCTTGTATTTCCCTGCGCGGCGTCACGTCGATGGCCGGTCTCGAACCAACGGCGCGCCGCACGGGAATCCCGTACCCATAAAGGTAGGTGGTGGGGAGCAGGTAGCGGTTATCCAGGCCGGAAGCACCAATAGGGTCGATCATGGCTTCGTCTCCAATCCGATATCGGCAACTCGCCGGTATTGATCGTGGAAATGTTTCGGCCCATGTCGCCGGGCTTATCGAGACCTTCCACGAGGTTTTCGAGAAGAAACCTAGCGGTTAATCACGCTGCAAATCCGTATGAACTGGAAAACGATTTCGCTGGCGGCCCATATGCCGATCCCTACGGAATTCCTACACCGCGACAACGCAATACTTGCGAAATCTCATGCCAATGCACACGGCGGGCCGACGGTCTGTCGTTCTATGTTCTGCGCGGGGATCATCAAAAGACGACCCCAATGTCGACTGTTGGGGTAGTTAAGGGTCAATGGTGAAGAATTCACGACTATTGGTTGTTGAGCGCTTGCATCAAAGCCTTGTTCAGTCAGCGAGACGCCCCAATGGCTATTGAGCCCAGCGCACCATATGCGATCAGACAATTCGAGGTCGAAACGTGGGTACCGATAAAACTTCTCGATATAGACATCTCATTTACCAACGTCGCTTCGGCGATGTTGACGACAACGGTTCTCGTCGGCGCATTTTTTTGGGTGGCGACATCAAGATCCAAGATCATCCCCAGACGGCTTCAGGCGGGGGTCGAGATTATCTACGACTTCGTTGCAAAGACGGTCATCAGCACAACGGGGCCGGAGGGGAAAGAACACATCCCATTCGTCTTTTCGCTCTTTGTCTTCATCTTATTCGGGACGCTGATCGGCCTGACGCCGATGAAGGCCACATTTACAACCCATCTGATCATCACCGGCGCGCTTGCCTTGATCGTTTTCGTGCACGTCATCGAGGTCGGGTTGCGCCGAAACGGAATGCACTATTTTCGGCAATTCATGCCCCGAGGAACGCCCCTGTGGCTGGCGCCCCTGATAGTCCCTATCGAATTGATCTCTTATCTGGCCAAGCCAATTACGCTCAGCGTTCGGTTGTTCGCCAACATGTTCGCCGGACACATGCTGATCAAACTATTCGCCGATCTTGCCGCGATGGTGGTCGATCATCTCGGTCCGATCGGCATTCTGGTGGCAATGGCTCCGCTTGCCATGATGGTGATCTTTTTCGCATTCGAAGTCATGGTCGTCCTGATTCAATCCTACATCTTCATTCTGCTCACCAGCGTCTACCTCCGTTCGTCAATTCACGCCCACTAACGTCACTCAAGAGGAAAGTTTAATGTCCGATCTGGCGGTGAAGTATCTTTCTATTTCGATTGCGATGATGTCCCTCGGGGCTGTCGCCTTGGCCCTCGGCCGCATATTCAGCGAATGGATCAGTTCGGTCGCGCGCAACCCCGGAGCGCGCGATGCGGTTCAACAAATTGGCTTTCTGGGCTTCGCCCTGACCGAGGCCATCGCGCTATTCGCCCTGATCCTGATAATGATTTTAATGTTCGTGATCTGAAGGAGAGGTTCGATGTCGTTCTCAGTAAGAGACGTCAAGCATGCGCGAGCAAATGTGCTCACGGCAATGCGCGTCGGTTTAACGTGGCCAAAAGACGAACTCGATTGCTTAGGCTTTGGTCAGCCAAGCCGACAGGCAAAACTGGCGTCGATTCAGATGCACCTCACGTCAACGAACAGGAGGCTTCGATGCGATTTCCCCCAAATACCACTCCATCAAGCGATTTTGTGAACTGGCGGACCTCGGCCAATGACGATGGCTGCAAGGTATCGGGCCGTGCTCAGTCCGAAGATAGGAGGCCCGATCGTGATTTTGGCCCTTCGTTCGGTCCGGGCGAAGCCATGCGTTACGGCCGCCCCAACTGGAAGCACCACGGATATTTCGGCGAAGAAGCGCGCGCCGTGATCGATGCCGAATTCGAAATTATGGATCCGCGTCCGTTGTCCAGGTGGCAAAAGCTCCAAGTCAGAATTGGTGCATGGCTCAGGAGCTAGCTCTCTCAGCGATCTCTCGATTCCCGGTCAGCGTCACGTATCGTCGCACCGGTGATATCCTGAGCGCAATCGCCGGAGCATACGATCATCGCTGGACGCTGCGCGATCTAGCCGCGGCGTTGGATAATCGAAGCATTGGATTCATGCTGCTTATCTTTGCGCTGCCCAATGCCCTGCCGATTCCCATCGTTTCCGTCGTAACGAGCGTGCCACTGATCTTTTGTGCATCGCAGCTATTGGTGGGCAGGAACGTCCTATGGTTGCCGGAAAAACTTTCCCGCCGGAGCATAGCGGGTGACGGATTGAAGCCGATCCTGCTGAAGGCTATTCCGTGGCTTATTCGTCTTGAGCGCGTTTTTAAACCGCGCCAGGCAGCGCTAAGCGGAGCCTACGCCGAACGCTTAACGGGCGGATTGATTCTATTGCTGGGATGCTTGGTCGCACTGCCGATCCCCTTGGGGAATGTACCGTTAGGTATTGCGATGACGGTGATGGCACTCGCGCTGGTCGAACGTGACGGCCGGGTGATGTTGTTGGGCTGGCTTTTTACCCTTATTTCCTTGATATTTTTTTGGTTTCTGATTGCCGGGTACAAATGGGCGATATGGCAAGCCGTTGATCGCCTCCTTTAGATGCCTCTTGAGCATCTCACGACGAAAGATCGGTCAATGGCGTCAGCACGAAAGACGTTGAAACCGTTGTGGCACGGAGCGAATAAGCTGGATATTTTACGACATCCGATCATACGCAAGCTTATTCACCATCGTACCAGCGCAATGTATTCCAATCGAACCTTCGCGGCCGATTCTGAAGAGGCCCGCTTTACTGTCCCCACGGTCGGGATGCTTTGATGGGATCCCTCCCCAAAGTTGAATCGCAACTGCTGGAATCGAAAATTCTTCGAGGCATTGCTCTTGGCATTCCTCAGAAGGCTCGGTTGTCGGTCTCTCTACAATTGGCGCGGGCTGCCATTGCCGTCTTGGGCATATCGGCTTTGGCATGGGCAATTTCCGCACTCGGTTTTCCATCGCCAGAGTCGCTAAGTATTCTCTATGTATTACCCGTCCTATACAGCGCCATATTCCTGGGTACGGGCATGGCCCTCGGTACTGCTATGATTTCCGTGCTTGCCTATAATTACACTCTCCTCCAACCGATCGGACATATCGGTCTATTCGAGGCCGAGAACATCGCCAAGTTGGCCATTCTCAGCCTTGTCGCTTTGATTTCCAGCGCACTGATTTACAAAATTCGTACGATGACGATGGAAGCCGCCGGCCGCGAACAGATTTTGTCCGGCGTTTATGCCCTCAGCCAGGATGTCCTGGGAATTGCCAACGTCACGGACATGCGAATCGCAGCTGAAACCAAGTTGCGCGAAATGTTGAGCGCCGATTGTTCGATTGTGCTAGATGGCGAACAACAAAGTAACGATGAGCCTTTGCGCGTCTGTCTTGAAAAGAATACGCCCGTCGGCAGGGACACAGCCTACTTTGCCGACCGACAAGATCTTTACCTGCCGCTCGATGGCTCAAGCGGCGCAATCGGCGTGCTTCGGATCTTGGGCAACCGCGATATCCCCGATCATGCTTCCCAATTTTCTCCCAAAATGCTGGCAACGCTGGCTGCACAAACTGCCAGTGCCCTGGAGAAGGCGATGCTGGCCGAAACCTATGATCGAAACCTGCGCGAGGTGGAAAAGGAGAAATTCCGTTCCGCATTATTGTCGTCGGTCACGCACGACTTTAGAACGCCGCTGGTGACTGTAATCGGAGCACTCAGTTCCCTTCAGTCCATGCCGACAATCACGCAGGACGCCAACTGCCGCGATTTGGTGACCGGCGGGCTCGAAGAAGCCAAAAAGCTGAACCGATTCATCGGCAACTTGGTCGAAATTTGCCGCCTCGAAGCCGGTTTTGAAGAGATACGCAAGGAACCTACGTTATTGCGCGATATTCTTGCCGGCGCGCTCAAAACCTTGTTTCCCCTTATTGGCCAGCAACGCTTTACGGTATCCGTGGAGCCCGACTTTCCCCTGTTGCGGGTCAATCCGGCGTTGCTGGAACTGGTGTTTCAGAATTTACTGGAAAACGCCATTAAGTACGGTCCCCGCACCGGAGAAATAAAGGTGATCGCGCGTTGGGATGGCGAATTTGCCATGATCGACATCGATGACGACGGCGAGGGAATTCCCGAAACGGATCGCGATGCGGTATTCGCGAAGTTTTACCGCGGCCGTCAAGGCGACGGCAGGATCGCGGGCACGGGCTTGGGATTATATATCTGTCGGGAAATCATCAAAGTGCACGGAGGGACGATTGCCGCCATAGATCCCCACGATGGACAAGGGGCATGCGTGCGCATCGTGTTGCCCGCGAGCGTCGTGGTGCCTATTACCGTCGAAAAGGAAATTGAGGAAGCGTGACGTCGTGAGAACTACTCAGCCGAAAATTCTCATCATCGAGGACGATCCGCAAATACGGAAATTCCTCATGATAACGTTGACTTCGCATGATTATGCCGCGATTTCGGCTGAAACGGGAAACGAAGGGATCAGATTGGCGTCGTCCGTAAAGCCCGATGCGATATTACTCGATCTCGGGTTGCCCGATATCGACGGCACCGAAGTTATTAGAACCATACGCGAATGGTCTAAAGTTCCGTTGATCGTATTATCCGTCCGCACTCAGGAAGAGGAAAAAATAAAAGCTTTCGATCTCGGCGCCAACGATTACGTTACGAAACCCTTTGGGACCAACGAATTGTTGGCGCGAATTCGGGTTTCGCTGCGCGATACTATCCTGGCCCAGGTCGAAAATACAGAAATCATCATTGGTGACCTGAAAATCGATCTATTGAAGCACCAGGTCCAATTTCGCGGCGAGCGGATTAAGCTATCTCCCAAGGAATTCAACCTCCTCAAAATATTAGCGATGAATGCGGGAAAACTCCTGACCCACAATTATTTGATGCAGCAAGTGTGGGGCAAAGCGTATGGCGACGATAACCAATATCTGCGCATTTACATCGCTCAACTGCGCCAAAAGCTTGAGAAGGATCCTGCGCGCGACCAATTTATCATCAACGAACCGGGCATCGGCTATCGTCTTGAGATAGGGGAAAACACATGAACCATGATCTGTCGCGCCGATATGCGAGCCCTTCTCCGAGCCCATGCGGACTCACCCTGATCGAATTCCAAAACCGGTCAACAAGGGACCAATAACCGATCGGATTAACTTCTGAATGCGGACAATCCGGGAGTGGGTCACATTGTCTAGCGGTTTCTCCGCCCACTCTGAAATGCAAAAGTGACGCCGTTGGAAAACCAATCTCGTCAGTGAGGAGACGTTCGCGTGCCCGTAACTCGGATTGACGACCTTTTCGCTATTCAATCTTTGCAGGCTGTCGAGGTAAGGAGGGTTTTTTTATCGAGATCCCTCTTCGACTTGTGTTCGGGGATCGTCAGATATGGACCGTTAAAAGGGTACGTACTCGACAAAGACACGATGTGGGGACAAGGCGATCTGGCCGCGAAACTATTGGGCACATATGAAAAAGAAGTGTTGCAGGCCATTGTGCAAAAGCGGCCGCAATATTCGACCCTCGTGAATTTGGGTGCGGCGGACGGCTACTACGGCGTCGGAACGGTCAAAGCCGGTCTTTTTCACAAATCCATTTGCTACGAGGCGTCGGAGAAAGGACGCTCTAAAATCGCAACAGCCGCAAAAACCAATGGCGTTGCGGACAAAGTCGCCGTAACGGGTATCGCCACTGCGGATTTTGCCCGCGATTTGTCGAAGCTGGGTGTCGATCTCAAACAATGCACAATTTTGTGCGACATCGAAGGCGCCGAGTTCGAGATTCTTTCTTCGACGTCGATCAAGCAACTCCGACATTCTTTTTTGCTGATCGAGCTGCACGATTTCATGGTTGAAAACGGCGAGCGGAAGAAACAAACGTTGATCGACACGCTCTCGGAGTACTTTTCGGTTTCGGCACTCACGACGCAGGCTCGTGATCTCTCGCCCTTTCCCGAACTCGACCATTTCACCGACAACGACCGATGGCTCATGTGTTCGGAGGGCAGGCCACGGCGAATGTCGTGGCTTCAGTGCATTCCGCTCGGCTAAGAATGTCCTTCCTCTCGAGGTTCTTTACACGCCGACCTTGCTAGATATGGATCGCCGGCAGCGGCGCCTTGCCGCGGATCATGTCGGCGGCCTTCTCGGCGATCATGATTGTTGGCGCATTGGTATTGGCGCCGACGACATGCGGCATCACCGAACAATCAGCGACCCGCAAGCCGGTCACGCCGCGCACGCGCAATTGCTCATCCACCACCGCATTCTCATCGGATCCCATGCGGCAGGTCGAAGCAGGATGATGCGCCGTCATGCATACTTTGCGCAGATAGGCATCGATGTCGGCATCGCTTTCGATGCCGGCGCTCGGCGCAGTTTCGCCTGCAATCACGCTCTTCAGCGGCTCCTGCGCGAAGATCGAGCGCACGGCCTTGAAGCCAAGGCGCAGGGTTTCAAGATCGTAGGGATCGGCCAGCAGATTCCAGAAGATGCGGATCGGATCGGCCGGATTGGCCGAACGCAGGCGCACCTGGCCACGGCTGCGCGGATGCAACACGGCCACTCGCGACGAGAAGCGATGCGGCACCGGCTTTTTGATGCCCGGGAACCAGATCTGCACATCGGGTGAAACCGGGCTCATCAGCAATTCGATCTCCGGCCGCTCGGCCTCAGGCCGCACGCGAATGAAGGAGGCGATATGGCACGGAAAGCTCGCAGCGTTGTCGGTTCCGAACAATGCCCATTGCATGACCGACAGCGTGAGCTTGTCGAGGCGCAGATGGTCGGTGAAGGAAATCGGCTGGTTGATATCGAAGCTGATCGCCGTGTTTACGTGTTCTTCGAGATTCTGCCCGACCTCTTTGCGGTCGACGATAACCGGAATGCCGAACTCGGCGAGATGATCCGCGGGCCCGATACCCGAGAGCATCAACAGGTGCGGCGAATTGTACGTGCCGCCCGACAGAATTACCTCGCGATCCGCATAGGCCTTCTTGACGATCCCGCGTTGCCTATATTGAACGCCGACAGCGCGGCCGTTTTCGATCAAGACCTTTGCGGCCAAGGCTTGCGTCTCGACGGACAGGTTCATCCGGCGCAAGGCCGGCCGCAAATAGGCGCGCGCGCTGGACCAGCGCTTGCCGTCGCCGATGGTCATTTCGGCGGGCGCGATGCCTTCCGGCTCGGCGCCGTTATAATCGCTGCTTTTCGGAAAGCCCGCTTTTTCGGCCGAACTGGAGACGAGATCGTAGATCGGGCTTTTGACGCCCGGTTGCGAAACCTTGAGCGGACCGGAACCGCCATGATGCGCCGTCTCGCCCCGCCAATTGCGCTCGGCGCGCTTGAAATAGGGCAACACGTCTGCAGAGCCCCAGCCTGCGAGCCCCATCTGGCGCCATTGATCGAAATCGAGCGGATGGCCACGCGCATAGATCATGGCGTTGATCGAAGACGTACCGCCGATCACCCGCCCACGCGGCACGAAGATGCGGCGGTTGCCCGCATGCGGCTACGGTTCGGTTTCGTATTTCCAGTTAATCGCCTCGACGGGATGCAGCTTGCGCATGCCGAGCGGCATATGGATCAACGGGTTCCAGTCGCGCCCGCCCGCTTCGAGCAGCAAAACCTTGGCGCCAGCATCCTCGCTCAATCGATTGGCGAGCACGCAGCCGGCAGAGCCGGCGCCGACAACGATATAATCGAAGCGATCCATGAGGCCTCCCGTTTTTATATTTGTCGCGGTCGTCGACGGACAGCGAAGGCCGATCTCACAACTTCTTGATGCCGGCCTTCTCGATGACGTCGGCCCATTTAGCAATGTCGTCGACGAGCCGTTTTCCGATAACCTCGGGGGTGGTCGATCCCGCGACGATTCCGAGCCCGATATATTTCTCCTTGATGTCCGGCATCGCGGTCACGGCGGCAATTTCCTTGTTCAGACGCGCGACGATGTCGGACGGCGTGCCGGCCTTGACGAAAAGCGCATTCCAACCGGTGACGTCGTATCCCGGGACACCGGCCTCCTGCATCGTCGGCACATTGGGCAGCGCCGGGTTGCGCGTGAGCCCGGTTACCGCGAGCGGGCGCAGATCGCCGCTGTCGATCTGACCCTTCAGCGCCGTATAGGCATCGACCGCCAAACCGACATCGTTGCGCATGACGGCGACGACGACATCGGGGGTGTTGCGGAATGCGACCTGGGCGACATCGACCTTGCTCAACGATTTGAGCAATTCGGCCGACAAGTGCTGCGTGCTGCCCGGATTGATGGTGCCAATATTGAGCGCGCCCGGTTTAGCCTTCGCCGCCGCAATGAACTCCTGCATCGTGCTATAGGGCCCCTTCGCGTTTGTGACGGCCATCATGTCGAACCAAGCCACCGTCGAAACGGGCGCCATATCCTTCACCGTGCTGTAGGGCAGTTTGGCGAACAGGGCTTCGCTAATGGCGGTCCCATTGGAGATAACGATCAGCGCATGGCCGTCGGCGGGCGCCTTCAAAACTTCATTGGCCGCCGCGATGCCGCCGGCGCCCGGCACGTTTTCGATCACGAACTGCTGGCCCATATTCTTAGAAAGCTTCTCGGCAACCAGTCGGATCGAGACATCGGCAAGTCCACCCGCGCCGAAGGGGACGATGATGCGGACCGGCCGGTCGGGATATTTCGATTGAGCCGAGACAGAGCCGACGATGCCCATTGTCATGGCCAAGGCGAGCAGTGAGCGCGCAAAATTCCTAATCATAATCTTCCTCCCTTTGATTGGACCCGTAATCCGAGCCTCTGGCATCCGGTTTCGATCCTAACAGTGCGCGGCGCGCAGGGCTAGGCAACCCTCGCATCCGGTCATATCCCAGCAACACCCGGGACAAACGCCATTTACCGTCTTCGGCGATCCTCAAGATCGAAAGGAGATAGCCCAATGAGACGTTTGGCCGTCGCAATCGCCGCAATCGTAATCGCCACGACCCCGCTCGTCGCCCGCGCGGCTGGTCATATTCTTGTGACGGACGCACCGGCCGATTTCGCCGTTGTCGCCAAGGCTCTCGGCTTCAGCCGCATTGAGGCGATGGAGTTGGAAACGTTGAAGATAAGCGGATATCGCGTCGCCGTGCCGGCCGCGCATTCCCCCGAAATCGCGTCCGAAAT
>CAMDWJ010000060.1 GCA_945877815.1 Caenispirillum bisanense
AGCGCCCAATGAACGGCGGAGGCCGCCAGACGTTGAACGGCGGGGATATCCGCCGGCCATGGCGGCGGCGCGTTGTTCAGTCGATAAACGAGCCGAAACAAAACAACCGGGATCAGAAGCGCACCGACCGACCGATGGAGATCGAACAGGATGTCGCCTGTTGGACCGAGGTCCGCGTTCGCCATGATTACACCGACCGGGATCAAGCCCAGAACCAGCGCCGCGGTGAACCAATGCAGACCGCGCGCCAACGGTGTGTAGCTCTGTGCAGGTCGGCTCATGTCTGACATGGATTGGCCCCCGCGCCCGACGATCACGTCTTGGCGATGTTCAATGTCCGTGTGCCATGATCTTGGTCGAAATCCTCCGTTCCGTCGAGGGATGAGATCACGTGGCTCAGATGATGGCCGGCGCGCACGGCCTTGGTATGCAGATAGCGCCGATTCCCCGAATGGATTTGCGTCTCGAGCGGAATCCGACCCGTGATTTCGATACCGGCATCCGACAGCCCCTCTATTTTCGTCGGATTGTTGGTGAGCAGGATTGCCCGCGACCAGCCCAGCATTCGGAGCATTTTCGCCGCGACACTATAGTCGCGTTCGTCGTCGTCGAAACCGAGCGTCGTGTTGGCATCGACCGTGTCGAGACCGGTATCCTGGAGCGAATAGACCCGCATTTTATTTGCGAGCCCGAGGCCACGGCCTTCCTGGGGCAGATACAGGATGATCCCACCCCCCGCCTCGTCCAGGCGCCCCAGCGCCAGCTTCAACTGATCGCCGCAATCGCAACGGCGCGAACCGAACACGTCACCGGTCAGGCATGCCGAATGGATGCGAACCGGAACCGGCTTCGTCCGGTCCGGCTTGCCAACAATTACCGCCACCGGATCATCACCGCGCGGATCGCGAAAAGCGACAAATCGCGTGTGCACACCTGACGCGAGGAGAATTTTACATTCGCTCGCGATCTTGATCATGTCGGCCGAGCTGTATTTGAAATCCGAAACGGCCTCGGCCCTTACAGAAATAATAATTGACTCGAGTGCAGCGCGTTGGCGGCCAGAAATTTCGGCGACCAAGGCAGCGGGAAGAATCTGGGCCAACTTTGTCAGCTCGATCCCTGCGGCGGCCGCGGTGGACGCTGGAGTTGCAGCTATGGCGTTGGTTACCTCCGCGTCGGCGACGAGCGACAAAATCGCTACCGCATCGGCGGCCTCCGGCAAATGCAGTTCCACCGGACCGTCTGCGGCGATCTGCAGAAAACGTGCACGGTGTGAGGTGATTGCCAATCGCGGCACGATCGGCCCGCAGATATCGCGGAACGCTAAAAGACGTTCGGCATCCAAAGCTTCAACCGGAAGCGCGATAAGGGTCGCATCGCCTTCGACAAATATCGGTCGGCCTGCACGCAGATCGGCCACACCTCGTGCTACGTCGAGCTGCTGCCTCGGTCCAAAAAAATCTGCACCGACGCCGCGTTCGGACACATCCATTACGAACTCTCTGTTCGTTGGGCAAATAAACTAAGTTATAAAGTACCCACGATCCGGGCCTGACAACCCTCATTCAGGGGCAGACAACCCTTATCTATATGAATTTATGCATAGTCGCCCGTGGCCACAAGTAGCCAATACCTAGGAAGCGTATAAATTCCCTGATCGAGGAGCGAATGACGGATTTCGAGGATCACACCTGGGACGTGCAAGATTCAGACATTTGGGCCGATACGCCTCGGGCATTCCGAACGTCGAATGAACCGCTCGCGACGCCGTGGGAGGCAATTTTCGGACCTCTGCGAAACGGGACCTCTGACAATCTCGTGATCGTCGGACAGATCGGTCAGTCGCTGGACGGCAAAATCGCCACCGCGTCGGGCGATTCCCATTACATCAACGCGTCGGCGGGCCTTACGCATTTGCACCGGTTGCGCGCCCTGGTCGACGCAGTGGTGATTGGTGTCGGGACGGCGATCTCGGACGATCCCCAATTGACTGTACGTCGCGTCAGCGGCCCAAACCCGGTGCGCGTCGTGATCGACCCACGCGGCCGCCTGCCGCGCGACGCAAAATTATTGACCGACGACAGAACCCGTCGACTGATCGTCACAACGACATCCGTAAAGATCGATATGCCGGAGGGTGTCGAGATTGTCGCCATCGAAGCCGCTGACGGCAAGATCGCGCCCGCCGCGATCGTCGCGGCGCTCGCGTCACGAGGATTGCACCGCATGCTGATCGAAGGCGGCGCCAAAACCGTTTCTGGTTTCATCGAAGCGCGCTGCCTCGACCATCTTCACGTCATCGTCGCACCGATCATCCTGGGATCCGGCCGTTCGGGTATCGATCTGCCCATCATCCATCGCGTGCGTGACGCGTTACGGCCGTCCGTGCGGTCGTTCCGATTGAATGATGAAATCTTGTTCGATTGCGATCTTTCCGCTTATCGCGATCCGATCGGGATTGCGAAAAAATCGATGTGACCGACAGATATGAGTGAACGCCCCGCGTTTATGACTGCGCTCCGATAATTCAGCCAACCCTCTATTTCGCCCGGGGTTAGGTCGCCTATCTCACGCACCGCGCCCGCCCAGCCGGACACTATCTCCAATTGAATGTCGCGATCCTGCGTAGCGAAAGTCCAATCGGACTGGCCTTGTTCAACGCGGTAGCCAGCCGTGGAGAGTTGCCGAATTGCAAACGCAGCGGCATCCGGGCCCAATGCAGTGCCGAAACCTTTATCGGTCCGCTGATGGCGATTGAATCCGGCGCAAATTTTTTCGTCGAGAGGATCGGACGGATGGAATTGTGCGCGGCCGTCATAGCTTAGCGCGGCATAGAACGGGAGATTACGTCCGGACAGTATGTGGACAAGATTATTGATCCAGCCTTCCGACGTCAGATCCAGCAAGGCGGATGTCGTGACTAGGTCGGCTACGCCTTCGAACACCGTATCGAGCCCGCCAACAAGGTCGTGCATGGACGGCGTTATGGTCTCTGTTCGCTCGATCCCGGCCAGCAGTTCCGGATCGTTATCGATGAGGCGCCAATTCTGCCTTCCCGATAGCAGAGGCGAAAGCGCGCGATAGGTCGAGCCAGTGCCGCTGCCTAGATCGACGATGTTGAGCGAGTAATGCGGTGACAAGGCACGCGTTACGGATTCGAGGACGGTACGGCTGCGCGCCGCCATATCGTAAGGCTCGCGCATCGCCAGCCAAGCTGAGGAAAACCCGCTCATCGGGCCGCTTCGATAGCGTTGGACAGTGTCCGAGCGGACTCCTGCCATGTCGGCAGATTGGAGGCCGTCAATCGGGCGGCTTCCGTTAAGCGACGTCGTTGGTCGGCGTCTTCTATCGTCGTTCGCAACGCTGCGGCCAAAGCGGCGACGTCACCCGGCGTGACGAGAAGACCGGCACCGCCTGTGACTACCTCGGGTATCGCCCCTCCCGCCGTTCCGACCACGGGCAAGCCATGGGCGATTGCTTCGGCATAGGCCATTCCATATCCTTCGAAATGTGACGCGAGCACGAACACATCAGAACTTGCGTAGAGTGCACTCAAATGCGCTCCCGACACGCGCCCCAACACACTTACCTTGTCCGTCATCGCATTGCGAACAATCCCCGCATGAAGCGCGGTCGTCGTGTCGGGGCTGAACGCGGGATCGCCGACGATCGACAAATGCCACGCGAGGCCTTTAAGTTGAGCGAGTGCCGCAATCAGCACATCGTAGCCCTTGCGCGGTACGATCGAACCGACTGAGATCAATTGCACAATGTCGTTGCGGGCGCGAGGTTCAACAAGGACCCGCTCCGTGCCGGGACGTGCAATAGAGATTTTACTGGCTGCGATCTCATAATCGTCGATCAGGATGCGCCGGGTTGTCGCGCTGGTCACGACTACATGCCAACTGCTTTGCAATGCCGTGCGCTCGCTCGCCCTGAGACTTGTCGCTTCATTCTGAGAGATGCCGGTCTCCAATGCGAGGGGATGATGCACGAGCGCGATCAGCCGATGCTGTATGCGCAGCGATGATGCGGCCTCCGGCAGGACGCCGAAGGCCAATCCATCGATCAGGATCGGCCCACCGTCGGGCACGTCGTCCAGAACACCCAATGCATGGGCTCTCTGGGCGTCGGTTGGTCGCGGGAATCCGTCACCCAAGGCGATCACATCGACCTGCCAGTCCAGGCGGCGCAGTTCTGCAATCATTCGCCGGTCGTAACCATACCCCCCGGTCGGGCTCTCCAGGTCGCCGGGTATGGCGAAGGCAACGCGTTTCACCGCAGATCAGACTCGTACCAGGCGCGCGCGACATGCGATTCCGAGATCGTCACGCGGATCGATTTGAGGTCCGCCCCCGCTCGGCCGAGTCCGTCGGATCGCGCAGCGTCGGCCAAGCAATCGTATATGTATTTGGTCAGAAATTCCGTCGTCGTATTGGCGCCCTTGAATTCCGGATTTTCGTCGAGATTACGGTAGTTGAGTGGCGCGAGCACGGCCTTGAGAACGTCGCCCGCCTTGCCGATATCGATGACGATGCCGTTCGGATCGAGCGTCTCAGAAATGAAACAGGCATCGACCACGAATGTGGCGCCATGCAGTGCTTGGGCGGGGCCGAAAACCGCCCCGCGGAAAGAATGGGCGATCATAATGTGGTCGCGGACTTCAACTGCAAACAAGGCGGCTCTCCGATTTTGACTCTAGGGGTATTCTATAACTTGGCATAACGCGCCGCTGCCCGGCGTGAATAGTTTAAGCAATACGACATCCAGATCGTCAAATGACACAGCCGGGGCCAATAACGCATCGAGACTTGGGTCCTCGAGAAGGTCGATGGCGGCTGACAATCGTTGGGAATAACTCCATGTCGCGCGGTGCGAGGGCGCGACCATGCCAACCTGGCTAGAGAGCAATTTGAGGCGACGACTGTGAAATGCGCCGCCCAGTGGCACCGAAACGGGGTTCGAGCCGTACCAACTCAATTCCAACACAGTGGCCTCGTCGCCCGCCGCGTTCAGCGCCGTGGTCAGACCTGCGGCACTCGCGCTCGCATGGACGACGAGTTCGCAATCCTTCGGTGCGTTATCCGGCAAAGCGAACGACAGTCCCAGCGTCTTGGCGATTTCGGCCCGTGCGGGATCGATATCGATCAAAGTGACATCAGCGCCGCTGATTTTGGCGCAGAGAAACCCGACGAGTATGCCAACGACGCCCGCGCCAACGACCGCGATACGGCCGCCAGGTTTAGGCGAGGCATCCCAGACGGCGTTGAGGGCCGTTTCCATGTTGGCGGCCAGGACACCCCGTCGCGGCGGCACGTTGCCGGGTAATGGCCTGGCAGCTGCGATAGGCACATCGAAAACTGTTTGGTGTGGGTGCAGGACAAATACCGGCCGGCCGATCAGGTCGTAGCTGCCTGCTTCAACCCGCCCAACGGTCGCATAACCGTATTTCACGGGAAACGGAAAGTCGCCCGCCATGAACGGTGCACGCATGCGCTGAAATTCGCTTTCGGGCACTCGGCCGCTGAAGATCAGGGATTCGGTCCCCCGGCTGATCGCGCCGTACATCGCGCGGACGCGCAGAAAGCCCGGTGCCAACACATCCAGCAGCTCGGTCCGGATTTCCGTCTTGCCGGTCCCGACATACCAGAGCGAGCGACTTGTTTCCTGTCCACGCGATATTTCCGCCATTGGACTCCCCACCAACCTTCCCGCTATAAATCGATCCCGTCCCCAAATATGGAATGTTTCCCTTGCGGCAGCAAATGACCTCTGCCTCGCCGAGCGGAATTCTTAACCGAAGAATGACCTTCGCAGCGTTATGTCTGCTGACCTTTTGCGCCTTACTGGGGCTGGCTGCCGCCGCACTGTCGGTCGATGGTTTCGGCTACCTCGATTTGGGTCTTCTCGTTTTGTTTGCTTGTACGCTGCCGTGGACGGTTATCGGTTTCTGGAATGCCATGGTCGGCTTTCTCATCATCAGGTTCAGCCGCGATGCGATATCGGCGGTCATGCCGATGGCGAGCCGGGTCAAAGGCGACGAGCCGATCAGCGCCTCGACGGCGATCACCGTATTCGTGCGAAACGAACCGCCCGATCGCGTCATACGCAATCTGGATGCTTTGTTGACCGACCTCGTCGCGGCCGGTGTCCAAGACAAATTCCATCTGTACGTATTGAGCGACACGAATGATCTCGTGGTCGCCGACCTGGAAGAGACAAAATTCGGCGCACTCACGGATATCTGGCGCGGCCGCGTGCACATAACCTATCGCCGACGCAGCGAAAATACGGCTTTCAAGGCGGGGAATTTCTGGGATTTCTGCGAACGCTGGGGTGAGCGGCATGATTTCGCCCTGCCACTGGACACTGACAGCTTCATGCCGGCGTCAGCGATCTTGCGCATGTTGCGCATGATGCAGGCGGAGCCTGATCTGGGCATCTTGCAAAGCCTTGTTGTCGGGCTGCCATCGACGAGCGCGTTCACACGCATCTTCCAGTTCGGTATGCGGCTTGGCATGCGTTCGTGGACGATCGGCAGCGCGTGGTGGCAAGGCGATTGCGGCCCTTATTGGGGGCATAACGCACTCATCCGGATCGCGCCGTTCAAGGCGCACTGTCACATTGGCAAACTGCCCAAAGGCAGTTTATTGGGCGAACATATCCTGAGCCACGATCAGATCGAGGCCGCTCTGATGCGCAAGGCGGGATACGACGTCAGGGTATTGCCCGAGGAAAATCTCGGCTGGGAGGAGAATCCCCCGTCTCTTGTCGAATATCTCCGGCGCGACCAGAGATGGATGCAAGGGAACCTGCAATACGGCCCTTTCGTTGTCATGGACGGATTGAAATTCGTCAGCCGCTTTCAACTTGGTTTTGCCATGTTGATGTTCCTGAGTTCGCCGGCTTGGATCGGGCTGCTGATTGTCGGAACGCTGGGCGCGGCGCTTTCGCCCACGACGGGTGATTTCATCGATCCGCAGATGGGGATGGTGCTGATGGCTTTGATCTTCGTCATGTGGTTCGCACCCAAAATCGCGACCGTCCTGGATGTCCTGACACGTTCGTCTCTGCGCCAAGCGTTTGGTGGCGCTGGGCGTTTTCTAAGCAGCGTATTTTTCGAAACCATTTTCTTCATCTTGCTTTCGCCGATCATGTGGGTCTCGCATACGATGTTCCTCGCGGGACTACCGTTCGGGCGGACGGTAGGATGGATCGGTCAACTGCGCGACGATCATCGAATCCCATGGGCGGCGGCGGCGCGTTATTTCTGGCCGCATGCCCTGATCGGATGGAGTGCAATTGCCGTTTTGGGCCTGACGCATCCAGGAGCGATCCCTTACGCATTGCTGATCGCCGCCGGGCCGGCGTTTGCGATTCCTTTCGCGGTTTTAACGTCGGTTCCGGCTGTGGGGCATTTTTTCGTGCGTATCGGACTTGGTCGGCTACCCGAGGAGACGGCCCCGCCGGCATCTCTAGCATCGCTCGCGCTGCCTGTGTTTGCTCTATCGCCTAGATCGCGCCCATTATGACGGGCATGAAAACAAGTTTATCTCGCATGGCCGCAGCGGCCGTTATCCTTGTGGCGGTCGCAGTCCAGTCGGCGCGCGCGGATGACATCCGCATCGATGTGGCCAACGCCAGCGAACACACCCGTTGCGCGGAGAAAGACAACGTTTATCTCAAGCTGAATTCCCCATCGGTGCGACGCTTCACGATCGAGGCGGTACACCCCGCCTATATCGGAACGGTCGCCATCGATCGCGCGGCGCCCGATTTCACGAATTGCGACATGTCGAAAGACCCATCCTTCGCATTCGAAAAACGCCGCCAGACGATTTACGAGACAGAAGAGTGGCAACTCGTCGGACTGACATTCCCAAGCTTCTGGCGACCCAATCAGGTTCCGGTGCGCGTCGGCGGCCGTGTCGAAACCGGTTTTCATCTGTTGCAGGTCTGGACGCGATACCAAGAGCGCGCCGAGGAAGTCCTCGTGCTGTATCCTGCCGATGGATACTGGCGCGCCCGCCCCCTGCCCCCGGCCAACCTACGCTGGAGCGCGTACGGATCGTCCTTCATGATCGGCCCCATCGAAAGCGATAGCCGGCCGTTCGTCGACATCCGCGAGATCGTGTTCGACCCCGCGACACGCACCTTCACGCTTCAATTCTCCGCGGGCGGCAGTGCCACCTTGAAACTTGCCGAACTCAATCAAGATCGAATCGTGTTGGATGTCGATCTTGCCCAGCCGGCAGCGGCAGAGCGGCCTTTCGCCGCTTTGCGCTCGATGTTCGTCGGCGAAAATAATTCCGATGCTGCCCATTTCGGCTGGCGCGGAGCAGACCCCGATGTCTGGATGCAATCGCCGATCATGGGTTTCACCGGCGCGAGTGTTTCAGAGCTTTGGCTCGGGCGCACGGTCCCGTCACGACATAACACAAGTGCTCCCGATATGGTCTTTCGGAACTTCAGTTCCGGCCCGCGCTGAATTTTTCGGCGAGTTGTTCCACTGCGCCCGTGAACGGATGAAATTCAAAGCGCACGATATGCTCTCCCGACGGGACTTCCACCCCACGAAATAAGACGTTGGTCCTGAGCATTTCGGTAGATTCTCCATCGATCCGCGCGCGCCACCAGGGATGCCAGATGTCGTTCAGAACCAGAATGCCGCCGGCCGGAGCATCGGCCTCGATTTCAATAACCGTGTTGGTGTAACTGCGGATACGGACGCTCCCGCCGGTCATTCCGTTAAGTGCGTACTTCGGCGGATGTTCGAGCAGCACGGTCCGGCGGGCATCGAAATCCGGCCACACGCCCTCCATGATCAACTGCGCGAAATCGGCTTGCCGCCAGTCTTGCAGAAGCTGTACGCGCGGCAGCGCGCGCGGGTTCTCATAGACGAAAGCATCTGCTGTGCGCGCGATAAGGGGGAAATCGCCCGGCCCGAGCGAAGGATCGATTTGTTCGATCGGAACGCCCGTTGCGATCAGTCGTACACCGAATTGATCTTCCAGACCGGAACGATAGGAAGGCAAAAGCTTCGTGAAAGTCCTCTGGTCGATAGCCGCCACGGTATCGGGCGCCGCCGTCGCTTTTGCGAAATCCGCCAGACGCAGCGGATTGTGCCCGAACAGATGATCCAGATCGTGGATCATGCCGATGTTGGGCCAGTGATAGCCAATGCCGATCAATTCGATACGATCTCGACGATCCGGAGCCGAGGTTGCCGCGAGGCGACCTTTAATGATCGAGATTGTCTCATTTGTCGTGTCGGACCGCAGGTATTCGAATTGCCCCTGCGGCAATCCGGTCGATTCGTTCGGTGCGTTGTTCCAATTCAGGTCAACGACGCTGAACGCGCCCAGCAGCATGATTCCCATGAGCGCGTTTCGCGATCGCCAACGCGGCATCCAGTAAAGCAGAGCAATCGCGCCGAGTGCAAACCAGATTGCCGACAGGATCGCCTTAGCGGAGCTTTGAAGTTGCCCCATATAAGCGGCAAGTCCGATCGCGAGCACCGTCAGTCCGAGCCCAATTGCGAAGGAGGCAATGACGTACTGCGGTTGTGCCAGCGAAATCGCGTCACGCAACCTGCGGTGCACAACGTACCCGGCGACGAACGCAAGCATTGCGCAGAAGAGAAACGTCGCATCGGCTGGCCGGCGGAACAACTTCACGCCCGGCAGCATCTCGTAGATCAAGACAAAGCCGGGCGTGTATTTACCCAACGCATAGATGCCGAACCCCGCCATCGCGACGGTGAAGTATCGGATGTCCAGGGCCCAAAGCTGCCCGCGCAGCAACCCAAACCCCAAAACGGCCAATATCGGAACGGCGCCGATATAGATCTGACCTGCATTCTGCGGTAGGAACAGATCCGATTGTCCGAAGATCTCATGCCAGTGGTAGCTGGGGCCTCCCCAGAATTCGCGGGCGAAATCGGATGCGCCGAACAGATCCGGAAAGACCAACATCAGGAACGAGGTTGGATGCAGGGAACCGCGACCGGCGAAGACGTAGCCGATCTCAGGCCGGTTCGAATCGGCGGCGAGCAGTATGGTCATGGTCACCGGCACGATCACGATTGCAACTGAAACGAGCCCACAAACGACCAGCGGTTTAAGGCTGTCTCGAACCCGCGCGCGACAGCACGGACCTTGGCACCAATGCCAGACGACAAAGCCGATGATGGCGTAAGCAGCCAGGAGCGAGACTTGATTGCGGCCCAATGCGATGCAGCCGCAGAATATCCCGGCGAAAATTCCGGTGCGCCACGACGAGCGTTCGAGCGCGCGAGCCATCGTGAAAAGAGCCAGCGGTAAAAACGCCAAGCTCTCGACCTGACCGATATGCTGAATGCGCGATGCCATGGCGCCGCCGAAAGCAAAACCGAGCGCGGCAATAATTGCTCCGCCCGCATGCCACCCACGGTCACGGAAATAAAAGAACACTCCGAGTCCGCCGATGTAGATCAGGACGAATACAACGACATCGAAGAAATGAGGGGTTGGATTGCCCTTTAGAAGCGCGGCGACGAAGAAGAACGGCGAAAAGATCAAGGATTGAGGGTCCGCGATCTGCGGCCACCCCGCGAAGATATTGGGCGTCCAGAGCGGCGATTGCCCCGCTGCCAATGAACGCGCCAGAAAAGCGAACGGTGGGTAAAATTGCGATTTGGCGTCGTAAGGAATCCCTACAGCCGACGAAACCCACGGCCACGCCAACACGAGTGTTGCTATCGTGTAGACGGCCAGCGCCATCGCATACTGGGCGAGGTCTTTATCTCCGCGCGATGCAGGTTCGCCAGCGTTACAATTCATGGCTCAATCCGTTGTAGTCTAGCGGTTATCGGCGTCGTCGGGCTCTCACCCTACCCTAGGCCCTCCGCGCTATCGATCCGTGACCATAAATATACAACTTCCGCCAATTCAACGCATTTCATGCAATAGCTTCGAACGGAGTGTTCAGAGACTAAGAGCAAATCACGCAAAATACCCTCAACCGCGATCACACTCAGTCAGAAATTCGTGATTTTTTTCCCGTTACTATCTGGTAACGCTGCGCCTACGATTGAAGCTCGCGCTTCGAATATGGCTGAACGACGGTGTCCGTCGTCAGAACATTTGGCGCAGGGCGCAAAAGGCGGGGATCGCCGCAAGGCAGTCCGCCGGCTCGCGCAGATTTGCTTTGTCTGCCACAACGTATTCGTGCCGAAAGCGAACAGCCAGGTCATCTGGGAAGAATGCCAATTGGCAGGCGTGCGCGGGGGTGCCGGGCGGCGGTTCTAGAGCCGGGTCGGCCCCGGCGATTCCGGCAGCGGCGGGGTGCGCCGATTGTTTGTTAGGGAGGTTATTTCGCTAAGCTGTCTTTGAACAATTGAACGACCGCGTTGACCCACATCCGAGATCACTCAGCTTCGAACCGATTGGTATCTCAGTATAATATTGATTCGGCGATTACGCGGATCGTAAGGATCGTTAGCCATGAAGGGTGCCGTGTCTGCTACACCCTCTATCTTTAAAAAGCGTTCGCTTTTCACACCGTTGGATTCCAAAATGATGCGAGTCGAATCGGAGCGCTCCGTGGATAAAAGCCAGTTATTACGAACATCCCCTCGTTTATAGGCGTGACTGTCCGTATGGCCACGTACGACAATTTTGTTAGGCAATTTTTGAATTGTGAAAGCTACTTTTTCCATAAGATCGCGAGCGCGTGGCAGCAAGACGCTGGTCCCAATGGCAAACATAGACGCGTTCTCACGATCAACGATCTCGATTCGCAGCCCATCTTGCTCGCGAACGAAATTAATTTGATCTAACATCGACTTCTGATCGGGGTCTTTAGAGACCATCTCTATTAATTTGCGCTCTAGTTCGGTGAAGTTATTATCATCTAGTTTAGAAACCTCTTCGTCTTCATCTTTTTCGATATTCGTTCTATTTTCCGCCATTCTGTCTGATACTATTTTGTCAGGTTCGGATACGAATACCGACATCGCTGTCCCAGAAGACAGTTTTTTTGTGGTCGCGATTTCCCCCTCGGAGCCTAACATCTTATCCTGGGGTTTAAAATATTGAGCTATACTGGCCAAATTTTCTGAGCTGGTTGAAGAAATAAGCCAGAGAACCAGAAAGAACGCCATCATGGCTGTCATCATGTCGGCTAGCGCAATTTTCCATGCACCGCCATGAACAGAATGCACATCCGAATTAATACGCTTAATTATAATTGGCGGAGGAATATTTTGATCCATACTATCGACCCAGCAATTGATCAAATACTTCGTTGAAGCTGGGCTGCTCATGGTGTCCGATTGCAGCACGAGCCGCTTCGATGACTAGAGGCTGGGGGTGACCATGCAATGTGGCAACAAAGATATGTTTGACTACAAAAAATATCTGACACTCCTCCTTGAACAGATATTCCATTCGCTTAGCGAGGGGTTCGATAATCCCGTAGGATAGAAATACTCCCAAAAATGTTCCAAGTAACGCTGCTCCAATCAAACCGCCCAAGATTTCAGGAGGCTGGTCGATGGCAGACATCGTTTTTACTATCCCCAGCACGCAAGCCACGATTCCAAGCGCTGGCAAAGCACCTGATAATGCTAATAAAGCTGAACTAGCGTGCAACAACTTGTTTTGACGTTGCTTAATCCGAATATCCATGACCTCTTCGACGGCATAGGCGTTCAAATTCCCGCTAGACACAATCATTATACGGATTGTATCCGTGATGAGATGGACTAGTTCATCATCTTTTAGCAATTTCGAATAAGGCTGAAAGTAACTAGAACTGGCGGGCGTTTCTATTTCTGATTCAAGTGCTCGTGGCCCTTTAGTCCGGAGTGTTTTCATCAAGTTCGAAACAAGAATTATAGTATCAATAAAATCACGCTTCTTCCATTTCGAACCTTTAATAACCAACACTAATCCGCGGCCAATATCTCGGATCGTCGACAGGTCATTCGAAATAATTAGAGCCCCAATACCCGATCCCATAATGGTGACCATTTCGAATGGCAATGCTTCCAACAATACTTTTCCGTTGCCACCATGAAGTAGAAACACGCCAAAAGTGCAAATATGCACGAATATTAATCCGATGATAACGAACATTTTTAACTCTTTGTTTGCGGTTTTATTTTTTATTTTTAGACAGAGAACGGGCAGCATCAGAAATGAGCCGAGAAACACAAAAGACAATTAGATAAATACCCGCCATTTTCACCGTCGCCGACAGCGCAATAGCGAGCGTCGGAGGTGAAGTATTAAATGAGTCATACGCCGCATAGTGCCGGATAAAAATTTCTGCCAAGCTGAACCCCGCCACACTCCCGATCCAATCCCAACCAATTTTGCCTAATCCGAGGGCTACGTAGACGAGCACAAATACTGCTTCAATCGAATTTAAGCTGAGCTCGGCAAGATCCACGATCTTTGTCCTCGCTGTAAATTTTCATTGATTGTTTGACAGCAATAACTTGAATAAATCGGCTAAACCGCTTTTCAAATACTTGAGGTCACATTGCTGCTTGTTTCGGCCCGTTATGTATCCCACAGGCTTTTGCGCAGCTACCCCCGTTCAGGGGTTGTTGCGATTAAGGATAGTAGTATGAATTAAGCTCGAAGGGTTTCGAAGCATCGAGCCAGAAAATAGTAAATGGATCAATCTTTGAAAAAGCGCGTAATGGTTGTCGATGATGATCTGCTGTTTCTATCCGCAATAAAGCGAAATCTGGAACTCGGCGGAATAGAAGTTGTAATCTTCTCTGATTCTCGACTAGCAGTCGATAAAATTCCCGAAGAAAGCCCAATCGACATTCTGATCCTTGACTTGACCATGCCGGAATTCGACGGCGCAGAATTCATTGAATTTCTTGCGATGACGAGCTTCACAACACCTATCATTATCGTGTCCGGCTGGTGGTCGGAGACGCTCAACCTGTGCGCGGCACTGGGCCGCGCACATGGGCTAAATATCGTTGGCGTCCATGAAAAGCCATTCGATATCGCGCACGTCTACGAATATTTGCAACACGAACAGACATCGAGATTTTCAGCAAGGAAACTGGGCTAACATGGATTTGCCAAGTTTCAACATCGAGCATCTAAGTTTTTTGTGTGTGGAATCAAATCAGTTCGATCGTCAGATTCTGAGATCTATTCTTAATGCACTGAATGTGCGCAATATTCGGCAAGTTCCTGATGTTGTTTCAGCTACGCGCATGCTCCGCGCATATCCCTTCGACATGCTGATTACAGATCTCGACACCGAGCCCGTCGATGGCACGGAATTCCTTCGCCAACTCCGGTCGGATATCAACAGTCCGAAGCGTTATTTACCCGTTATTGTTCTCACCTCCCGGTCCACCCAGCGCGACGTGGAACTGTGCCGTGACCTTGGCGCACACGAATTTTTGGCAAAGCCCTATTCGCCGAATGGGCTGTATTCCAAGATTTGTTCAATCATCACAGAGGCTCGCGACTTTGTTGAGATGGATAGTTACTTCGGTCCCGACCGTCGGCGGCAGGCAATGTCGGTGCCCCAGGAGCGCAGGGTCAAATCGCCGTCCACGATAGTCACGGAGGAAGAGATCAAGGTCTTGTTGGCCGGTTAGAGCCTTCCCGTTATCCGCGTGATCGGCCCCCATTAGGTGGTCCGGTTTGAATGTTAGTGCATTGTGTCCTCTTTCGCCATTGCCGGCTGTAGGTGGAGCGTAGCGGAACCGGAGGACGGCAATGGCGGCGTCGTGGTTTCCGGGGCCGGCGGTCGGTAGCCAAGGCTGCTGTGCGGGCGGATCGTGTGTAATGCCGCCGCCAGGCTCCGATCAGCACCTTGGCTTCGGCGAGGCTGTAGAAGATTTCACCGTTGAGCAGTTCGTCACGCAGCGATCCGTTGAAGCTCTCGTTGTAGCCGTTCTCCCAAGGCGATGCCGGCGTGATGTAAAGTGTCTTCACGCCGACCTGGGCCAGCCATTTTTGAACTGCAGTCGCGATAAATTCCGGGCCATTGTCAGACCTGATATTGGCAGGCGGCCCGCGCGCAATGAACAACTCCGCCAAGGCTGCGAGGACATCCTCGTGGCGGAACCGACGCGCAACCACGAGTGCCAAGCATTCCCGGCTAGCCTCGTCGATTATCGTCAAGATCCGGAACTTCCTACCGTCATGGGTGCGACCCTCGACAAAGTCATAAGCCCAGACATGCCCCGGATACTCAGGCCGCAGCCGGATGCACGAACCGTCGTTTAGCCATAGCCGACCACGTTTAGGCTGCTTTTGCGGCACCTTCAGCCCCTCGCGGCGCCAGATCCGCTCGACGCGCTTGCGGTTGACCGCCCACCCGGCGTTCCGTAGCAACGCCGTCACACGGCGATAGCCGTAGCGACCATATTGGCGAGCCAACGCGATGATGTCGTCACTCAGCGCTTGTTCGTCGTCTGCCCCTCGCGGCACCTTGCGCTGCGTTGATCGATGCTGACCAAGAACCCGGCAGATCCGTCGTTCAGATACCGCCAGTTCGCTTCGCACATGATCGACGCAACGCCGTCGCCGCGCGGGGCTCAGAAGTTTCCCCGGGCGGCCTCCTGTAATATCAGCTTGTCCAGCGTCAGGTCGGAGATCGCCCGCCGAAGGCGCTGGTTTTCTTTCTCCAGGT
>CAMDWJ010000061.1 GCA_945877815.1 Caenispirillum bisanense
ACCCATTGTGGGGCGTCGTGGAACAACATTCGAGGGGTATAGCTCAGCTGGTAGAGCGGCGGTCTCCAAAACCGCAGGTCGAGGGTTCGATCCCTTCTGCCCCTGCCAAGTTATAAAAGTGATGGCTAAAAAAAATCCAGTTCAGTTCATCCGAGAGGTGCGTCAGGAAGCGTCCAAAGTGACGTGGCCAACGCGCCGAGAGACAATGATCTCGACGGGTATGGTCTTTGTGATGGTGGTTTTGGCAGCTGTGTTTTTCTTCGTCGTCGACGAAATATTGTCATACGGCGTAAAGCTGATCTTCGGTTTGGGAGCCTGAAAATGGCGGCGAAATGGTACGTCATGCAGGTCTATTCCGGTTTCGAGCGCAAGGTCGCGGAATCGATCATTGAACAGGCAAAGCAGTCGCAACTCTCCGAGCAGATCGAAGAGGTGTTGGTGCCGACGGAAGAAGTGGTCGAAATGCGTCGCGGCGCCAAGGTCAAGGCGGAGCGCAAATTCTTCCCGGGCTATGTGCTGGTGAAGATGGAGATGACCGACGAGGCTTGGCATCTAGTAAAGGATACGCCGAAGGTGACCGGATTCCTGGGCGGCCGCGGCCGCCCGTCGCCGATCACCGAAGCCGAGGCGATGCGCATCATCAGCCAGGTTAAGGAAGGTATCGAGCGACCGAAGCCGTCGGTTCAATTCGAAATCGGCGAACAGGTCCGGGTTTGCGACGGGCCGTTCAATTCGTTCAACGGCATGGTCGAGGATGTCGACGAGGAAAAGGCACGACTCAAGGTGTCGGTCTCGATCTTTGGACGCTCGACCCCGGTCGAACTCGAATATTCGCAAGTCGAAAAGTTATAAGCCCTCCCGCCGCTGAGGCGGGTGTTGCACTAGGGAAGTTAAAAAGATGGCCAAGAAGATAACCGGATACATCAAGCTCCAGATCCCGGCGGGCAAAGCAAATCCGTCGCCGCCGATCGGCCCCGCGCTGGGTCAGGCCGGCGTGAACATCATGGAGTTCTGCAAGACCTTTAACGCGCAGACCAGCAAGCTCGAAGAAGGCATGCCGATTCCGGTGGTGATCACTGTTTACCAGGACCGCACCTTCACCTTCGTGAGCAAGACGCCGCCGGCCAGCTACTTTATCAAAAAGGCCGCGAATTTGACGAGCGGCGGAAAGAAGCCGGGCCTCGAAAAGGCCGGCAGCATCACCGCTGATCAGGTGCGCGAGATCGCGCAGGCGAAAATGGTCGATCTCAACGCCAACAATATCGAGGCGGCCATGAAGATCATCGCGGGCTCGGCTCGTTCGATGGGTATTTCCGTGGAGGGCATGTGATATGGCAGGCATGGGCAAGCGTCTGAAGGGGGCATATGCCGCCTTCGATAAGGAAAAAGAACTGACTGTCGCCGATGCGGTCAAGATCCTGCTCGACCACAAGACGAGCAAGTTCGACGAGACCGTCGAGATGGCCATGAACCTCTCAGTCGATCCGCGTCACGCCGATCAGATGGTGCGCGGCGTCGTCGCCCTGCCGAACGGTACGGGCAAAAACGTGCGCGTTGCCGTGTTCGCCAAGGGCGACAAGGCCGAAGAGGCGAAGAAGGCCGGTGCCGATATCGTCGGCGCCGAAGATCTCGCCGAGAAGATCCAAGGCGGCATGATGGATTTCGATCGCGTCATCGCCACGCCCGACATGATGGCCGTCGTTGGTCGTCTGGGCAAAGTGTTGGGTCCGCGCGGTCTGATGCCGAACCCGAAGATGGGCACGGTCACGCTGAATGTCGCCGACGCGGTCAAAAACGTGAAGGGCGGCGAAATCGAATTCAAAGTCGAGAAGGCGGGCATCGTGCACGCCGGCATCGGCAAGACCAGTTTCTCGCAGGAAGCCTTGGTGCAAAATGCCACGGCTTTTGTTGACGCCGTGATGAAGGCTAAGCCGACCGGCGCCAAAGGGACCTATGTGAAGAAGGTGAGCCTGAGCTCCACCGTAGGACCTGGCATGAAGATCCAGATTTCGAGCTTGATGCACTAAGCATTTCGCTCGGATTGGGAAGCGCTTGCTTCCCACCTGTCCGAGACCGTAGGCACCATTCGGATTCGTCCGCGTGGTTTAATGGGCAACCGCCTGCACAGACAGTAGAGAACCGATTTCGGGCCTTATTTCCCTAGATCGGCTTGAACTGAGCTTGGACGGGGCGAACCGATCCCGCAGCGTATCAGCGGGGTTTAACGCCAACCGCCCGAAACCGGAATAACGGTTGCGGGCTAGTTTGGAGACGATGAGTGGACCGCACAGAAAAGCAAGAAGTGGTTACCGCTGTCCGCCAGATGTTCCAGGATTCGGTTTCCGTGGTCGTCACCCACTATTCGGGAATGACGGTTTCGGAAATGACCGATCTCCGGGGACGGATGCGGCAAGTGGGTGCCAGCTACAAGGTCTCTAAGAATCGCCTCACGCGTCTCGCCCTGGCAGACACGAACTTCAAAGGCATCGCGGATATGTTCACGGGCCCGGCCGGCATCGCCTTCTCGGCGGATCCGGTGGCTGCGGCGAAAGTCGCTGTGAACTATGCCAAGACGAATGAGAAGCTCGTGATTATCGGGGGTGCCTATAACGGGCAAATCCTGGATATCAACGGCATCAAAACTCTCGCGGAACTCCCGTCCTTGGACGAGTTGCGCGCGAAATTGCTGTCGATGCTCCAGACCCCAGCTACCCGCATTGCCGGCATCATGCAGGCTCCGGCGGGTCAGGTTGCCCGTGTGATCGGCGCCTACGGCGCGAAGCAAGAGGCGGCTTAAGGGCCGTCACCCCTAGCAGTTCAAGCTACAGGAGCATATATAATGGCTAATCTCGATCAAATCGTTGAAGACCTTTCCAAGCTGACCGTCATGGAAGCGGCCGAGCTGTCCAAGCTGCTCGAAACCAAGTGGGGCGTTTCCGCCGCGGCACCCGTTGCCGCCGCCGCCGCTCCGGCTGCCGCTGCAGCCGCGGTTGAGGAGAAGGACACCTTCACCGTCATTCTCGCCGTTGCCGGCGAGAAAAAGATCAACGTGATCAAAGAAGTCCGTGCCATCACCGGCCTGGGCCTCAAGGAAGCGAAGGATCTCGTTGAAGCCGCCCCGAAGGCCGTCAAGGAAGACGTGAACAAAGACGAAGCGGCGAAGATCAAGGCGCAGCTCGAAAGCGCCGGCGCGACCGTCGAACTGAAATAAGCGAAATCGCAACCGAGGGCGTACCGGCCCTCGGTTGCGATGTTTTCGATCCCTTTTGGGGATTATCCGGTAGACGAAACACATCCGCCACGGATGGGCCGCGCCGAGGCCGAGATAGTGGATGTGCAGTTCCGTTCTCCGTCGCCGAAAATGTTTTGGCACGGAGGTCTTTCACGCGATGCCGAGCGGCGTCTGCGCGCGCGGAAGACAGATGGTAGAGCCATAAGGAGCTGCAATGGCAACTCGTTCCTTCACCGGGCGCAAACGCGTCCGTAAAGAATTCGGTCGTATTCCCACAGTCGTGCCCATGCCGAACCTCATCGAGGTTCAGAAGAATTCTTACGAGGCATTTCTTCAGCGCACGATTGCGCCGGCCCAGCGCGAGACCGCGGGGCTGCAAGAGGTGTTCAAATCGGTCTTCCCGATTCAGGATTTCTCCGAGCGTGGCACGCTGGAATTCGTCGATTACGAATTTGAGGAACCCAAATACGACGTGGATGAGTGCCAGCAGCGCGGTATGACTTTTGCCGCTCCGCTGAAGGTCACCCTGCGTCTGGTAGTCTGGGACGTCGACGAGGAAACCGGCGCGCGTTCGGTTCGCGACATCAAGGAACAGGTCGTCTATATGGGCGAAATGCCCCTGATGACCGCCAATGGTACCTTCGTCATCAACGGTACGGAACGCGTCATCGTTTCTCAGATGCATCGCTCGCCGGGCGTCTTTTTCGATCACGACAAGGGCAAGACCCATTCGTCGGGCAAGTTCCTATTCGCGGCGCGAGTGATCCCCTATCGTGGCTCGTGGCTCGATTTCGAGTTTGATGCACGCGATCTCGTTTATGTGCGTATCGACCGTCGCCGCAAACTGCCGGTGACGACGCTGTTGATGTGTCTCGATTCCGAAGCGACGGCCGCCAAGCGCGAGCGCGCCGCAAAGCTTGGCAAAGCACTCGATCCGGTTGAAGTGCGCGGTATGTCGGCCGAGGAAATCCTCGCCTACTTCTATGAGTCGGTGAACTACGTGCGCAACAAGAAGGGTTGGGTCGTTCCGCTCGACATCGAAAGCCTGCGCGGCGTCCGCCTCGATCACGATCTGATCAACGCCAAAACCAATCGCGTCATTTACGAAGCGGGTACCAAGCTCACGCCGCGCATGTTGCGCGAAATGATCGACAAGAAGGGCGTCGACGAAGTCATCGCGCCCCGCGAAGAGCTGATCGGGCGTTATGCGGCCGAAGATATTGTCAACGAAGACACAGGTCTCGTCTACGTCGAGGCCGGCGGTGAGATCACCGACGCGATCCTGACCGAGTTGGACGAAGCCGAAGTTGAGACCGTCAAGACGCTCAAGATCGACAACGTCAATATTGGGCCCTACATCCGCAACACGCTGGCCGCCGACAAGAACTCGAACCGCGACGAAGCGCTGATCGATATCTATCGCGTCATGCGTCCGGGCGAACCGCCGATCCTTGAGACGGCGGATACCCTGTTCAAAGGCCTGTTTTTCGATCCCGACCGCTACGATCTGTCGGCTGTGGGGCGCGTGAAGATGAATTCGCGTCTCGGCTTCCAGGGCAAGGATGCGCCGGTTGACACGATCCGTACGCTCCGTCGTGAAGACGTTCTGGAGGTTGTGAAGGTCATGGTTGACCTGCGCGACGGCAAGGGCGAAATCGACGACATCGATCATCTCGGCAACCGCCGCGTCCGTTCGGTCGGCGAGTTGATGGAAAATCAATATCGCGTCGGTCTGTTGCGTATGGAGCGGGCGATCCGCGAGCGCATGAGTTCTGTCGATATCGATACCGTGATGCCGCACGATCTGATCAATGCGAAGCCGGCAGCGGCCGCGGTTCGTGAATTCTTCGGCTCGTCGCAGCTCTCGCAGTTCATGGATCAAACCAATCCGCTGTCCGAGATCACGCACAAGCGTCGCCTGTCGGCCCTCGGGCCTGGCGGTCTGACGCGTGAGCGTGCGGGCTTCGAGGTTCGCGACGTGCATCCGACCCATTATGGACGCATTTGCCCGATCGAAACACCGGAAGGGCCGAACATCGGTCTGATCAATTCGCTTGCGACGTACGCGCGGGTGAACAAATACGGCTTCATCGAAAGTCCGTACCGCAAGGTTACGAATGGCAAGGTGACGGACGACGTCATCTATCTCTCGGCGATGGACGAAAGCCGCTACGTGATCGCGCAGGCGAACTCGGAACTCGATAAGGCCGGCCACTTCGCGACCGAACTCGTGTCGTGCCGGAAGGCTGGCGATTTCGTCATGGCTCGCCGTGAAGACATCCAGTTGATGGACGTTTCTCCGAAGCAGGTCGTCTCAGTCGCAGCCGCCTTGATCCCGTTCCTTGAGAACGACGACGCGAACCGCGCTCTGATGGGTTCGAATATGCAACGCCAGGCGGTTCCGCTGATCCGCGCCGAGGCGCCGCTCGTCGGCACCGGCATGGAAGGCATCGTGGCCCGCGATTCGGGTGCGGCGATCATGGCGAGGCGCACGGGCATCGTCGATCAGATCGACGGTACGCGTATCGTCATTCATGCCGAAGAGATCGAAGGCGATGCGGCGGCTCCGGGCGTCGACATCTATCGGCTGGCGAAGTTCCAGCGCTCCAACCAGAACACCTGCATCAACCAGCGTCCGCTGGTGAAGGTCGGCGATCGGGTTGAGGTTGGCGATATCATCGCCGACGGTCCGTCAACGCAGTTGGGCGAACTGGCCCTCGGGCGTAACGTGCTCGCGGCCTTCATGCCGTGGAACGGTTACAACTTCGAAGACTCGATCCTGATTTCCGAGCGTATCGTGAAGGAAGATGTGTTCACCTCGATCCATATCGAGGAATTCGAGGTGATGGCCCGCGACACGAAGCTGGGTCAGGAAGAAATCACCCGCGACATTCCGAACGTCGGTGAAGAAGCCCTCAAGAATCTTGACGAAGCGGGCATCGTCTATATCGGTGCGGAAGTGCAGCCCAACGACATCCTGGTCGGCAAGGTCACGCCCAAGGGCGAATCGCCGATGACGCCCGAGGAAAAGTTGCTTCGCGCCATCTTCGGCGAAAAGGCGTCCGACGTTCGTGACACCTCGCTGCGTCTGCCGCCGGGTGTGTCCGGCACGGTCGTCGAGGTGCGGGTATTCTCGCGCCGCGGCGTCGACAAGGACGAACGCGCACTCGCCATCGAGCGTGCGGAAATCGAACGTCTCGCCAAGGACCGCGATGACGAAATTGCGATCCTCGAGCGTAGCTTCCACGGCCGTATCCGCGATCGTCTGCTCAAGCGCCAGGTCGTCGGCGGTCCGAAGGGGCTCAAGGCCGGCACGAAGGTGACCGAGGAGATTCTCGAGAAACTGACACCGGGTCAGATGCTGCAGATATCGATCGCCAACGACAAGGTGATGGCCGAGATCGAAGAGCTGAAGAAGCAGCTCGAAGCTGGCAAGGGCGGATTCCAGAGCCGCTTTGAAGACAAGGTCGAGAAGCTCGAACGTGGCGACGAATTGCCCCCGGGCGTTATGAAACTGGTCAAAGTGTTCGTTGCTGTGAAGCGCAAGCTGCAGCCGGGCGACAAGATGGCCGGACGTCATGGCAACAAGGGTGTCATCTCGCGCATCATGCCGGCCGAAGATATGCCCTCGCTCGAAGACGGTACGCCGGTCGATCTCGTGCTCAATCCGTTGGGCGTGCCGTCGCGCATGAACGTCGGACAGATTCTCGAGACCCATCTCGGTTGGGCCTGCGCGGGTCTTGGCCGGCAGATCGGCGACATGTTGGATCAGGTGCGTCACGATGGCGCCACCGTGAACCAGCTTCGCGACAAGTTGAAGTTCGCTTACGGGGACAAGGACTACAATCAGAGCATCAAGTCCCTGTCGGACGAAGAAGTGCTCGATCTGTCCAATAATCTGCGAGGCGGCGTTCCTGTCTCCACCCCGGTGTTCGATGGTGCCCACGAAAAGGACATCGTCGAAATGCTGGAGAAGGCGGGCGTCAACGTCTCCGGTCAGGTTCGCCTGTTCGATGGACGGACCGGCGAGTATTTCGATCGCGAAGTGACCGTGGGTTACATCTATATGCTGAAGCTGCATCACTTGGTCGACGACAAGATCCACGCGCGTTCGATCGGGCCTTACAGCTTGGTTACCCAACAACCGCTGGGTGGCAAGGCGCAATTTGGTGGCCAGCGTTTCGGCGAAATGGAAGTGTGGGCGCTCGAAGCATATGGCGCGGCTTTCACCTTGCAGGAAATGCTCACCGTCAAATCGGACGACGTTTCGGGTCGTACCAAGGTCTACGAAGCAATTGTGCGCGGCGACGACACGTTCGAAGCGGGTATTCCCGAAAGCTTCAACGTGCTGGTGAAGGAACTGCATTCGCTGGGGCTCAATGTCGAGCTCAAGCAGCGCACGTTCTGATTGTCTGACGCTAGGTTAAGAGGAGAAGTTCCATGAACGAATTGATGCGGATTTTCGAGCCTGCCGTCAGCACTCAGCGCTTCGATCAAATTCAGATCGCAATCGCGAGCCCGGACCGTATTCGTTCCTGGTCGTTCGGCGAAATCAAGAAGCCGGAGACCATTAACTATCGTACGTTCAAACCGGAGCGCGACGGCCTGTTCTGCGCGCGTATCTTCGGGCCGATCAAGGACTACGAGTGCTTGTGCGGCAAATACAAGCGCATGAAGTACAAGGGCATCGTCTGCGAGAAGTGCGGCGTTGAAGTCACCTTGTCGAAAGTGCGGCGCGACCGGATGGGCCATATCGAGCTTGCGAGCCCGGTTGCGCACATCTGGTTCATGAAGTCGCTGCCCTCGCGCATTGGCCTCATGCTCGACATGACCTTGAAGGATCTCGAGCGCGTCCTGTATTTCGAATATTACGTCGTGATCGAGCCAGGCCTCACGCCGCTTGGCGAGCATCAGCTCCTGAACGATGACGAATATCAGGCGGCGATCGACGAATACGGCGAGGACGGTTTCGAAGCCGGAATCGGCGCTGAGGCGATCCGCGACATGCTCAAGAAGATCGATCTCGAAAGCGAGCTCGAAACCCTGCATGCTGATCTCAAGGACACGAACAGCGAAGCGAAACGCAAGAAGTACATCAAGCGCCTTAAATTGGTCGAAGCCTTCATCGCGTCGAACTCGCGTCCGGAATGGATGATCCTTGAAGTCATCCCGGTGATTCCGCCGGAACTGCGCCCGCTCGTCCCGCTCGACGGCGGCCGCTTCGCGACCTCGGATTTGAACGATCTTTATCGTCGCGTCATCAACCGTAACAACCGCCTCAAGCGCCTGATCGAGCTGCGCGCGCCCGACATCATCGTGCGCAATGAAAAGCGCATGTTGCAGGAATCGGTGGATGCGCTGTTCGACAACGGCCGCCGCGGCCGCGCGATCTCGGGTGCCAACAAGCGCCCGCTCAAGTCGCTGTCCGATATGCTCAAGGGTAAGCAGGGCCGGTTCCGTCAGAACCTTCTCGGCAAGCGCGTCGACTATTCTGGCCGCTCGGTGATCGTCGTCGGTCCGGAACTGCTGCTGCACCAGTGCGGTCTGCCGAAAAAGATGGCGCTCGAGCTGTTCAAGCCGTTCGTCTATTCGCGACTCGAGCGTTACGGCATGGCGACCACCATCAAGGCCGCCAAGCGCATGGTCGAAAAAGAGCGCCCGGAGGTGTGGGACATCTTGGAAGAGGTGATCCGCGAGCATCCGGTTCTGCTCAACCGCGCGCCGACGCTGCATCGCCTGGGCATCCAGGCGTTCGAGCCGGTGTTGATCGAAGGCAAGGCGATCCAGCTTCATCCGCTGGTCTGCACAGCCTTCAATGCCGACTTCGACGGTGACCAGATGGCGGTCCACGTTCCTCTGTCGATGGAAGCGCAGCTCGAAGCCCGCGTGCTCATGATGTCGACCAATAACATCCTGAGCCCGGCCAACGGCAAGCCGATCATCGTTCCGTCGCAGGACATCGTTCTCGGTCTCTACTATCTCACCATGGAACGTCCGGGCGAGAAGGGCGAAGGCATGGCCTTCGCCAACACCGAGGAGATCGAGCACGCTTTGTCGCAAGGCGCCGTCAGCCTGCACGCCAAAGTTAAGGCGCGTTTGGAACTGATGAACGCAAAGGGCGATATGGAAATCCGTCGCGTCGAGACGACTCCGGGCCGCATGCTTCTTGCGCGCCTGCTGCCGCACAACAAGGCGCTTCCGTTCTCGCTCGTCAATCGCCTTCTGACCAAACGCGAAATCACGTCGGTGATCGACGAGGTCTATCGCCATTGCGGCCAGAAGGAGACTGTGATTTTTGCCGATCACATCATGGGCCTCGGCTTTGCCAATGCCTGCAAGGCCGGCATCTCGTTCGGCAAGGACGATCTTGTGGTGCCGAAGGCGAAGCAGAAGCTCGTCGACGATACCGAAAAGATGGTAGAGAGCTACGAGCGCCAATATCAAGACGGCCTGATCACGCAAGGCGAAAAATACAACAAGGCGGTCGACGCTTGGTCGCACTGCACCGACAAAGTCGCCGAGGCGATGATGTCGGAAATCTCGAAGATCGTACCCGGCAAGCCGGTCAACTCGATCTACATGATGGCCGATTCGGGCGCTCGCGGTTCGGCGACGCAGATGAAGCAGCTTGCCGGCATGCGCGGTCTCATGGCCAAGCCGTCGGGCGAAATCATCGAGACGCCGATCATCTCGAACTTCAAGGAAGGTCTGACCGTCCTCGAATATTTCAATTCGACCCACGGTGCCCGCAAGGGCCTCGCCGATACGGCGCTCAAGACAGCGAACTCGGGATATCTTACCCGCCGCCTGGTCGATGTCGCGCAGGATTGCATCATCGTCGAGCTCGATTGCAAGACGAAGGAGTTTATCACCGTCAATTCGATCGTCGAAGGCGGCGATACGATCTTGTCGCTCCCTGACCGCGTTCTCGGCCGCACAGTGGCCGAGGAAGTCCGTCATCCCGAGTCGGGCGAACTGATCGTCAAGAGAAACAGCCTGCTCGACGAATCGGCCTGCGAAAAGCTGAAGGTGGCTGAAATCGAAACCTTGCGTATCCGTTCTGTGCTGACCTGCGAATCGAAGGTCGGTGTCTGCGCGGCATGCTACGGTCGCGATCTCGCGCGTGGTACTCCGGTCAATATTGGCGAGGCGGTCGGTGTTATCGCCGCCCAGTCGATCGGCGAACCGGGTACTCAGCTGACCATGCGTACCTTCCACATCGGCGGCGCCGCCCAGCGCGGCGCCGAACAATCGAACGTGGAAGCGACGGCGGACGCCAAGGTGCAGCTCTTGAACTGCAACGTGGTGACCAACTCGTCGGGCACGCAGACGGTCATGAGCCGCAATACCGAATTGCTTTTGATCGACGATCGCCAGCGCGAGCGCGCTCGTTTCCGTATTCCCTACGGTGCGAAGCTACTCGTGAAAGAGGGCCAGAAGATCGAGCGCGGCCAGAAACTGGCCGAATGGGATCCTTACACCCTGCCGATCATCACGGAGAAGGAAGGTTTTGCCACCTACGTCGACTTGGACGAAGGCGTGACCATGCGCGAGGTCGTCGACGAAGCGACCGGCATTTCCTCCAAGGTGGTGGTCGATTGGAAGGCGCAGACCAAGGCGGCCGATCTTCGTCCGCGAATCACCCTGCGTGATTCGAAGAACGAACTCGTCAATCTGCCGAACGGCATGGAAGCGCGTTATTTCATGTCGGTGGATGCGATCCTGTCGGTCGAGAACGGCCAGGCGGTGCATGCCGGCGATGTGCTGGCGCGTATTCCCCGCGAATCGTCGAAAACGCGCGACATCACCGGCGGTCTGCCGCGTGTGGCCGAGCTGTTCGAGGCCCGCAAGCCAAAGGACCATGCGATCATCGCGGAGAATTCGGGCCGGGTCGAATTCGGCAAGGATTACAAGAACAAGCGCCGTATTATTGTGGTGCCGGAAGGCAAGAAGGGTGACCCCATCGAGTATCTCATCCCGAAGGGCAAGCACATCAGCGTCCAGGAAGGCGATTACGTCGAAAAGGGCGATCCGCTGATGGACGGCAATCCGGTGCCGCACGATATCTTGAAGGTGATGGGCGTCGAAGCTCTGGCCGAGTACCTGATCAATGAGATTCAGGACGTTTACCGGCTCCAGGGCGTGCGAATCGACGACAAGCACATCGAGGTGATCGTGCGTCAGATGCTCCAGAAGGTGGAAGTCACCGATGCCGGCGATACGACCTATCTGGTGGGCGAACTGGTCGACCGGCTGGAGTTCGAGGCTATGAATGCCCAGGTGGTCGGCGAAAAGGGCCGTGCGGCCTCCTCGGTACCGATGCTCCAGGGCATCACCAAGGCTTCGCTGCAGACCTCGTCCTTCATCTCGGCGGCTTCCTTCCAGGAAACAACCCGAGTGCTCACGGAAGCCGCTGTTTCCGGCAAGCGGGACAACCTGGTTGGCCTGAAGGAGAATGTGATCGTCGGACGTCTGATCCCGGCGGGTACCGGTTCGGTCATGAATCGGATGCGCGCTATCGCCGCGGACCGCGACAAAGAGCTCGAAAAGAGCCGTCCGCAGATCGAAGATGCGAGCGAAGCGGCAGCCGAATAGTGTGTTTTCTCGATCCAACCCCGCCCCGAAAACGGGGGTGGAGTTGGATCGAGAGCAAGAAGGGCGGAAATCGCGCAAATCCGCGCTTTTTTTATTGGGATTAGTACTTGACGGGGTAGGGCACCCTAAATAGGATGCGCGCCTTCCAGGGGTCGCTGGTGGTAGGTGTTCAGCCTAGACGCTGTTGATCCCCGTGTTTTTGAAATCATAGGCCTGCAAAGGGCAGAGAATTCATCGGCGGTACGCAGTTCCGCGTGTCCGTTGGTTTTGCTGCATTTCGGGTTATGCCATTAAAGGCGGTCGCAAGGCCGCCGGCGCAAGGAGTTGAAGAGGCACATGCCGACGACCAACCAATTGATCCGCAAGCCGCGCAAGCCGAATGGCGCGCGCAACAAGGTGCCAGCCATGGAGGCATGTCCGCAGAAGCGCGGCGTTTGTACGCGCGTCTATACGACGACGCCGAAAAAGCCGAACTCCGCGTTGCGTAAGGTCGCCCGCGTTCGACTGACCAATGGGTTCGAAGTCACCTCCTATATTCCCGGCGAAGGTCACAATCTGCAGGAACATTCGGTTGTCCTGATCCGGGGCGGTCGCGTGAAGGATCTTCCCGGCGTTCGCTATCACATCATCCGTGGCACGCTCGACACCCAAGGTGTCGACGGTCGCCGCCAGCGCCGTTCGCTCTACGGCGCCAAACGGCCGAAATAAGGGAACGAATCGATGTCGCGTCGTCGCGCAGCGGAAAAACGAGAGATCCTCCCGGACCCCAAGTTCGGAGATCTGGTCATCACACGGCTCATGAACGCGATCATGTACCACGGCAAGAAGTCCGCCGCGGAACGCATCGTCTATGGCGCGTTCGACGATATTCAGCGCCGTAGCAAGAACGATCCGGTCAAGACGTTTCACGATGCACTCGACAACGTGAAGCCCCAGATCGAAGTGCGTTCGCGCCGCGTCGGTGGTGCGACCTATCAGGTGCCGGTCGAAGTGCGCACCGAGCGCGCCCAGGCTTTGGCCCTGCGCTGGATCATCGAAATCGCGCGCAAGCGTTCGGAAAACACGATGGTTGAACGGCTCGCGGGCGAATTGCTCGATGCCGCCAACAATCGCGGAACGGCCGTCAAGAAGCGTGAAGACACGCATAAGATGGCTGAGGCCAACAAAGCCTTCTCGCATTATCGCTGGTAATCCCGACAGGGCTTGGCGGACAACAAGGCAAGAAGAGAGAAGACGAAGAAATGGCTCGCACCACACCCATCGAGCGATATCGCAATATCGGCATTATGGCCCATATCGACGCGGGTAAAACCACGACGACTGAGCGCATTCTGTATTACACCGGCAAGAACTATAAGATCGGTGAAGTCCACGAAGGCACTGCCACGATGGACTGGATGGAGCAGGAACAAGAGCGCGGCATCACGATCACGTCGGCCGCTACGACCTGCGAGTGGAACGATCATCACATCAATATCATCGACACGCCCGGCCACGTCGATTTCACGATCGAAGTCGAGCGGTCCTTGCGCGTGCTTGATGGCGCGGTTGCCGTTTTTGACAGCGTTGCCGGCGTTGAGCCGCAGTCCGAAACTGTTTGGCGCCAAGCCGATAAGTACAACGTTCCGCGTATTTGCTTCGTCAACAAGATGGACCGAATTGGCGCGAACTTCTTCCGCACTTGCGACATGATCGTCGACCGTCTGGGCGCGAAACCGCTGATTCTTCATCTGCCGATCGGGATCGAATCCGATTTCGTCGGCGTCGTCGATCTGGTGAAGAACAAGGCCGTCGTCTGGAAAGACGAAGCGTTGGGCGCGGAATTCGAATATGTCGACATTCCGGCCGAATTGGCCGACCAGGCTGCCGAATACCGGCACAAACTGCTCGAGACGGCAGTCGAGATGGACGATGCCGCGATGGAAGCCTACCTCGAAGGCAACGAGCCTGACGAGGCGACTCTCAAAAAATGTATCCGCATGGGCGCGATTTCGTCAATTTTCGTTCCAGTGATTTGCGGTTCTGCTTTTAAAAACAAGGGTGTGCAGCCGCTTCTTGATGCGGTTGTCGATTATTTGCCGAGCCCGACCGAAGTGCCTGCGATCAAGGGCTTGAAGGCCGGAACCGACGAAGAGATTGAGCGCCACAATGATGACGCCGAGCCGTTCTCAGCGCTCGCCTTCAAGATCATGAACGATCCGTTCGTCGGCTCGCTCACCTTCATTCGCATTTACTCAGGTACGCTTGCTGCGGGTTCTTATGTCGTCAATACGGTGAAAGACTCGCGCGAGCGTGTCGGCCGCATGCTGCTTATGCATGCCAACAACCGTGAAGATGTCAAGGAAGCGCGCTCGGGCGATATCATCGCGCTGGCCGGTCTCAAGGATACGACGACGGGTGATACGCTCAGCGATCCCGACAATCGCGTGATCTTGGAGCGTATGGAATTCCCCGATCCGGTCATCGAAATCGCGGTCGAGCCGAAGACCAAAGTCGACCAGGAAAAGATGGGTATGGCGCTGGCGCGTCTCGCCGCGGAAGATCCGTCGTTCCGCGTCTCGACCGATCACGAAAGCGGCCAGACCATCATCAAGGGGATGGGCGAACTGCATCTCGAAATCATCGTCGATCGCATGAAGCGCGAATTCAAGGTCGAGGCCAACGTCGGCCAGCCTCAGGTCGCCTATCGCGAGACGATCACGGCGCCTTATGACGTCGACTACACGCACAAGAAGCAGTCCGGCGGTTCGGGCCAGTATGCTCGTGTCAAAATTCATTTCGAGCCGACGGAGCCGGGCACCGGTTTCACTTTCAAGAATTCCGTGGTCGGCGGTAACGTGCCCAAGGAATATATCCCGGGTGTCGAAAAGGGCCTCAAGGGATCGATCGATTCTGGTCCGCTGTCGGGCTTTCCGGTTACCGATCTCAAGTGCGAGCTCTATGACGGCGCGTACCACGATGTCGATTCGAGTGCGCTTGCGTTTGAAATCGCGGCCCGTGCGGCTTTCCGCGAAGGCGTCATGAAGGCGAAGCCGGTTTTGCTTGAGCCGATGATGCGGGTTGAAGTTGTCACACCCGACGAATATATGGGCGACATCATCGGCGACTTGTCGAGCCGTCGCGGTGCCATCAATTCCATGGATCAGCGCGGCAACGCGCGCGTGATCGCGGCGATGGTTCCGCTGGCTAACATGTTTGGCTATGTGAACACCTTGCGCTCCATGAGCCAGGGGCGCGCGCAGTTCACCATGCATTTCGATCATTATTCGCAGCTGCCGACGGCAGTGCAGGCGGAAGTTCGTGAGCGTCTTGCCGGCTAAACCCGGAATGGGTTGGGTCGCGAACGCGTTTTAAAGTTGAGTTAAGTCAGGTACCGCGGAGAGAACGAGATGGCGAAGGCAAAATTTGAGCGGAACAAGCCGCACTGCAACATCGGGACGATCGGTCACGTCGATCATGGGAAGACGACGTTGACGGCAGCGATCACGAAGGTCCTGGCGGAGAGCGGTGGCGCGGAGTTCATGGCGTTCGACAAGAT
>CAMDWJ010000062.1 GCA_945877815.1 Caenispirillum bisanense
GTCGCGAAGCGGCGCGGGTTTTTGGGCTGAGCCGCGAGACGGTTACGAAGATGTGCCGATTTTCGCTGCCACCTGGTTACACGCGCATGGTGCCGGTAGTGAAGCCGAAGCTGGGGGCGCTGCTTGCGGTGATCGATGCGATCCTTGAGGCGGACGGGGGCGCGCCGGTGAAGCAGCGCCACACGGCAAAGCGGATTTTTGAGCGGCTTCGTGATGAGCATGGCTTTGCCGGTGGTTACACTGTGGTGAAGGATTATGTGCGCGTTAGCCGAGTGCGTGGACGCGAGACGTTCGTTCCGTTGGCACTGTCAACGGCGGCGGCCCGACATCTGCTCGCCGTTGTCGATCAACTCACGGCAGACGCTAACGGGGGGTTCTTCGACTGGCGGGGCCAGCCTGTGCCTTGGTGATCGCACGGGTCGATTACCTCGTCAGGATGAACTGCCCATTTTGTAGACACTTTCGGCGGGTGAGGATGAGCGTTGACGGATGGCTGAACATATGTGTTCACTATATGTTCCCTTCTGTCAGAGGTCCAGCCAGTGCTCCGCTTTTCCGATCAGCCCTCCAACCTCGCCCTGGTGGTTTATAGCTCCAGGGTTCCTGCCGGATTCCCGAGCCCCGCCGACGACCACATCGAAGGAAAGCTCGACCTCAACGAACACCTCATCCGGCACCCTGCCGCCACCTTTTTCGCGAGGGCGATGGGCGAGTCGATGAAAGACGCCGGCATATTCGACGGCGACCTCCTCGTCGTTGATCGCAGCCTCACAGCTCAAGCTGAAGACATCGTGATTGCCGTCTTGCATGGAGAACTGACGGTAAAGCGCTTGAAGAAACCGAATGGTGGCTGGGTCCTCACAGCGGAAAACCCGGTATTCCCGAATATTAAAATCACCGAGTCGGGTTGCGAGGTTTGGGGCGTAGTCACTCACAGCATCCGCCGTCACTGCGAGCGATAAATGCCATGCCGACATTTGGTCTCGTCGACTGCAATAATTTTTACGCGTCCTGCGAGCGCGTCTTCCAGCCAAGTTTGAACGGTCGCCCTATCGTCGTGCTCTCTAACAATGACGGTTGCGTCGTCGCAAGATCGCAGGAGGCAAAGGCCCTCGGAATCAAGATGGGCGTTCCCCTCTTTAAGATCCGCGACATCGTCAACCGTCACGACGTAGTGGTCCGATCATCTAATTACGCACTTTACGGTGATCTGTCGGAACGGGTGATGAGCATTCTGGCGGCAGCGGCACCTCAGCATGAAATTTACAGCATCGACGAGTGCTTTCTTGATCTCGAACGCCTGCCGGTAAAAGACCTCACCGCTTGGTGCCGCGATCTTCGGGGCCGCGCCAAGCGCTGGACCGGAATACCGGTTTCGGTCGGAATCGGAACAACGAAAACACTTTCGAAGATAGCGAATAAGCTTGCGAAAACGTCGGCGAAGGCCGATGGCGTGATCGATCTGGCCGGTCACCCCGAGTGGATTGAGACGGCGTTGACCAAAACGCCAGTGGCAGACGTCTGGGGAATCGGTTTTCGTTGGTCGAAGATGCTCAGCGAACGCGGGGTTACGACCGCGCTTCAATTGCGCAACGCCCAAGATGGCTGGATCCGGCAACGCATGGGGGTTGTGGGGTTGAGAACCGTCCACGAATTGCGCGGCATCGCCTGCCACGAACTCGACACTCAACCGACGCCTAAAAAAACGACCTGCTGCTCTCGTTCGTTCGGACAGGCAATCATTGATAAGGATCAGGTACGAAACGCCATCGTCTCATTTGCGGAGCGCGCTGCCGAGAAGATACGACATTCCGATCAAGTCTGCGGCTCCATGCAGGTCTTCATCACAACCGATCCTTTTGATACCTCAGCGCCGCAGCACTCGGCGTCGGCGTCCACGACCTTCATGTCACCGACCGCTGACAGTCGCGCCGTTGTCACGGCGGCTGTCAGGATCTTGGAACGCATTTGGCGGGACGGCTACGCGTGGCGCAAGGCTGGGGTTCTGCTTCTTGATCTTTCATCGGCTCAGGACGTGCAGCCTAACCTGTTTACCGTTCAAACAAACCACAGCGACGGATTAATGAAAGCCGTCGATCGCATCAACGATCGGTTTGGCCGAGGGGCCGTTGGATTGGCCCTTTCGGACAAGAACGCCGAGTGGAGAATGCGACAGGATAGGTTATCACCGCATTTCACGACGCGGTGGCGGGAGATACCACGAGTGCGGATTCATAATGTTTCTGACGACTTGTAAGCGCCGGAGTAAAAGTCAGACAGCAGATAGCCTTTTGCCTGGTTGGCGGAAGGCCGAGGGATGAAGGGTGTGGATTTATATGGACGGGTTCCCGATGCGGTTCAGCGCATTGATCTCGTTGGCAAGAAATTGCGACAGAGGAGAGCGCGTGACGCGCCCAATCGCGACCCCTCTCAAAATGACGATCCCACAGCTACATCCATGAGTTAATGTGAGCTTAGGGTGGGGTCACGATTGACTGCGATTTTTCACTTTATCGCTCGGAGCCCGATAGACAGACTTCGCACGTCGCCCGACTTTCGATTACACTTCCAAGATGAGTGAAGGCCCTGAATATTGGACGATGGCGCAAGCCGCCGCCTGGATTGTTTTCCGCGACTTGACGATCGTCAATAAGTTTGCCCCACCATCCCCCGAACATTTCGGCGCGTTTATGATGTACGACGCAGCTCATCCGCAGCACAGGGGCAGCGTAACCATGCTTATCAACGCGCTCAAAGCGGGTTCCATTAGGGCATTCGGTCGAGCGAGCGGCTCTGGCTCAAGCGCCGAAGAGATGCCGAGTCGGGAATGGCTCTCGTTGATGCTCGATCTTCCGGAAGTTTATATCCGAGGACCCAATGGTGAGAAACAGCGACCGTGGCACGACGTTTGTGTAAACATGAAGGATGTCCGGGCACTCTGGCCACACCCCAATGACCCAACGCCACAAGAAAATCTTCGTGCGAGACCCGGATGGAATGATGTCGTCGATCGAATGATCAAAACACTTCGGGTAAACAATCCGGCTTGCCTGACCGAGTCCGATCGCGAACTGGCTAAGCGCCTGACGAGATCTCTCACAGTAGAATTGAATGAAGGCGACGTTCCCAAGGATCGGACGCTTCGCAAATATCTCTCTTTGCGTCGGCAGACGGGCGACCTACCTCCGCACAAAGGTCGCGAATCGAGTTAGCCGATTTTGGGCAGCGTTTAGTTCTGCCCAACCTGTCCAAACCTAACCAAATGCCTGACTGAGCAAGGCAGACAGCAGGGCAACATAGTGCCCAGCGAGAGCGCGAGTGCCCAAGTATTAAAACTTGGCTCATGGCGACACCTCGACACACACAAACAAACGCCCCAAACGACGAGCCGGTGGATGCCGGCGACCAACTGAAGGCGCTTGTCCGTTTGTTGGCACGCCAAGCGGCGCGTGAGGCTTGGGATGTCCCGTCATCTCACCCTACCCCTGCCTACCTGACAGCCCATTTAGAGAAGGACTAATCCGATGCCCGAGACACGCGGCCCTTCGCCGGAACGGCTGTTGACCATCGATGAAGTGGCGGAGCTTTGCCGGGTCTCCGGTAAGACGGTGCGGCGCTGGATAGAGGCCCGCGAGTTGCTGGCGGCGAGGCTCGGTAATCAGTGGCGTATCCGCGCCAGGGACCTCGATCTGTTCATTCGCGACCGTCTGTTCCGGTGACCAGCCGTGTCCATAATTATCCAGTGTTTTCTGATGGTTATGACCTTGTCGGGAATACGTGCACGCGCAATCCGTTCCCGATTTTTCTGCTACTATTTCCCGAATGGGGCGCCCTGTCGTCCCGAGTTTACCCGTGTCCAACCCTGACCCTGAGAACTGCGCCCGATGGAGATTTTAAAGCAGAGCTTACCCTTCGCGAGCCCCTTCATATCGAGTGAAGCGCCGAGCATGGCGGACGTGCTGGACCGGCTCGACGGGGTCGCGGGCTTGAGCCCAACCTGGCTGCGTGACCTTAAATCGGCGATCCGTTCGATCGCGCGTTTGATCGGACGTCGCCCGGAGGAACTCCCTGCTAATATCAACTGGCTGCATATCCGGCTGCGTCGGGTGCAGCCGGCCGAACACGATCTCTCCAAGAAGCGCTTCGCCAATATCAAGAGCGATGCCCTGAAGGCCCTGGAGATGACGGGCTGCTCACGCGAGCGCTCCGATTGGCTCCGCGAACCGACGCCGGCCTGGCAGACCTTGTTCGAACGGATCATCGATAAGCACGATCAGTGGAAGCTGACGCAGCTCGCTCAATATTGTTCCGCCTTGGGGATCGAGCCCACCGACGTCACCGATCAGCATATCGTCGGATTACAACGAGCCCTAACCGAAGAGAGCTTTATCAATCGCCCGGAGCATGTGGCGATCAATGCCGCCAAGACCTGGAACCGTTTACGCCAAGAGATCGAGGGCTGGCCGGATATCGAGCTGTCACGCCCGCCTCTCATGCGTGAGCCCTGGACCCTACCCTTGGAGACCTTCTCTCAGTCCTTCCAAGACGACGTGGCGCGTTGGATTGAACGGCTCAGAACGCCAGATCCGCTGAACGCGTCCGGTCCGCTAAAGCCGGTTCGTCCATCGACGCTGAAGCATCGCCGCTTCCAGATCCGCGAGCTGGCTTCAGCCCTGGTACACACCGGACATTCAATCGATGCCATCACCTCGCTCGCCACCCTGGTCGAGCTTGGTAACTTCAAAGACAGCCTTCGCTGGATGATGGGCCGGTTCGCCGACCGGCCGACCGAGGCCATCCATGGCCTTGCGGTCGGCATGACTTCTATTGCTCATCATCATGTAAACGTTGGCGCGGATCACCTAAAGGCGATGAAGGGCATCTGTCAGCGCCTCAATCTCGAGGCTGACGGGTTGCGCGAGAAGAACCGCGCGCGGCTCCTCCAACTGGAAGATCCTCATAATCTGGGCAAGCTTCTGCATCTTCCCGCGGCACTGGTCGAGAAAGCACGACGCTCTGGTCTTCGGGCTCAAAAAGCGGCCCTCATTATGCAGGCAGCCTTGGCGATCGACATCTTGCTGTTCGCGCCGATGCGCATCGGCAACTTGGCCGGCCTGCATCTGGAGAAGCATTTGCGTTCCGTCCGGATCGGCCGCGAGAAGCGCACGCAGATCCTGATCCCCGGCGATGAGGTCAAAAACGGCCGCACGTTGCATTACGAGCTGGGGGCAGAGACCACCGAGCTACTGGCCCTCTATCTCAAGGAAGCCCGTCCCGCACTGTTACGGGCTCCGTCGGATTATCTATTCCCAGCACAAGATGGTGGGCCGAAGGCGACCAGCGGCCTCTCCAATCTGATCAAGGCCATGATCCGCGCGCATACGGGACTTACCATCCATGCTCACTTGTTCCGCAGCATTGCCGGCAAACTGCACAGCATGGCCTCCCCAGGCGACTTCATCACGTTGAGCCACGTTCTGAGCGACTCCCTGCGAACGACCATGAAAGCCTACGGCCAGTTCGAACAGAAGTCAGCGCTCGATCATTATCAGCGTTCGGTTGACGCCGCGCGGAGCCGGCTCAAGCCGTCCGGCCGTTTAAGGAAGCATCCCCGGTGAGCGAGCTTCATCCATCGGAGGATCCGCGTCGCCACTGCCTGATGGTCGAACATTGGCCGGCGGCGGATCGGCGAGCCTGGGAACAGGCACTGCAGCCCGGCGACCTCCTCGATGGGACTGTCGGGCGCGGCTTTTACTGGGCCGAACAAACCCGTGCGAAGTATCGCAAGGGTTATGGGCGCTGGCTCACCTTCCTGACCGTCTCGGGCAGACTGGATCCTTCCGCAGCTCCGGCCTCACGGATTACGCCCGACGCGGTGCAGGCCTATATCGCGGAGCTGTCCTCGAGCGTAAGTTCCTGGACCCTGTGGGGTCGCCTCGCCGAGCTTCTGGCGGTGGCCAAGATCATGGCGCCTGACGTCGATTGGTCGTGGTTGCGTGGCGCCGTTCGCTATTATGAGACCAACTCCAAGGTCAGCCGCGACAAGCTTCCGCGTTTACGCCCATCAGGCGAGATCTCCGCCTGGGCCTTCAAGCGGATGGACGAGCTCATCGCTCATCGTATCAGCGTGCGCCATTGCGACAGCCATTACCGCGATGCCCTGGCCATCGCTCTGTTGATCTATTGCCCGACCATGCGCCTGGGCAACCTCGCCATGATCGAGATCGACAAACACTTGATCCGTATGACCGACGGCTATCGGCTCTCCTTCGCACCCAAGGAGACCAAGACCCGCAAGCCGTTCGCGATCCCGATCCCGAGTTCGCTTACGCCCTATATCGAGCATTACCTGGATCGCGTTCGCCCGGCCCTACTCGGATCCACGGAATCCCTGCGCTTGTGGATCACCAGGTACGGGCAGCCGATGACCGGCAAGGCCCTCCATCTCGGCATTACCAAGGCCACGAAGCGGGCCTTTGGTCGATCGATCAATCCTCATTTGTTCCGCGACTGCGCGGTCACCACCGTCGCTCTTGAGGATCTGACACACATTGGCATCGCCGCCCCGATCCTCGGCCATACCGATCCGCGGACTACCGAGGCTCATTATATCCAGGCCAATGCCATCGTCGCCGGCCGACGATTAGGCCAATCGATCGACACATTACGAAAGCAGAACCGCCCCACGCACCACAAACGGCACCATGGAGGAAGATCACAATGAGAGCTGTCATCTATGCCCGATACTCATCCGACATGCAGTCCGAGAGCTCCGTCGAGGATCAGGTTCGCCAATGCCGTGAACGGGCCGTGCGTGACGGCCATGAGATTGTGACCGTTTACAGCGACTATGCGATCAGCGGCAGCAGTCTTGGTAATCGGCCGGGCATGCTCTCGCTCATGGCGGCCGCCAAGGATGGGCGGTTCGATCTGGTCATCGCCGAGGCCTTGGACCGCCTCAGTCGCGACCAGGAAGATACCGCGGCCATCTTTAAACGCCTCAAGCACGCCGACGTTGAGATCGTCACCCTCTCCGAGGGCGAGATCAACGAACTCCATGTCGGGCTCAAAGGCACCATGAACGCGCTGTTCCTCAAGGACCTCGCTATCAAGACCCGGCGTGGGCAACGCGGCCGGGTTGAACTCGGGCGCATCCCCGGCGGCAACAGCTACGGGTACAAGATCGTTCGCCGACTGCTGGAGGATGGCACGGCCTCGACGGGGGAACGTGAGATCGCCCCCGACCAAGCCGCCATCGTTAAACGCATCTTCCAGGAATATGCCGGCGGTATGGCACCCCGGGCAATCGCCTCCCGTTTCAATGCTGAGGGTATTAAGGGTCCGCGTGGCGGCTATTGGAACGCCTCAAGCATCAATGGCAGCCGGCTACGGCGTAACGGCATTCTCAACAATGAGCTTTATCTCGGTCGGATCACCTTCAACCGCCAGCGCTTCATTAAGGATCCCGAGACCGGCAAGCGGACCTCACGGCTCAACCCCGAACATGAATGGGTCAAAAAGGACGTCGCCGCGTTGCAGATCATCGATCTGGAGACTTGGGCTGCAGCTCAAGCCATCCGACGACGCTACTCGTCGCAACACGGGAACAAGCGCCAGACCACCAAACGCCTGCTCACCGGGCTCGTAAAGTGCGGCACCTGCGGGGGATCGATGACCCTGGTTAACCGCAACCGATACTACTGTGCGGCCAAGCGCGAGCGCGGCACCTGCGAGAGCAATGCCGGCGTGACAGCGGCCGAGTTGGAAGAGCGCGTTCTCACCGGTCTCAACGAAATCCTCTTTGGCAATGAAGAGCTCATCGACGCCTTCGTCGCAGAGTTCAAGGCCGAGGCGGCGCGCATTCGCAAGCAGCGCGGCGCCCTCGAACGTCAATCGAGCAAGGATCTAAACCGCGTTAATGCCTCCATCCAACGCTGTATCGCGTTCATCACCGGCGGCGACGGTGATCCCGGGCTAGTTCGCGATGAACTGCGCCTGCTCGAAGAACGTAAACGCAACCTCGAACGCTCAATGACCCTGATCAACGAAGATCGGACGATCGAGGTTCATCCCAACATTGCGGAGCTTTACCGCAAGAAGGTTACCGAGCTGCGGGGGCTTCTCACCGATGAGGCCCATCGGTCCCAGGCCAGCGATATCATCCGATCGATGATTACTCGCATCGAGGTGAAAGCCGGCGAGGTCCGCACCAAGGCCAACGTCGTGCTCGTCGGCGCCTTGGCCCAGATCATGGCCTTTACCCAAAACAAAACTACCGCCACCCCAGGTCAGGATAGCGGTAGGTTCTTAATGGTTGCGGGGACTAACAACCGACGTTACTTGCACCTCGATTTTGCACGGCTGTGAAATATCGAATTAGTATCCTTAAAACTCGGAACATTGGCTCGAATCCCGCGCGCCCTGCTGCCCCAGGGTCCAGACTAAAATAGTCGATGGACCACTCTGAAGGGGGCAGATCACACAGCGCGACACCGATCAGAACAATATTTGACATTCACCCAATCGCGAGCCCATTTCTTGCGCCAGACGAGGGGCCGACGGCAATCCGTGCAGAGCTTAGTCGGCAGATCGTTTTTGCGACGCATCCGAGCCATGGGATCACCAGGGCACTGGCTGGCCACGCCAGTCTAAAAACCCACCGTTGGCGTTCGCTGTAAGTTGATCGACGACGGCGAGCAGATGGCGGGCCGCAGCCGCCGGAGAATGAATCTCCAGCCCAGTCGCTGCGAACGGAGCGGATAGCGCCGTGGCGACCGTGCCGGGATGCAATGCGATGCAAAGTGCGTCTGGAGATCGACGGGCCAATTCAATAGCCGCTGTCCGAACCAATTGATTAAGAGCGGCTTTGGAAGCCCGGTAGGAATACCAGCCGCCCAGCCGATTATCGCCGATGCTTCCGACCTTGGCCGACAGCGTCGCGAAGACGGCTTTCCCCGACCTAGGCAAGCGCGGCAGTACATGCTTCATGATCAGCGCGGGGCCGATCGCATTCAGCGCTAAGGACCGCGCAAGGTTGACGGCGTCGAGTTGCCGCAAGTTCTTCTCCGGAGCTTGGCGATCATCATGCAAAAATCCAGTCGCATCGATCACAAGACGAAGTTCACCACGATCGGCGGCAAGCGCCGCAGCGCGTTCCAGACTGGCCTCGTCCAGTAGGTCGATCGCTGGCGAAGTGCTGCGGCTAAATGAGACGACATGCTTGAATTTTTCCGCCGCCTGGATGGCTTCGACCAAAGCCCCTCCGATACCGCCGCCGGCGCCGAAAACGACCGCCACGCCGGCTTGGGGAAACGACCCAAGGTCAACCCTGGCAGCCTTTGCGCCTTCGGGTTCAGACTGCCCCATCACAAGCGCTTAGCTCCGCCGATGGCGGCTTGAAGTCGCAGCGCTTGCCCAAAAAGTCGAGATATGACCGGTCGGACCGGAAGAAAAATCCTGTAGCTCCGCTCCAGGACAATCAGGGCGCCCGGCAGGGATGCGGCGCGGGCTGCCCAGCGCCACCTGGGCAAACGAGTCCAAACCTCGACGAATGCCGCCGCACCGGAAAGAAGGCGCCCATCGCTTGCGCGAACATGGAAGCGCCTCATTGCGCGCTCTTTGGTAATTCCGTCCGGACCTACAGCGCCGGTTTCAGAAATGTCGACAAAACGAAGTGCGCGGCCTTGGTCCTTGCGCCGATAGTATCCGATCTCTGCACTACACAACGAACATGAGCCATCAAAATAAACTGTCGATTTGGGAAGCTCTGCCTCCACGGCGATCTCCTAAAAGTCCAGTTGTCAGTTGATCAGCACCGGCGTTTTACGAATGTACGTCTGATCCTTAATCTGTCGAACGAGGAACTCGGCTGAGCCACACGCTATCAACAGATGGCTGAGTTCCACATGATATGCTCTAAGGCCACTACGACACTCACTTGGAAGCTTGCAGAATACCCATCGGGAAAACGTGCACTTTTTGGAGCGACCTATCAGATAACCGATCCCTCGCGCTGGATGGCAACCCAGGCAATAATTTTCTTGCCAACTTTGATCGGCAGCACACGCCAGTACATGATAAAGGGTGTGCCATCGCTCCTGTAGTTTATCGCCTTACCTTCAAATTTTCCGCCCGACTTCAGTGCGTCGGAAAGCCTCGCGATCACGTTGGAATCAGTCGCCGGCCCCTGGAGAATCCGCGGCGTCTTGCCAATGATTTTGGACGGATCGTGTCCCGTTAGCTTCTTAAACGACTTGTTAGCATAGATGATTTTGCCTGCCACGGAGGCATCCGTGATAAGCACAGAATCGAAGCTATTCTCGGCCAAAACCTGGAGCAGGGCCAACCCGCCGTCAGCTCCGTTCATCAGTTTCTCAAACTTAGAGGGCATTCGAGGTTATCCTCTATTGTAATATGCTAAGTACGATGAATCCGGCCATCGACATAACGTTTATCGATTGTTGCTCAGACCTTTGCCACCTTCAATTTCTTTTCGGATAGAACTCCGGGCAAATAAATCAGGTTTCGCGGCAGCAGCTGTCCAGGTTGTTACCGTAATAGCCACGGCCGCGAATAGAACAACATGGCCGATAATGCTGACGGCGAAGATAGTGTAACTTCCTATCGCGACCGCAAAGGCGGCGGCCCACATCAGGCCTAGAATCTGTAAAATATAATGCCGGATGGCGACGTCAGGAATGTGACGAAGCGGGCTCACCTCATGGTTGAAGACAAAATCCCAGCAAAAAACGACGAACTTTCTCACGGAAGTAAGCATTGGCGTTTCCTTTGGCGTAGTTCTCAACCTTTGTACGTACCGAATGGCCCATTGGATCAGCCAAAGGCTAAGGACATCCGCCGGGCGACGCAACAACATTTTTCAGCTGAAGACAAAATCAGGATCGTGCTGGAAGGCTTGCGTGGCGAGGACAGCATTGCCGAGCTGTGTCGCAAAGAAGGTATCGCGCAGAGCCTTTATTACACCTGGTCGAAGGAGTTCATGGAGGCTTGCAAACGCCGGCTTGCCGGTGACACCGCTCGTGCGGCCACCACCGACGAGGTTAAGGATCTGCGCCGCGAGGCCAGCGCGTTGAAGGAACCATCATCAAACAGCGCGAAAGGATCAAACGACAGACCATCAAACACCGACGCTTGCGGCACCAGAAACTAGCCGCTTAATATCAACCCAAGACGAGGCCGATGCTCTACTAAGCTGCCCTCCGATCTGCGCCAAATGTTCTGACGACGGACAGAAGGCTTCGGCCTGATGCACGAAGGCAAGTCGATCCGCAGCGTCGTGGAATTCTGACCGGGAGGGAGTTCGCAGATGCGCATGTTTCGCCAGAACAGGAAGGCGCCTGCGGCCATCGCTTCGGTGATTCTCGCCGCGATGTACGGTTATTTCTACTTGTATGAAGGCTACCTTTCCAACGCCATCTTCATGACGGCGCTGGCTGGCGCCATAATTTCAGCATTGGCGTTCCTCACGAGACGCGTTCTTTTTCCGACCGTCCTGTTTGCATCCTTTGCGTCGATCGTTGCCGTCACAGCCTATGTGAAGTTCGAAGCGCTGACGTTCGCGCTGCACGCATGGGACTTTTTCTACTACGCCCAATCATGGTCCATTGTCGGCGAATGGTGGCAAGGACGACCTGTCGCCATAGCCATTCTTATCGCAGGCATTCTTTCGTTGACGGTCGGCTCATGGATCGCGTGGCGCATCGAACGGCCGCTGATCCTGCGCCGTTGGGCTTCGGTTTCCTTCGCGCTCATGATAGGTGTCGCATCGCTGTCGTTGTGGGTGCGCGGCGAGCGCATGCACATGCAGTTCAACTTTCCGGACTGGCACGTGACCTCCTTCTTCGTATCGCTTCAGGAGACCGTGGAAGCCTTGCGGCGTGGCAGCCTGATCGAAGCGGCCAAATCGAGCGGCGAAAAGCCCTTCGACCCGAACTGGACCTGCACGCCACAAGGCAAGCCACCGCACATCATCATGATACATCAGGAGAGCGTCGGACCTCCGCAATTCTTTCCACAGGTGCAATACGATCCGGTCATCTTGCCGATCTTCAATTCATTTGACGGCAAGCTTCACAAGATGAACGTCGAGACATTCGGCGGCGCCTCATGGCTCACCGAATCCGCAGTACTGCTCGGCCTCTCCAGCCGTTTCTTCGGCAGCATGAAGGATTTCATCCAGTTCTTCATGGCGGGCAAGCTGCAGGAATCCTTACCGCAGGTGCTGGAGAAATGCGGCTACCGTAATGTGATGTTCTACCCATATATTTTCGGTACGTTCGGCAATAAGCGCTTCTTCGAGACGATCGGCCTACGTGAAGTCTTTGACCGCAGGGCACAGGGCGCGCAGGAGGATTACGCACGCGACCGCTTCTACTATGACAGCATGATGAAAGAGTTCTCCCGCCATCTTGGCAAATCGCAAAAGCCGATGTTCGCCTTCCTGCAGACCATGGTGGCACACTGGCCCTATGACGTCGCGATGGAACCGGGCGTCGAAGTTCCCGATGGCGGCGACAAGAATCATCCGGAAATGGGCGAATATCTGCGCCGCCTCGCGATGGTCAACATCGACCTGGATTATCTTAAGAAGGAATTGTGGGCTCGCTTTCCGGACGAGCAATTCCTACTCGTGCAATATGGCGATCATCACGCGGTGCCCTTCGGTTATCTATGGGGCTACGACAAGTTCACCGACGTGCAGGACATGGTTCTGCCGAAGGGCTACCCCCTGTACACGACCTATTATTCGGTCGATGGCGTGAATTACACGCCGCCGCGCCTGCCCGCACTCGACAGCGTCGATACCGCATTCGTCGGCGCCATATTCCTCGACGCCGCGCGATTGCCGCTGCCCGAAAGCTGGCGTGAACGCCTGCGGCTCATGCAGCTCTGCGAGGGCATGGCGTTCGAATGCAAACAGCGCGACGGGATGCTTAAATTTCACCGCCGCCTGATCGAATCCGGATTGATGACGGAAAAATAGCCGCCCTTACAAGGGCAGCTCGTCCATCACTTCGCGCGCCGCGCGCAATCCGCTCTCGTGCGCGCCGTCCGCGATCGAAAAATAATGCGGTGACGTCGCCTCACCTGCGAAGAACAGACGTGAATTCACAGGCGTGAAGCTTCAACTGCCACGATCGAGCGGAATTTTCTCTCGGATAGCAGATCAACTCACGGGAATCCTTATAATTGACTTCCCTTGGATGACCAAAGTGCCATCAGGAGCTTTACGCCAAAAGTCTGCGTTTCAGCACCCATCTCTAAGCATCTGGAATCTTTTGGTGCCCTTTATCGATTGCGGGGCGACCTGATGTGGTTTTCATTCATTTGGCGTAGAACATTACCCGCGACCGAGAGAATGGCCCCGACGATCGTCTCGCCATGCTCCCGTGTCGCTCCATCGACCTTGCCGATGACGCCCATGTCCGAAATGCGCCCATCACCGCTGGACCAGGGCCAACTCACTCCTGGGTGAAGTGTTGTTCTGCGGACGAGGTCGCCATCGGGGGCGGCCGTGAGGCGTCCGATTCGATCGATGCGCACGAGATGTGGCGCCAGGGCAAGCATCAGTGACGTTTCATCCCGACCGGCGTGAATTTCCGGCAACCCTGATTCCGGAACCGGACTCATCAGTCCGCCTAAATGCATTGCACAGAAATTCAGACCAAGTTCTGTTGAAAGTTCGGGCATAACAGAATCCAGAATTCCGCGATTGCCGCCGTGGCCGTTGACGAACAATACATTGCGCGCCGGTAACGCGCGTACGATCTCGCGTGCCCAATCGCGCAGCGTTGTGGCCATTCCCGTAGTGGAAAGCGACATCGTTCCCGGCGCCCAGGCATGTTCCCACGATAGCCCGATAGGCATCGCCGGCAGACACCAAAGATCGTAGCTCTGCGTCCATCGCTCGATGATGCGATTCGTCAATGATTCGGCTATTACGGTATCGGTGTTAAGAGGCAGGTGCGGCCCATGCTGCTCGATCGAACCGAGTGGAAGACACAATATCGAAGCTTCGGTCAATGTCGTCCGAATGTCCTCAAATGTGAGATCCGAAACGTTGCGGCCGTGTTGTCGAACGGACATGGATCAACGTCCGATCATACGCAGCAAGACCCCGTCCTTCCGAACGAAATGATGAAATAGCGCCGCGCCGATATGGGCCACCAGAAGAGCCGCGATCAAAAGACCGAGGTTCCTGTGAACGAGAAAAAGGTCTTCCGACAGCGCCCGATTCTCGCCCCAGATCGGAGGAAGCTCGAAAAGCCAGAACATTGTCATAGGAGCGCGATAGGCCGATGTGGCGATCCACCCGATGATCGGTTGCACGAT
>CAMDWJ010000063.1 GCA_945877815.1 Caenispirillum bisanense
CTTGAATTTTCCGCTACCGTGCGTTTTGGCAATTCCGGTCAGGCTACGCCATCCCTGTATTGCGAAAACGAACGGTGATCTACAAACCAAACTTGGCGGAGCGCCACTTATCTTTCGCGGGAAACTGTTCAAACAACCGGGACCAGCTCAAATAGACCCAGAAATTTCTCTCGAAGCCTTTAATGTTCTTGGTGCAAATACGACAATTTCCTACACCCGTCTCGACCTTCGTTCGCGAGCGATATCAGAAATGTGCGGCTCCCCTCAATTGAAGTAGTATGCACCTCAACTTTGCGTGACTATGAAACTGTGAAATATCATTAGTAAAAATCCGGATCGTGAGTTCGACTTCCCTGTTCTTCACAAATATTCTTTTAAAATCAAACAGATATGGGGTAAAAATTTTGGGTCCGCGAATAAATCGAAATTATTTTGCGCACCATCAATCGCCGTGCATGCGCGCAATATCAGAAAATGCCAATCGACGGCGGAATGCCTAGTTGATCAAAACTCTCGACAATCTTGATCACAGAATGTCTTTAAAGATAGACGAACGCTCTTAGGTGGTCGGTGCTGAACTCGTTAAAAATATGGGCCAAGGAGGTTCTCGCCCGTTGCGATGCGCTAGCGCGAGTCAGCGAATCGGCGAGCGAACTCACCCGTACGTTCCTCACCCCCGAACATGCCGAAGCCAACCGACTGGTCGGCGGCTGGATGGCCGCAGCCGGGCTGCAAACGCGCGTCGACGCGGTCGGCAACCTGATCGGCCGGTACGCCGGAACCGATCCGAAAGCCCCTGCGCTGTTGATCGGCTCGCATCTCGATACCGTGCGCAACGCCGGCAAATACGACGGCATGCTCGGCGTCGTGGCCGCGATTTCGTGCATCGATAGATTGAACCACGAGGGAATCCGCCTCGCCTGCCCCATCGACGTGGTCGGTTTCGTCAACGAAGAAGGAACCCGCTTCGGCGCGACCTTGACCGGAAGCCGCGCCCTCGCCGGGACCTTCAACCCGGCCGATCTCGACGCCAAGGATTCTTCCGGCATCTCCATGCGCAATGCGATGACCGGCTTCGGCCTCGATGCGGCGCGCATTCCTGGCGCCGCTTACAAGCCGCAAGACATAGCCGCCTATATCGAACTGCACATCGAACAAGGGCCGGTGCTCGAACGCGCGGACCTGGCCCTCGGCATCGTCACCGCGATCTCGGGAGCGAGCCGCCTACGCGTCGAACTGACGGGCCTCGCCGGCCATGCGGGAACCGTGCCTATGGGACAGCGCCGCGACGCGCTTGCCGGCGCGGCCGAAATGATCGGTTTCCTGGAACGGCGCTGCACCGGCACGCCCGGACTCGTCGGCACCGTGGGCTGGATCGCGGCGCAGCCAGGTGCCGTCAATGTCGTGCCAGGCTCGGCATCCTTCTCGCTCGACATCCGCGCTGAGAAAGATGCCGACCGCATCGCCGCCGTCGAGGACATCAAAGCCGAACTGACTCTTATCGGCGTGCGGCGCGGCCTGGTGCTCGCGATAACGCTTTTGCACGAAGCGCCGAGTAGTGCATGCAGCCCCCGCCTGATGACGGCCCTCGAAGCCGCCGTCGCGCAGGTTGGCGTCAAAACCATGCACCTGCCGAGCGGCGCCGGCCACGATGCCATGGCGGTCGCCGCGATCGCCGAGATGGGCATGCTGTTCGTGCGCTGCGCCAAGGGCATCAGCCACAACCCGGCCGAAGCCGTGACGGCGGGGGACGTGGAACTCGGCGTACAGGCGCTCTACAGTTTCATCCGCGAGTACAAACATGATCGATAAGAATCTGCGCGCTTCCTTACATACCCTTGTGGATGCAAGCCGCGATGCGCGCGAGCGATTTCTGGCCGAACTCGTCAAAACGCCGTCCGACAATCCGCCCGGCTATTGCGCGGTGTTTGCCGAACGCGCGGCGATCCTGCTCGAAGGCGAAGGATTCACCGTCGAGCGGCATATCGTGCCGGAGGATGTGACGCGCGCCAATGGCATGATCTCGGCCACCAACCTGATCGTGCGTCACCGCTTCGGCGACGGCCCCACCATTGCCTTGAACGCCCATGGCGATGTCGTGCCGCCGGGCGGCGGCTGGACCGCCGATCCCTACGGCGCGACGATCCGCGACGGTTGGATGTACGGGCGCGGCGTCGCCGTGTCAAAATCGGACTTCGCGACCTATGCCTTCGCGCTCAAGGCGTTGATCGATAGCGGCCTGCCCTTGGCGGGCACGGTCGAGTTGCATTTCACCATGGACGAGGAAGCCGGCGGCGAGATCGGCCCGCGTTGGCTGCTCGCTCAAGGATTGAGCAAACCCGCTTACGCGATCTGCGCCGGATTCTCCTATGCCGTGGTTGGGGCGCATAACGGCTGCCTGCATCTCGAAGTCGTCGTCGAGGGCCGCTCAGCCCACGCCGCCGATCCATCGACCGGCATCGATGCGCTCAAAGGTTCGGTCGATATCCTGAATGCGCTCTATGCCTTGCGCGACGGATACCACCAGCATCCTTCCAAGGTGCCGGGGATCGGCACGCCCAATCTGAACGTCGGGCTGATCAGCGGCGGCATCAATACCAACGTGGTGCCCGATTCCATCCGCTTCACCTTGGACCGGCGCATCGTGCCCGAGGAAAATCCCGCCCAGGTCGAAGCGGAATTGCGTGCCTGCATCGCCCGGGCCGCCGCGCCGGACCTGCGGGTTTCGGTCCGCAAGATATTGCTGGCAAGCCCGCTGACCTCCACCCCCGGCCAAGCCCCGCTCCTGGCCGCGATCCAATCCGCCGCGCGCGAAATCTTCGGCGAGGACATTCCCGCGACCGGCGTGCCGCTCTATACCGATGCCCGCCATTACGCCGAGGCTGGCGTGCCGGTCGTGCTCTACGGCGCCGGGCCGCGCAGCATCCTGGAGGCGAACGCGCATCGCGCGGACGAACGGTTGCCGCTCGCCGATCTGCACCGCGCGACCGAGGTCATTGCGCTGGCACTCGCCGATCTTCTCGGCAAGGCTCACTGATTGAATGATAACTTAGCACCCGTACTTGGCGCTTTGAGGTTATGATGGACGTTGTACTTATAGAATGGCTGAACTTGATCCTGCGCTGGCTGCATGTCGTGGCGGCGATGGCCTGGATCGGCAGCTCGTTCTACTTCATCCATCTCGATCTCAGCCTGAAACCGGAAGCACATCTGCCGAAGGGCACTTACGGCGAAGCCTGGCAGGTGCATGGGGGCGGCTTCTATCACATGGTGAAATATCTCGTCGCGCCCACGCGCATGCCCGATCACCTCACCTGGTTCAAATGGGAAGCCTATACGACCTGGCTGAGCGGCTTCGCGCTTATGGTCGTGGTCTATTACCTCAATCCCGAACTGTTCCTCATCGACCGCTCGGTGCTCGATCTCGAGCCGCAAGCGGCCGTCGTCATTAGCTTCTTCGCGCTTGCCCTTACTTGGCTCGGCTACGAAGGCCTCTGCCGCTCCTCCTTGCGGAGCAATCAGACGACCGTCGCGCTCATCGGCTATGTCTTTCTGGTGGCGCTGACCTACGGCTTTACCCATGTTTTCGGCGGGCGCGGCGCCTTCACCCATATCGGCGCGTTGGTCGGCACGATCATGGTCGCCAATGTCTTTGTCGTCATCATCCCGAACCAGAAGAAAATCATCGATAGGCTGATCGCGGGGCAAGAGCCCGATCCGCAATGGGGTGCTGAATCGAAACTGCGCTCGGTCCACAACAACTATCTTACCCTGCCCGTTGTGTTCCTGATGATCGGCAATCATTATCCGCTGCTATTCGCGACGCGCTTCAACTGGCTGATCGTCGCCATCGTCCTGGCGCTCGGCCCGGTTATTCGGCATTTCTTCAACGAACGCCATGCGGGTCGAAAGAGTCCGTGGTGGGTATGGGGCGTGGCCGCGGCCGGCATGATCGCGATCCTGTATCTCACCAACGCCGGCCCGCGTCAGGGATCGGCGGCACTGCCGACGCCTGCACCGGCCTTCGCCGCGGTCGAGGACATCGTGATCTCGCGCTGCAGCATGTGCCATGGGCCGGAAACCGCCTGGCCCGGCATCGCCGCCGCACCCAAAGGCATCTTCCTCAACGACGAAGTCAGCATTCGCCAGCACGCGCGGCTGATCGATATCGTCTCGGTGCGGTCCGACGCCATGCCGCCCGGCAATATCACCGACATGTCGGCGGACGAGCGCGCGATCATCGCAGCCTGGCTGGCCGACGGACGCAAATGATGAATGACTATCCCCGCAACATGCTCGGCTACGGCCGCACGCCGCCCAACGCTAATTGGCCGGGACGCGCGCGCGTTGCCGTGCAATTCGTCGTCAATTTCGAAGAAGGCGGCGAGAACAATATCCTGCACGGCGATCCGGCCTCCGAAGCCTTTCTCTCCGACGTGCTGGGCGCGCAGCCCTGGCCCGGGCAGCGCCACATGAACATCGAATCCATGTTCGAGTATGGATCGCGCGCCGGCTTCTGGCGCCTGTGGCGCATGTTCACGTCGCGTAAGCTGCCGGCCACCGTCTTCGGTGTCGCCACGGCACTCGCGCGCAATCCCGAGATCGTTGCCGCCATGCGCGAGGCCAAATGGGAGATCGCGAGCCACGCCCTCAAATGGATCGAATACAAAGATATGGCGGAGGCCGAGGAACGCGCTCAGATGAAGGAGGCGATACGCATCCACACTGAAGCCACCGGCGTACGCCCTCTCGGCTGGTACACCGGACGCAGTTCGGTCAACACGCTGAAGCTGGTGATGGAAGACGGCGGCTTCGCCTATTCGTCGGATTCCTACGCCGACGATCTGCCCTATTGGGTGCAAGGTGCCGGCAAGCCGCACCTGATTGTTCCCTACACGCTCGATGCCAACGATATGCGGTTCGTCAATCCGCAGGGCTTTGGCGGCGGCGCGCAATTTTTCGACTATCTCAAGGACACCTTCGATACGCTCTACGCTGAAGGCGCCGAGGTGCCGAAGATAATGTCGATTGGCCTGCACTGTCGCATCGTCGGCCGTCCCGGGCGCACGGCGGCGCTGGCGCGCTTCCTCGATTACATCACGACATACGATCGCGTCTGGGTGGCGAGCCGTCTCGAAATCGCGCGTCATTGGCAGAAAGAACATCCCGCCCCATGAGCACCTTTCAACTCGATGCCTTGAACGCCATGAGCGAGGTCGACTTTGTCGCCGCCATCGGCGATGTCTTCGAAAAATCGCCCTGGATCGTCGAAAGTGTCGCGCAGCAACGTCCCTTCAAACGTCTGGCCGACCTCTACACCGCCCTCGCCGCCGTCGTGCAGACCGCGCCGATGGAACGCGTCCTCGATCTCATACGCGCCCATCCCGATCTCGCCGGCAAGGCCGCGCGCACGGGCACGCTGACACCGGATTCGACGGCCGAGCAGATTAGCGCCGGCCTGCACCGATTGTCTGAGTTGGAATACGACGCCTTCCACCGCATGAACGACGCCTACAAGGCGCGCTTCAACTTTCCTTTCATCGTCTGCGTGCGCCGCCACACCAAAGGCTCAATCCTGCGCTCGTTCGAAAAGCGCCTGTCGCACGACACCGGGGCCGAGCGCGGCACCGCCATCGAGGAAATCCTGCGCATCGCGGCATTGCGGCTCGACAGTCGGGTCATCGCACCCGACAAGCTGCCGCTCAACGGACGACTGTCGACCCATGTGCTCGATACCTATAGCGGCCGCCCCGCCGAAGGAGTGGCCATCACCTTGCTCGAGCTGACCTCGGACGGCGTGAATCGCATCGTGACGACGGCGACGACCAATGCCGATGGACGCACCACGACGCCGCTGATCGGCGACCGCCCCATCCCGTTCGGCCAATATGAGTTGCAATTCGAGATCGGCGCCTATTTCTCGAAGCTTGGTGTTGAGCAGGCCGAGCCGGCGTTCCTCGACATCGTGCCGATCCGCTTCGGCATCTCCGATCCCGAGGGCCATTATCACGTCCCCCTGCTGACCAGTCCTTGGAGTTACACAACTTATCGCGGTAGCTGATTTTGCCCAAACTTGAGGCATTTTTTTGCATTGCTAAAATTATAGACAACACTTGCTGGAACAGGCCCTGAAATAAGGCCGAATTCTCCACTTTTCCCGCATTGTCCTTTGGCACAGCGTTTGCGATCCTCTGTTTAAAGGCTCCGTCACATCCGTGCGGAGTCGAATGGTGCGTGAGTGGACCAGAAAGGGGATCGACCATGATAAAATCAGTGATGCGCGGATTGCTCGGAGCAGCCGCGGTACTGGCGGCCGCGAGCGTCGCCCAGGCTCAGACAGCCGTCAAATTTGCGCTCGATTGGAAGTTCGAAGGGCCGTCAGCGCCCTACTTCGTCGCCATCGACAAAGGTTACTACAAGGCCGAAGGACTCGATGTCAGCATCGACAGCGGCCCGGGTTCGGTCGCCGGTATCGCGCGTGTTGCCGCGGGCACTTATCCCCTTGGCTTCTTCGATTTCAATTCGCTGACGCGTTTCCTCGATCAGACGCCCGATGCGCCGGTGACTTCCGTCCTGATGGTTTATGACGTACCTCCCTTCGCCATTGTATCCACCACCAAGGGCGGCGTGATGAAACCGAAAGACCTCGAAGGCAAGATCCTAGGCGCCCCTGCCGCCGACGGCGCCTTCGCCCAGTGGAAAGCCTTCGTCAAGGAAACCGGCATCGACGCCGGCAAGGTGACGATCAACAATGTCGGCTTCCCGGTGCGCGAGCCGATGCTGGCCAAGGGCGATGTGGATGCTATTACCGGCTTCTCCTTCTCGTCCTATTTCAACATGCTGCAAAACGGCGCGGCGCCGACCGACGTAAAGGTCCTGCTGATGTCCGACTACGGTCTCGTGCTCTATGGCAACGCGATCATGGTGAATACTGAATTCGCCAAGGCGAACCCGAAGATCGTGGCAGGCTTCGTGAAGGCAACGATCAAGGGCATGCAGGATACCTACAAGGATCCGGCCGCCGCGATCAAATCGGTCATGAAGCGCAACGAGACTGGCGACGAAAAAGTCGAACTCGACCGCCTGAAGATGGCGCTCAAGGACAACATCGCGACAAAGTTCGTGATGAGCAACGGTTTCGGCGGTATCGATCCCGCGCGTCTTGAGAAGTCGCTCGACCAGATCGGGCTCACCTACGACTTCAAGGCAAAGCCGAAAGCGTCTGCCTTGTTCGATTCCTCGTATCTTCCCCCGGTGGCGGATCGCAAGCTCTAAGCCGGAAACCGCAGACCAGCGAGGGGACCGTTTTGGTCGTCATCGAAGACGTTACCCTCACCTATGGAGGGGCTGCGACCGCCGTGACGGCGGTGCAGGGAACCACACTGACGGTCGGCCGCGGCGAATTCGCCGCCGTGGTCGGCCCGTCCGGGTGCGGGAAATCTACACTGATGCGGCTGGTCACCGGCTTGGTGAAGCCGACGCTCGGCACCGTGTCGGTCGACGGCGCGCTCGTTACCGGCCCGGTCAAGATCGCCGGCATGGCCTTTCAGAACGCAAATATGCTGCCGTGGCGCACGGTGATCGACAATGTCATGCTGCCGCTTGAGATCGTACAGCCCTATCGGTCGCGCTACCGCGCCGAGAAGGCCCAATTCAAGGAACGCGCCGAGGCGCTACTGGCTACCGTCGGGCTCGGTGGATTCGGCCATCGTTTTCCCTGGGAACTCTCCGGCGGCATGCAGCAGCGCGCCTCGCTCTGCCGCTCGTTGATTCACGAACCGGCACTGCTCATGCTCGACGAGCCGTTCGCCGCACTCGACGCCTTTACGCGCGAGGAATTGTGGTGCGTGATGCGTGATCTGTGGCAGAGGCTCCATTTCACCGTGATACTGGTGACCCACGACCTGCGCGAGGCTGCATTCCTCGCAGATACCATCCATGTCATGAGTGCCAGGCCCGGTCGCATCGTCCTGACCAAGAAGGTCGATTTGCCGCGTCCGCGCGATCTCGACGTCTGTTTCGAACCCGCCTTCACCGACATCGTACATGAGCTGCGCGGTAAGATCGCCGAAGTGAGGCAGGCATGACGACGAGAGAATTGGCATGAACCGCATCGGCGAAAAACTTGCACCTTGGCTGTTCACCATCGCCCTGTTCGTCATCTGGGAACTGGTCTGCCGCATCTTCAAGATCAATACGATCACCCTGCCCGCCCCTACGGTGATTTACGGGGCCTTCGTGCAGCATTGGTGGCCGATCTTCACCAATTCCATGGTCACGCTCTGGACGACCATGGCCGGTTTCGGCCTCGCCGTGGTCTTTGGCTTGATCCTCGGCATCGTCGTCGGCTGGTCGCGCACGATCTATCGCGGCCTTTATCCCGTCATGATCGGGTTCAACTCGATTCCCAAGGTCGCCGTCGTCCCGATCCTCGTGATCTGGTTCGGCATCGGCGAAATTCCCGCGATCCTCACGGCCTTTCTGATTTCATTCTTCCCCATCGTGGTGAACGTGGCCACCGGACTCGCCACCATGGAGCCGGAACTCGAAGACGTCTTGCGCGCGCTCGGCGCGCGCAAGATCGATATAATGCTCAAGGTCGGCATTCCGCGCGCCCAGCCTTATTTCTTCGGCTCGCTGAAGGTCGCCATCACCCTCGCCTTTGTCGGCACGGTGGTCTCCGAAACCATCGCCGCCAATCGGGGCATCGGTTATCTCATGACCCTGGCGGGATCGAGCTTCCAAATGCCGTTGGTCTTCGCCGGGCTGATCGCGCTCGCCATCGAAGGCATCGTCATGTATGCGATCTTCGCCTATATCGAAGGCCGCATGACCCGTTGGGCATTCCGTTCCTCGATGAATGTCGCCAGCTAGGATGTTCCCATGGCCGTCCTCCGCTTTCTGCTGAACGGACGGGCGCACGAAGAAAGCCGTATATCCCCGACGACGACGGTTCTCGATTATCTGCGCATCCATCTCGGATTGACCGGCACAAAGGAAGGCTGCGCCGAGGGCGATTGCGGCGCCTGCACCATCGCCCTCGCGCGGCGCACCGGCGATTCATACGTGACGGCCAACAGCTGCCTCTTGGTCGTGCCGCAATTACACGGCGCCTCGGTGCTGACGGTCGAAGGGTTAGCCGGCCCGGACGGCGCGCTGCACCCGGTCCAGCAGGCCCTGGTCGAAACCGACGGCACCCAATGCGGATTTTGTACGCCCGGCTTCATCATGGCGATGTTTGCGTTCCAGGAAAGCGGCGAGCCAGCCCGTGACGATCTCATCCACGAAGCACTCGCAGGGAACCTGTGCCGCTGCACCGGCTACCGTCCCATCGTCGATGCCTGCCGGCGCATCGCCGCGACACCATCCGCGCAAACTTACGCGCCGGTACCACGCGTACAGGATTGCCCCGATTACGGCGAAACGGGCGCGCGCTTCCTGGCGCCGACCACAATGGACGATCTCGCCGCGATCCTCGCCGCCCATACCAACGCGCAACTGTTGGCCGGCGGCACTGACCTCGGCCTGCTCTTCAGCAGGGAGCGCAAGTCCCTGCCGCTGCTCGTCTCCATCGCGCACATCCCAGATCTCGCGCGTATTGCCTCGACGGCAAGCGGTTTGGAAATCGGTGCCGCCGCGACCTACAATGCCGCCCTACCACATATCGAAGCGCTTTATCCATCTTTCGGATCGCTCATCCGCCGTATCGGCTCGCGTCAAATTCGCAATCTTGGAACCATCGGCGGCAATATCGCCAACGCCTCGCCCATCGGCGACACGATCCCGTGCCTGATGGCGTTGGGTGCCGCTGTCACGGTCCGCTCGACCGTCGGCGCCCGCACGATCCCCATGGAAGAATTCATCACCGGCTATCGCAAGACGGCGTTGGCGCCGGGCGAATTCATCGAAAAAATATTCCTCCCAAAGCCGCAACCCGGCGAGACCTTCACCGCCAATAAAATCTCCAAGCGCTTCGACCAGGATATCTCGGCCGTCGTCGCAGCCTTTGCCATTCGCATCGGCGGCGGCAAGCTGATCTCGATACGCGCGGCCTATGGCGGGATGGCCGCGCAAGCAGCGCGCGCGCACGCCCTGGAAACGGAACTCGCGGGGCGTAGCTGGAGCCTTGAGGCGCTCGGCGATCTCGAATCACTTCTGGCGCGCGATTTCACGCCGGCCGACGACCATCGCGCCAGCGCGCAGTATCGCCTCTCGGTCGCGGCCAATCTCGTGCGCCGCCTGTGCCTGGAAATGAACGGTAACGCGCCGGCCGCGCTGGAGACGTTATGAACACGGTCAATCCTCGCGGCGGCATCAAAGGCGGTGCGCATACCGCGACGCGCCACGACAGCGCCGCCGGCCATGTCACCGGAAGCGCGATCTATCTTGACGATATGCCGAACGTGCGGGGCACCTTGCATGCCGCCCTCGTGCTCAGCCCGCACGCCCATGCGCGGATTGTGGCGATCGATCCCACACGCGCCCTCGCCATGCCCGGCGTCGTCGCGTTGATCACTTCGGCCGATGTTCCCGGCCACAACAATATCGGCCCCGGCACGATCGAAGAGCCCATGCTCGCAGTCGAAGAGGCCGAATATGTCGGCCATCCGGTCGCCGCCATCGCCGCCGATACGCTCGATCACGCGCGCGCCGCCGCAGCCTTCGTCGATATCACCTACGATCCACTTCCCGCCATCCTGACTATCGAAGAAGCGTTGGCTTCCGGCGCCATCGTCTGTCCCGAGCAGCATATGGTGCGCGGCGATCCGTTTACGGCATTGGGCAAGGCACCTTTACGCCTCGCCGGCGAGGTGCGCTGCGGCGGCCAGGATCATTTCTATCTCGAAGGCCAGATCGCGCTCGCCATTCCAGGCGAGGAACACGACATGCACATGTTTAGCTCGACCCAACACCCGACCGAGGTGCAGCACGGCGTCGCGCACCTGTTGGGCCTGCCCTTCAATGCCGTCACGGTCGAGGTGCGGCGCATGGGCGGCGCCTTCGGCGGCAAGGAGAGCCAGGCCACCATCATCGCCGGCATCGCCGCCGTGTTGGCTTGGAAAACCAAACGTCCGGTCAAGCTGCGCCTGCCGCGCGACGTCGATATGATGGCGACCGGCAAGCGTCACGGCTTCCTCATTCGCTACGATGTCGGTTTCGACGCCCAAGGGACCATCCTGGCGCTCGACATGCTGCTCGCGGCCAACGGCGGCAATATCGCCGATCTCACGCCGGCCGTGCTGACCCGCGCACTTTGTCATGCCGACAATTGCTATTACGTCCCCGACATTCGGCTGCGCGGCGTGCCGTGCAAGACAAACACGGTGTCCAACACCGCCTTTCGCGGCTTTGGCGGACCGCAGGGCATGTTCGCCATCGAGGCCGTCGTCGAGGCCATCGCCACGCACCTCCAGCTTCCCCTCGATGCCGTGCGGCGACGCAATTTCTACGGCACCGAGACGCGCAACGTCACGCCCTACGGGATGGTCGTCGAGGACAACCTGATCGCGCGCGTCACCGAGGAATTGGACCGCGCCGTCGATCTCGCGGCGTGGCGGCGCGAAATCGACGAGTTTAATGCGACCCACCTGACGATCCGCAAGGGTCTCGCCACCATGCCCATCAAGTTCGGCATCTCCTTCAACCTGCCGTCGCTCAATCAGGCCGGTGCGCTGGTCCACGTCTATAGCGACGGCAGTGTGCATCTCAATCACGGCGGCACCGAGATGGGCCAAGGCCTGTTCGTGAAGATCGCGCAGGTCGTCGCCCAAGCCTTCCAAATCGATCTCGATAACATTCGTGTTTCGGCCACCAGCACCGGCAAGGTGCCCAATACCTCACCCACCGCGGCGTCGTCGGGTTCCGATCTCAACGGCATGGCGGCGCTCAACGCGGCGAGCGAAATCAAGACGCGCATGAGCGCGGTGGCGGCCGAGCATTTCGAGGTGCCGGTCGACGAGATCGAATTTTCCGCCAACCGAATCTTCGCCGGCAATCGAAGTATTTCGTTCGGCGACTTGGCGCAACTGTGCTGGCAGAAACGCGTCTCGCTGTCGGCGACCGGCTTCTATCGCACGCCCGGCCTGCATTGGGACTTCAAGACCAATACCGGACGGCCGTTCTATTATTTCTCCTACGGTGCCGCGGCAAGCGAAGTGGCCATCGACACACTGACCGGTGAATGCCGGACCTTACGCACCGAAATCGTGCAAGACGCCGGCTTGTCGCTCAATCCGGCCATCGATCTCGGCCAGATCGAAGGCGCCTTCGTACAGGGCATGGGCTGGCTGACCATGGAGGAATTGTGGTGGGACGCCAAAGGTGCGCTCCGCACCCACGGCCCGTCGACCTACAAGATCCCGGGCAGCCGCGACGTGCCGCCGATCTTCAACGTACGCATCCTGCCCGAATCGCCTAACAAGGAACTGACCGTCTTCCGTTCCAAGGCGATCGGCGAGCCACCTTTGATGCTGGCGATTTCGGTGTGGCTCGCGATCCGCGACGCGGTGGCGAGTCTGCGGCAATATAAATATCGTCCGAAGCTGGATGCGCCGGCGACCGCCGAACGCATTCTTAGCGCCATTCAGGATATCCGGAGCCGATGAGCGAGGATCTGACATTCCTCCCCCTCGCCGCCGAACAGCCGTCTCCGAAACCATCGCCGCCAATAGGGGCATCGGTTATCTCATGACCTTGGCGGGTTCGAGCTTCCAGATGCCACTGGTCTTTGCCGGGAAGATCGCGCTGGCCAGCGAAGGCATCGTGATGTGTGCGATCTTCGCCTATGTCGAAGGCCGCATGACGCGCTGAGCATTCCGCTCCTCGATGAAAGTCGCGAACTAGTTTTCGACGGCGCTCGGAGACTTCCAGAGCATATTCGTTAAATTGACCTGACTTCCCTCCACTTGTGGACCGGAAGTATTGTGATTTCAGCACTGACTGAATTGCTCCGGTCTTGCGGCCGACATTTCCGGAACAAACGAAATATACTCTCTAACTCACGGGCTCGTCCTGAATATCCCCGAGTTTTCTTAACGCCCCCGGTTGTCATTCTCAAAATCGTCGCTGAAGTTACCTTTGCTCATCATAGCCTCCTGGCCTCAAAATTGGGGAAGAAGGCGTCTATGAATCTAGGGTCTAATCAAACGTCGGCTCGGATCTCTGCGCATGAAACTACGCCGACCGTCTTAAGCATCCATTTTCTGCACATCTTGTTTGTCGATGCCGTGGCACAATCCTTGTTCCATTCGAACAGGAATGGAAGGGAGATAACGATGGTGCGAATACGGCTGGAAGATCACAGCTGGTCTTATTCGCAATCACGCGACGCTTACATAGTTGGCTGGCTGTTATAAATTTCCGACCTACACCGAAATTGCGTCGCCGGCCGCATGGGATCTGGGATACATACGCGGCTTTAGCGCTGCGTGCCAATCGACTGCCTTAGGATAAGTACCTTCTGCGGCGCGCACCTCATAATAGCTTGGCGTAAGACCGGATGGATCGCCGCCCATCTCAACCGCATCCACCGCCTTCAGCAGCAACTGCCGCGTGGCGATGATGGCCTTGTCGGCGGGGCCCAGATGCTCGCGCGTGCGATCGACGATCGGCTTCATGCTTTCCTGGACCGCGCGATCCTGCTGATTGATCCCTTCGATCCCCGTGAAGGTTTCCGTCTTCTGGATTTGGCGGTCGATCATCCAGCCGTTGGTCCGGTTTCGGACTGGACGGAAGCCGTTGTTGATGTCGATGAAGTCGCCGTACGAATTACCGCTATGGCCGTCGGTGATACGTGTCGACATATCCTCGCCGCCATAGCTGTAATAAAAATTCCAGACCATGCAGTTTTCATCGTCGATAGGCACCCAATAATGCCCATGGACTTGCTTCTTATCCGGCCCGGGGGGGCGCAATGCAGTGAACGGCATAATGAAATGGTATCCGCGCACATAGTGCGACTCGTCGGCCAGCGGACGCACACCAAAATAGGCGTAGCCATAGTCGGTATAGTCGAGCTCGATGGACGGAGCCCCCCCCTTCACCCCAGCCGAATCAACGCTGACGGCATGCTGGATCGGATTTTTCTTGAGCGCGCGATGCAGAATCGTGAAGTGCGAGGTATCGATCCCGCCTTCCAGCGCCTGCAGCCAATTGCATTCCTGCACGCCCTTGTTCACCGCAACATGCGGCGCAC
>CAMDWJ010000064.1 GCA_945877815.1 Caenispirillum bisanense
CCTCGGCCAACTTCTGGCCCAGGCGATCCATGGCGCGCTGGTTGCGATGATGGCGCTCGGTGCGAACCTCAATCTCGATTTCCTTGTTGAAATCCTTCTCGCCTTCACGCGCCTTGAGCAACTCGGGAAAGGTGTAGCTCTTGCCGCGAAAATGGTGCTCTGGATTCTCGCGATCCGCCTGTGCCCGCAGATCCCATTTCTCGGGCGGGGTCGACAACAGCGGTCCGTGCGACGAACCGAAACCGAAAACGATATTTGCCATATTGTGGCTCCTTCTTTCGCGCCATGCGCCCGCCCGATGGGCCGCGCAGGCTCCTGTTCATAATGTAATTAGGCAAGAATCCATCGATTTGGAAATGGATTATTGTAATATCGTATATTCGAGAAACTAATAATGATTCGCAAACACTCAGTTTGGCGGCTTCATTCCGCAGCCTGGGCCAGCGAATAATTTAGCGGATTGGCAGCGATTTTCTCGGCCGTCGCCTCCAGCCAATCTTGTGCCTCGGGGGCCACGAATTGGCCGCTGCGAACCCCTTCATAGACTTTCGGATCGGTGGCGCTCTTCGGCACGGTTCCATCCTTGGCATGATCGAGCGCGCTCCTGACCAGCAGGCGGCGGACCCGGGTGATCATCTGGTCCGACGGCGCCAAATGCTCCAGCTCGCGCTCGGCGATCGGCCCCATGCTTTCGGTGATGGCGTGATCTTGGCTGATGATGCCTTCGATCCCGGTAAAGGTGACGTTGCGCTGCACCTCGCGGTCGATCAGATAATCGTTGCCGGCGTTCTGTTCGACGCGGAAGCGGCCGAGCCAATCGGTCGTATTGGGCAGGAGCGGCATGGCCATGCGCCCGCCCGGCATCTTGGCGATCTCCCTCTTATAGGGATCGCCCTTCATCATCATGACGATGCACATGGTGTGCGTGTCGTCGAGCGGCACATAGGCGCGCGCCAGGAAATTGAACTCGATATTGTTGATTGGCGGCAGCGCCCAGCAGGGAAACATGAAATGCGCGATGCGCCAGTAGCGTATACCGTCCTCAGCCGGACGATGGACGCCGTACATGAAGCCGGCGTCGGTTTCCTTCGTGACGAATTCCGGCGCGCGCGTCGCGACCTGGTATTTGCGGATGCTGTCCTTCTCGAAATCGTTCTTTTGCAACAGGCCGTAATGCAGCCAGGCGACATGGCTTGAATCTATTTCGCCTTCCAGCGCCTGCAGCCAATTGCAGTCGCGCATGTGAAAATCGAGATCCATAAATTGCTCAGGCACCAAGGTCGCCTCGATCGGCGGCAATTCGGGCACCTTGGCCCCATTCTCGCCTTGCTCGCCCATAAAGACCCAGACGAGTCCATTTCTTTCGGCTGCCTTGTAAGCCTTGGCATGGACCTTGTGCTTGAAATCCTGATGCGGCGGCACGTTCGCCATGTCGAGGCAATTGCCATCCACGTCGAACTTCCAGCCGTGATAGACGCAACGGATACCGCCTTCTTCATTGCGTCCGAAAAACAGCGAGGCGCAACGATGCGGGCAGCGATGATCCATGACGCCGATGCGGCCCGACGTGTCGCGAAAGGCGATCAGCTTTTCGTCGAGCAGCATGAAACGCACCGGATCGCCGTCGGCTTTCAGTTCGGACGATTTCAGCGCCGGTATCCAATAGGCGCGCATCAGATCGCCCATCGGCGTTCCGGCACCAACGCGGGTGAGGATTTCGTTTTCGGCGGCTGTGGTCACGGACGCACCTCTCGAAGGCCCCCCCACCCTGTCCCTCCCCCTCGTTGGGGGGAGGGGACGTTACCTTTTTCTCCCTCCCCCCTTGAGGGGGAGGGGTGGGGTGGGGGGTAACGTCCCACGAGTGCAACCGCCGTCGTCATCGCCTACTCCGCCGCTTGGGCTTGCGCGATCCGCAACTCCAAAGGCGAGGCTTTCAGCTCGTTGTCGTAGGATTTGAGCCAATCCTCGCTCTTCGGTGCGAAGAAGGCGCCACCGCGCACACCGCGTGCAAGCTTCGGCTCGCTCGCGAGTTTCGGCAGCGTACCGCTTTGCTGGAAATCCTGCACCGCGCGCAACAGCATGCGGCGGGTACGCGCGACCGCCATGTCGGAGGGCGCCAGATGCTCGAATGTACGGTCCACGATCGGATCCATGCTTTCGGTCATCGCCTGATCTTGAAGGATGATACCGCGGATACCGGTGTAGTTCTCGGTGCGCTGCATCTCGCGATCGATCAAGTAATCGTTGTCGCGCGTTTCCTTGAGACGCCAGCGGCCGAGCCAATCGGTGGAGTTCGGCACATAATTGAAATCGGGCCCACCGCCGCGTGCCTCGCGTTCCTTGACAACATCGGGCGGGCGAATGTCGTTCTTGAAGATAAAGACGAGCATGACGTTCTCGTCGTCGAGCGGCACATAACCGCGCGCGGAGACGTTCGCTTGCAAAGTATCGAGCGGCGGCATGGTCCAACACGGGAACATGAAATGCGCGACGCGCCAATAAAGCTCGTCGGCCGTGCGCCCCGGGCGGTGCGCGCCGTACATCAGGCCGTAGTCGGTATCGGAGGCCATATATTCGGGGGCGCGGTTGGTCATCGAGAAGGCATTGATATCGCGCGTGACGTTGGTCTCGCTGACATTGCCGTAATGAAGGAACCCCAGATGCGAGGTATCGATCTCGCCCTCGACGGCCTGCAGCCAATTGCATTCGCGGAATTGGAAGTTGATGTCGACCTGCTCGCCCGGGCAAAGATTTGCTTCAAGATCGGGCAGCGCCGGAACCTTCGCCTGGTCGCCCATATAAACCCAGATCAGGCCGTTGCGCTCGGCGGCCTTATAGGCCTTGGCGTGGACCTTATGCTTGAAATCCTGATGCGGTGGCACGTTCGCCATATCGAGGCAGTTGCCGTCGGTATCGAATTTCCAGCCATGATAGACGCAGCGGATGCCGCCTTCCTCGTTGCGCCCGAAGAACAGCGAGGCGCAGCGATGCGGGCATCGATGATCCATCACGCCGACGCGGCCGGAGGTATCGCGGAACGCGATCAATTTTTCGCCCAGCAGCTTAAGGCGCATCGGATCGCCGTCGGCCTTCAATTCGTCGGACTTCGCCGCAGGAATCCAAAACTGGCGCATGAATTCGCCCATCGGCGTGCCGGCGCCGACGCGGGTCAGAATTTCGTTTTCAGCTGCTGTCGTCATTATTTTCTGTCCTCTGCTAGCGCGCCCCGCCCTTCGACAAGCTCAGGGTGAGGCGCAAGAGAGACCTCATGCTGAGCCTATCGAAGCATGAGGTCGATGTTAATTATTCCGCCGCCTTGGCCCCGACATTCTGCCACGGGTTGGCATCGAGTTCGCGCCGATAGGCGTCGATCCAGTCAGCGTTGGTGGGTGCGACCATCTGGCCGCCGCGCACATTGGCGTAAAGATCGGCACGGTCGACGCTGGGCGGCAACGAGCCGTCCTTTGCGTGCTGGGTCGCCATACGGATCATTTGGCGGCGCACCCGCGTGATCATGGAATCGCTGGGTGCCAGATGTTCGATGCTGCGATCGAGGATCCCGCCCATGCTTTCCTGCACGGCCTGATCCTGCATCTGTACGCCTTCGATGCCGGTATAACTTTTCGTGCGCTGCACGTCGCGATCGATGCCGTAATCGTTGCGCGCGTTGAGCTTGAGCCGCCAACGACCGTACCAGTCCGTCGTGTTCGGTTCGTAAGGATAATTCTGCGACGCGCCCGCTATGCCGTCCGGGTTCGAACCCGTCTCGCCGCCGCCCGCGCGATTGTAGGCACCCTTCATGACGAGGGCGACGACCATGCAATGGGTATCGTCCATCGGCACGTAAGCGCGCGCGAGGACATTGGTGGACAGATCGTTGATCGGCGGCATCGTCCAGAATGGGAAGAGGAACTGGCCGTAACGCCAGTAGGTCGTGTTCTCTTCGGCCGGACGATAGGCCGCATACATATAGCCGTAATCGGTTTCCTGAAGCTTGTATTCGGGCGCGCGGTTCGTGACCGTGTATTTGGAATTGTCACCCCGGTCGACGAAAGCATTCTTGTCCTGCAGCCCGAAATGCATGATGCCGACATGGCTGGTATCGAGTTCGCCTTCCACGCCTTGCAAATAATTGCATTCGCGCTGTGTAAAACGAAGGGCAACGCGATTTTCCGGAACCTCGGCCATATCGAGTTTGGGTAACGGCGGCGGAGCATCCTGCCGGTTGCCCATATAGACCCAGATCATCCCGTTGCGCTCGGCTGTTTTGTAGGCCTTGGCATGGACCTTGTGCTTGAAATCCTGATGCGGCGGAACGTTCGCCATATCGAGACAGTTGCCGTCAGCATCGAATTTCCAGCCGTGATAGACGCAGCGGATGCCGCCTTCCTCGTTGCGCCCGAAGAACAGGCTCGCGCAGCGATGCGGGCAACGATGGTCCATGATTCCGACCTTGCCGTTGGTATCGCGGAACGCGACCAACTTTTCGCCCAGCAGCATCAGACGCACCGGATCGCCATCGGCCGTCAGTTCCGACGACATGGCAGCGGGGATCCAATATTCACGAAACAGATCGCCCATCGGCGTACCGGCATCGGTACGCGTGAGAATTTCGTTTTCGGCAATGGTGGTCATGAATGCTCCCCAATCTCGACTCCGTTTCGAAACGGAGGATCGTTACCCCGATTTCCGACATTATCCCAATTGTTGAGTTATACATCAATCCCGGCGGACGATGCCGGTCACGTTTTCCGCGCGAGCGCCTTTTTCGCGGTGAGGCCAATGACCGCCGACATGCCGCCGTGGCCGCTGCCTTCGTGGATTTCCAGTTCCTCCTCGACGATCCGCATCTCGGCGAAACCGGCGAATGCCTCTTCGAGCATGGCGCGCGTATAGAGATGCTCGACCTGCCTCGGTCCGCCCGTTCCGTACTCGAGCTGCTTCGGCGTATAGCCCTCGAGGATCAATAGACCGCCGGGCTTCAGCGCAGTTCGCATCCCCGCCCATTTTTTCGCGCGTTCGGCCGGAGTGCTGAACTGGGTAAAAATATCGACAACAACATCGAAGGTTGCCTCGGGATAAGGCCATGCATGCACATCCGCCTGCTCGACGGTTAGACGAACCCCGCGCTGCTCAGCCAAGGCGCGCGCTTTACGCTGCGCGGCCGGCGAAAAGTCGATCGACAGAACGTTCAGCCCCTGTTCGGCGATCCACACACCGTTGCGGCCCTCGCCATCGGCCACCGCCAAGACCTTTCCTGTCCTGGGTAACAACGGTTTGCACGAGGCGAGGAAATAGTTGGGTTCCGTCCCAAAGACATATTCAGGGGCGCCGTACCGCTCCTCCCAACGCTCGAACTCGCTCATTTATCAGTCCTTCATCCCGCTCGCAGCCTTGGGGTGGTGCCGTTCATAATGGGTCAGATTGTTGCGCTCCATGCGCAGCCAGCGCTGCATGGGCCGGCGAAGCGGCGGGAACTCTGTCGCGATCATGAGAAATCCGACCGGGATCATCCAAAAGCCCAAAATCGGCAGGAAACCGAAAACGCCACCGACGACAAACACGACGCCTCCACCGGCCCGGGTGCCCGGCCACATATGGCGCACGGCCACGACATTCGCGCGCCGCAGTGCGTAAATCATGATCGGTTTCCAACGGCGCAGCACTTTGCCCCCTGCATTTTATATCTTCTTGGCTTGATCTGGCCGATTTCCAGCCCAAATCAAATCTGGTTGAAAATTTAGGCGGAAATATGCCGCTGATGCATTCGGGCGGAAAGCCCTCGGGGCATTAAGCGTGGCATTTCGCCGGTTTTTTTGTTAAGTTCCCCTGACTATACTGGCATAAATAGGATCTGTCCGTGATTTCCTGGGCTGACGCAAAATCCAGTGCTATCGTCTTGGCAGGTTCCGCATTGACGGCATTATGTCTGGCTGCGCCGTCATTTGCCCAACAAAAAGCCGATATTGCTGCACTGAACGAGCGCTTATTCACGGCGGTTCGCAGCAACGATATCGCGACCGTACGCTCGACCCTGACCAACGGCGCCGATCCCTCTGTTGTCGATGCGAATGGCCAGACCCCCGCCGGAATCGCGATTGATCGCGGCTATTTCGAAATCGCGCATTACGTTCTCGGCGTACGCAACCAGCGTCAGGCGCAGGGTATTCGCAATCAGGACGAAGACAGGCTCAATCCAACCGCGGCGGCATCCCGGGCGGGCGCGAGTGCGGTACCCGAGGCACGTATCCCTCAACAAACTTGGCGCGACAACACCGTATCGGGCGAAGCCGCCGATATCCCCAGCCCGCGCATCTCTTCACCCAAGGAAGCGGTGGTGATAAACCCTGTTATCGCACCGGCACCGGCCGCCAAAGCGGCGCAAAAAAAGGGCACTTCCTCGGGCACACAGCCCGCTTCGACGCCACCTGCAACGAAATCAGCGTCGGCCGCCCAGCCGGCGCCAGTCCAGGCGCCGGCGGCTGCTCCAGTCTTAACCAATCTGCCGCGTTTGCCCGCCGGGGCGCCTAACCCATTCGACCCACGCCTTCCGGAACCCACGGCGCCGCCGGTCATTTCCGCTGCCGCCGCGGCCGTTCCGGCGCGCGACGTCAAAAGTCAACCCAACGAACCGGCGAGCGGAAATGGGCTTACCCGGTTTTTCAACGGCATTACGGGCGTGTTCGGTGGCGGTAGCTAGCCGAACGCTGCAACCGGCGATATAATGCCGGTTGAGGGGAAACGTGCTCCTCGGGGTAGATTTAATGAGTAGCCAGCCAATCGTTGCCGCGGTGCAGGACAATCCCTTGCACGAAGCTGAGACGGAAATTCGCCATTTGCGCGATACCGTTGCGACGTTGCGCGCCGAACTCGAACGCCAGCAGCATGAAAAACAGGCCGCAGTGCAAACTGCGGTGTCGGATTCCAGCCAGGAACTGCAACAGCTCCGCCAGACCGCGCAACATCTGCGCGAGGCGTTGGAAAAGCTGCAATTCGACAAAACCGAGTCCGTGCAAAAGGCCGTGGCAGACGCGGTGGGCGAGAGCCAGCAGCTCAAGCATATGGCGCAAGCGCTCCGCGATCAGATCGAGAAGATGCGCTTCGAGAAGCAGGAAGCGGTCCAAACCGCAGTCGTCGAAGTTTCCACGGAAAACACTCAGCTCCGCGCGACCGTGCAGCGGTTGCGCGACGAGTTGGAAAAACTGCGCTTCGATATGACAGAAACGATCCAACTGGTCCGCGCCGATTCGGCGCAAGAAGCCTCGCAATTGCGCGACACGTCGCGTTCGTTGCGCGAAGAGCTGGAACGCCTGAAATTCAATTTCGCCGACGAAATACAGGATAAGGACCGCAACTCGCGCGAAGAGCTGTCGCATCTGCGCGGGACGATCACTGCACTGCGTCAGAAACTGGATCAACCCCATGCCGAATAGTCCGGACGGAACATCGCCGCTCGAGACCGAAACGCCGGCGAACCCGGTCGCGGCCAAACGGCGGCGCTCCCCAAGTATCACGGCCAAGGGCTCGGCAAAGCCCATCGATGTGGTTGTCGATCTGCGCAAGAAATTGCACCGCGCCGAACTGTTGCTTGAGGTTTCCCGCTCCGCCGCGGGGTTCGAAACCTTGAGCGAGGTTCTTAAAAAGGTCGTCGAAATCACCGCCAAAGAAACCGGGGCCGAACGCGGCACCCTGTTCCTCAACGATCCCGAAACCGGCGAGCTATATTCGCGCGTTGCGCAGGGCGAATTGGTGCGCGAGATTCGCATCCTCAACGATTCCGGCATCGCCGGCATCGTCTTTCAGAGCTGCGAGGGCCTAATCATCCACGACGCCTACAAGGACGGGCGCTTCAACCGGTCGGTCGACGAGCAGACCGGTTACATCACCCGCAACATCATCTGCACGCCGATCCGCACCGTGGCCGGCCAAGTCATCGGCGTCGTACAGGCGCTGAACAAGGCCAAGGGCAAATTCAATAAGGACGACCTGTCGCTGCTGGAGGCGATGGCCTCACAAGCCGCCATGGCCTTGCAATCCATGCAGCAGGTCGAGCGCATGCGCAAATCGCGCCTGCAGGAGATGGAATTCCTGAACGTCGTGTCCGACGTGACCGGCGAAATCGAACTCGACAAACTGCTCGCCAAGGTCATGGGCGAGGCGACGCGCATGCTCAAGGCCGATCGCTCGACGCTGTTTCTCAACGATGAGAAATCCAACGAGTTGTTTTCGCGCATCGCCATGGGCGAAGGCGTCAACGAAATCCGGCTTCCCAACCATTTAGGCATTGCCGGCGCGGTTTTCACGTCCGGGCAGACCATCAATATCCCACACGCCTATGCGGATCTGCGCTTCAACCCTTCATTCGACAAGCAGACCGGCTATTTCACGCGTTCGATCCTGTGCGTTCCCGTCGCCAACAAAAGCGGCAAGGTGATCGGCGTCACGCAGATCCTCAATAAGCGTGGCGGCCCCTTCACGACGGAAGACGAACAGCGTCTCAAGGCCTTTACCGCCCAGGTCGCCATCGCGCTCGAAAACGCCAAACTCTTCGACGATGTCCAAAATATGAAAAACTATGCCGAGGGCATGCTCAACAGCATGTCGAACGGTGTCATTACCCTGGACGAAGACGGCAAGATCGCGACCTGCAATGCATCAGGTTGCCGCATCATGGGTGTGAAGCCGGGCGAGATCATCGGCGAGATAGCAATCGACTATTTCATCGACGACAACGCCTGGATCATGGAGAAGGTCAAAGTCGTCCAGGAGACGCAGACCTCGGAAGTAGTCATGGACCGACCGATGTCATTCCGGGGCGAGACCCAATCGGTGAACGCGACCGTTATGCCGCTGATCAGCGTCGAGAATAACAAAACGCTCGGCACGCTGATCATGATCGAAGACATCTCCAGCGAAAAACGCATGAAATCCACCATGTCGCGCTACATGGATCCGGCGCTGGCCGATCAGTTGATGAGCTCGAGCGACCTGTTGGGCGGACGAGAGACGACCGCCACGGTCCTGTTCTCCGATATCCGTGGCTTCACTCCGCTGACCGAGGCACTGGGCGCATCCGGCACCGTGACGCTGCTCAACGACTATTTCACCTTGATGGTTGATTGCATCGTCAAGGAAGGTGGCATGCTCGACAAATATATCGGCGACGCCATCATGGCTGCCTTCGGAGTGCCGGTGGAGCATGACGACGACGAAGACCGCGCGGTGCGCTGCTCGATCGCGATGCTCAAGACGCTCGATAACTGGAACAAGCAACGCCAATCCGAAGGCAAGCTTCCCGTCAATATCGGAATAGGCCTGAATACGGATAACATCGTGTCCGGTAATATCGGCTCACCAACACGCATGAACTACACCTTGATCGGCGACGGCGTCAACCTCGCCTCGCGCCTCGAAAGTGCATGCAAGCAATATGCCGCGAAACTGTTGATCAGCGAATATACTTTCAAAAAACTCAAAGGCACTTATCGCACCCGCGATATCGACGAGGTGATCGTCAAAGGCAAGACCGAGCCGGTGCGCGTTTACGAAGTGCTCGACTATCATTCCGACGAGAGCTTCCCCAATCTCATGGAAGTGGCCGGCCACTTCCGGGAAGGCCGCAAACACTTCAGTGTCGGCGCCTGGGACAAGGCGATGGTCTCGTTCCGCCAAGCTCTCGCAGCGCACCCCAAGGACAAGCTGTCCGACATCTACATCGAACGATGCGAATATATGAAGGCAAACCCGCCCGACCATTGGGACGGCGTCTGGAAGCTTGAATCGAAATAGCGAGCAGCGACTGCCATCACATGTCTTTGACGTTTTTGTGTCCGTCACCTTTTGTTAAACTCATATATTGTATCCTGGAGCGAATCGGAGAAAAGTAACCCTGGTAGTCGCGCTGGGATGGCGTCTGTGACGAACGGCAAAAAATTTCTTATCTTGCTCTGTGTTGGCGTGGCGCTTTCGATCGGCGCCGATGCCCACGCCGTGACGCTCGAAGAGGCGCTGTCGAGCATGCGCGTCAATCATCCCAATATCAAAGCCGCGCACAAACAGGTCGCTTCGGCTCGTGCCAATATCGACAAAGCGGCAGCGGGTTTTTATTCCTAGGTCAACGTGCTTGGCGCCACCGGTCCGGAAATCGTCAATAGCCCGTCGACACGCGGGGCCGACAGCGGGAAACCATCCATTATGACCAAGCAGACCGCCTCGTTGACGGTCACGCAAAACGTCTATAACGGCGGCGCCACCAACTCGGCCACCAAGCAGGCGCGCTACGCAAAAGCTGCAGGCGAGGCCAAGGCGGACGACACGACCCAACAGATCCTGATGAAAGGCGTCAAAGCCTACATCGATGTACTGCGGCAGCTGCAATTGGTCGAACTCGCCACGCAGAACGAAGAAACCATTCAAATCCAGCTCAACCTGGAAGACGAACGCGTCCAAAAGGGCTCCGGCATCGCCGTCGACGTGCTGCAGGCGAAGTCGCGTTTGCAGCTATCGAAGGAACGCCGCGTCCGTTTCGAAGGCGCGCTCGAGGACGCCTTCACCAAATATACGCAAGCCTTCAACGTAGCGCCGCAGATCGACAAACCGAACGAGCCGATGCCCTCGGCCGACCTGATTCCGGATTCTCTTGAGGCGGCCATCAATATTGCGCTGTCGGAAAACCCGCAGCTCCAACAAAGCGACCGCCAAGTGGCGATAGCGCGCGAAAAAAAGTCTGCGGCCGGATTCGATTTGTCGCCGAACGTCGATCTCATCGGAAAGATGGGCTATGAAAGCGACAAAGCTGCGACGAAAGGAACACGGCGCGACATGTCGATCCTGCTGCAAGCGAACTGGGATCTGTTCACCGGCTTTTCGTTGCGTTCGAACATCGCACAGGCCTCCTTCGATTATGCGGCATCGCTTGACAGCTACGATTTCACCATCCGCAAGACGGTCGAGAATGTGCGATTGTCCTGGCAAAAGGTGAAGACCGCGCGCGAGCGCTTGGCGCTGCTCGAAAATGCCGTGAACAGCGCTTCGGAAGTGTTCAAATCGCGCAAGAAGTTACGCACCGCCGGCAAGGAAACCGTCATCAACGTACTCGATGCGGAAACCGAAATCTCCAACGCCCGCATCAATTTCGCCTCGGCCTCGTTCGACGAACGCGAAGCGGTCTACCGACTGCTGCTGGCGATGGGGCGCCTGACGCTGCCAGAACTCGAAGTCTCCGCCGAAGGCGCCGGCGATATCATGCAGGGCGACACCTTGCGGTAATCGGACGTGATTGGCCGAAACAAGTGTGGCCAATTCGGCAATATTTAATTGTTACTTGCTCGTCGCGATGAACACGCCGTCCCAATCGGCCGCCGGGGGCTCGATACGGTAGGCGGAGATGCGACCTTGGTAGAGATCACACAGATATTCGAGATGGAACGGCTCGCCGATGACGCGCAGCTCGGCGATCAACGCTTCGGCCTCATCCCAATTCTGCTTGCGATAGGTTTCCATCATCTTGGTGACCGTTTCCTTCACCTTGATGAAATCCGGCCGCTTAGCCATGACCGGATCGCCCATCAGGGCATAAACCTTCAAACCGACTTTCTTGCCCTTCACCTGAATGATGTCGAGTTCGATGGTCGCGAAGTCTGGCACACGCTCCCAGGTGTTCGGTCCGAGAACGATATCGACGCCGTAAGTCTTGGATTGGCCTTCGAGGCGTGAGCCGGTGTTGATGGTGTCGCCCAGCACCGAATAATCCATGCGCTGGGCCGTGCCCATATTTCCGACCACCGCATCTCCGGTATTGATGCCGAGGCCGACCTTGAGCGGCAGGTGCGGACGGCCCTCGACCTTGGCTTCCTCTTCCAATCGGCCGTTCAACGGCTCCATCTCCGCCACCATCCCCAAGGCCGAGATGCAGGCGTTGCGCGCGTGATCGGGATCGTCGAGCGGCGCATTCCAGAACGCCATGATGGCGTCGCCCATATATTTGTCGACGGTGCCTTTATTGGCGAGGATGACGTTGGTCAACGGCGTCAGCAGCTTGTTGATCAGCGTCGTCAAACCTTCGGCGTCGAACAATTCGGAAATGCCGGTGAAGCCGCGCACATCGCAGAACAGCACCGACATGTCGCGCTTGGAGCCACCGAGGCTCAGAAGGCTCGGATTCTCGATGACGCGCGCGACGACTGCGGGCGACATGTATTTCGAGAATGCATCGCGCGTGGCCCGGCGCTGCGCTTCTTCCGATGCATAACTCGCGTAGGTCAAGGTCACGTACAGGATGAGGATAGCGGAGACACCGTAAGCCGCGTCTATCAGTATGCGTTCCTGATCGAACAGGTACCATGAGGTACCGATCGCGCTTGCCACCACGCTCAGGAAGAACAGCAAGGTCCATTTCGCGCCGATCCACGGCACCAGCACGATGATGATGAGCCCCGCGACCAGGGTCAGCGTCACCTCGGAGGTATTGGCGAAATTCGGTAGCGTCAAATAGGAATTGGTCAGCACCGATTCGATCAACTGGGCGTGAACCTCCACCCCCGGGACAGACGAATCCGTCGGAATTGTCTTGATATCCAACAAGCCCACCGCCGACGTGCCGACGATGGCGATCTTACCCGCGATCTTGGTCTTGTCGACCGTGCCGTTCAAAACGTCCTTAGCCGGGACATATTTCTTTTTGTCCGACACGCTGAAATAGGGCCATATGATGCCGCGCTTATCGGTATTCACCTTTGCATTGGGGGCGATCGAGATGTCCTTGATACCGGCTTCGTCGCCCAGCACTGTGACGCCGGTTCGCCCCAAGGCCACGCGCATCAGCTCGATCGACAATGTCGGATAGAGCCGTTCCCTATATTGGTAGAAGGCAGGAACGCGTCGCACGATGCCATCGACCTCGGGATCGATGTTGAGCAGCCCATGTCCGCCTGCATGCGCTTCCAATTCCACAACGTTGCGCAGCAGCCCTTCAACCGGGGCGACCCAGTGCCGCACCGGGGGAGCCCCCTTGGTCGAGCGTTCGCCAACGCGGGTCGGCAGGGGCTGGCGCCCGGGATATTCTTTGGGCGAATTTAAGACCGATTGCCCGACGACCACACGGCGCGCCTGGCGGATGGCATCGCCGAAGATGGCATCGTTTGATGGAAGGCCCTTCAAGCGTTCCTTCGTCTCCTCGTCGAGACCGACCAGACTATTGATGATGCTGGCCGGGTTCATCCTATCGGGTTCGGAGAAGATAACGTCGAAGCCCACCGCGCCGACGCCGTTGTTGAAGAGATTGTCCACCATCTGTGCGATGATATTGCGCGGCCAAGGCCACTGGCCGATTTCCTCCAAGCTCGCATCGTCGAGATCGACGATCACGACTGGACTATTTTCCATCAGCGGTCGCGGCTTGACCTGCTGATAGATGTCGAAAACCTTGAGCCGCAGGCTCTGAAGGAGCGTCGGATCGCTAAAACGAAAAAAAACGAACCCAGCCAGCATAAGAAGCGCTATCCAACGAGCCTTGCCCACCCGGAAGCGGCGGCGCATTCGGGGGGACTGGTTTTTTGCCCCCTTGCCCCGACGCAGGAACGGAAGCGAGAACCGTCCAAAAAGCCCGGACGGCAGCGCGATCGACTCGGCACCCTCAGCCATAACGCTCCCCCGAGGTCTCGATAGGGCGAATTTTCGACATAACCCACGCCTACTAGAACCCCCAAGCCGCGCTGGCGTCAAGGTGAAAAGGCCCCCCGCGGGGCCGGTTTGACGGCGGAAATTGCGGAATTGCGATCAAGGACTTAACTGCATCGTAGTCAGTATTTAGTAAATACTAAGAGCTGGTCCCGGTTGTTTGAACAGTTTCCCGCGAAAGATAAGTGGCGCTCCGCCAAGTTTGGTTTGTAGATCACCGTTCGTTTTCGCAATACAGGGATGGCGTAGCCTGACCGGAATTGCCAAAACGCACGGTAGCGGAAAATTCAAG
>CAMDWJ010000065.1 GCA_945877815.1 Caenispirillum bisanense
AAGACCGGCGAGGCGCTGAAGGGGATCGTCGAATCGATCAACAAGATGGCCGAGATCATCCAGCAGGTCGCCTCGGCGAGCCAGGAGCAGGCCACGGGCCTGGCCGAGGTCAACTCGGCCGTCACCCAGATGGACGAAATGACCCAGCAGAACGCCGCCATGGTCGAACAGACCTTGGCAGCCGCCAAGTCGCTCGCCGGACAATCGGGCGAACTCGCCGAAAAGGTCGCCTTCTTCAAAATCGAGAAATCACACGACGTCGCGCGCGCGCACCCGACGACACGTACAGTGACATCGGCAAAACCGGCGGCGAAGCCGTCCGCGGCCGCGCGTCTGGCTGCAACGCCGTCCGCCGGCGCGAAGCCGCATATCGTTGCGCGCGCAAGTTCTATGAAGGGCCGCAATACTCAGATCGCCATTCGTCACCCTGGCGCCGCCGCCGTGAAAGCGACCAACAACGATTGGGAAGAATTCTGATCAACCGCAATAGTTTCTGCCTTCGAAGAGCGCAATATAAGTAGATCGATTACGAAAATCGATGAAGTCAGTTTTGCCATCGACACTCGACGTGGGTAAATCGGATGATTTCCTTGCGACGGCACGCAAACTTGACGCCAAGGAGGCGCAGAACGCCTTAGAAGGGAGCGGTGTTGCCCCGGTCGGCGCGCTGCCTCTCGTCTGGACATTCTTCTGGCTTCGTGGCGGTCGCGGTGGCACCCAGTAACATCGTCAATTGCGATCGTTTCTTCCAGATGCGATCAGCTTAGCGGGCTTGATCGAGGTCAACGCGCCCTTGTGCCGGCCGGTTAGAATGCATGTTCCGTCGCATTCAAGGAGCCGGCACAATGAAGCGCTTTGAAAAAATTATTGCAGCAGGGAGCGTTGTCGCGGCCAGTGCGTTAATCTCCTCACATGCTTGGGCTCAACAGCCTGGCCCATGGGGGCGGCATATGTGGGATGGCAACGCGCCTGGCGGGTTCTTTTTCGGACCCCTCATGATGGTAGCGATGGTCGCAATTTCGGTCGCTGCGGCCATCTTGCTTGTCCGATGGTTCAGTCCTGGCGGTCGACACGATCATCGCCGCCGCAATACTCCGGTCGCAATTCTTGAAGAACGTTTTGCACGCGGTGAAATCGACAAGGCTGAATTCGAGGAACGCAAAAAAGTTCTCGGAGCTTAACTGCTTTAGCGCGGCGCCATCCTGAGCGCGCCGTCCAGACGGATCGTCTCGCCGTTGAGATAGCCGTTTTCGCAGATTTGCAGAGCGAGTGACGCATATTCGTGATCGTGTCCCATGCGCGAGGGGAATGGTACGCTCGCATCGAGCGCTTTGCGTGCTTCCGGCGATAGGTCGTCCGCGAGCGGAGTCAAAATGACGCCTGGTGCGATGGTGCAGATGCGCACGCCCCGGGCAGCGAGATCGCGCGCGATCGGCACCGTCATGCCGACGATCCCGCCTTTCGACGCGCTGTAGGCGACTTGACCGATTTGCCCCTCGAAGGCCGCGACTGAGGCGGTCATGACGATGACGCCACGTTCGCCATCTTCGTTGAGCGGTTCGAGATTGCTCGCTTCGGCGGCGAAGATGCGTGTGACGTTGAAGGTGCCGACGAGGTTGACCGTGATAATCTTCATGAAGCGAGTGAGATCGTGCGGGCCGTCGCGGCCGACGATGCGGCTGGCGCCGCCGATGCCGGCGCAATTGATCAGGATGCGGGCGGGGCCATGCGCGGCCTTCGCAGCGGCGAAGGCTCCCTTGACCGAGTCCTCGCTCGATACTTCGCATGTTGCGAAGATGCCGCCGATTTCCTTGGTCAGTGCCTGACCTTTCGCTTCATTGAGGTCTAGGATCGCAACTTTGGAGCCTCGCAGTGCTAGAAGGCGTGCGGTCGCCGCACCCAGGCCAGATGCGCCACCGGTGACGACAGCGGCTTGTCCCTTGACGTCCATTTTTCGTCCCCCGGTCGCGAATTGCGCCCTGAAAGGCTAGTCTGGGGTATCGCAGACTGCAACCGCGAGGTCGATTATGGAACGTCGTCATATCGAAGGGGCTTGGCAAAAAAATCGGGCATTTTCGCCCGCCGTCATTATCTCGGGCGGAACCACCATATTTCTTGCCGGTCACGGCGGGAATGAAGATGAAAACGGCAAATCATTGGCCGGCGATTTCGCGGCGCAGGCACGCCAATGTTTCAAGAATTTGGAAGCTACCTTGAAGGAGGCGGGTGGGTCGCTGAAGGATCTCGCGTCGATGACCGTCTTCATCAATGATTCTCGCAACGGCAACATCTTCACCGAAATCCGGCGCGAGATTTTCCAGAAGGATTTTCCCGCCAGCGCGCTGATCACCTGCGCCGGCTTTGCCCGTACGGATATGATGGTTGAAATTCAAGGCATGGCGGTCATTGCAAAATAAGCCGTCTGGTTTCATCCAAGCCATATCGGCGCCTGAGCGCGCGCGGGCCACGAACTACCTGGAGGGCAAACCGACGCTCGTCACCGACAGCCGGGAGAGCCTGGTGAAACGGAGCGATTGCTTGGGTATCCCTGCGGACGGCGCGGCCCAGGACCCAATCAACCGAACGTCGGGCGATTTTGGTTTACCCAAAATCGGAGATCGGACCCCGGGCGACGAGGGGAGCCATCCGAAAGGCGATATTTCCGGGGTTTTGAGGACGGGGCCTGGCGGTTCGTGCATAAGGAGGGCACTCCTTATTGAGGTGGGCAGCGTTGCCCCACCCCGGGGCATTGGTTAAAGTGCGGCCCAATTCGTTTCCTGGAGGAAGACCTATGGATAAGGCGGTCGGCTCGACGCTTCGCGACACCCTGAATTTCATCGACGGGGAATACCGCTCGTCGGGGAAAACCTTCGCCAACATCAATCCGGCGACCGGCGAACAATATTCGGTGGTCCATGAAGCCAGTAAGGCCGACGTCGATGCCGCTGTGAAGGCTGCCCGCAAGGCCGTGGACGGCGAATGGGGCAAGATGCCGACCCCGAAGCGTATCGAAATGGTTTCGGCGATCGCTGCTGAGATCAATCGCCGCTCCGACGACTTCTTGGAAGCCGAGATTGCCGATACCGGAAAGCCGCACGACCTCGCCTCTCATCTGGACATTCCGCGCGGGGCTGCCAATTTCCAGATCTTCGCCGACGTGATGAAACAGCATCACGGCGAAGCCTTCGCCATGCCGACCCCCGATGGGACCGGCGCGATCAATATCACCTCCGATCGGCCGCGCGGCGTCATCGGCGTCGTTTGCCCGTGGAACCTGCCGCTGCTTCTGATGACCTGGAAAGTCGGCCCGGCCATGGCCTGCGGCAACGCGGTCGTGGTCAAACCCTCGGAGGAAACGCCCTCGACAGCCAGTTTGCTGGGCGAGGTGATGAACAAAGTCGGCATCCCGCACGGCGCCTATAATGTCGTGAATGGATTCGGTCCCGACTCGGCCGGCGAATTTCTGGTCAGCCATCCGCAGGTGGACGCGATCACCTTCACCGGCGAAACGCGGACCGGCGAGGCGATCATGCGCAACGCGGCGACCGGCGTGCGCCCGGTGTCGTTCGAACTCGGCGGTAAGAATTTCGGTATCGTCTTCGCCGACTGCGATATGGACAAGGCGATAGAAGGTACGCTCCGCTCGGTCTTCATGAATTGCGGCCAGGTCTGCCTCAATACCGAAAACCTCCTGGTCGAACGGCCGATCTTCGACGAGTTCGTCAAACGACTGAAGGCGGGTGCTGAAAAGTTGAAGCCGGGCGCCCCGCACGATAAAGCCTGCAACATGGGGCCGCTGGTCAGCGACGAGCATCGCCGCAAGGTCCTATCCTACTACGAGATCGCAAAAAAGGACGGCGCCAATATCGTCACCGGCGGCGGCATTCCCAAGATGCCAACGGAACTTGAAGGCGGGTTCTGGATTCAACCGACGATCTGGACCGGCTTGAAGGACGATTCACGCGTCGTGACCGAGGAAGTCTTCGGACCTTGCTGCCATATCCGGCCGTTCGATACCGAGGAAGAGGCCCTTCGTATCGCCAACGGCAATCAATACGGTTTGGCCTGTTCGATTTGGACCGAGAATCTGTCGCGCGCCCATCGCATCGGTCCGAAGATGGAAGTCGGAATCTGCTGGATCAACTGCTGGTTCCTGCGCGATCTGCGCACGCCCTTCGGCGGATCGAAAAAATCCGGCATCGGCCGCGAAGGTGGTGAATATTCGCTCGAATTCTATCTCGAAAAGAGCAACATCTGCATCAAGTTGTAATCATATTTAATCCGTCATGCCCCGGCTTGACCGAGGCATCCATCGATGGACCCCCCGGTCAAGCCGGGGGGTGACGACGCGGAAGCCAACGGGGGAATCCATGGCGAAGAAATCGGCGGCGAAGAAAAAACCGGCAACCAAGAGTTCTGGCGGCGGCGGCGTTGCCGCTGCTGTCAAAAAGGCCGCAGATCTGATCCAAGTTGCCTACGACACCGGCACGCCTGTGCCGCCGATCCGCACCTTGTTGCCGGAAGGCGATATCGATGCGGCCTATGCGGTACAGGAAACCAACACGCGTCTGCGCATCAAGCGGGGCGCGCGGCTTACCGGCCGCAAGATCGGCCTCACATCCAAGACCATCCAGAAGCAGCTCGGCGTCGACCGGCCGGACTTCGGCGTCCTGTTCGACACGATGGCGATTCCGGACGGCGAGGAAGTACCGTTCGGTATGGTGTTGCAGCCGCGCGTCGAAGGCGAGATCGCCTTCGTCATGGAGAGAGATCTGAAGCTCGAACGGCCATCGACGACCGATGTCATGCGCGCGATCGCCTATGCTTCCCCGTCGATCGAGATCTGCGGCTCGCGGATCGACAAGTGGCAGATCAACATTCAAGACACGATCGCCGATAACGCCTCGGCGGCACTTTATGTTCTCGGCAACACGAAAGTGAAGCTAGAGGATTTCGACGGACGCCTGTGCGGCATGGTTTTGGAAAGCAAAGGCGAGCCGCTATCGGTCGGTGCCGGCGCCGCCTGCCTCGGCCATCCGATCAACGCGGTGCGTTGGTTGGCCGAGGAAATGGTGCGGCGCGGCCGTCCGTTGCTGGCCGGCGACGTTGTGATGTCGGGTGCGCTCGGGCCGATGGTCGCAGTCACGCCCGGCCAGGTTTACGAGGTCCGTATTTCGGGGCTCGGCTCCGCGCGCGCGTCGTTCGCCGCCGGATAATCGACAAATATTTTAGGGAGGATACAAGCGTGAGTGATCTCGACACGCTGGCCAAGTCCGTTGACGATGCAGCGCGCAACGCGAAGGCGATCGCGCAACTTTCGATGGGCATTACGCTTTCGCTGGAGGATGCTTATACGATCCAGAAGAAGATGATCGGATTGCGGATCGCGCGCGGCGAGCGCCGCGTCGGCATGAAGATGGGGTTCACCAGCCGCGCCAAGATGATCCAGATGGGCGTCTCCGATATGATCTGGGGACGTCTGACGGACAAGATGCTGGTCGAGGACGGCGGGCGCATCTCGCTCGCCAAATACGTCCATCCGCGCGTCGAACCCGAAATCGCCTATCTTCTCAAGGCACCGCTGGCGGGGCCCGTGACGCCGATCCAGGCGCTGGCGGCGGTCGAGGCAATTGCGCCGGCGATCGAGATCATCGACTCGCGATTCGATAATTTCAAATTCAGCCTGGAAGACGTCGTTGCGGACAATGCGTCCTCGACCGGTTTCGTGGTCGGTCCCTGGTCCAAGCCCGATATCGATTGCTCGAATCTCGGCATGCTCCTGGAAATCGACGGGCGCGCGGCGCAGATCGGCTCCTCGGCCGCGATCCTCGGCAATCCGGCGCGTTCGCTCGCCGCCGCGTCGCGCATGGTGGCGGAACATGGCGAACGTCTCGAAGCCGGTTGGATCGTGATGGCGGGCGGGGCCACCGAAGCAGTGGCGCTCACCGCCGGGATGTCGGTCCGCAACACGGTCGAGAAACTCGGCTCGGTCAGCTTCACGGTCGGCGCCTGATGGCCCGCAATAGCATCGACCTTGCGGGTCAAAACGGCCTTGTGACCGGTGGTGCCGCCGGTTTGGGCTATGCCATCGCCGAACGGCTTATCGAAAGCGGGGCGCGCATCGCGATCTGGGACGTGAACCAAAAGGCGCTCGACGAGGCGACAGCGAAGCTCGCCAAGATTCGCGGCAAGGATGCCGTTACTGGCGTGATCGCGGACGTATCCGAGGCAGCCTCCGTCGATGCGGCGGTCGCAGCGACCCTCAAGTCATTCGGCTCCATCGATATCGTCGTCAACAATGCCGGAATTTCGGGCCCCAATGTGCCGACCTGGGAATACCCCATCGAAGAATGGCGCAAGGTCATCAAGATCAACCTCTCGGGTGCGTTCCTGGTCTGCCGCGCAGTGATCCCCGGCATGCGTGCGAAGAATTACGGCCGTATCGTCAATGTCGCCTCGGTCGCGGGCAAGGAAGGCAATCCGAACGCGCCGGCCTATAGTGCGTCGAAGGCTGGCGTCATCGGCCTGACCAAGACTCTCGGCAAGGAACTCGCGACCACCGGCATCACGGTCAATTGCATCACGCCGGCCGCGGTACGAACCGCCATCTTCGATCAGATGACCCAGGCGCATGTGGATTTCATGCTGTCCAAGATCCCGATGAACCGCTTCGGCCAGCCCGAGGAAATCGGGGCCATGGTGGCTTGGTTGTGTTCGGCCGAATGTTCGTTTTCGACCGGCGCAGTTTTCGATTTATCGGGCGGCCGCGCAACCTACTAGGTGAAACGCCATGAAGTTGCTCAGCTTTTACGACGGAGCGCAGATCCGCTACGGCGCCGTTATCGGCGACGGCGTGGTGGATCTTACGTCGCGTCTGGGTGCGAAATATTCCGGTCTGCGTACTCTTCTGGAGGCCGGCGCGGTGGCGGAGGCGGGCAAGGCCATCGAGGGCGCCAAAGCGGACCGGCCCTTGGCGGGTCTCAAATTCGCCCTACCGATACCGGACGCGGGCAAGATCATGTGCGCCGGGCGCAATTATCGCGCCTATCACGAGGTGATCGAAGACGGGAGTGCGCCGAAATATCCGAGCATCTTCGGCAGGTTCCTCTCAAGCTTCGCGCCGCACGGCGAAACACTTGAGCGACCGAAAGTTTCCGAGCAACTCGATTACGAGGGCGAATTGGTGGCGATCATCGGCAAACGCGCGCGCCATGTATCGCAGGCCGATGCGCTGTCTTATGTCGGCGGCTATACGGTGATGAACGAAGGTACCGTGCGCGATTGGGGCAAGATGGGGACGCAGAACCTGCCGTCCAAGAATTTCTACCGCGCCGGCAGCATCGGGCCTTGGATGGTGACGGCCGACGAGATCGCCGATCCGATGAAGCTGCATATCACGACCCGGCGCAACGGCGAGGTCGTGCAGGACGGCGGCACCGAACTTATGATCTTCGACGTCAAATATCTGATCGCGCACATTTCGCAATTCACTTGGCTCGAACCCGGCGACATGATCGCGACCGGAAGCCCCGGTGGCTCGATCGTCGAAAGCAAGGCGCCGAAATGGCTCGCGGCGGGCGACGTGGTCGAGGTGGAGGTCTCGTCGGTAGGAACACTCGGCAATAAGGTCGTGAACGAATAGAGTGCTTTGCCGGAGACCTTGCCTGGGACCGTCATTCCCGCGCCTCCGCGCATATGCGCGGCCGACCGCGCAATGGGAATCCAGAAACATCCGAAAAGACTGGAGTCCGGCTCTCGCTTTGCTCGGCTGGTAAACCGTACAAAGCTTGCCACTCTTCGACAGGGCTTAGGGTGAGGCGGAGTTTTTAAGCGAGCGAGCGCAAATAATCGCGCCAGGCGTGCTGCTCGCTGAGGAACCTTCGGAACGACTCCATATCCAGCGCCGCCAGGCAGCGGCGCGTCAGCGCGTGGATGCCCGCCGCCGCGCGTGCGCGTTCATAGGCCGTTGTACTTCCGAAACGCAAGGTCCAACGCGCCTCGCGCGTCAGCGGCCCATTCCGACATTCGATTTGCAGGATTTCGTCCATGATCGTCCCCTAAGGCGGACATGTGGACGATGATTTGGTCCGTCGCAGCGCCGCCGTAAGGGGGAGAGTTTTATACGCGCTTCACCCAGATGATCGGCGCCGCCCATAACAGGCGGACATTCTCGATCGGCGATGCGTTGTAGGACAGCAGGGTGAACGTCCCCGGCGTGGCACCATTCATGAGCTTTTTAACGTAGCCCTCGCCCTGATCGGTTTTGACCACGCAATCCTTGTTCAAGCATTGCTGGATCTCGACGCCGCGGCGGCGCGAACACAGCAGATAATCGCCCGGCCGATAGACGGGCAGCATGGATTCGCCGCGCACCTCGATGGCGATCGGATCGGCATCGTCGAGGGTGAATTCGATCTCGTCGTAGCCGGAGCCGAGCGGATTGTCGTCGAACGGCAGGAAACTTTCGCCCGCGGCGACCCGGCCGACGACGGGAATGCGGACGACGGCGGGGCCGACTTCGAAGCGCAGCCAGCTTTCGGTGACGCCCAGCGAATCCGCGAGCCGCAACATGGCATCGCCTCGCGGCTGGTCGACCTTGCCCTGCAGATATTTATAGACCTTCTGCTCGTCGATGCCCGAGCGCTTGGCGAGTTCACGTTGCGACCAGCCCTTCCATTCGAGGGCGCGCCAGAGGCGTTTTGACCAATGTTCCATGTGGATAAAATTACCGGAATTTTTCGATTAGCCAAGAGAAAAATCTTGAAATCATAAAATAATTCCATATATGGTCCGCCAAGAGAAATGTTCTCTAAATGTTCTATTATGGAGGGTGAGCATGGCGGATCTATGGACGGCGATCCTGGTGGCGGACCGGTTGCGAGAGGCGGCGGAGACACTATGGCGACTGCCGGCCCATCATCCAGGGCGCAGGGTGTCCAGCTCGTGGCCCGAGATCGTGCGTAGCTTCAAGGAGTTAAAGGGATTCAGCGATCCCGCGCCGACAAAACCGGTGCCCACCGCCCGCGCGATTGACCGCATGGACGAGGTGTTGATGGCATGGTTGCCGCGGCTGGAAGGCGGCGAGGTGAAGATCCTTTGGAGTTGGATGGCGCGTATTCCGGCCGAACTTACGGCGCGAAAACTCGGACTTTCGCGCTCGACCCTCAATCGCCGCCGATCGGCAGCCCTTAAGAAACTGGCTATTTTGCTCAATTCTGACCGAGTTTCAACCGTGATGGCTGCAGAGTGAATAAAAAACTGGAAAATAAGTTTATTTTTGTTGACACGACCGGTCGGGATCGAGTATAAATTTAACTATGATGCCAAACATGCGCTCGCGGGTTCCGCGGGCGCTTTTTTTGTGTTCGATGGAACCGAGCGCAGGCTAGGCCAGCATCAACAAGAAGCTTGGAAATCGTATTGATCGAGACGTCGCATACCCGCGAGATCGCACGCATCGAAGCACCCTCGTAGAGCGTCGAGAGAATTTGGATGCGGGTTTGAATGGGTAGCTTGTTTATGAGGCTTTGCAATCTTTTGGCTTTAACTTGACAAAAAAATAGCTCAGGCCTTACAATTAGTCGACTTAAACCTTACAAAAAACGTAAGAAAGTTGACAATGGCCGCCACGAGGCACAGTCCAGAGGTTAGAGAGTTTATACTCCGCAATGTCGAGAACCATCCGGCTGATATTGGCACGCTAACCGGCGAGAAGTTTGGACTCTCCAGAACCACCGTTTCCAATTACATGCGGCGCATTGAGGGAGAGGGTTTGATTAGGGGCGAAGGGAAAACCAAAGGTCGCCGGTACAAATTGGAAATACTCTCGGGAGAGTCGTTCACGATTGCCCTCTCTAGGGACTTGGCGGAAGACGAAATTTTCCGGGTTCGTGTCCTCCCACTCATGCTCAATGTTAAGCAAAACATTGTCGACATTTGCCAGTATGGTTTCACTGAGATGTTTAACAATGCGTGTGACCACTCAGGAAGTTCAAACGGGCTGGTAAGTTACGAACAGACCTACACCACAATAAAAATGATCGTGTCAGACGGAGGTGTCGGTATTTTTGAGAAGATTCAGCAGGCCTTTAATTTGGCCGATCCTCGAAGCGCTCTTTTGGAACTTTCAAAGGGAAAATTGACGTCGGATAAAACACGACATTCGGGCGAAGGAATCTTCTTCACATCGCGAATGTTTGACGACTTCTGTATTCGCTCTGGTCATTTGTTCTATACGCGAGAAAGAGGGGAAGGCGATTACGAATGGCTCATCGAAACTCACGATGTTTCCGATTATCGCCAAGGCACAGTTGTGCAGATGGTTATTTCGACTGCCGCAAGCTGGACCACGCGCGAAATATTCGACTTTTACCAACAAGATGACATTCTTTTTCGGCGCACCCATGTGCCGGTAAAATTGGGGCGCTACCCCGGTGAGCAGCTTGTCTCGCGGTCACAAGCCAAACGTATCCTTGCTCGGTTTAATGAGTTTTCCGAAGTGCTACTGGACTTCAACGATGTCGCCTTCATTGGGCAACCGTTTGCAGATGAAATATTTAGAGTTTTTGCAAACGCACATCCCGGCACGAAGGTCGTTGTCATGCGCACGAGCCCGGACGTTCAAAAAATGATCAATTTTGTAGAAGGGGCAGCGCAAGCCAAAAGTTAGGGGCGCGCCTTACCTTTCTTAGAAGGAAGCATTCGGGTGTGCTTCGAGGCTTTGTGACGGCTCGACATTCGGGGATCGTTATCTTTCTAAATCTCCCCCGTCGCGATCCGCTTAGGGGCCCTTATAAAGAAGATATGATATCTTCGGACACGATTGTTAAAATCGCTTTGGTGCCGGTGATCGGCCCCCATTAGTTGGTCCGGTTTGAATGTTAGTGCATTGTGTCCTCTTTCGCCATTGCCGGCTTTAGGTGGAGCGTAGCGGAACCGGAGGACGGCAATGGCGGCGTCGCGGTTTCCGGGGTCGGCGGTCGGTAGCCAAGGCTGCTGTGCGGGCGGATCGTGTTGTAATGCCGCCGCCAGGCCTCGATCAGAACTTTGGCTTCGGCGAGGCTGTAGAAGTTTTCACCGTTGAGCAGTTCGTCACGCAGCGACCCGTTGAAGCTTTCGTTGTAACCATTCTCCCAAGGAGAAGCGGGTGTGATGTAGAGCGTCTTCACGCCGACCTGGGCCAGCCACTTTTGAACTGCAGTCGCGATAAATTCCGGGCCATTGTCAGACCTGATATTGGCAGGCGGCCCGCGCGCAATGAACAACTCCGCCAAGGCTGCTAGGACATCCTCATGGCGGAACCGACGCGCAACCACGAGTGCCAAGCATTCCCGGCTAGCCTCGTCGATTATCGTCAAGATCCGGAACTTCCTACCGTCATGGGTGCGACCCTCGACAAAGTCATAAGCCCAGACATGCCCCGGATACTCAGGCCGTAGCCGGATGCACGACCCGTCGTTTAGCCATAGCCGACCACGTTTGGGCTGCTTTTGCGGCACCTTCAGCCCCTCGCGGCGCCAGATCCGCTCGACCCGCTTGCGGTTGACCGCCCACCCGGCGTCCCGTAGCAACGCCGTCACCCGGCGATAGCCGTAGCGGCCATATTGCCGTGCCAAGGCGATGATGTCATCGCTCAAGGCCTGCTCGTCTTCTGCCCCACTCGGCACCTTGCGCTGCGTCGATCGATGCTGGCCCAGTACCCGGCAGATCCGGCGCTCGGATACCACCAGTTCGCTTCGCACATGATCGACGCAACGCCGCCGCCGCGCAGGGCTCAGAAGTTTCCCCGGGCGGCCTCCTGCAATATCAGCTTGTCCAGCGTGAGGTCGGAGATCGCCCGCCGAAGCCGCAGGTTCTCCTTCTCCAGATCCTTCATCCGCCGCGCTTGATCGGTCTTCAGACCGCCATATTCCTTGCGCCAGCGATAGTAAGTCTGCTCGCTGACTGCGATCCGACGACACGCGTCGCTCGC
>CAMDWJ010000066.1 GCA_945877815.1 Caenispirillum bisanense
GCTCAAGGAACTGGAGGATAAATCCATCCGCGATCTGGTGGGGATGCAGGAGCGGCTCGGGCTGCATGCGATCACCGACGGCGAATTCCGCCGCGACGGGTTTCATACCGATTTCCTCGACAAGATGGGCGGCATGAAATTCAAGATGATCCCGCCCGAGGAGCGCGCGCGGGTCGGGTCCATCGGCGGCCCCTTCATCGCGGCCGTGGACGCAAAGCTGACCCGGCCGGCGGGCGGCATGGAGATCGAGAATTACAAATTCCTGGCCGGCGCGACCAAGGAGACGGCGAAGATCACGATCCCGTCGCCGACCATGCTGCACTTCCGCGGCGGTCGTAAGGCGATCAGCGAGTCCGCCTATCCCGACATCGCCAAATTCTTCGACGATGTCGCCGCCGTGTACCGCGAGGAGATTGCGGCCCTTGCTAAGGCGGGCTGCAAATATGTGCAATACGACGACACCAACCTCGCCTATCTGTGCGATCCGGCCTTGCGCGAGCAGGCAAAGGCGCGCGGCGACGATCCCGATCAATTGCCGCATCTTTATGCCAAGCTGATCAACGATTCCATCAAGGGTCGTCCGGCGGACATGGCGGTCGCCATTCATCTGTGTCGAGGCAACGCCGAGAGCAAATGGTTCGCGCAGGGCGGTTACGAGCCGATCGCCGAAGCCATGTTTAACGAGCTGGAGATCGACGGCTTCTTCCTCGAATACGACGACGAACGCTCGGGCGATTTCGCGCCCTTGCGTTTCGTGCCCAAGGGCAAGACCGTCGTGCTCGGTCTCATCACGTCCAAGACCGGTGCGCTGGAAAACAAGGGCGACGTCGAGCGCCGCATCGATGCGGCCGCGAAATACATCCCCATGGATCAATTATGCGTATCGCCGCAATGCGGCTTCGCGTCGGCGTCTCAGGGCAACAAATTGAGTGTGGCGGACCAGGAAGCTAAAATGCGTCTGGTGGTCGAGATCGCGAACGAAGTTTGGCACTGACGTTATCAATCCCAACAATATCGAAACGTAGGAAGCAGCGACATGGAATTGAGTAATCCGGAATTCTGGTTTGGCCTGTTGCAGATCATTTTCATCGATCTCATCCTGTCGGGCGATAACGCCGTTGTCATCGCGCTCGCGTGCCGCAGCCTGCCGCCCAAGCATCAGAAGATCGGCGTGATCCTGGGTGCGGGCGCGGCGGTCACGTTGCGCGTCATCTTCGCGATCTTCATCGTCTATCTCCTGGATGTTCCCTTCCTGAAGATCGTCGGCGGCTTGCTGCTGTTCTGGGTCGGCTACAAGCTGATGATGCCGCAGGACGAGGAAGGCGGTGTCGATTCCGGCGCCAACCTGTTCCAGGCGGTCAAGATCATCGTGATCGCCGATGCGGTCATGAGCCTCGATAATGTCATCGCAGTGGCCGCCGCCTCAAAGGGCAGCGTGACGCTTCTGGTCATCGGGCTTCTCATCAGCATCCCGCTCGTCGTGTTCGGCGCGACCATGCTGCTCAAGATGATCGACCGCATGCCATGGATCGTGCCCGGCGGTGCTGCCCTGATCGGCTATATCGGCGCCGAGATTGCCCTACGGGATCCGTCCGTGCAGGGCTGGATCGATGCCAATGCCCATTGGGCCCATCTGGTCGTGCCGTTGATCGGCGCGGTCGGGCTCGTTTTCGTCGGCCGACTGATCGCACCCGTGGCGAGACCCATGCCGCTCGGCAAGGAGGTCGTTGGTGCCGCCGCGTTCTTCGGCGCGCGATCGTTGTTGGTATTGCTGGCAACACGCAGCCCGCTGATCGTCGCTTTCCTCGCGAGCCTGGTCGGCTATAGCTGGAACGAGATCCATATGGAGGGACTTGAGGCCATGCGCGGTATGGATACCGCCTTGGGTTCGCTCCGCCCACTTTTTGCGGCGGTGGTGGCGATCGTTCTTGGCGAACGCCTCGCACGTTGGATTCGGCCCGCGCCGACGGTCGTCGAAAAGGGATAACTCCCCTTTAGACGAGCCGTTACCTGGTCGGCATCGCTCCTCTGCGTAGGGTCAAGGCGGCACGCTGGATGAGCGATGCGCATCCAGCGTGCATTCGAACGGCTGGAGCAAGCCGCGATCGAGCGGGAAGGGCGGAAGAATCGACGGAATTAGGTAGCTAACAAACCTAGGTCGAATGGCTTCGACAACAATCATTGAGAAAGTTTGTTGGGATGATCGCCAGCGTTATGACTCCCGGGACTCCTCGCGCAGCCTACGGGCGCAGAGAGTGTATTTGATAGCCTCCAATTCGACCAACATCTCCAAGAGATAGATGTCGCGAATTCCGGCGTCCCGCGCCTCTAGCATCATGTCGAAGGAATAGCCGATTGCGATGCCTAACGTCTCGGCAAGTTGGCTGATCACCTCGACAAGATCATCCTTGCGGGCCATCAGGTCGGATGTGTCATTGGCGTTGAGTGGGATGGCGAGCGGCATTACCGAGTTTTAAGTCATAGTTGGTGCGTTTTCCACCTAATGGCGGAAGAATCGACGGAATTAGGTGTAGAATGCACCATCGGGGTTAAACGGCCACAGGGGGAAAGATGCCGTATGATTTTGACTGTCTGGTGATCGGCTCGGGTCCGGCCGGCCAGCGCGCCGCCATCTAGGCGTCCAAGCTCGGCAAGAGCGTGTTGCTGATCGAACGTCAGGCGGTTGTCGGCGGTGTGTGCATCAATACCGGCACGATCCCGTCCAAGACATTGCGCGAAGCCGTGCTTCATCTTTCGGGTCACCGCGAGCGCGGCATCTATGGCGCGTCCTATTCGGTGAAGCAGAACATCACCATGGACGATTTGCATTTCCGCACAGAGCATGTGATTCGCCACGAAATCGACGTTACCCGTCACCAGCTCCAGCGCAACCGCATCGATGTTGCCGTCGGCAGCGGCAAATTCGTCGATCCGCATACCGTTATGATCGAGGATGTGCCGGGTCGCGGCAGCCGCAACGTGACGGCCGACAAGATCGTCATCGCCACCGGCACCCAGGCGACGCGCGACAAGAACATCCCGTTCGACGGTCAGCACATCATGATCAGCGACGATATTCTCGGCCTGCAGAAATTGCCGCGTTCCTTGACCGTGGTCGGCGCGGGCGTCATCGGCATCGAATATGCGACGATTTTCGCAACACTCGGCGTGCGCGTTACCCTGGTCGACAAGCGCGATCGCCTGTTGCCGTTCATCGACCGCGAGATCACCGACAATCTTGCCTATCAGATGCACCAGAATCGCGTGACCCTGCGCCTCGGCGAAGAAGTGAAGGCCATCGAGCCGACCGCCGACGATAAGGGCGAGCGGGTCCGCATAACCTTGGTCAGCGGTAAGCAGATCGTCAGCGAGGCCGCGCTCTATTCGATCGGGCGCACGGGTGCCACCCAAGCGCTCGATCTCGCGGCCGCCGGGATCAAAACCGACGATCGCGGCCGGCTCACCGTCAACGAGCATTTCCAGACCGACCAAGCGCACATCTACGCGGTCGGCGATGTCATTGGTTTCCCGAGCCTCGCTTCGACCTCGATGGAGCAGGGGCGTCTGGCGGCCTGCCATGCCTTCAATACCCATGCCGAATGCGTCCCGTCGCTGTTTCCTTACGGCATCTATACCATCCCGGAAATATCGACGGTCGGTCGCAACGAGGAAGAATTGACCCGTGACGGCATCCCCTACGAGATCGGCAAGGCGCAGTACAAGGAGATCGCGCGCGGCCAGATCATCGGCGACAACGCCGGCCTGTTGAAGCTGATCTTCAATCTGGAAACGCGCGAGCTGCTCGGCGTTCATATCATCGGTGAGGGTGCATCCGAGTTGGTCCATATCGGGCAGGCGGTGCTCGCCCACAAGGGCTCGATCGATTATTTCGTCAACACCGTGTTCAATTATCCGACCCTCGGCGAATGCTACAAGACGGCGGCTTTCGACGGCATCAACCGCCTGGGGTAGTCCCGTTCCTCGTCATTTCCGCGCTTGTTCCGAGCCCTCATCCTGAGCTTGTCGAAGGATGGGCAGCGGCACCCCATGCCCACGCGTGCTCGCACGCGCAAGCGCGTGACCAGGCTCAGCATGAGGCGCATATTTCGAGCGAGCCCTTATCCGAATGACGGTTTCCTTCTTACGACACCGGTATTGTCCCCGGCCTCTCTCTCCTGTCAGACTGCGCGGAAGCCCTGCAGTAAGCAGGGCATGACGAGAGCTGGGAGGCTCCCATGGATGCATATAATGCGCTCGCCAAGGCGCGGGCCAATCATGTCGCCCTGTCGCCGCTGAGCTTTCTCAAACGCACGGCGACGATCTACCCCGACCGCACCTCGGTCATCCACGGCGCCAAGCGCTACACCTGGCGTGAAACCTACGCGCGCGCGCGCCGGCTCGCCTCGGCCCTGGCGCAACGCGGCATCGGTATCGGCGATACGGTCGCGGCCATGTGCGCCAATACCCCGGAAATGTTCGAAGCGCATTTCGGCGTGCCGATGGTGGGCGCGGTGCTCAATGCCATGAACTTCCGTCTCGATGCCGGCACCATCGCCTATATCCTCGATCACGGCGAGGCCAAGGTACTGCTCACCGACCGCGAATTCTCGCCCACCATCAAGGCTGCACTGGCGAAGGCCAAGGCACGGCCCTTGGTCATCGATATCGACGATCCCATGGGCAATGGCGGCGAGCTGCTCGGCAACGAAACCTACGAGTCCTTCATCGCCGCGGGCGATCCGGACTTCTATTGGGCCTTGCCCATCGACGAGTGGCAGGCCATCGCGCTCAACTACACATCCGGCACCACCGGAAATCCTAAAGGCGTCGTCTATCATCATCGCGGCGCCTATCTCAACGCGCTCGGCAATGCGCTGGCCTGGAACATCCGGCGCCATCCGATATACCTGTGGACCCTGCCGATGTTTCATTGCAACGGCTGGTGTTTCGCCTGGGGCATCACCGCCTTTGCCGGCACACACGTGTGCCTGCGCGCCGTGAGCGCCAAAGGCATCTACGATGCGATCGCCGAGCATCGCGTCGATCATTTCTGCGGCGCGCCCATCGTGCTGGGCACGGTGCTGAACGCGCGGCCCGAGGATAAACGCCCGTTCGAGCACGCGGTCCACGTGATGACGGCTGGCGCGGCTCCGCCGGCCGCCGTTCTGGAAGCGATGGAGAAAGCGGGCTTCGATGTCACCCATGTTTACGGTCTGACAGAGACATATGGCCCGGCCACCGAATGCGCCTGGAACGAAGACTGGGACGTTTTGGATGCGCGGGGACGCGCCACCAAGAAGGCGCGTCAGGGCGTAAATTTCATGGTGCTGGAGGATCTCGACGTGCTCGATCCGGACTCGCTCGCCCCGGTCCCCCGCGACGGAACCACCATGGGCGAGGTTATGTTCCGCGGCAACGTGGTCATGAAAGGTTATCTGAAAAACGAGAAGGCGACCGACGAGGCCTTGAAAGGCGGCTGGTTCCATTCCGGCGATCTCGCCGTCAAACATCCGGACGGTTATCTTGAAATCAAGGACCGGTCCAAGGACATCATCATCTCGGGCGGCGAAAACATCTCGTCCATCGAGGTCGAGGGGGCATTGTATCGCCACCCTTGCGTTGCCGCTGCTGCCGTCGTCGCGAAGGATGACGAGAAATGGGGCGAAACGCCGATGGCCTTCATCGAATTGAAGGACGGTGTCGCTCAACCGAGTGTCGCCGAGATCATCGCCTTTTGCCGCGACAATCTCGCGCATTTCAAATGCCCGACCTATGTCGAATTCGGGCCCTTGCCGAAAACTTCGACCGGCAAGATCCAGAAATTTCTGCTGCGCGAGAAGGCGAAGAGCGCTTAGGCCTTCACGGTCGGGCGGATGAAGGCTGCGGCGTTCTGCGCCGCCTTCACGCCCGCGCGGTGCGCGCCGTGCACCGTGCCGAAGGCCGTCAGCGCGCAGGCCTCGCCCGCGAAGACGATGCGCTCGCCGACCGGCTGGCGAAGAACCTTGCGCTGTTCGGCGGCACCCGGCACGGCGTAGGAATAACCGCCGCCAATGAGGGGATCGCTGCGCCAATGGGTCGCGGCGGTCCCGACGCGCGCGCGCAGAATATCGGAGCCGAACACCTCGACCAGCTTGCGTTCGGTAAAATCCACCATGGCGGGCTCGCCGGCGGCTTCCAATTCCTCGGCGAAGCGCCCGGCGAGATAGCCCACCGCGATGGCATGGCCGCCGGGCTTGATCTGGAACCGCAATGTCTCGCGCGTCGCATGTTCGCTATGCACATGGCTGTTGTCGGGCAGGCCGAAAATATCGCGATCGAAGGCGATGGCGACTTTCTCCGCCGTGCCGAGCGGCAGGCTCTCGATCGCCTCGCAGACGGCGGACGGCAAGACGGGATCGAAGCGCACGCCGCCGCGTATCAACGCGGTCGTCGAGACGGCGACTATGACAGCGCGGCAGCGCAAGGTGCCTTTGGCGGTCTCTACCCGAACGTCGGCGCCGCTCCAGCGGATGCGATCGACCGGGCTCGACAGCGAAATCGGCAAGCCTTTTCCGTACTCCGTTACCAGTGCGCCATAGCCGGGCCGCACGCGAAAATTCTCGCCGTCGGCATAGCGGCTTTGATCGAGCGTCGAGCAATATTCGGGCTCGGCGCCGGACAGTGCCGCGTACCAGGAATCGAACATGGGCCGCCAACGCGGATGGTCGGCGATGACCTCGGATGCGGCGATGTCGAGCCCAGCCGCGCCGGCCCGGTCGACGGCATCGAAGGCCGCGTCGTAAAACGCATCGCGGTCGAGTTTAAGCGCATCGTCGGCCCAGGCGCCGGCACTCCAGAAATATTGGCTGCGCATCATGCGGTCGAAAGTGAAGCCGGTTTCGGCGGCATAAGTCGCATAGAAATTGTTGTGCGCGTCGTGCAGCCAATAGGCGCCGCGATCCCATGGCATACCAGCGATCTCGTCGGTAAAGGCCCGACCGCCGATGCGGCTCTTGGCTTCGAGCACCTGGACGGTGAGCCCGAGGGAAAGTGTTGTGTGGGCGGCGGCCAGGCCGGCGGACCCGGCGCCGACCACGACGATGTCAACGTCCTGCGTCATGGCCGCATTCTTAACCGATATTCTTGGTCCGGGAAAACGCGAAGGAAAATTGGCCGAGGCCGCCTAGAGTCCCGGCAAAAGACTCCGAAGAGCATTCAGCTTCGCCGACTGATAATCCGCACGCCAAGACATCATCGTTCTAATCCACTGGAATTTCTTCGGAAGAGGATAATAGCGAAATTGTCCTCGGCTTCGAACGGTGTCCAGAACGCTTCGCGGTACGACCGTATAGCCAGCGCCGGCAGAGACGCAAGCGAGCAACGTCAAATATGAGTCGACGGCGATGGAACCACCGGGGACGATCCCGGAATCGAGTAACCACTCTTCCAGATACCGACGGTATGCGCAGCCAGCCTTGAATGCGACGATCGTTTTGCCGTTGATCTCGTGAATGTGCTCCAAATCCGGGAAAGAATGCGGGGCGACGAGAACAAGTTCTTCCTCGAAAACCGGCAAAGTCTGCAATGAGTCGAAATGGACGGGCTCGGCGATGAACGCGATGTCCACGTCGTAGTTCAGGAGCCGGCCCACCAGGCCTTGCGCGACGTCGGTTTCGATCTCGATCTCGACATTCGGATAAAGTGCGTGATAGCGCGACAGGATCGCCGGAAGCCGGGCGGCGGCGGTGCTTTCCATCGTGCCGATGCGCAGGTGCCCCACAGGCTTGCCGTCGTTCAACGCCTCGGACGCCTCGCGAGACAACTGCAACAGCCGCTCGGCATAGGAAAGCAAAAGCTGGCCGTCGGCGGTCAGCGTGAGCCTGCGTCCGCCGCGCAGAAACAAACTCTTTTCGAGGTGTTCTTCGAGTTGGCGGAGTCGCGTGCTGACATTGGACTGCACGCAGTTAAGTTTTTCCGCTGCGCGAGAAATGCTTCCCTCGGTCGCGACGGCACGGAAAATCTCAAGCGAGCGTAAATTGAGAGCGTTCGCAATCATCTTAATATCTGAATTTGACTATCAGTTTAATTCATTTTTTAAGAATTATACGCCGCTTTACGATAGGGACAAGTCCCCACCTCCGGTCCGACTTGGAGCCCGTATTCTGTCTAACACTTCCCAAATTTTCCGCCTAACGGCTGTCGGGCTTGTCGCATTCGCCCTGGCGATGGGAGTTGGCCGGTTCGCCTATACGCCTTTGTTACCGATGATGCGCGAGGAAGGTCTGCTGACGGTCTCCGATGGCAGTCTTATCGCGTCCATCCATTTTCTCGGTTACTGGATGGGGGCGATCATTGCGGCGAAAGTGCCCTTGGCGCCGCGTACTTTGCTTCGTGCCACGGTTCTCATCTGCGGGGTCGCGACCCTGGGTATGGGACTGGTCGAAAATATCGCAGCCATCGCGGGTCTGCGCTGGGTCGTCGGTATCTGTAGTGCCTGGGTTCTCGTTTTGGTCGGCAATTTCATCGTTCGAACGCTGGCCGACGCCGGACGCTCGGATTGCCAGGGCATCGTATTTTCCGGCGTCGGCGGGGGGATCGCGCTGGTTGGTCTCGCCTGCCTCGCCTTCATGGTTGCCGGGATCGATAGCGTGACCAGTTGGCGGATTGCCGGAATGGTCTCGCTCGTCATTGCCGCCGTATTGTGTTTCGCGCTCGGACCGGAGTTTCCCTTGGTGCGGACAAAGCAAACCAAGCGCGGTGACGGGCGTCGCCCGCTCATCTGGCCGATGCTCGTCAGCTACGGGGTTGCCGGTATGGGCTACATCATTCCGGCGACCTATCTGCCGTTGATGGCGAGAGAGATGGTCAGCGATCCGCTCATCTTCGGTTGGAGCTGGCCGCTCTTCGGTGCTGCGGCTTTCGCATCGACCCTAGTGGCTGCTCGTTTTAGGAAGCGGTACTCAGATCGCTCCATTTGGGCGACCTGCCAGTTGGTCATGGCGATGGGAATCATACTTCCCGTGCTCTTTCCGCACATTATTGGAATCGCGCTGTCGGGTCTTCTGGTTGGCGGAACCTTCATGATCGTCACGATGGCGGGCGTGCAGGAGGCACACCGCGTTGCACCACAGGCCGACGCGATCCGCCACATTGCCGCGATGACCACGGCCTTCGCAACCGGGCAAATGATCGGTCCCATTGTCGCCGGTTCGGTCTATGCGGTCTCGAAAAGCTTCGATGCAATCCTGATCGCATCCGCTGCCGCAGTGGCCGCTACGGCAGCGTTGATCGTTTGTTTCACTTCGCCAAAGGAGCCTTCCTGTGATGAAACTCTATCTCAATGACGCCTCGCCTTATGCGCGATTGATAAGGGTCATCGTGCTCGAAACGGGTCTCGATTCAGAAACCGAGTTGGTTTTCGTCGATCCTTGGGCGTCGCCCAAGGAATTACTTGCGGTCAATCCAGCCTCGAAGGTGCCGGCCTTGGCTTTGCCGGACGGTTCCTGTCTGATCGAAAGTAGTTGCATCGCAGATTATCTCATCGTGCGCGGGGGACGTTTCGATCTTTCTTCGTTTCGAAGCGGTTCGGAACCTTCCATTCGGCTTGAACTTCTGGGCCTTGCCCGTGCGGCCATCGATTCCGCGTTCGGCAGCGTCATCCAGGGGCGCTACGCGAAGGACTCTCCATTGATAGAAAGATGGCGTGCGAACCTTCCTAGGATCGCCAGGCGCATTGAGGTCATCTCGTCCAATGACGTTCGGCGCATCGATATCGATCTGGCGGATCTGACCGTGGCGACCGCATTCGAATATGTGGATTTTAGGTTGCCCGAAATCAATTGGCGCAACGAGGCGCCTGCCCTAGCCGAGCGCGTCGCTCGACTTGGCGACCGTGCATCCTTTCGCGCTACGCGACCGAAATAGCAACGACGGAAAGACGGAAACCCGACCTATTTCATCGTCGGGCGTTTTCTGTCGCTTTGGCGATCATCGGTGATCTATCGCGCTACCGGTTTCACGGCCTTCGTCGCTCCTTCGAAATTCTGTGCGAAGTCAGGCGGCGGTTCGGGCCCCCAGACATAGAAGGAGACATCGAGCGGCCAGTTCTTGGCCTTCCATTGCGCATCATCGGCGATATAGTCGATGTCGCAGAAATATTCCGCGAGGCCGCCGTGCGGATCGCGGATATACCAGAAGAAGTTCGAGCCGAGCGCATGGCGGCCGACGCCCCAGCCGTTGCGATAGCCCTTGCGCAGCATGGCTTGGCCGCCGAGCCCGATGTGATCGATCGTGTCGACCTCGAAGCTGGCATGATGGAAGCCGACCTTTTCATCCTGGATGGTGGCGATGACATGATGATCGCTGCCGCCGGGCGGTCGCAGGAACGCGATCAGATGTTCCGAACGGTCGGACATCACAAGGCCAAGGACATTCCGGTAGAAGGCGAGTTTCGCTTCGAGATCGGGCGTGAAATGGATCAGGTGACCGAGACGGTGCGGCACCACCTTGGCATTGGCGTCGATGCTGCCTTTCAGGTTCACCCGGTCGTAATGGCCGGGTCCATTGGCCCGGAAGGGCGCGCGCGACGCGTGCGGTACCAGCCCGCCGTTGGAGGGCGCCGGCTCGCCGATATGGACGTTATAAATCATGCCGTCGGCATCGGAGAACCAGATGCCGTCATAGGGTGTGGCGTTCGGGCTATCGATCAGCTGGACGCCGGGATAGGCCTCGGCGCGGCGTTTGACATCGGCGAGGCCCTCCGGTGTCGCGCCAAACGACAGATGATGCAGGCACCGTTCTCGGCTTTCGATCAGGACCACTTGATCCTGATCGCGTCCGACGCATCGTAATATGGCGCCATTGCCGTTCGCCACATTTCTGCTCGTGTGGCCCACCAGGCCGAAATCCTCGTAGAAGGTTTTCTGCGCCTCCACGTCGGGTACGCCGAGCGCGAAGTGATGGAAATGACGAACGGCCATGGCGTTTACCCTAAAGGCTGATCCCGGCGCGGTGGCACAGATATTCCCATGAGCGGTCGTGCCCGCGCAGCGAATCCTGACCGCCTTGCGGGCGATTGATTTCGCCTGGGCTCAGATACTGGATCGGGCCGAGTTTCAGGCCGTTGAGGATCGCCATCGCATTGTTCTTGATCGACAGCGAGCATTGCACCGCGTCCGGAATATGCCGACCGGTGACGGCGCAGCCGTGGCCGCGCATGATCACCGCCTTGCCGGCGCTCAATGTCTTGGCGAGATCGTGTCCCTGATCGTTGGTGGTGACCAGCAGGTCGGTATCGCCGAATTTCTTGGCGATGTCCCAGATATCGAGTTTCTCGCCGAGGCGGCGTGCGTTATGCACCGCCGGACGCATCGGCACATTGGTGATGGCGAAGGGCAGAATCTCCGAACAGTGATTGTGCACCACCGACATCACGTCGGGGCGCGCAGCGTAGATCGCGCCATGGATTGGGCGTTCGATATAGATCGGGCGGCCGTCATCCTTGATTGGCTTGTTCTCGAGATCG
>CAMDWJ010000067.1 GCA_945877815.1 Caenispirillum bisanense
AATCTCCTTGCCCTCAACGCGGCGGTCGAGGCTGCGCGCGCGGGAGAAGCCGGCAAGGGTTTCGCCGTTGTTGCGTCCGAAGTTCGGTCGCTTGCGCAACGTTCAAGTGAGGCATCGAAGCAAATCAGCGTCCTGATCGGAACGAGCTCACATGAGGTCCAAGAAGGCGTAGATCTAGTCAATCGGACGGGTGCGACCTTGGTCGAAATAAGAGCGGCCATTCAGGGTGTGGCAGATATCGTTGCTGCCATTACTCGGGCTAGCGGGGAGCAGGCTTCCGAGATCCAACAGGTCAATGACTCGATTTCGGAAATGAACGAAGCCACCCAAAGCAATGCGGAGCTCGTGGAGGAGATCAAGGAAACCGCACAATCGCTAAAGGAACAGGCGGATTCGCTAATCGAGCAAATCGAGTATTTTTCCTATCCTGATGACGAGCCCACCACTAATATCCGGGGGATAAACGCAAGCCGGCGATCAGCACATCGACTGGCCTAGCGGACAAGCAATGCTGGGTACTTTAGATTTCAAATCTAATGAAGGCATCTGTCTATGATCGAAAGTTCGACAGTGCAAAACCGTAAGTTCAATAGCTCATTGAACCGACGCAATTCTTCGAAGTCGAATTTTGGACGAAATAAAAGGGCCAGCGAAATGACTCGCTGACCCAATGATTCATATGAAGAAATGGTGGAGCCGAGCGGGATCGAACCGCTGACCTCTACAATGCCATTGTAGCGCTCTCCCAACTGAGCTACGGCCCCATCGTGACGAAAAATTTGGGTCCCGCCTGCGCGGGCGGCGGATGTTACGGGTGCATCCGCGTTAAGTCTACTCCTTCTCGCCGCCCCCTTCGATGCCGTCGATCATGCCGGCCATATCGTCCACGTCGTCGCCGATGTCGGACGTATCCTCAAGGAACGTATCCTCGCCTTCCTCGGCATCATCGTCCTCGACGACATCGTCCTCGAGTTCGGCTTCCGGGTCTACGACCGCGACCGCCTTTGGCACCTCGGCCGCTGCCGCCGCTGCTGCGGCTGCCGCCGCGCCACGACGCGAGCGCGGCTTTTCTTGTTCCTGCACGGCGCCGCACTTTGGGCATGTCGGCGGAGTCTTGCGCATGTCGTAAAACATCGCGCCGCATTGTTGGCAGGTGAGCTTCATGCCCCATTCGGGTTTGGCCACTTGACGCTCCTTCGACTTACCTGAATACCGGACGCTAAGTTCCCCGCCGAAAAGTCCGGCGGCCAAGTACTGGGCGGCCGGAATTCCAGACGGGCAGGCCAATTGCCACGTCCAGCCCGATCTGTCAAAGGCAATTTGCCGCCTTGGGCCGCGAAGGCCCCATGGGCATTGCGTTGGCGCTATTCCGACCGCCGCAAACGTGCTAAACGCCCGCATTCCAAGAGGACACGATGACAGCACTCCAATCCAGCCGCGTCGATGCCTTGGCCGGCGAAGCGCGGGTCCCGGGCGACAAATCCATCTCCCATCGCGCGCTGATGATCGGCGCCAACGCGGTCGGCGAGACGCGCGTTCATGGCCTGCTCGAAGGCGACGATGTGATGGCGACGGCCGAATCGCTGCGGGCACTTGGCGCCGAGATCGAACGCCAGAAAGACGGTAGCTGGCTGGTCCACGGTCGGGGCGTCGGCGGCCTGCGCGAGCCTTCGTCGGTATTGGACTTACGCAATTCCGGCACGGGCGCGCGTCTGCTCATGGGGTTGGTTGCGGCGCATCCCTTTACCAGCATTTTCACCGGCGATCATTCGCTGGTGGGGCGGCCGATGGAACGCATCATTGCGCCGCTCCGGCGCATGGGCGCTTCGTTTGTCGGACGGTCCAGCGGGCGCCTGCCGCTTGCCGTGACCGGCACGGATTCCCCGTTGCCCATCGTCGAAACCCTGAAGGTCGCATCGGCTCAATTGAAATCGGCGATCCTGTTTTGCGGCCTGAACGGGCCGGGCGTGACCACCGTGATCGAGCCGACCGCGTCGCGCGACCACACCGAAACTCTGCTGCGCCATTTCGGTGCCAAGGTCGAGGTGACGGCCGAAGGCAAACTCGGCCGGCGCATCGAGCTGACCGGCCGGCCTGAATTGACCGGGCAGTCGGTGACCGTTCCGGCCGATATCTCGTCGGCCGCCTTTCCGCTGGTCGCGGCCGTCATCGTGCCGGGTTCGCGCATCATATTGCGTCAGGTCGGGCTCAATCCGCTCCGCACCGGGCTTCTGACATGCCTCGAGGAAATGGGGGCCACGGTCGTGTGCAAAAACCAGCGCGATCAGGGCGGCGAAGCTTACGCCGATCTCGAGGTCGTGGCCTCTGGCCTTACCGGTATCACCGTGCCGCCCGAACGCGCGCCGGCCATGATCGACGAATATCCGATCCTGGCGGCGGCGGCGGCCTGCGCGGAGGGGATCACGCGGTTCGAGGGCGTGTCTGAACTCAGGGTTAAGGAATCCGACCGTCTGGCCGCGATCGCGCAAGGGCTAGCGGCCTGCGGGGTCAAAGTAGAGGAGGGCGAGGATTGGCTTGCGATCCATGGTCAGGGGCGTCCGCCCAAGGGCGGGGCGACCATCGCCACCCGCCTCGATCATCGCATTGCCATGTCGTTCCTGGTACTCGGCATGGCTAGCGACAAGCCGATCGCGGTCGACGACGGCGCTCCTATCGCCACCAGTTTTCCGGGCTTCGTCGACATGATGAACGCCCTCGGCGGACGGATCGAAGACGCTCGTATTGAGGCGTCGGCCTCTTGATCATCGCTATCGACGGTCCGGCGGCGGCCGGCAAGGGCGAGTTGACCCGCCGACTTGCCGCGCATTTCGATCTAGCCCGGCTCGATACCGGGCTGCTCTATCGCGCCGTCGGCTGGCGCGTTTTGGCCGAAGGCCGCGACCCGGCTGACGTGGCGGCGGCTGTCGCCGCGGCGAAAACATTGATCCCGGCCCACCTGGACGAGCCCGAATTGCGCACCGAAGCGGCCGGAAGTGCGGCGTCTAAGGTCGCCGCGATCCCCGCTGTCCGCGCCGCTCTGCTTGATTTTCAACGAGATTTCGCCGCTCGCCCGCCATTGGGCAAGACAGGCGCGATCCTCGATGGGCGCGATATCGGAACCGTCATCTGTCCAGATGCTCCCGTGAAGCTTTTCCTCACCGCGCGCCCGGAAATCCGGGCCGAACGCCGTGCAAAAGAGTTGCAGGCAAAGGGCACTGAGGCTATAGGTAGCGCCGTTTTGCGGGACATGATGGAGCGGGATGCGCGCGATCGGGAACGATCCGTTGCCCCCCTTGAGCCGGCCCAGGACGCTTTCGTCCTCGATACCAGCGACATGGACGCCGATGCGGTTTTCGCTGCGGCACTCGATTACATATCGCGCAAATTTGTTTGACCCAAGACCGCCGGAAACAACCGGCCGGCCTGAAACACCGAAGAGGAAAACACATGGCTGATGTCCAAGCGCGCGCCGATGCGCAGCGCCCCCCGATGAGCGACGAAAGTTTCGCTGACCTTCTCGAAGAAACAATGCAGCCCAGCATCCGGCTTGTTGGCCGGGTCGTCACCGGCACCATCATCTCCATCGAAAACGATTTCGTGCTGGTCGATGTCGGATTGAAGTCCGAAGGCAGCGTTCCGATCCGCGAATTTCGCGACGCCAATGGCGAAATGTCGATCAAGGCGGGCGAGAATGTCGATGTGTTCGTCGAGCGCTTCGAGGACAAGGACGGCGTCGTGCTGCTGTCGCGCGACAAGGCGCGTCGCGAGGAAGCCTGGACCGTGCTCGAGAAGGCCTTCGCGGCCCAAGAACGCGTGACCGGTTTCATCTTCGGCCGGGTCAAGGGCGGCTTCACCGTCGATCTCGCCGGCGCCGTGGCCTTCTTGCCGGGCAGCCAGGTCGATATCCGCCCCGTGCGCGATGCGACCTCGCTGATGAATTCGCCGCAGCCGTTCCAGATTCTGAAAATGGATCGCGCGCGCGGCAACATCGTTGTCTCGCGCCGCGCCGTTCTCGAAGAAACGCGCGCCGAGGAACGCTCCGAGCTGATCTCCAACCTCAAGGAAGGTCAGATCCTCGAAGGCGTGGTCAAGAACATCACCGATTACGGCGCGTTCGTGGATCTGGGTGGCGTCGATGGCCTGCTGCATGTCACCGATATCGCATGGCGTCGTATCAACCATCCGTCCGAAGCTCTGCAGATCGGCCAGACCGTTCAGGTTCAGGTCATCCGCTTCAATCCGGAAAACCAGCGTATCAGCCTCGGCATGAAGCAGCTGGAATCCGATCCTTGGGAAGGTGTGGCCGCGAAATACCCGATGAGCGCCAAGCTCAATGGCCGCGTCACCAACATCACCGACTACGGCGCCTTCGTGGAGCTGGAAGAAGGGATCGAAGGTCTCGTGCATGTCTCCGAAATGAGCTGGACCAAGAAGAACGTCCATCCGGGCAAGATCGTTTCCACCAGCCAGGAAGTCGAGGTCATGGTCCTCGACGTCGACCCGGTGAAGCGCCGCATCAGCCTCGGCCTCAAGCAGTGCTTGCCCAATCCGTGGATCGATTTCCAGGAGAAGAATGTTGTCGGCACCATCTCCGAAGGCGAGATCAAGAACATCACCGAATTTGGTCTGTTCGTTGGTCTCACCGAGGATATCGACGGCATGGTCCATCTGTCCGATATCGATTGGAGCAAGCCCGGCGAAGAAGCGATCAAGGATTACAAGAAGGGCGACATGGTTAAGGTGAAAATCCTTGATGTCGATCCGGAGAAGGAACGCATCTCGCTCGGCATCAAGCAGCTGTCCGAAGACACCGTCACCAAGGGCATGGACAAGCTCAAGAAGGGCGACGTCGTCACCTGCACCGTGACCGCGATTGTCGATAACGGCATCGAGGTTCGCGTCGGCGACGACGTTCCGGGCTTCATCCGCCGTTCCGATCTCGCGCGCGATCGCTCCGATCAACGCCCCGACCGTTTCGCCGCCGGCGAAGTGGTCGATGCGAAAATCACCGCGATCGACAAGACGACGCGCAAGCTAACGCTGTCGATCAAGGCGCGCGAAGTGGACGAGGAAAAGCAGGCCATGGCCGCCTATGGTTCGTCCGACTCGGGCGCCTCCTTGGGCGACATCCTGGGTGCCGCGCTCAAAGAACGCGCGGACGCCTCCACCGACGAAGAGCCCAAGAAAAAACCGCGTGCCAAAAAGGCCGCGGCGGCCGCAGACGAGGGCAGCGAGGACTAGCCCCGCGAGGGGCTATGGCCTCGTCCGTTCGATGGCTCTCGATGTCGATCGCTACTTTGACCGCAGGCGCCTAACCCGCGCTCTGCGGTTCTGGCGCGTCGCCGCGATCGTGGCCGCCGTGGCCTTCGTCGCGGCGCTCGCGGCCCGCTTCGATTCCCTGCCGCGCGCCTCGGTGGCACTGCTCGAAGTCCACGGCATCATTTTCGACGATACCGACCGGATCGATGCGCTCGACGATTTGGCTGACGATCAGCACATCAAGGCGCTGATCGTCCATATCGACAGCCCGGGCGGCACCGTGGTCGGCGGCGAGAACCTGTATCTGGCCCTTCGCCGGGTCGCAGAGAAGAAGCCGGTCGTCGCGGTCATGGCCGAACTCGCGACCTCGGCCGGCTATATGGTGGCGCTCGGCACCGACCATCTCGTCGCGCGCCAGGGCACGGTGACCGGCTCGGTCGGCGTGCTGATGCAGACCGCAGAATTCACAGGTCTGCTCGAAAAGCTCGGCATTACCGCCGATACAATCAAAAGCTCGCCCCTAAAGGCGACGCCCAACCCGCTTGAAAAACTGACGCCCCAGGGGCGCGCCGCCGCCGAGGACGTCGTTCAGGACATGTACGCCATGTTTGTGGATATGGTGGCCGAGCGTCGCGGCATGGACCGCGAACGGACGCTAAAGCTTGCCGATGGGCGGGTTTATACCGGCCGCCAGGCGATCGCCAACGGCCTGATTGACGAAATCGGCGGTGAACGCGAGGCCCGCGCCTGGCTCGAAAACACCCGCAATATCGACGTCCGTCTGCCGATTTCCGTGGTCGAAATCCGCCGCCAGACCGGTTTTCTCGAGGGGCTTCTCGAGGATATGTTGGGAAAAGCCATGTTTTCTGAACGACTTAGACTTGACGGCCTGATCTCGCTTTGGCACCCTCAGTTGCACTAGCCGTCCTAAGCGACGGTCTCGGGTTGCCGGCTCGGTGATGCACCGCGGGGGGCGGGACATAAGCGATCATGACGAAATCGGAACTCATCGCGTTTCTCGCCGAGGCAAATCCGCACCTTTATCAGCGTGATGTGGAGCGTATTGTCACGACGATTTTCGACGAAATCGCGGCTGCTTTGGCGCGCGGCGACCGGGTGGAATTACGCGGCTTTGGCGCATTTTCGGTCAAGCGGCGGGACGCCCGCGTTGGGCGCAATCCGCGCACCGGCGATGCGGTCAGCGTGTCGTCGAAGCGGGTCCCCTATTTCAAGACCGGCAAGCAGCTTCGCGAAAAGCTCAACCACGGCCGTTGAAGGCTGTAAGGGACTGACGTGGCGCGATTTTTATCCTTGCTCGCCATGATATTGGTGGGCTCTGTCGGCATCCTATTCGCCGCTTCGAACCGCATGGTCGTCGATCTGTCCGTGTGGCCGTTGCCCTTTACCTTGCCGTCGCCCGTTTACGCCGTCGTTTTGGGTGCCATCGTCTTCGGCGTCTTGTGGGGCGGATTGATCGGATGGCTGTCGAGCTTGCGCGCGCGTCGCCGCGCCCGGCTCGAGACGAGGCGCGCCGACAACCTGGAGCAGGATTTGCACGTGCTGCGCGACAAGATCGAGGCGCTCGAACGCCGCCCCTTGATTTAATTGACGATCTCATTTGATCTGGCGATGAACCCCATAAACCGCATCTTCGTTCCCCTCGATACGCCCGATCTCGAACGCGGGATTGCGTTGGTACGCCAATTGTCCGGCCTCGTCGGCGGGGTGAAGATCGGCAAGGAATTTTTCACGGCGCTCGGACCGCAGGGCGTGATCCGCATTGCCGAGTTCGGCATGCCGTTGTTTCTCGATCTCAAGTTCCACGATATTCCGAATACGGTCGCGGGTGCGATACGCTCCGGCGTACATCTGCGCCCGGTCATTGTGGACGTCCACTCTCAGGGCGGACGCGCGATGATGGCTTCGGCGGCCGAAGCCGCGCGCGACGAAGCGGCAAAACTCAACATCGCGCGCCCGTTGGTGCTGGGCGTCACGGTTCTGACGTCGCTCGATGCATCCGACCTCAACGATATGGGTGTGGCCGGGAGCACGGAAGTCCAGGTGGTGCGTTTGGCGCGTCTCGCACATGCCAGCGGTCTGGATGGCGTCGTCTGCTCGGGCGAGGAAATTGTGCCGCTCCGCGCCGCGCTCGGTTCGGATTTCAAATTGCTGGTACCGGGTATCCGTCCGGCATGGTCGGTTGCGGGCGACCAAAAGCGCATCCTGACGCCGGGCGAGGCTGTGCGGCGCGGTGCCGATTTCCTGGTGATCGGCCGCGCTATCACCGACGCGTCCGATCCGCGCGCCGCCGCGCAACGCATCGCCGACGAGATCGCCGTCGCCGTCGCTGCGTCATGAGATAGCCTTGACGATCGAGGTAAAAATCTGCGGGCTCGACCGCGCCGCTGCGGTCGATGCCGCCGTCTCTGCCGGCGCGCACTATACCGGTTTCGTGTTCTATCCGCCGAGCCCGCGCAATCTGACGCCCGAGAGCGCGGCCCTCTTGACCGAACGCGTGCCGTCCTCGGTGACCAAAGTCGGGCTCTTCGTCGATCCAACCGATGCGAAGATCGACTCGGTCTTGGCTCTCAACGATCTCGATATGATCCAGCTGCACGGATCGGAATCGCCCGCGCGCGTGGCCGAGGTCAAAAAACACACCGGCTTGCCGGTCATGAAGGCGATCAAGATCGCGAGTGCTCGAGATATCGATGACGCCTCGGTTTATTATGACATTGCCGATCGCATTCTATTCGATGCCTTGGCGCCGGCTGAGATGATGGGCGCTCTACCGGGCGGCAATGCGCTGAAATTCGATTGGACCCTGATCGCGAGGCTCGTCGTGCCGTTGCCCTGGATGCTGGCTGGCGGGTTGACGGCGGAGAATCTGGCCGAAGCCATCCGTGTCACCGGAGCGCCTGTGGTTGACGTGTCATCCGGCGTCGAAGACCGGCCCGGCGTGAAAAGCCTCGATAAAATCCGCGCCTTCCTGGCGGCGGCGAAAAAGCTTTAAAGCTTCGTCACCAAAACCTTGTCGATGCGGCGTCCGTCGAGATCGACGATCTCGAAGCGGCAGCCATGCGCCTCGACCAGCTCGCCGACGTCCGGGATCCGACGGAACAAGGTAAGCAGGAACCCGGCAACCGTGTGGTAGTCGCGCGTTGGCGGCAGATGAATGTGGAAGGTCTCCGCGAATTCGTCGGCCGGCATTGAGCCTTCGACCAGCGCCGAGCCGTCGGCGCGGATGACGACATTGGCGTCGGCTGCACCCGTTGCCGATCCGAATTCGCCGACGATCGCTTCAAGAATATCGGTCGAGGTGACGACACCTTCGAAATGTCCGTATTCGTCATGCACCAATCCGATATGGATGGAGGTTTCGCGCAGCACCGCGACGACTTCGAGGGCATCCATGGTTTCGGGAACGATCGGCGCGGTACGCACCAGCGGGCGCAAATTCAAGATGCCGCCTTCGAGTTGCGCATCGACCACGTCCTTGGCCTGAATGACCCCGATCACGACATCGAGCGATCCGTCGCAAACCGGCAGACGCGAGTGCGGGCTTTCGGCGATACGACGGCGGATGGTCGCGGCATCGTCGGCGAGATCGATGTAATCGACCTTGAGGCGGGGCGTCATGACCGCGCGCACCGGCCGGTCGCCGAGCCGCATCACGCCGGCGATCATCGATCGTTCCTCGGGCGTCAGGATGCCCGAGCTTTCGGCCTCGGCGACGAGGGTGCGGATTTCCTCTTCCGTCACCGTGCTTTCGGCGACGGCACGCTGGCGCAGCAGCGTCAGGACTGCCTTGCTCGATTTATCGAGCAGCCAGACCAGCGGAAAGGAGAACCGCGCAAAATGGGTCATGGTGGGCGCCAGGGCGCAGGCGATGATCTCCGGCCGGCGGAGCGCGATCTGTTTCGGCACCAGTTCACCGATAATCAGCGAGAAATAGGTGATCGCGGTCACGACCAAGCCGACCGAGAGCGGCACAGCGAGGGCTTCGGACACGTCGCGGCCGATCAGCCAATGTGCCAGGCGTTCGCCCAACGTGGCGCCGGAAACGGCGCCGGCGAGGACGCCGATCAGGGTGATCCCGATCTGCACGGTGGACAGGAATCGGCCGGGATCGGTCGTCAGCGCGATAGCCCGGCGGGCACCACGCACCTTCCGGTTGGCCATTGCTTTGAGACGGCTCGGACGGGACGAAACAACCGCGAGTTCGGACATGGCCAGAAGGCCATTCACCGCGATCAAGGCGACCACGATCAATATTTCGGTGATCAACATGGGAGGCCAGATGATTGCATAGCCGACGCCCTGACGCAAATTCTCCGGGGTGCGGGTCGCGACTCAAAACCCTCATCCTGAGCCTGGCGAAGGATGGGCCGTGGCACCCCCATGCTTTGACTCCCATGCTTCGACAGGTTCAGCATGAGGCGGATTTTGGAACGAGTCCGACAGCCACGCTTCGAATCCGGCTCGGATGCGCGGCCATTCTTGGTCGAGGATCGAAAACCAAGCAGTGTCGCGGCTGCGTCCCTTGACGACGACGGCTTGGCGGAAGATGCCTTCGAATTGGAACCCGTAACGCTCGGCAGCGCGCCGCGACGCTTCGTTGAGTGAATCGCATTTCCATTCGGTGCGCCGATAGCCAAGCTCATCGAAGGCGCGCTTCATCAGAAGATACATGGCTTCGGTTCCTGCCTGCGTGCGCATCAGGTGCCGCGAATAGCGCACATGCCCGATCTCGATGACCCCGTTGGCCGGATCGATCCGCATATAGGCGCTGGTGCCGACCGGTTTGCCGGTCGCGAGATCGACGATCGTATAATGCAGCGGATCGCGCGTCTGGGCGATCTGGCGCAGATGGGCGTTGAATTCGGCCGGGGTGTCGAATGGCCCGACCGGCAAATAGGTCCAATCGCGCCCGTCTCCCGTATAGGAATAGGCAGCAAAGAGGTCCTCGGCATGTCGTTCCCCGTCCAGTTTTTCGATCCGGCAGTAACGCCCCGTCAGGGGCGTATCGGGCGGCAGGGGGCGGGGGCTCCAGCCCTCCAGGGCGGGGCCGATGGGCTGGCCATAACGGTTCAGACGCTGGCTCATGTGGCGTTCCCGTGGCGAAACTTATGAGAAAAACTGCCGGAACATATCAAGAATTATAGAAGAAGGACTGAAATTGCGTGATTTTCCCGAACCGTCCGATATTTTGCGCGCCATGAATACGACCCCGCCCATCACGCTGAAGCCGAATTCCTTTCGCGGTGGACCCGACGAGAACGGCCATTTCGGCATCTATGGCGGCCGCTATGTCGCCGAGACCCTGATGCCGCTGATCCTCGCCGTCGAGCGCGCCTATAACGAGGTGAAGGACGATGCCGCCTTCCGCGCCGAGCTGGGCGGCTATCTCGCCTCCTATGTGGGCCGGCCGACGCCGCTCTATCATGCGCGCCGGCTGTCGGAGAAATACGGCGGCGCCCAGATTTTCTTCAAGCGCGAGGATCTGAACCATACCGGGGCGCACAAGGTCAACAATTGCATGGGGCAGATCCTGCTCGCGCGCCGCATGGGCAAGACCCGCATCATCGCGGAGACGGGGGCGGGCATGCACGGCGTCGCCACCGCCACCGTCTGCGCGCTGTTCGATGTTCCTTGCACGATCTATATGGGCGCCGTCGATATCGAGCGTCAGGCGCCGAATGTGATGCGTATGAAAATGTTGGGCGCCGAGGTCAAGCCGGTGACCTCGGGTTCGGGCACGCTCAAGGATGCGATGAACGATGCCCTTCGCGATTGGGTCGCCAATGTCGCCGATACCTATTACATAATCGGCACGGTGGCGGGCCCGCATCCCTATCCCACCATGGTGCGCGATTTCCAATCCGTGATCGGCGAGGAAACCCGTGCGCAGATGCTCGGGCTCGAAGGCCGCTTGCCCGACAGCATCGTCGCCTGCATCGGTGGCGGCTCGAATGCCATGGGCATTTTCCATCCCTTCCTCGACGATGCCTCGGTGCGCCTGATCGCGACCGAGGCCGCGGGCGAAGGGATCGAAACGGGGAAACATGCGGCCAGCCTCAGCGCGGGCGCACCTGGTGTGCTGCACGGCAACCGGACCTATTTGTTGCAGGATTCCGACGGCCAGATCACCGAGGCTCATTCGATTTCGGCTGGTCTCGATTATCCCGGCATCGGGCCGGAACATTCCTGGCTGCACGATATCGGCCG
>CAMDWJ010000068.1 GCA_945877815.1 Caenispirillum bisanense
CCACGAACCAGCCGTCCGGGACATAGTGGAAGAAGCCGAAGACTTCGGTGCAAAGCGCGACCTTATAGGGCTTGGCAGGCCCCGACTCGCCGGTTTCCGAGCGCACCCGATCGCTGAGCAACATTGCGGCCTCACGGATCGAATTGGACCAGTAATCCATCTCGAAACGATCCTGGGCACCGGCGACTCCCCCCGCGATGGAATTGTAATAGACATATTGATTGGGATGGAGCGCTGCGATGGTCCGCGCCTGCATGAAACCGATCCCGACCAGAATAACCACGAAGGCACCGACCCAAAGGCGGCCGCGCGCGTGAAATGCGCGCCATAGCTCGTCCGCGGCGAGTGCGGCCATCACCGTCATCGGCGGAACCAGAAAAAAGAAATGGCGCATCCCGTTGAATACGGTTGGACGAAAAAGGACGAACAGGATCAGGGGCACTAGAACGGCGAGCGTCACCAGGACGGCTTCGGCCCGCTCGATGCCGGTCCGGCGCACGATCCGCGTCACGAATATCGCCAGTCCGATCGCGAACAGACTGAGGGTCAGTTCCGGCAGTTTCACCAGGAGATAACCTGGGATGTAATACCAGGGCGTATGCGACGATACGATATCGATGCCGAAGATCTCGGATTCGAGGACGGCCGGGTGGCGCGAAAAGAAAGCAAGTGCGCGCAATGGATTGAGCGGCTGCACGACCGCCCAAGGCCAGGCAAAAGCCATGATCGTGTAGGCCAGCACGGCGCCCGGCAGCAAACGCAGAGCCGCACGCCAGACCTCGACGGCAACCACGCCGGACTCTTCGCGGCGCACGCGATCCCACGCCCAGATCGCGATGGCTGCAGATAGATAGACCGGGATCATCATGACGCCGACACGAATGCCGATCGTGAGGCCGAAGGCCGCGCCGAACTTGAGCGCCAGGGCAAGTCCCGGTTTCGGCAACACTGTCACCACGCGGACCGCGTAGTACAATGTCCAGATCATTCCGGCGGCAAAGGGAATGTCCTTGGTGTTGTTGAACATCGAGCCGTAATAGCTCGACGTCAAAGCAAGCAGGGCAACGGCGAAGAAGCCGGCACGCGGCCCGGCCAACAAGGTCGCGAGGCGCCCCGCCCCGGCAATGCCGACAATGCCGCACAGCGCGCTCAGCAGATGACGAGTATCGTATTCAGCGAACGGAAGAAGCCGCGCTGCAGCTGTCGCGACCAAATCGAACAGGCCGCCGTAGCGGTAAAGGTCGATATAGTCGAAGACCGCGCGGTCGGCGAACCCGGAAAGATAGAAATCCCACAGCAATCTACCGTAGGTATGCTGAACGAACTCGTCATGCGAAATGCCGTAATCGCGAAATGTGAGAGCGACCGCAACGGTCAGGATAAGCAGCACCGACCAGGTTGCGATGCGCCACAACGCGCCGGTCCGCCCATGCGCGTCGCTCATCCTGTCCCTCGGCCGCCTTATTATATTAGGACATCATGATAGAGGTGCGGGTCGGTCGAGGCGAACGATAATCGCAGACCTGCTAGATCGTCATGTCAGGCAGTAGCGTCCGGCGGGATCCTAAATCGCCACATACTTGATTTCGCTGCCGTCGCCGCCCTTGAAGCTCAGGCCCGCCCAATCGCCACGCTCACCATACCAAATATCAAAGACAGCATCGCCGCTCAGCGAATAGCGCGTCGCGCGCATTTGCGCTCCGCTGACACGCGCGATCGTCTCGTTTCCGAGAACGGCAATCGCGGGGCGCATCAGTTCACCGGTCTGCGTATTGACCATCGGGCCATCGAGCTGTCGGCGATTCCAATGCGTAGCCGGGTAAGTGTCTGGTGCCGCGAGATAATCTCCGATCGCGCCGGCAACGTTAAATCCGTCGACTGTGCGCGTCATCGTCACCTTGAACGCATCGCCGTTATCGTTGGTGCGCGACTCTAGCGAAACGACATTTCCCTGAAGCCAGCGTTCCGTTGCATCATGACGATAGCGATAGAATCGGATGGGACCGAAGGTTACCTCAAGCTCGACCGCAATGGTCACTGTCAGGCTCTCGCCGTCGCGTGCGAAGGCAAGACTGTGCCGGCCGATAACATTGCCCTTTCGCAATATCTGAAAAGCCAGTCGACCGTCATCGGGCACCGGCAAGGCACCCCATACGCGCGATCCAAGCAAACCGCCCGCCACACCGGTCAAGCCCGCCAGAACCGAGCGTCGCGAGATCATGGTGCGGCAACCTCCGCCGCTTCGGCGGGAACGAACACGTAATGACCAACATCGGTGGCGCCGCTGCGGAATCCGGCCTCGCAATAACACAGATAATAATCCCACAGGCGCTTGAAGGACGGCGGGAATCCCATGGTTTCTATCCCCGGCCATTCGGCGTGGAAGCGGCGGCGCCATTCGGCAAGCGTGCGCGCGTAGCTGAGGCCGAAGGTCCAAATCCCGCCCGAGGACAAACCGGCATTGGCGCCCTGCTCGCTCATCGCTTCGGGCGACAAAAGCATCCCGCCCGGAAAGATATAGCGCTGAATGAAATCGACATTGCTGCGATACCCATCGAAGCGCGGGGCTTCGATGGTGATCGCCTGAATGAGGGCCCGCCCGCCGGGCGCCAGGCGGCGTTTGATCGTACCGAAATAGGCCGGCCAATATGATTCGCCCACCGCCTCGATCATCTCGATCGACACGATTCGGTCAAAGCTGCCCTCGACGTCGCGATAATCCTGAAGGCGCAGATCCGCGCGCGTCGAATTCGTCGCACGCGCAACTCGATGAGAGGCATAGTCGAGCTGTGCCGGCGACAGCGTCAGCCCGGTTACCTCGCAGCCGCGTCGCACCAGCCGTTCTGCGAGCGCGCCCCAACCGCAGCCGATCTCGAGAACGCGCTCGCCGCCCGAAATATCCAACCGGTCCATGATCAAATCGAGTTTGCGGTTTTGCGCATCCTCCAACGACTCGTTCGGCGCGGCGAAAATAGCGGAGGAGTAGTTCATCGTGGGATCGAGCCAGCGAGCGTAGAAATCATTGCCGAGATCGTAGTGCGCGACAATATTGCGACGGCTGCCGCGCCGCGTGTTTAGTCGCCGCCAATGAAGTAGGCGATTGACAATCCGCTTCACGACCGAGGTCGAGGCGAGCCCGTTGGCAGATTGCGCATTGACTGCGCCAAGCTCGAGAAGAGCAGTCAGATCGGGGCTCGACCAATCGCCATCGATATAGGATTCGGCGAAGCCGATATCGCCGTGAAGAGCGAGACGATGGAGAGCGCGCCAGCGATGCAAAATCAGAATCGCATCCGGACCAGGCCGCTCTCCATGATGTTCAATTCTTTCGCCGCCCGGCGTTTCGATGACCAAACTCCCGGCCGAGAGACTTGCCAAAAGCCGGTCCACCGCGAATTTCGATAGATTGAGACCGGCCATGGCTAAACGCCTTGCCCCTCGCGGGAAGAAGCGTGCGGAACAACAATACTCACGGATTGTTTCGGCGCCTGGGGCAGGCGACGCACCTTGATACCCTTGAGGAACAACTTCAGTGCCTCCCAATGGATGCCGGCGACGACGGCCAAGGTGAGAAGCGGATAGGAAAAGAAGGCCGAGATCAAGGCCCCGTCGGTCACTTCGCGGCGGCGACCGGCGAAACAAGTCGCGATCAACGGGCCTTCGGCATCCCGGCCGGTAATGTTGAGCGAGACGGATTCGCTCGGAATCGTCAGGCGAAAATCGTAGCTCATGTCCATATCCATAAAGGGCGAGACATGCAGCCGCTTGGCGCAGCTTTGACGGATCGTCTCGGCAGTCGGATCGGCGGGGATGAGATAGGTATGCCGCTCGCCGAAGGTATTGTTGACCTCATAAAGCATGGCGACCAGCGCGCCGTTCGCGCCATGACAATAATAGACGCTGATCGGGTTGAAGACAAAGCCGAGAAGGCGCGGCATGCAGACCAAGCGGACAGCACCGCCCGCAATCGAAAGCCCTGCTTGCCCAAGCCGGTGTTCGATCTGCACCCGCAAAGGTTCGGCGGAACCCTCGCCATGATCGCGATCGAAGAAGCTGAAAAGATTGAACCGATCGTGTGAAAACAGACGGCAGTTATTCTGTAAATCGTCGAGTTCGTCGAGATCGAATGCCATCATGAACATGCGGTAGCGCAGGCGATGCCTGCGCGGCCGCAATCGCGTGTGAATGACGGCGCCGCGATAGAGGCCGGAGAATCTGCCCATCATGCAGCGGCCGCCGCGTCAACGACGCGGGATGCCGGATCGACGTGAAGTGCGATGCGTCCGGATTCGTTGAGCACTTTCCAAGGACGGCGCACGTCCCCCAGGGTCTCGGCCACGGCGAGACCTGCCTGCAATCCATCCTCATGGAACCCTGCCCCGAAATAAGCGCCGCAGAACCACGTGCGCTTGCTTCCTTGCAACGACCATAAGGAACGCTGCGCCACGTTGGCGGCGCGATCGAAGATGGGATGCTGATAAATTTCCGTATGAAGGATGGTGCCCGCGTGCGGCTGACGGACCGGATTGAGGGTCAAGAACAGCGGCCTGTCGGTTTCGATCCCCTGCAGCTTGTTCATCCAATAACTCACGCATAGTTTTTGCTGCGCGGAAATGCCATTCGCATGTGCGAGTACATCACTGCGGCGACCTAGATAATTCCAACTCGACCAGGCGGCGCGGCGCTTCGGCATCAGGCTGACGTCCGTATGCAGGACCGCAAGATTGCGCTCATAGCGGAAAGGCGCCAAGAGCGCCGTTTCGGCGAGCGACGGATTATCCAGCAGCTCCAAAGCTTGATTGGCATGGGTTGCGATCACGACGTGGTCGAAGGTCTCAGTGCGGCCGGTCGCATCGCTGAGCTGAACGCTGTCGACGAGACGATGAATCTTGCGCACCCCGCTATTGAGGCGCACCCGGTCGGCATAGAGGCGTGTCAATTTTTGCACGTAAGCGCGACTGCCGCCGATAACAGTTCGCCATTGAGGCCGCTCGGACAGCGTCAGAAGACCGTGATTGTTGCAGAACCGTATGAAGGATTCCGCCGGATAGTCGAGCAACGTGCGCGCCGGCGCCGACCAGATGGCCGCCGCCATGGGCAGCAGATGATCGTCGCGGAAAGCGCGGCCATAGCCGTCGCGATCGAGCATTTCGCCGAGGCTGACCGGTTCGCACAACGGAGTCGCGAGCGACACGCCGCACGGCGCCTCACGGTAGAACCGGACAAGATCGCGGATCATCGACCAGAAACGCGGATTGACCGCATTGAGGGGCTGGGCAAACAGCGCGCGCAGACCGTTGCTGCCATATTCGAGCGCGCCGTCGTCCAAGGAGACCCCGAACGACATATCCGTCGGTTTGGTCGCAACTTCCAAATGTCGGAACAAAGCCGTCAAATTCGGGTAGTTCGGCTCGTTATAGACGATAAACCCGGTATCGACGGCGTGGCGCACGCTACCGATCTCGGCCTCGACGGTATTGCTGTGACCGCCGACCCGATCCGCCTGCTCGTAGACGGTCACCTTATGGCGCTGGGACAAAAGCCAAGCTGCCGCCATTCCCGAGATGCCGGTTCCGATAACAGCTATATTCACAGAGATGATCCATAGAGGTTGTGGCGGGCTTACGTTAAGCTATACGCAGCCGGGTCGCGCTTGGATCACTCAACGGACCGCATTTCGGGTGATCCAATCGCAACGCGCCGCCGTATAAGGGGAATGAACAATGCTGGCACACTCATCTTGCGTATACCAACGCGCTCGTTGCCGCGACGGATCGGCGGGCGGGCAGTGCCACCGACCGGACCAACTATGCCGGCCGATCGCGTGACAGAGACACCATCGAGCGGCGATTTCGCGGGACACATCCTTGCAATCGCCAAAACTGCCGATCGAACGGCCTTCGGCGAATTATTCGAATATTTCGGCCCGCGCCTGAAGAGTTATTTCATCCGTCTCGGCCTTCCGGCCGCACGCGCCGAAGAACTTGCGCAGGAGACCATGCTCAGCGTGTGGCGCAAGGCGGGATATTTCGATCCCGGCCGCGCCGGAGCCGCCACCTGGATTTTCGTCATCGCGCGCAATCTACGCATCGATCTTTTGCGACGCGAGCGCGCAGATCTCGGCTCGCCGCTCGAAGCGGTCGAGACAGCAAGCGATCAAGCACAAGCCGACGACGTCGTCGCGGCAACCGAACGCGAACGGCGGATTCGAGGCGCCTTAGCGCAATTGTCGGAGGAACAAGCCGCGGTCGTGCGACTTTCGTTCTTCAACGATACCCCGCACGGCGAGATTGCCACGCAACTCGGCATTCCGCTCGGCACGGTCAAATCGCGTATCCGCCTGGCACTCACCAAGCTCCGCGACCTATTGGATGAATTGTGACATGACACCTCAACATCAGCCCAGCGACGAGACATTGATGCGTTACGCGGCCGGCACACTCGGTCAAGGCCCGGCACTGGTCGTCGGGGTGCATGCAAGCCTGTCACCCCAAACGCGCGCGCGCGCGCAAATATTTGAAGCCATCGGTGGGGCGATGGTCGATTCGCTCGACCCCTCGTCGATGAAGCCCGATGCCTTCGCCAAGGTAATCCGCCGAATCGAGGAACCCATCCTGGCAGCACCGCGCGCCGTGCCGGGCCTCACGGAGCTTGTTCCCGGCCTTGCCGTCCCCGAGCCATTGCGCCGTTACGAGATCTGGCCATGGCGGTTTCTCGCCCCCGGCCTCAAGGTCAGCCGCGTCAAAATGGGCCCAGAGGAGAAATCGGCGGTCCTGCTCTTGCGCGCTGCGCCCGGCACCTATTTGCCCGAGCACGGTCATGGCGGCCAAGAATATATCTGCGTTCTCAAGGGATCGTTCTCGGATCAGACCGGGCGCTACGGTCCAGGAGACCTCGCCGAAGCCGACGACGCGCTCGACCACAAGCCGCGGGTCGATTCCGAAAATGAATGTGTATGTCTCGCAGCGATCGAAGGCGGATTGCGCCTGCACTCGCTGGTCGGACGCCTATTGCAGCCGTTGTTCGGTTTGTGAAATCTCGGGTGAGATGCGCACCGTCATCGTAGGTCTCGTCGGCTCTCTGCTTGGTGCTTGCTCGCCGACCGGATTTCTCAATTCGATAGCCGACACATCGGAAACTCACATCGAGCGCGACATTGCCTACGCCGACGGCCCGCGCCGCAGGCTCGATGTCTATGCCCCCCGCGCGGTCCAGGGTGCGCCGATCGCCATCTTCTACTACGGCGGCGGCTGGGACAGCGGCGCCAAGGAAAGTTATGCCTTCGTTGCTGCGGCGCTCGCCGCAGAAGGCATCGTTACGATCGTGCCCGATTATCGCATCTATCCCGAAGTGCGCTTTCCCGATTTCCTGATCGATGCGGCATTGGCCGCGCGGTGGGCCAAAGATAACGCGCCCGCCTACGGGGCCGATCCCAAACGTCTTGTCCTCGTTGGCCACTCCGCCGGCGCGCATATCGCCGCCATGTTGACGCTGGACCGGCAATGGCTTGCCTCGGTCCGTCTCGATGCGAAGCGTGACATCGCCGGGACCGTCGGTATGGCCGGACCGTACGATTTCCTTCCCCTCAAAAGCGATCGGTTGAGGGAAATCCTGGGCCCGCCCGAGGGCCTCGCGCAGACCCAGCCGATCACCTTCGCCGACGGCACTGCGCCGCCGATGCTGCTGATGACCGGCAAGATCGATTTCACCGTCGGACCCGCCAACAGCGCGCGACTTGCCGAGAAAATCACGGCGAACGGCGGAGAGGTCAAAGTTATCGTCTATCCGTGGGCCGAGCATTTGCTCATCTTGGGCGCAGTTGCCCGGCCTTTCCGCGCCTTCGCGCCGACCTTGCGAGATACCGCAGCCTTTATCAAAGAGCGGACGCCAACTCTATGACCGTCGCTCCTCTCATAGCGGCCGTCCTGATCCTCATGATCGCCATGTCCTTTGCCTGGATCGTGCATCGGCGCACCGCGAACGCCGGATGGATCGATGCCATTTGGACTTTTGCCATCGGCTTTGCCGGTTTGGTTGCGGCACTTGCGTCAATCGCGCACGAAGCCTCGTGGCGCCAATGGATTGTCGCAATGCTCGTCGGGCTTTGGTCGATCCGGCTCGGCCTGCATCTGACACAGCGCAACCTGAAACGTTCCGACGATCCGCGTTACGCCAAGATACTGGTCGATTGGGGTACCGACGCGGCGCGGAAATTGTTTTGGTTCCTTCAATCGCAAGCCTGGTGCGGGGGCATTCTCGTTGCGGCGATTTTCGTCGCGGCGCGGCGGCCCGATCCCGCACTGTTGCCCACCGACATCCTCGGGGCGCTTGTTTTCGCTGGCGCGGCCGTCGGCGCGGCGATTGCCGACAATCAGTTGCGCCTTTTCTCGGCCGATCCCGCCAATCGTGGCCGCGTATGCGAGACCGGCCTGTGGCGTTTCTCGCGCCATCCCAACTATTTTTTCGAGTGGCTGGGGTGGTGCGCCTATCCGATCATTGCGATTGATCCCGGCGGTACATATCCGTGGGGCTGGCTGACATTGGCCGCACCCGCCCTGATGTATTGGCTGCTCGTCCATGTGTCTGGCATCCCCCCGCTCGAAGACCAAATGCTGACGTCGCGAGGCGCCGCATTCGAAGCCTACCGCGCTCGCACCAATGCCTTTTTTCCCTGGCCTCGGAGACGCCCATGAGCCTGATCGCAACGACCATTCGCACTGTCGAACGGCTGCCCCTGCCCGATACGGTTTCGCTCGCCGGGATTCACTTTCTTGTCGCGCGCACACGCGCACGCATCGCCACAGGCATTCACGACGAACGAGCCTTCGCGCGAGATATGCAAAATTTTGCCATTGCGGAATATGCAGCGGATGCCAACGCGCAACATTACGAACTACCGGCGGGGTTCTTCGCGCTCGTGCTTGGCCCGCATCGCAAGTATTCAAGTTGCCTCTATCCCGAAGGCACGCGCGACCTTGCCGGCGCAGAAGGCGCCGCACTTGCGGAGACTGCGGCTCATGCGGATCTCGCAGACGGCCAACGCATACTTGAACTCGGCTGCGGCTGGGGATCTCTAAGCCTGTGGATGGCCGAACATTATCCGACCTCGCATATCACAGCCGTCTCGAATTCGCGTTCGCAACGCGCCTATATCGAGGGACAGGCGAGGGCGAAGGGTTTCCACAACCTATCGGTAATTACGGCCGACATGAACACCTTCCGAACCGAGAATCGGTTCGACCGCGTGGTTTCGGTAGAAATGTTCGAGCATATGGCCAACTGGCATGAGCTGTTGCAGCGCATACGTGGATGGCTTCTTCCCGATGGGCAACTGTTCATCCATGTCTTCTCGAGCCGACAGGCTCCCTATCGCTTCGATCATCGCGACGAGGCTGACTGGATCGCCCGAAATTTCTTCACCGGCGGCATCATGCCGAGCCGCACGCTCATCCGTCAATTCGAGGATTTCTTCACCGTCGAGGAAGAATGGTGGTGGAATGGCCGGCATTATGAACGCACGGCGCGCCAATGGCTCCGAAATTTCGATGACAATCGCCGGGCCATCGATCAAATCCTAAAAGATGTCTACGGCGAAGATGCGGCCCTGTGGGCACGGCGCTGGCGCCTCTTTTTCCTGGCGACCATCGGTCTGTTCGGCCATGCCGATGGAACCGAATGGGGTGTCAGTCATTATAGATTGAAGCCCGCTGTTTGAAACGGATGCTAACATGGCGATGACCTTTTCCTGCGCCGCGCGGACGATGCCCCGCCGGGTCGTGGCCAAGGTCGAGTGGCACCCCGGCGAGCTTTATCCCCGCGCCGGATTCATCGTCACCAACCTGTCTCGGCCGGTGGAACGGGTGGTCGCCTTCTACAATAAGCGCGGGACGTGAGAGCAATGGATCAAAGAGGGCGAGGACGTTGATGAAAATCATCCTATGGGCAGCATTCGGCGTGCTGGCGGCGGTGTGGACATTGGGCGCGCTAATCGTCGTGGAACTGGTGCAATGGGGCGCCAAAGCCATCGCGTTGGGCGCGGCCATAGAACTGGGCCGTTCTGCCGGACAATGGCCGGCTCCGGCTTGGCTCGCGTTATGGCTGGATCCGGCGGCGATCAAAGCCGCACAGGAAAGCCTGCTGACAGGGTTCGAAGCATTCCGTAGCGCCTTGCCATGGGTTGGATCCGCCGTGAGTTGGCTGGTGCCGCTGGTGTGGATATCGTGGGGCATCGGCGTGGCGCTGCTGCTGGCAATGATCGGCGGCGCACACTGGTTGGCCTCCCGCTGGCCGGCCTTCCGGGATACACAAGCCCTGCGCTGCGGTTGAAGCAGAAGAGGAGATAGAAACCATGCAATCAGAGCAGCAACGCGCCATACTCGTCGTCGGCCTGCACGCCGCATTTTCCGATGGCGTCTACGGCTGGATGCGCTCGGTGGCTACCAAGGTAATTTTTTTGTTGGCAGCACTCACCGTTTCCGGCGGGTGCGCCCAACTGTTCTCGCTTGAACAGCCGAAATTTCAATCACTCGAAAAAGACAAAGAGTTCGAGTTGCGGCTGTACAGCCCAATGATCGTTGCTGAAGTAGTCGTTCAAGGGGACCTGGCCTCGGCTGGCGAAGAAGGGGCCCGGTTGGTCAAACAATACATCTTCCGAGAGGGACCGCACGCTTCGTCGGACCAGAAAAAACAGGCTTCCGATCGAATTTCAATGACCTTGCCAGTAACCATGGAGAAGGAGCAGGAAAAAATTTCCATGACTTTGCCGGTCACCATGGAAGCAAAATCAGAGTCGACCTACCGGTTGCACTTTGTCATGCCGTCCAGCTATACGCTGGACACCTTGCCAAAGTCCGCAGATCCAAGAGTGACAATTCGCGCAATACCCGAGCAAAAATTTGCGTCCATCCGTTTCTCCAAATTCAGTACAGAGGCCAACGTAGCGGAGCAAACCTCGTTGTTAAAAAACTGGATGGACAAAAAAGGGCTGGTTGCAAACGGGTCAGCGCAGTTCGCAAGGTATGACCCACCCTCCGTGCCGCCTTTGCTTCGACACAGCGAGATTTTGATTCCGGTCCAATGAAGAGATGTTCAGTTGCGCAAGCAGGGATCGATGAATCCGATATTAAAGGATATCGGCTCATCCTTTAATTACGGGTGGCTTTGCCGTGCCTGCCGGTCCCTGAGTGCGATCAGCGTCAAACTGTCTTGTCTTTCATCATGCCGCTGCTGCTACTGATGATCATTGGCATGACGACGACCACCACCACGTCGTTCAGCGTGCCCTAGCGAAAAGCGTCTGGCAGACTGTTTTCGCTGAGACGAAATCAGGCGATAATGCTTGAGCGTAGGGATCGTCACGTCGCGGGGTTCGTCCAGCTCGAGCGGGCTCTCTTCTGCGGCAAGCTTTTGCGCAAGTGAGCGCCTACATGTCCGAGTAGATCGGTGCACTTGGTATCATGGTCTTTCGCT
>CAMDWJ010000069.1 GCA_945877815.1 Caenispirillum bisanense
GCCTTTGGCTTCGGCGATCAGCTTGTTGTCGAGTGCCTTATCAAGGCCGTGATCCTGCTTTTCGGTGTGATAGACCGCGATGTCCGGGCCCATCTCCGGCTTGTAAAGGATGCGCGAGAAATCGAGCCCTTTGGCTTTCCAATGGCTGACGGCTTGGACCGTTTCGAGCCGGTCGGTGCGGCCGATCATCTCGTTGATGGTGCGGAAGCCAAGCTTCGCCATGATCTCGCGGACTTCTTCGGCGACGAAGAAGAAATAATTGATCACATGCTCGGGTTGGCCCTTGAATTTGGCGCGCAGCACCGGATCCTGGCTGGCCACGCCGACCGGGCAGGTATTGAGATGGCACTTACGCATCATGATGCAGCCGAGCGCGATGAGCGAGCCGGTCGCGATGCCCATTTCGTCGGCGCCGAGAAGGGCCGCCATGACGACGTCGCGCCCGGTGCGGATGCCACCGTCGGCTTGTACGCGAATGCGTCCGCGCAGCTTGTTCAAGACCAAGGTCTGGTGTGTTTCGGCAAGGCCGATTTCCCAAGGTGCACCCGCATGCATCACCGAGGTGATTGGCGAAGCCCCAGTGCCGCCTTCGCCGCCCGATATCAGGACGTGATCGGCATGGGCCTTGGCGACGCCGGCCGCGATCGTGCCGACGCCGATGATGGACACCAGCTTCACGCTGATCCGCGCGGCCGGGTTCACGTTCTTCAGATCGTGGATAAGCTGCTTCAGATCTTCGATCGAATAGATATCGTGATGCGGCGGCGGCGAAATCAGGCCGACGCCGGCTGTGGAATGACGCACGCGCGCAATCACGGCATCGACCTTGTGACCGGGCAACTGACCGCCCTCGCCGGGCTTGGCGCCTTGCGCCATCTTGATCTGAATCTCGTCGGCGTTGCGCAGATATTCCGCAGTCACGCCGAAGCGGCCAGAGGCGACCTGCTTGATCGCCGAGCGTTTGGAATCGCCGTTTGGCATGGGTTTGAAGCGTTCGGCTTCCTCGCCGCCCTCGCCGGTGTTCGAACGTCCGCCGATCCGGTTCATGGCGATGGCGAGCGTCGAATGCGCCTCATAACTGATCGAGCCGAAGGACATGGCGCCGCTAGCAAAGCGTTTAACGATTTCGGCTGCCGATTCCACTTCGTCCAGTGGAACGGGTTGGGCGGCCCATTTGAATTGGAACAAGCCGCGCAGGTTCTTGAGCTTCTTCGTGTTGTCGTCCATCCCAGAGGAGAATTTGCGATAGATGTCCTTCGAATTACCGCGCACCGCATGTTGCAGCTGTGAAATCGTTTCCGGATTCCACATGTGCTCTTCGCCGCGGATGCGGAACTGGATCTCACCGCCGACATCCAGATCGTCACGCAAGACAGGATCGTCGCCGAAGGCGGCGCGATGGCGGCGGACGGTTTCCTCGGCGACTTCGCGGATGCCGATGCCCTCGATCGCGGTCGCGGTCTTGGTGAAATAGGATTCGATGAAGGCCGAATTCAGGCCGATGGCATCGAAGATCTGCGCGCCGCAATAAGACTGATAGGTGGAGATGCCCATCTTGGCCATGACCTTCAGCAGGCCTTTGTCGACCGCCTTGATGTAGTGGTAGTGAGCGTCCGCCACCGACATGTCATCGGGCAAAAGATGCGCAAGATGGGAAATGGAATCGAATGCGAGATACGGATTGATCGCTTCGGCGCCATAGCCCGCGAGCAGGCAGATATCATGCACGATGCGCGCTTCGCCGGTTTCGACGACGAGGCCGGCCTCGGTGCGCAAGCCTTCGCGGATCAGGTAGTGATGTACGGCCCCGGTCGCGAGCAGGGCGGGAATGGCGACGTTATCGGCATCGAGCCCGCGGTCGGACAAGATGATGATGTTGTAGCCTTCCTTGACGACGTCACGCGCGCGGCGGCACAGCGCATCGACCGCGCCGCGCATGCCGTCGGCGCCGCGGGTGACCGGATAGCAAATGTCGAGTGTGATCGAGCGGAACGGATTGTCGACCCGACTTTCGATATGGCGAATTTTTTCCAGATCCTCGTTCGTCAGGATCGGCTGGCGGACTTCGAGCCGCATGTGGCTGCCGCCGTTTTCGAGATCGAGCAGGTTCGGCCGCGGCCCGATCAGCGAGACAAGCGACATCACCGATTCTTCGCGGATTGAATCGATCGGGGGATTGGTGACCTGGGCGAAGGCTTGCTTGAAATAATCGTAGAGCAACTTCGGCCGATCCGACAGGACGGCATGGGGGATGTCGCGCCCCATCGATCCGACCGGATCGTCCGATCCGATTGCCATCGGCAAAAGGAAGAATTTGAGATCTTCCTGCGTGTAGCCGAAAGCCTGCTGGCGATCGAGCAACGTCTTCTGGTCCGGTGCCATCGGTTGAACGTCGGCGGGGAGGTCCTCCAAATGGATCTGGGTCTTGTCGAGCCAGTCCTGATAGGGATGGGCGCGTGCGAGGCCGGACTTGATCTCGGCATCGTCGATGATGCGGCCCTGCTCCAGATCGATCAGGAACATCTTGCCTGGCTGCAGGCGCCACTTCTTGATGATCTTGGATTCCGGGATATCGAGCACGCCGACTTCGGAACCAAGCACGACCAGACCATCGTCGGTGATGACGTAGCGCGCGGGCCGCAACCCGTTGCGATCCAGTGTGGCGCCAATTTGGCGCCCATCGGTAAACGCGACCGCGGCGGGTCCGTCCCAGGGTTCCATCAGGGCTGCATGATATTCGTAGAAGGCGCGGCGTTCCTCGTCCATCAGCGGGTTGTCGTTCCACGCTTCGGGAATCATCATCATCATGGCGTGGGACATTGAATATCCGCCCGACATGAGAAGTTCGAGCGCATTGTCGAAGGTCGCCGAATCCGAGGCGCCGTCGCCGATCAGGGGCCACAGCTTGTCGAGATCCTTGCCCATCAGAGGGGAGGACATGCTGTCGCGTCGGGCGAACATCCAGTTGATGTTGCCGCGCACTGTGTTGATTTCGCCGTTGTGGCAAAGATAACGGAACGGCTGGGCGCGTTCCCATGACGGGAATGTGTTCGTCGAGAAACGCTGATGCACCATCGCGAGCGCAGATTCGATGCGAGGGTCCTTGAGGTCCGTGAAATAGCCGTCGACCTTGGTCGCCAGCATCATGCCCTTGTAGCAGATGGTGCGCGACGACAGGCTCGGGATATAAAACGCCTCCGGGCCCGCGAGGGTTTGTTCGCGAATGTTGATGTGAATTTGCTTACGGATCACGAATAGCTTGCGTTCGAAAGCATCGGTATCTGGGCAGTTCATACCCCGCGCGATGAAAATCTGGCGGACGAATGGCTCGATATCGCGCACTTCGTCGCTCAAAACCGAATTGTCGACCGGCAGATCGCGCCATCCGAGCACGATTTGTCCCTCGGCGCGGGTCAGCTTCTCTATGATGGTTTCGCATGCCCGGCGCGCACTTTCGGCCTGGGGCAGAAAGACCATTCCCACGGCATAGGCGCCTACGGCCGGCAGGGTCATGCCCAGCACCTGACATTCTTCGCGGAAAAAGCGGTCGGGAACCTGAATAAGGATCCCGGCCCCGTCGCCTGTCAGTGGGTCAGCGCCCTCGGCGCCGCGATGATTGAGGTTGTGGAGAATCTGCAGGCCCTGCCGCACGATGGCATGACTCTTCTCGTTGCGGATATTGGCAACAAAGCCGATTCCGCACGAGTCGCGCTCCTGTGCGGGGTCGTACAACCCCTGAGCCTGTGGCAATCCCGCCCGATACATTCCGTTTACTCTTAGTTCCAAACCCAGGAACGTCCACGTTTTTTGCACCTTCCGCCCAAAGTCGCACCCCCAACGGCTGGCCCACTTCGGTCCAACCCGTTGAAACGGGCTCGTATCCACCGGAAGTATTTGATGGTCGGCAGCGTCCCGCCAACCATAAGGGCCAAGCTTAGGCGAACGATGGTCGTTCCTGCAATGAAATATAGCCGACCGACTTGAAGTGCAACGACAAAGTCCGGCACAGTCCGGTGCCTCGGCGCGAGGCCTGCGCCTGGCGGCGCGGCGGAGACAATTGTGATCGTTTTATTCAGAGATTTCGGCCTCGAAGGCCCCTATATCGGCCAGTTGAAGGCGCGAATTTGGCGCGACGCACCGAACGTTGCGATCGTCGATTTGTTTGCCGATGCGCCGTTCGCCAATCCCAAGGCTTCGGCCTATCTCCTCGCGGCCTATGCGCAAGAGTTTCCGGACGGAACCGTGTTCTTGTGTGTCGTTGATCCGGGCGTGGGGAGCGAGCGGCCGGGCGCTATCGTCGAGGCGGACGGCAAGTGGTTCGTCGGGCCGGGCAACGGTCTGTTCGAACTGGTCGGGCGTCGGGCCAGGCGATTGAATAAATGGGAACTCCCGTGTGGCGGGAACAATATATCCCCGACTTTTCATGGGAGAGACGTCTTTGCGCCAGCCGCAGCAGGGCTGGAACTGGGAAAACACCTATTCGGCGAAATGCGTCCTGCATCGTGGAACGCATTTCCAAACTGGCCAGATGAGCTAGCAGAAATTATCTATATAGACCATTTTGGCAATGCCATGACGGGGCTACGAAAGGGTTTCGTAAATCCGTCATTTGTATTACAAGCAAATCATGTTTACCTGAAGTCAGCTCGGACATTCGCGGATGTTCCGCCGGGTGATGCCTTTTGGTATGTAAATGCCAATGGGTTGGTGGAGATTGCCGTAAATAAAGGCAGCGCTGCTGACAAGCTGGGGATCGGAATGGGGACGTGCATCGGCGTCATCGATGACGTGGCTGGGTCGGGCGGGTTTCGTTGATCGGTTGCAACCGTGCGGAACATTCCGTGGTTAGCGGGCGGTGAACGGTCCGTCGGGGGTATTGTGAATGTCAATTCGAGTGAAGATTTGGGGCTGTCGCGGCAGCATCGCATGCCCGGCTCCGACTCACCTCAAATACGGCGGCAATACGACGAGTCTGGAAGTCGATGTCGGTGACCAGAAGTTCCTGCTGGATTGCGGCACGGGTGTGCGCAATCTCGGCCAGCAGATCATGAAGACCGATATACAGCACTGCCATATTTTGCTCACCCATACCCATTGGGATCACATCAACGGCTTTCCCTTTTTCGGCCCTGCGTTCGATAAGCGACGCAGATTCGACATCATGGCCGGACATCTGAACAATAAGGGCGGCGTCAAGAATATCTTCGAGACGCAAATGGACAATCCGATGTTTCCGGTTCCGCTCGAGGCCATGCAAGCCAAGCTCACGTTCAGCGATTTCAAGGCAGGCGACAATCTCGATATCGCGACCAGTTCGAAGGTCAAGATCCGCACAGCGTTGCTCAACCATCCGAATGGCGCCACCGGCTATCGCATCGAGCATAACGGGCGTGCCATGTGCCTGATCACGGATACCGAACACAAGCCGGACGGGCCCGACGAGGCGATCTTGGAACTCATCCAGGGTGCCGATCTCGTGATCTACGATTCGACCTATACCGAGGAAGAATTCCCCACGAAAGTGGGCTGGGGCCATTCGACCTGGAACGAAGGCGTCAAGCTTTGCAAATTGGCGGGCGCGAAACGCCTCGGCATTTTCCATCACGACCCCGACCATGACGATGTCTTCATGGACAAGCTGGCCGACGAAGCCGCCCGCACTTGGGATGGAGCCTTCGTGATCCAGGAAAATATGGACTTCCTGGTCGAGTAGCCGACGCGATCGTCGCGCCATTTACTGCGACGACATGGCTTCCTTCACCCTTGCGATCTGTTCCGGTGGCGTCGCATAGACGTCGTTCAGGAGTTTGACGATCCGGTCGCGCGCAAAATATTTGACGCTCATCGTTTGTTTCTCGGCTTCGGAGAGGAAGTCGGGATCTTTCGCGACTGCTTCAACAGCCTTGGCCAGCACTTGAAGCCGATCTTCGGGCACTCCGGGGGGTGCAACGAACGGGCGGGAAAATGCCAGATTTGCCAGCACCACGCGGAACACCTGCTTGTCGGCCTCGTTGGTCAGCACATCCATGACCCAGGGCACCCCCTGCATCTCGGGTTCCGGCTCGGGACCGATTTGCAGGAACAGATTGGCGCTCTTGTTCTTCAGCCAATCGGCCTTCATCGTCTTGAGGCCGTACCAATACCAGCCCACGAAGGCCGGCAGTTCTCCCCGTTCCATCGCCAGCGTGATGTCGTTGGAGCCGCGATAACCGGTCAATACCTTGAATTTCGTTCCGATCATTCCATTGAGCAATTTCGGGTAAACGGCCGACGAATCGCCGCTACCGCTCGATCCGACGATGACCTCGCGTTTCTTTGCATCCTCGATCGATTTTATCCCGCTCGTCCCCCATGCGACACCGATGGGGGTGAAGGCATCGAGGCTGCCCAGCCAGTTTAATTCGCGCGGATCGAATTTGACGGAGGAGTCGCCGGACTCCGGCCCGCCGAGCAGCGGATCGAAGGCCACGGTCGATGCGATGATGCCGATCTGCAGGCCGTCCTTGGGCGCCACATCGTGCAGATAGGTCGCGAGCTTGGCCGAACCGGCGCCCGGCATATTTTTCACGATGGTGTCGGGATTTCCCGGAAGGTGTTTGGAGATATGGCGCGCGAGCAGGCGGCCGTATTGGTCATAGCCGCCGCCCGGTCCATACCCGACATAAACTTCGAGCGTTTTGCCTTTGTAGAAATCGGCGGCGGGTTGCGCCTCCGCAGTACCGACACCCGAAATCAAACCCGCGATGAATGCGACAACAATTGGACTACGTTTCATCTCATCCCGATCCTTCCGCCACTTCGATCGTCAATTGGAACCCGACACCGCCATCGCGAGTTTGACCTTTTCGATAAGGTCCGGCGACGTGGCATAAACTTCCTTGAGCAACGCGTCGATCTGGTCGCCGGTGAAGAGGCGCACGGTCTGTTTGGCCTTTTCCATGTCGGCCAGATATTCGGGGTCCTTCGCGGCGGCATTGAACGCGGTGCGCAGGTCCTTCACGCGATCGGCCGGCAGCCCAGGTGGTGCGACGAAGGGGCGCGCCAACGCCAATTGCGACAGAACGAGCTTGAATATCTGTTTATGCTCGGGGTTCGGCAGCACGTCCATGATCCACGGTACGCCAGGCAGGTCGGGATCGGGCTGTAGGCCGAATTGCAGAAAAACGTTTATTTTCCACGGCGTGGTTTGGAGCCAATCGCCGCGTGTTGTTTTGAGCCCACCCCAGTACCAGCCCACGTAACCCGGCACCTCGCCTCGATCCATGGCGAGCGCGATATCTTCAGATCCTTTATAGCCGGGGAGGATCTTGAACTTCGTGCCAATCATGTTGTTGAGCAGGTTGCAATAGACCGCTGCGGCGCTCGGGCCGCCGGTGGATCCGATGAGGAATTCTTTTTCCTTGAACTGCTCGATCTTGGTCATGCCTGTCGTGTGCCATGCGATGCCGATGGGCGTGAACTGATCGAGGCTGCCGATCCATGTCAGCTTGGACGGGTCGAATTTGATCGCGTCGGCCGCCTCGCCACCGAATAGCGGATCGAAGGCGACGGTGGCATTGATCAAACCGAACGCGGTGCCATCCTTGGGCGCCACCTCCCACAGGTACGAGGCGAGCTTCGCCGAGCCAGCGCCCGGCATGTTTTTCACGACATGGCCAGGCCGGCCGGGTAGGTGCTTCACCATGTGCTTGGCGAGGATGCGGGTATATAGATCATAGCCACCGCCCGGCGCGTAACCGGCATACACCTCGAGCGTTTTGCCCTTGTAAAAACCTTCGGGCGATCCTTGGGCCTCGACCGGCGACGATGCCAGAAGTGCCGTTGCCGCAAAGGCGAGCGCGAATGTTTGCACGCGATGACCGATCATTTTCGTCTCCCTGTGACAGACGTCGGCCTTATCGCACAATGATAAGACCGTTCAGTTACTCCACACTTGGCGCGTCACCTCGATCATGCGGGCGAGCTTCGCCTTCTCCAACTGGATCGAGTCTTCCTTGCTCATGAAAATCCCGGTCGAGAAGCCGCAATGTGGCGACAGCGCCAACTGGTCGATATCCACGAGCTTCGCCGCCTCGTCGATGCGACGTTTGAGGAGTTCGACCGACTCCAGCTCGGCCGTGCGCGATCCCAGAAGCCCGAGTACGACCATCTTGCCCTTGGGCACGAAACGCAACGGATCGAAGGTGCCCGAACGCGGATTGTCGTATTCCAGGAAATAGGTATCGATCTCCATCTGGTTGAACAGCGCATCGGCGATAGGATCGTAGCCTATATCGGCCTGCCAACTCTTATCCTGGCTGCGACAGATATGGATCCCGATCGTCATGCCTTCGGGCGCACCCTCGGCGACTGCATTGCAGGCGTCGATGTAGAGTTTCAGAAGATCCTGCCAATCGTCGCCGCGCTCCTTGAGCAGTTCGCGCACGCGGGGATCGCCGAGTTTCACCAGCGACGTCTCGTCGATTTGCAGATAGGTGCATCCGGCGTCGCGCAGGGATTTCATTTCCTTGTGATAGGCGGTCACGAGATCCGACCAGAAATTATCGATGTCCGGATAGACTTGCTTGCTGATATTCTCGCGCCCCGCGCGGTAATGAACATAGGCTGGCCCGGGCAAGGTGATCTTGCCGACCTTCTTCGTCACCGAATTGAGGAACTTGAAATCCTCGGCGTTCTGGGGGCCCGCCCATTCGAGTTTCGAGACAACGCGCGGGATGCGCCGTGCCATGCGATGACCGGCCTTGGCGTCGGCCTTGAATCCGTTCGCGTCGGTCATCTCGATCGAGATACCCTTGATGCCTTGGACGGTGAAAGAATCGGAGTAGGAACTGCGCCGGAACTCGCCGTCGGTCACGACCTCGAGCCCCACATCCTCCTGCAGTTTGATAACCTCGCGGATGGCGTCGTCCTCGATGGCGCGAAGGGATGGGGCATCCAGGCGCCCCGCCTCGAAGGCACGCCGTGCATCCACCAGTTTAGCGGGCCTGACGAGGCTGCCGATATGTTCGGCACGGAACGGTGGATTATGGGGTGTGGAGTCCGACATTAAGCACTCTCCCTGCGCTCGAGGTATACCCCGAAGCGTAACTGTTGCGCGCCGCCGACATGGGGCCCTCGCAAGATCATGACAGATTAACAGGGAAGACAGAAGATCGTTATGCGAGATAAAGACCTGTGGGAACTTCCGACCAAATGTCGCCGGGATTCCTTATTTCTTAGCGCCTTTTCCCTTGGCCACGTCTTCGCTTGGTGCGGGCTCCGCGGCGCGGCGGAAGGTGGGAATTTTTACGACTTCGTAGATGGGTTTACGGTTAATGCGCATCACGACGCGGCGGTTGGCCAATTGGTTCTCGGGGATCGGATTGCCGGCCGCGTCGCGGTTCGCGAGTTTCGGCTGGGTTTCTGCATAACCGATCGCGCGAAGGCGGTTCGGTTGGAACATAAGTTCGTCGCGGTCTCGGGAATCAAGAAACATGCGTACGACGGTCGACGCACGTCCTGTCGACAATTCCCAATTCGACGGATAGCGCGGCGTATTGATCGGGCCGTCGTCGGTATGGCCTTCGACGCTAATATTGAATTGCTGGTAGATCGGATTGCCAAGCTCGATGATAATACCGCGCAGCACCGGCAGGGCTTGTTCCTGCAGTTCGGCCGATCCGGGTTTGAAGAACGCGCCGCCGTCGAGCGTGAGGGTAATGCTGCCCTGGGCATCCGTCCCCATTTGGAGGGCCTGACCCGCGCCCTCACTAGAGATGATGTCCTTAATGTCGCGCTGCATTGTTTCTCTGACTGCTTTTTCCTTATTGGGAGTCCCTGTTCTATCTTCATTTAGTGCGGCCGAGACTTCCGCGTATGCATTGTAATCGACTTTAGAAACACCCATGAGAAGAACAAAAAATGCCATTAGCAAAGTAATCATATCTGCATAGGTTAGAAGCCATGCTTCATCTTCTACTTCTTCGCATTCACAGTGTTTAGCGGCCATAAAAACCTACTTTATATCTTTATCCAAATTAAAGTGTATTGCTGGATCGAGGAAAGCGTTCATCCTATCTTGGATAAAACGAGGTGATCTTTTTTCGGCTAAAAGCACCAAGCCTTCTGCAACTAAATTATTGCGAAATTTTATAATTTCCTGACGTTGTTTAATTTTCTCTGCTGCAGGGAACCAAAGTAAACGAGCCGACAAGACGCCATAAAGCGTGGCAGTCAGTGCTGTCGATAGCGAACTTCCAAGGGCGCTAGGGTCGCCGCCCATGCTGCCCATCATCATTACCATTCCCAGTAATGTTCCGACCATACCAAAAGCAGGACCTATACCACCCATAACTTTCAATATATTAGCAGGCACAATGTTTCGGTTGTAAGTTGTTTCAACTGCGGTTTCTAAAATATGACGAATCTCTTCCCCAGAGTAGCCGGCTATCACGCAATCGAGGCCAAATGATAAAAATTTATCAAGATTTTTGAGTTTTTTGGCCTCTGACTCTAGCCCAGGGGCGCCGGACTTCTGCATCACATAACCCCATCGTATTATACGTCCCACCTCCCCCTTTATTAGGGTGCGACTAATGGCTGGAGCTGTATAAATCGTAAATGCAGCTTTTACCGCAAGGTTTACATAACGTGCCTCGTAGCAAATATAAGTAGAGGCCAGTGTCCCCCCAACAACTATGGATAGTCCTCCTAAATGCCAATACATTAAAAGGGCCGTGCCAAAAGGCTTGCCGTGCGCTTCCTCGAAAATTGCGAGAAGTATCAAACCAATGCCAACTAGGGCGCCGATCATCGTACCTAACGACATATTTCTTGGACCTCAAATTTTAACGAGCCACGACTAAAACTAGGCTCTTATCATGGTTTGGTATTTTTTAAAATCTAACTATCGAAATCGCCTAATTTATCCTCACTTTTCTGCCCGTAATTCGATTCGCCACGATTTATCCTTCTCGGAATGTCTCTGTAAGCGCCGGAGTAAAATTCCAGCAGAAGATAGCCTTTTGCCTGGTTGGCCGAGGGATGAAGGGTGTGGAGTTATATGAGAGCTGGTCCCGGTCTTGAAGAATGGCACCCGTTTGGTGGCCACGGCTACGGCATCGCCCGTCCGTGGATTGCGCCCCACACGTGCATCGCGTCGTTTTGCGGAAAAAGCCCCGAAGCCACGCAGCTCCTTCGGTCGCCGCGCGACAAGGCGTCGGCGATCTAGCCGAATAGAGCTGGCTCGGGGAATTTGAACAGAGGGATAAGTGGCTTTTCCGCCTGACAGCGGCCAATGTGGCCGCGTATTAGGAGAGCAAATGGGAAAGCGCATACGCCGGAACCACACACCGGCCTTCAAGGCGAAAGTGGCTTTGGCCG
>CAMDWJ010000070.1 GCA_945877815.1 Caenispirillum bisanense
AAGCTATCGAGCCTTCAGCCGATGCTGCCGGTGCTTGAGGCGGTTGTGCAGTCGGGCCGTCCGCTGTTGATCATCGCCGAAGACATCGAAGGCGAGGCCTTGGCGACGCTGGTGGTGAACAAGCTGCGTGGCGGCCTAAAGGTCGCGGCCGTGAAGGCACCGGGCTTCGGCGATCGCCGCAAGGCGATGCTGGAAGACATCGCGATCCTGACTGCGGGTCAGCTGATCAGCGAAGACCTCGGCATCAAGCTTGAGAACGTGGCGCTCGATATGCTCGGCCGCGCCAAGCGCGTTTCGATCACGAAGGAAGATACGACGATCGTCGAGGGCGTTGGCAAGAAGGCCGACATCCAGGGCCGTTGCGCCCAGATCCGCGCGCAGATCGAGGAGACCACCTCGGACTACGACAAGGAGAAGCTGCAGGAACGCCTGGCGAAGCTCGCGGGCGGCGTTGCGGTTCTGAACATCGGCGGGGCGACCGAAGTCGAAGTGAAGGAACGCAAGGATCGCGTCGAAGACGCTTTGAACTCGACGCGCGCGGCGGTTCAGGAAGGTGTCGTCCCCGGTGGCGGCGTTGCCCTTCTGCACGCGATCAAAGTGCTTGAGAAGCTGAAGACCCAGAACGACGACCAGAAGGTCGGTATCGAGATCGTGCGCCGCGCCCTTCAGGCGCCGGTGCGTCAGATCGCGGAAAATGCCGGCCAGGACGGCGCCGTTGTCGCGGGCAAGCTGCTCGAGAGCAACGACACCAACTGGGGCTACGATGCCCAGAACGAGGTTTATTGCGATCTCATCAAGGCCGGCATCATCGATCCGACCAAGGTCGTTCGCACGGCGTTGCAGGACGCAGCCTCCGTCGCCGGCCTCCTGATCACCACCGAGGCCATGATCGCCGAGAAACCGAAGAAAGAATCGCCCGCGCCGATGGGCCATGACCACGGTCATGACCACGGCATGGGGATGATGTAGTTTTCGAAGAATGAAACGGGCGCCGGCACAAACCGGCGCCCGCCTCATTTTAGCCTGAATTCACTGCATTATCTGCCGCGAAGAATTGGGGACCCGCAAGGGGTCGCGCGGCAAGTTCTGGGGAGGACTGCATGAATCGTCCGGATGAGATGATCTCCATCCAGGGTCTGACCAAGCGCTTCGATGCGCTCACTGCGGTCGACAACATCACATTTTCCGTCAAGCGCGGCGAAGTCTTGGGGTTTCTCGGGCCCAACGGCGCCGGCAAATCGACGACCATGAAGATGGTCACCGGGTACCTCCCGATCACATCGGGCCACGCCAGCGTGTGCGGCTATGACGTCGAGAACCATGCGCTCGAATCGCGCCGGCATGTAGGCTATCTGCCGGAGGGTGCTCCGCTCTACGGCGACATGACCACGGAAGCCTTTTTGGGCTTCATCGCCGAAGTGCGCGGCTTCAAAGGTGTCGACAAAAAACGCCGGATCGATCTTTCCGTGCAGCGCCTTGGATTGGAGCCCGTGTTCAACCGGCCGATCGAAACGCTGTCTAAGGGGTTTAAGCGTCGCGTGGGTTTCGCGCAGGCGATTTTGCACGACCCCGAGGTGCTCATCCTCGACGAACCGACCGACGGTCTCGATCCCAATCAGAAATTCCAGGTACGCGAACTGATTAAAAACATGGCGGCCGAAAAGGCCATAGTGATTTCGACGCATATCCTGGAAGAGGTTACGGCCGTTTGTACGCGCGCCGTCATCATCGCCAACGGTCGCCTCGTTTTCGACGGAACGCCGGAGGCCTTGGCGAGCCGCTCGCCGAGCCGTCATCTCGACGACGTTTTCCGCGAATTGACGACGAAGCACTAAGGGGCAGAGGAAATCCAATGCGCTACGTCTGGGTCATCATCAAGCGCGAGCTCGGCGCGTATTTTTCGACGCCGCTCGCTTATGTGTTCATCTGTATATTCCTGGGATTGTCGGGGGCGCTGACATTCTTCGTCGGCAACTTCTTCGAGCGAGGCCAGGCCGATCTAAATTCCTTCTTCAATTTCCATCCATGGCTCTATTTGTTCCTGATCCCGGCCGTCTCCATGCGGTTGTGGGCGGAGGAGCGCAAGACCGGCACGGTCGAACTGCTGCTGACCCTGCCGACGCCTATCTGGGCCGTGGTCATCGGAAAATTCCTCGCGGCCTGGAGTTTCATCGCGATCGCGCTGATCTTCACCTTCCCCTTGTGGATCACTGTCAATTATCTGGGCGAGCCGGACAACGGGGTGATCCTCGCCAGCTATATCGGCAGCCTCGTCATGGCGGGCGGCTACCTCGCCATCGGTTCGTGCCTATCGGCCGTCACCAAGAACCAGGTCATCGCCTTCATCCTGACGGCGGTCGTTTGCTTCCTGTTCCTGATGAGCGGCGTGGAACTGGTGCAATCCTTCTTCCAGGGCTGGGCGCCGGATTTCGTGCTCGATACGGTCCGCAACCTGTCGTTCCTGACGCACTTCAACGTCATCGTTCGTGGCGTGATCGACCTGCGCGACGTCATCTATTTCGCCAGTCTGATCGGCGTATTCCTATACGTGAATGCCGCCATTGTCGATTTGACCCGCGGCTCGTGAGGCGAACATGAAGTTTCTCAATTCCATCGATCGTTCGAAGCTGACGGCCGCGAGCCTGGTCGTCGCCGGCCTGTTCCTGTTTTTCCTCAATATCCTTTCGACATCGGTCATTCATACGGCCCAGGTCGATCTCACCCAGAACAAGCTGTTTACGCTGGCCGAAGGCAGCCGGAAGATCATCAAGACGATCGACGAGCCGATTACCTTTCGCTTCTATTATTCGCGCAAGTTGGGCGAATCGAGCGCCTCGCACGGCAATTATTCGAAACGCGTACGCGAGCTGCTCGAGCATTACGCCGAAATCGCCGGCGGCAAGATTGATCTCAAAATCATCAATCCCGAGCCCTTTTCGGTCGAAGAGGACGAAGCCGTCCGTCTCGGCATTCAGGGCATCCCGCTCGACCAGTCGGGCGAACAGGCCTATTTCGGCCTAGCCGCGACCAATTCGACGGATGATCGCCGCACGGTTCCCTTCTTCAATCCGCAGCGCGAGCAGTTCCTGGAATACGACGTTACGCGTCTGATCTACGAACTCGCCAATCCGGACAAGAAAAAGGTCGGCTTGCTGACCTCGCTGCCGCTCGAAGCCGATCCCCAACTGCAATATCAGCCCTGGCCGATCCTGCAGCAGATTTCGCAATTCTTCGAAATCACCTCGCTCGATTCGGATATGGATCAGGTCCCCGAAGATGTCAGCGTTCTGTTCATCGCTCACCCGAAAGGTTTGAAGGACAAGGCACTCTACGCCGTCGATCAATATGTGATGCGTGGCGGCAAGGCGGTCGTCCTGGTCGACCCGCATAACGAGAGCGTTCGCACGAATCCGCAGCGCCCGCCGGGAGCGGGGCCCTCGGATCTGAACAAGCTGTTCGACGTTTGGGGCATCGCAATGGACCCGGGCGTGTTCGTGGGCGACCGTAATCATGCGATCCGCGTCTCGGCGCCGATCCGCGGCCGCGACACGGTCGTCGACTACATGTCGTGGAACCAGTTCGACAAGCGCAACGTCAATACCGAGGACGTCGTGACAGGCCAATTGACCGCGCTCACGCTTGCTTCGGCGGGCGCCTTGTCGGTCAGGGAAGGTTCGACCATCACCATGACGCCGCTGGTGCAGTCGAGCTTGGAATCTGGCCTGTTGCCCATCGATCTCGTTCAGGACCAGCCCAATCCGCAGGCGATCCTCGATGCCTTCAAGTCGGAGAACAAGCGTTTCACGGTCGCCGCGCGGTTCAGCGGCCCGGCGAAAAGCGCATTTCCCGACGGCATACCGCCGGCCGACCCTAAAGCTGCCGAGAGACCGGCCGATCCGAACAAGCCGAAGGTGGAGATGAAGCCCCATGTCGCGCAAGCGGCAAGCCCGATCAATCTCATCGTAGTCGCCGATACCGACTTCATCACCTCGCGCTTCTGGATGCAGGAACAGCGTTTCTTCGGCCAACAGGTGGCGACGCCTATCGCCAACAATGCAGATTTCGTCGTCAACGCGCTCGACAATCTAAGCGGGTCCGGCGACCTCATCGGATTGCGCAGCCGGGGTCTATCCGTGCGGCCCTTCTATCGGATTATCGATATCCGCAATAAGGCCGAGGAACGGTATCGCGCGAAGGAGCAAGAACTGTCGACACGGCTTAAGGGGCTTCAGGAAAAGGTCTCCAAGCTCAAGATCGTCGACGAGGAAGGAACCCAATCCTTGCTTACGACACAGCAGCGTCGGGACTTCGATCAGTCGCGCGCCGAGTTGCTGGCGGTGCGCAAGGAGTTGCGGGACGTGCAGCATGCCTTGCGTCAGGATATCGAGCGTCTCGATAATACCCTGAAGATCGTGAATATCTGGGCCATGCCCTTGCTGATCGCGATCTTTGCCATCGTTCTCGCGATCTTGCGTCGCAAGAGCTATCGCCAACAAACCGTTCAAGGCTGAGGAGAGACGAATGACCCCCAAAGCATTCATCGGCTTCACCGCCGTGACCGCCGTCGTGATTGTGGCCGCCGGCTTCGCGATCGCTGAACGCTATGCGACCTCGACTTTCGTGCACGAGAAGGAGCCGATTTTTCCGGCTATGCACGACAAGGTGAACGAGGTCACCGAGCTTCTCTATGAGGACAAGCAGGTGCGCATCGCTGTCGCGCGTAAGGACGGAAAATTCGTACTGACGGAGCGCCACGACTACCCCGTCTCCAACGAGATTGTGCGCGAGCTGGTGATCGGCTTGGCCGAACTCAAAGTGCTTGAACCCAAGACCAAGATAGAAAAACTCTATACGCGCATCCAAGTCGACGATCTGGCGAAGGAAAAGTCGCTGGCTAAGCATATGGTCGTTAAAGGAAAAAATGGTGAAGCGCTGATCGACGCACTTATCGGGCGCCGAAATTTCGACACCACGGGCCTCACCGACGAAGGGCGTTACGTGCGCCGTTCGGGCGAGGCGCAGTCCTGGCTGGTCGCAGGCCGTTTCGATATTCCGGACCAGATCAAGAAATGGGTCGGCAAGGAATTCATGACCGTCGATGCCAAGCGCGTCGATACCGCGAAGACCACCCACCCCGATGGAACGTTTCTGATCGTCCAGCGCGAAGATAAAACCGGTACGCGCTTCAAGGTTTTGAACGTCCCGAAGGGCCGCGAAGTCGAATACCAGATCGATGTCGACAATATCTCCGATGGCGTCGACCGGATCGAATTCGAAGATGTGCGCAAGCCGGGCGAGATCGAATTTCCCAAGGAAAAGACGATCCATACGACCTACAATACCTACGACGGCTTGATCGTCGATGTGGATCTGGTCGCCACCGACGAATCGAAGTCCGAGTTCTGGGCCCGTATGAAGGCGAGTGTATCGGACAAGGCCGAGAACAAGGAAGAGGTCACCAAGGAAGCGGAGAAGATCAACGCCGAGGTGACCAACTGGGTCTATCGCGTTCCGGCCTTCAAGTTCCGCTACATGACCCGGCGTCTTGATGAAGTCTTGAAAAAAGAAGATAGCTGAGGCGTCTTAAATCTACCCCGTCCTCGGGGCTCACAGACGGCGGCCCCGATGAAGGCTTCGTTTTTCAGTTCGGTCTTTTATATGGGGCAGGCGCCGAGCGGCTGGCCGACGCCGAAGACCGTGTATTCCGACGCCGAAGCCAAGCGATCGATGCAGACGGCGCTCGAGCACTATCGGATCGCCGAAGAGGTCGGCTTCGATTGGTTGTCGCTCGCCGAGCATCATTTCGGCCCCGTGGGTCTTACGCCCAATCCGATGGTTTTCGCAGGCCTGCTGACCCAAGTCGCCAAGCGCGCCAAGATCGCACTGTTGGGTGCCACCATCCCGATTCTCAATCCCGTCCGTGTCGCCGAGGAATTCGCGATGCTCGACGTCTTGACCGAGGGGCGCGTGGTCGCCGGTATGCTGCGCGGCACGCCCAACGAATACGTCACCTACAATGTGAATCCGGCGGAATCGCGCGGCCGTTTCGAAGAGGCGCTCGAACTGATCCGCTACTGTTGGACCCAGACCGCGCCGTTCGCCTGGCAAGGGCGTTATTTCAAATATCGCGCGATTTCGATCTGGCCGCGTCCGTTCCAGACGCCGCATCCACCGATCTACATGTCGGGGTCGAGTCCCGAATCGGCGGTCTTCGCGGCCGGGGCGAAAGTCTCTTTGGGGCTCGCGGTGACGACTGTGCCGAGGGCGACCAAGGCTGCGGAGCTTTATCGCCAGACGGCGCGTGAGGCCGGCTGGGAGCCGTCCGTTGATGATATCCTCTATCGCATGTCGTTCCACGTCGCCGAAACCGATGAGCAGGCCATCGCCGATTACGAAGCTAGCAAGACGTATCCACAGCGCCTCAGTCCGATCGCCATGAACCAGGGGTTGGAACGCGTCGTGGCGGGAACCGGCTATTACGGTTCGGAATTGGATAAGAATAGCGCGCGCAACTTGCGGGCCGCTGGATTGGAGGATCGCGTCCGCGAGGGCCAGGTCGTGATCGGCAGCCCGGAGACGGTCGTGGCGCAACTCAAGGCCATCAAGGAGACCTTGAACCCGGGTGTGCTCGATCTCAATTCCGCGTTCCAGATCGGCGAACGCACGTCGCAATCGATCCGCCTGTTCGGCGAAAAAGTTCTGCCGCGCATCAAGGATTTCTAAGTCCTAGATCGCACCCTTCGCACGAAGCTCCGCGCAGGCCGTCTCATCGAGGCCCAGAAGTTCCTTGAGCACCGCGTCTGTGTGTTGGCCCATCATCGGTGGCGCCGCACGATAGGTTACCGGCGTGCCGGACATCTTGATCGGACTGCCGATCAATTTGACCGGCTGGCCGCCTGCGGCCGGATGCGGCATCGAGATTTCCATGCCGCGAGCCTGAACCTGCTCGTCGGCGAAAACCTGATCGATCTTGTTGATTGGCCCGCAGCTGATCTTGTTCTTTTCCAACCCATCGATCCAATAGGCTGAGGGTTTTTTGCTCATTACGTCGGCGACGATCTTGCTGACTTCGGAGCGGTTGCGCACGCGCGCTTCGTTCTTCGCATAACGCTCGTCCTTGGCCACATCGGGGATGCCGGCGAAATCGCAAAAACGGCGGAACTGCTCATCATTGCCCACCGCGATAATGATATTGCCGTCCGAGGTCGGGAAAACCGCGTAGGGCACGATATTGGGATGTGCGTTGCCGAGCAGCCCCGGCACTTCGCCCGAGGTGAGGTAGTTCATGCCCTGGATCGAAAGCGTGGCGACTTGCGTGTCGAGCAGGCTGATATCGATATATTGACCCTGACCGGTCACTTCGCGATGGCGAAGGGCGGCGTTAATTGATAGTGCCGCCCACAGGCCCGCCGTCAAATCCGCGATCGGTACGCCGACGCGGTGCGGCTCGCCGCCCATCGGCCCGGTGACCGACATCACGCCGCCCATGCCTTGGGCCATGAAGTCGTAACCGGGCTGGTCGGCCTTCGGGCCGGTCTGGCCGAATCCGGTGATCGAGCAATAGACGAGGCCGGGAAATTCGTCCTTCAGATCGTCGTAGCCGAGGCCGTATTTGGCGAGATTGCCGGTCTTGAAGTTCTCGACCAGCACTTGGCACTTGGCGATCATCTTCTTGGCGAGCGCCTGTCCCTCGGGTGCGTCGAGCGACAGGGTGATCGATCGCTTGTTGCGATTGGCGCCGAGGTAATAGCCGCTTTCGGTGGTTTCCTTGCCGTTTGGATCCTTGACGAAGGGCGGACCGAACTTGCGGGTATCGTCGCCCTGTCCGGGACGTTCGATCTTGATGACGTCGGCGCCGAGATCGCCAAGGATCTGAGTGCAGGACGGACCCGCAAGCACGCGGGTGAGGTCGAAGATGCGAATACCGTTAAGTGGGCCTGGCATGGTTATTTTAATCTCCCGAATAACGACAGAGTGCGTTCATGCGCCTTTTCGGCATGGTCGCGCGAATAGAGCGAGGGTACGTCGGAATTGGCGAAGGCGTGTCCGGTATCGTAGCGCCACACGCTGATGTGCGGGATGCCGATCAGGGCTGCGAAGATTTCGTGCGTGTCCTCGGGCTTGAGGGTGTGATCGCGATCACCCATATGCAAGGTAAGAGGACAGGTGATCTTACTGCCTTCGTTCACATAATTGTGGATGCCGGTGCCGTAGTAGGACACGGCTGCATCGATCGGCAGACGGGCGGCAGCGAGATAGGCGATGGTCCCTCCCATGCAGAAACCGACGACGCCGATCTTGCCGCTACATTCTGGCATTGCGCGCAACAGCTCCGATACCGCGCCGACATCCTCGACAGCGAGGTCATAATCGAGGTTGCGTAGGTAGGTCCAGGCCCGCTCGTAATCCGCCTTGTCGGCATGATCGCCCACGAAGCCTGGATGGAAGCGCCAGAACATATCGGGGGCGACGACAACAAAGCCCTCGGCGGCGATCCGGTCGGCCATGCTCTTGAGCCACGGCGTGATGCCCAACATCTCCTGGATCATCACGATACCGGGCAGGGCGCCGGAACCAGTCGTCCCACTTTGCGCAGGTTTTGCGAGGTAGGCGCCGAAGGTGTTCCCGCCGCTCGCAGCAACCTCGATCATCTCTCCCGGCATCGGCTTCTCCCGACAGCATTGAACGCATTGACTTTTTAGAGGCCGATCCAGGCCGGTCAAGTGGCCTCTCGGGTATTCGATGTGGCCGCTGTGCCACAACCAAGCACGCGACCTTGTGAATAAGCCTGTGGGTAAATGTGCAACCTAAAGTGGGCGAGCACCGGCTTGGGATGCATCCCCCGGAAAATCGGCGGAAAGCCTAGGATTTATAAGACTTTGGCAGCTTTTAATTCGAACCGGGCGAGTTGGGCCATTGTGCACAAATCGTGCCTGTTGCTACCGAGGCAACAGCGAATACCCCATCAGGAACTCATCCACGGCTCGGGCGCACTGGCGTCCCTCGCGGATCGCCCAGACCACCAGCGACTGGCCGCGGCGCATATCGCCGGCTGTGAAGACCTTGGCGGTCGTCGTGGCGTAGGCATTGGCGGCCTCGGTCGCGGCCTTCACGTTGCCGCGCGGATCGAGTTCGACGCCGGATTCCTTAACCATGCCCTCGTGGACCGGATGCACGAAACCCATGGCGAGCAGAACTAGTTCGGCTTTGATTATCGCCTCGGTGCCCGGCACCTCGACCAGTTTCATCGTGCCCTTGTCGTCCTTCGCCCACGCGACGCGAACGGTTTCGATGCCGGTCAACTTGCCGTCCTCGCCGATGAACCGCTTGGTGGTGATGGCCCAGTCGCGCACAGCTCCCTCCTCGTGCGAGGACGAGGTGCGCAACTTCATCGGCCAATCGGGCCAGGTGGTCCCCTTTTCCACCGCTTCCGGCGGCTTCGGCAAGATTTCGATTTGTAGCACGTTCTTGGCGCGATGGCGGATCGAGGTGCCGACGCAGTCCGAGCCGGTATCGCCGCCGCCGATGACGACGACGTTCTTGTCGGTTGCGAATATTTCTTTGTTGACCCTCAGCCGCTCGCCGGAATTGCGGCGGTTCTGCTGGGCCAAGAAATCCATGGCAAAATGAACGCCGTCGAGATCGCGGCCCGGCACCGGCAGATTGCGGGGCGCTTCCGCGCCGCCGGCGAGCACGACGGCATCGAAGTCCTTAAGTAACCGTTCCATCGCGATATCGACGCCAACATGGGTATTGGTCTGGATCTTCACACCCTCGGCCACCATCTGCGCGACGCGGCGGTCGACCAGATACTTCTCCATCTTGAAGTCGGGAATACCGTAACGCAGCAATCCGCCGATTTTTTGGTTCTTCTCCATCAGCGTCACGCTGTGGCCCGCGCGTGCGAGTTGCTGCGCGCAGGCCATGCCGGCCGGGCCGGAGCCAATTACCGCGACCTTCTTGCCGGTGCGATGCTGTGGCTGGACGGGCGTCACCCAGCCTTCCTCCCAGGCCTTGTCGATGATGGCGCATTCGATCGTTTTGATGGCGACAGGCGCGTCGTCGATGTTCAGGGTGCAGGATTCCTGGCACGGCGCGGGGCAAATGCGTCCCGTGAATTCGGGGAAGTTGTTGGTCGAATGCAGAACCTCGATCGCCTTCCTGAAATCACCGCGATAAACGAGGTCGTTCCAATCGGGGATGATATTGTTGACCGGGCAACCCTGGTGACAAAAGGGAATGCCGCAATCCATACAGCGCGCACCCTGAATCTTGAGCTCGTTTTCCGACAGCGGCTGAGCGAACTCACGATAATTCTTGATCCGATCCTCGACCGGATCGTAATCGCGCTCTTGGAGGTCGTACTCCATAAATCCAGTGACTTTACCCATACGTTTCTCTAGTCCCGCTGGGCCGTCATGGGAATTTCGGAAGCGGCCTCCTGCTCGGCGGTGGTCTGTAACTTCTCAAGCGCGCGTCGATAATCGATCGGCATCACTTTGACGAACTTCGGCAAGTACTCATCCCAATTCTCTAGGATGTCGCGCGCGCGGCTCGAATTGGTGAAGTGCATATGCCGCTCAATCAGAGCGCGCAACCGCAGCGCATCGTCGCCGCCCATGTTGGATAGGATTTCGGACACCCCATTGATCTCGGGTGCCCGACGGTCGCGCGCGCGCACGTCGGCGGCTATGGGTTCGAGATGAACCATCGCCTTGTTGCAACGCATCTCGAAATCGTCGGTTTCGTCGAGTACATAGGCGATACCGCCGCTCATGCCTGCGGCGAAGTTGCGCCCGGTGCTGCCGAGCACGACGACAACGCCGCCCGTCATATATTCGCAGCCGTGATCGCCGACACCTTCGACTACCGCGATCGCGCCTGAATTGCGCACTGCGAACCGTTCACCGGCCACGCCGCGGAAATAGGCCTCGCCGGCGATGGCGCCATAGAGCACGACGTTGCCGACGACGATATTTTCTTCGGCTTTGTATTGAGTGCCCGATGGGGGATAGACGATGATGCGTCCGCCGGACAAGCCCTTGCCGACATAGTCGTTGGCGTCGCCGTCGAGTTCGAGCGTGATGCCCTTGGCCAGGAATGCGCCGAAGCTTTGCCCGGCCGTACCCTTACCCTTGATATAGATGGTATCGTCGCGCAATCCGGCATGGCCATAACGCGCGGCAATCTCGCCCGACAGCATGGCTCCGATCGTACGGTTGGTGTTCTTCATTGCCGTCTCGATCTTGACC
>CAMDWJ010000071.1 GCA_945877815.1 Caenispirillum bisanense
CTCCATTCATCTTCTGCATCTTTGCCACGATAAATGAACACCTCTACAGTCAGTGAATCGCCGCTTATTTTTCCACTGAGCGGTGAGTGCACAAGCTCATATTCGTTTTCCATAGAATTTCTCTCGAACTTGACTGTAACTCATCGCGCCATTCGCCCGCCGCTTACACCAAGAATGTATCGCGCTTTTGACCAGCTTTTTCGGCTGCTTTTAGCCACTTCGGCGCAAGACCGCGACCAGTCCATGTGTTGCCATTATCGTCGCGGTATTTCACAGCCGCTTTTTTGATGCTGCGTTTCTTGGTCTTTTTCGTCGCGGATGCCTTTGTCACCTTCTTCGTTGATTTTGGCGCTGAACTCAAATCCGCTACTTTCAGCTTATATTTCTTCATAAGCGCGAGGACCTGAGCGACACCAGGTTTATGAGCCGTCTCAATTTTCTTCGCTTTGGCTTCAAGAGCCGCGATTTGTGCGCGAATTGATTTAATAGAAGCGATACGTGGCACGAGTAGTTTTCCTTTTCAATATCGGTCACGAATGAATTTTATTTGGTAATTAAATGGTGCGGTCGGTGGGACTTGAACCCACACGAGATTACTCTCAACGGATTTTAAGTCCGTTACGTCTACCATTCCGCCACGACCGCATTTTAATCATTTAATTCTTTCCAGCGCCTGACATTTAGACCTTTGGTGAGGCGCGGAGATAACCAGCGAGCATAGTGTTCTTGTATCATTGTCGTAGATGTACGGCAGTTGTTGGCAATCTCAAACGCGTTCGCACCATAGAGCAATCTGAACGAAATATAGGTATGACGGCACACCGTTAGGTCACGTTTTCGAGGCGGACGGTCATTCGTCCAACGAAGATTGGCTTTTTCAATAACGGCGCGAAACATATCTCGGTGATATGCGACAAACAAGGGTTCGGTAGACTTCTTGGGGTCGCTGACATTTCGACGTTTGACGATACGGTGGAAAGCATCAACCGCTCCATCCATCGTGCGGCATTCTCCCGTCCCCCGCTTACCTTTTATGTTCTTAATGAGGAGGAACTTGCGTTCTTCTCCATCGTTATGTTCTTCGTGTTCGGTTACGTCACAGAAGCGAACATTTTGAGCTTCGCCGACCCTCAAACCCGAATTCGTATTGAATATTACATAATCGTATAATTCATCGGCATCTTTTTCCCACCTTGTCTTCGTGAGGGTCTTTGCATGTTCGCGAAGCGCTTGCAGGAGCTTTCGGTACTCGTCTGGTTCAAACCACACTCGGGGGACTTTGATCCGAGTGCCGATCCCAGAATCTTTAAGCAATGGAACCGACTTAATAATACCTGTTCGGTAGCCCTCGTTTAGAACCAGCCGTAAGGCATTTTTGATCTGATGCATACTTGAGCGGGATAATGGATAGGGTTCGTTCTGTTGCTTCTCAACGAACTTGTTCCACAGCACAACATCTACACGCGCCAGAGAGGTGCTTCCGAAGAATGGGATAACGTGTTTTTTGAGAACCTTTTCAAGTTCGCGGATGTAGGTCGCGCTTCGTTCCCCAGTTTTTACGCGGTTTGCCATCGTTGCCATCGCCTTTTTTGCGACTAGAGCGACGTTGGGACCGTACCCTTCGCTTGGCATTCCGATTGTGAGAATTTCGGCTTGTTTGAGTGTGTACCACTCTTCAGCGACAGCAATCGCAGCGCGCTTGTTTGATTCTTTGGTAGAGCGACGAAGATACTTACCTTTGAAGTGGAAGCCGCAAAACCAGAACGGAGAGTTCTCACGTCGGAATATGTGGAGTCTACCGTCGTGTCTGCTGAATTTTTCTTCCATGGCACCACTTCGCTGCGAGCAATTTCGCGCTCTTTCCACGAACAAAGTGGTAGCAACTTATCACATAAAATAACAAGTTTTTTGTGGGTAGCGTGTGAGTAGTCTATATAAAACTTTATTAATATAATGAAAACATAGGCTTATGGTGTTTTTCAAGAACGTTTTAAGTCTGCTGCGTCTACCAGTTCCGCCACGGGGCCCCATGCGCGGACGCCCGCGCGACGGGAGACTAGGAATTGACGCCCTTCCCCGCAACCGCCAAGCTTACCCAAAAGCGATAAACAGGAGGCTAAATTGGCGAAACTTACATTCGGCGTCGGAACCTCGCACGGCCCACTGCTCATGCTGGCACCCGAGAATTGGGACATCCGGACCGAAAGCGACAAGGTTTTCCCCGGCCATCCCTTCAAGGGACAGGTCTATAAATACGACGAGCTGATGGCGCTCAGGCGCAACAACTATCTCGCCGACATGAACGCCATCGAGACGCGGCGCAAACAATACGACCGCTGCCAGGTGCAGCTCGACCGTTTGGGTGAACGCCTGCGCGCCGAATCGCCGGATGTAATGGTGATCCTCGGCGACGACCACAAGGAATGGTTCCTCGACGACAAGCTGCCCGCGATCACCGTCTTTACCGGCGACGAGGTCGTCAATCGCGGCGTGAAGGGTCCGCTTCACGCGAGCGACTCGATCGAAGAGGTATCGCGGCGCCGGCATTTGACGGAAGACGCGATCTATCCGTGCGCCTCGGATCTGGCGCTCCGCATCGTCGGACAGGCGGTCGAGGATGAGTTCGATATAGCCACCTCCTCGGTCAGTCCGCAGGCCGCCGACGGCGGGCCCAAATGCGCCGGCCATGCCTTCACTTTCATCGTGCGCCGGCTGTTGCAGGACAAGCCGATCCCGATGGTGCCTATCATCGTCAATACCTACTACCCGCCCAACCAGCCGTCGGCCAAACGTTGCTGGAATTTCGGCCAGTCGATCGCGCGCGCGATCAAGGGTTGGGGCAAGGATACGAAAGTCGCGATCGTCGCGTCGGGCGGACTGTCGCATTTCGCCATCGACGAGGAATTCGACCAGCGCGTGATCGCGGCCTTGCAGGCCAACGACGGCGAGGCTTTGTACCGCGAGCCCGAGTCACTATTCCAATCGGGATCGAGCGAGACCAAATGCTGGATCATGGCCGCCGGCGCCTTGTCCGACACCGGCCGCAAGATGGACCTGATGGATTACGTGCCGTGCTACCGCTCAGAGGCCGGCACCGGCAATGCGATGGGTTTCGCCACCTGGCAGTAGCGTCTTATTTGGCCGGTTTGTTCCCATCGCTGCCGTCGTCGTCCTTTCGATCGTCGGCGCCGGTCACAATATCGCGGTCGATGGGCTCGCCGCCGCATTGGATGACGAGCGCGCGGATCTGTTCGACCACTTTGTCGAGCGAGTCCGGATTGGCCGAGCGCGAGATCAGCGTGCAGCCGAACTTGCCCGCCTTGAAAAAAGGATAGCTGCCGATATCGACCTCGGGATGACGGTCTTGGATATCGGAGAGGCCCTTGGCCACCGTGCCCTCGGGCAGATAGCAGGCGACCGCGCGCGAGGCCACCTTGTCGCCGCCCGCAAGGTACGGCGCGAAACTATCGAACATGGCGCGCATGATCGAGGGCACCCCCGCCATCACATAGACATTGCCGATGCGGAAACCGGGGGCGCGCGACACTGGATTTTGGATCAGCTCGGCGCCGTCCGGCACATCGGCCATCTTGAGCCGTGCCTCGTTGATGCGTTCCGGCGGAATATAGGATCGCAACAGGGCTTCGGCTTCAGGATGGCGGATCACGCCGACACCGAAGGCCTTGGCGATGCACAGGCAGGTGATGTCGTCATGGGTCGGACCGATGCCGCCGGTCGTGAAGATGTAATCGTATTTACGCCGCGTCTCGTTGACCGCCGCGACGATGACGGATTCGACGTCGGGGATCACGCGCGCCTCGGCAAGGCGAATGCCGAGTTCGCTCAATTTTCGCGCCATGTAATTCAGATTGGCGTCCGGGGTCCGGCCCGACAGAACCTCGTTGCCGATGATCAGCACGCAGGCGGTTACGATCTTGATATCCGTCATGTTGTCTCCGCGCGGACAGCGCTAGAATAGATCAATCCATAGCTTAACCCGAGCTTGCGTCCAAGCCCAACGAAGGAGCTTTCCATGCGTTTGGTTCTACTGACGGCAATCCTTGCGGCCCTTCCCTTTGGCGCCACTCAGGCCGCCGGCGACGTCCAGGCCGGCCGCGCGGTGGCCGAAATCTGGTGTAAGCCGTGCCATGTGAGCAGCGGGACCCGCGGCACCGACGTCGCCATCCCGTTCAGCGAGATTGCCGCCAATCGAACCGCGCAATCGATCGGCGCGTTCTTGGCCGACCCGCACGGCGCGATGCCGAACATCCAGCTCAGCCGCAAGCAAATCGACGACGTGGTCGCCTATATGGAAACTTTAAAGGGCCGCTGAGACCTAGAGCCGTTCGAGCATATCCTTAAGATCGATGGGCGATCGACAAACCATGTCGGGCCGGGCGGCATCGCGTTCGGCATCCTCGCCGTAGCCCCAGTCGGCCCAGATCGAAACCGCACCGATGGCGCGCGCGCCTTCGACATCGAAACGCCGGTCACCCACCATGATCGCGTCGCCTGCCGAAATCCCCTCGCGCTCTACGATATACGAAAGCAAATCGGGTTTCTCGATTCGTGTGCCGTCGAGTTCTGAGCCGTAAATACCGGCGAAATGCGATGCCAGACCGAAATGTTCGAGGATGGGCTTGGCGAAGACATGCGGCTTGCTGGTGGCGAGGAAGATACGACGATCGCGCGCGGCTTCGGCCGCAACCACTGTATCGATATCGGCATAAAGCGTGTTTTCGAACATGCCGATATCGGCAAACCGCTCGCGATAAAGTGCCAATGCCCGCTCGGCATAAGACGGGCCGACCAACGTGCGCAACGAGTCGATCAACGGCGGACCGATGCACCAATGCAACTCGTCGGCAGACGGAGCCTCGCGCCCCAACCGCTGGATCGCATGGCGGATGCAGTTGGTAATCCCGAGTTTAGGGTCTGTGAGCGTGCCGTCGAGATCGAGGAGAAGGACGCGCATCTAATCCTCCCTCCCCAATAAGGGGAGGGTTGGGGTGGGGGACCGATTTTCGAGAATGGACGGATCGACCGCCACAACAATCGAATATCGTAATTCACACTCAGAGATCATTCCCCCTCCCTGCCCTCCCCCTCTGGGGGAGTGAAGAATTCGGCGTCACAGCAGATCCTGCAATTGTGCGACCAGCGGGATATCGGCGGGCGGCATGGCATAGTCGCCGAGCCGGGCCGCGCGCACCCATTTGAGCACCTGCCCCTCGCGCGGGCTCTGTGTGCCCTTCCAGACGCGGCAGACATAAAGCGGCATCAGCAGATGGAAATCGTCGTAAGCGTGCGACGCAAACGCGATGGGGGCGAGGCAACTCGCCCGCACATCGAGCCCGAGTTCTTCGGCCAATTCGCGCACGAGGGCGGCTTCCGGCGTTTCGCCGGCATCGACCTTGCCGCCGGGGAATTCCCACAGGCCGGCCATTTTCTTGCCTTCGGGCCGTTGCGCGATCAGCACGCGCCCATCGGCATCGACGAGCGCCACGGCGACTACGAGTACGATGGGAAGATTCGCGCCGACGCTGCGTTGCGCCGCGTCGAAACAATTGGGATCAAGACCGATAGTCGCCATTTATGTTGATGTATTCGTGGGTGAGATCGCAGGTCCAGACCGTGGCCTTGCCCGAGCCCACGCCGACATCGACCTCGATGACGATATCGGAACCCTTCATGTGCGCGGCTACCGGCGCCTCGTCGTAGCCCGGCACGACCTCACCGTCAGCCGCGACCTTCACCCCACCGATGACAATGGCGAGTTTGTCGCGATCGGCCTTCTCGCCGCCTTTGCCGACCGCCATGACGATGCGGCCCCAATTCGCGTCCTCGCCGGCGATCGCGGTTTTGACCAGCGGCGAATTGGCGATGGCGAGCGCGATCTTCTTGGCGGCCCCCGAGCCCGCGGCGCCGGTCACGGTAACGGAGACGAATTTTGAAGCGCCTTCGCCGTCCTTGATGATCTGGTGCGCGAGATCGAGCAATACCTCGTCGAATTTCTTGCGGAAGTCGCGGAAATGCGCATCGCCCGCCGCAGCCACCCATTGATGCTCGGCCTGGCCGGTCGCGAAGGCGAGCACCGTGTCGCTCGTCGAAGCATCGGAATCCACCGTGATGGAATTGAAGCTTTTCTCGGTCGAGCGCGACAGCAGATTCTGGAGCACGGCGGGCGGAATTTTCGCGTCGGTGAAGATATAGCCGAGCATGGTGCCCATGTTCGGCGCGATCATGCCCGAGCCTTTGCAGATGCCGGCGATGGTGACGGGAACGCCGCCGATCTTGGCGATACGGACCGAGCCCTTGGGGAAGGTATCGGTTGTCGAGATGGCGCGCGCGGCCGCTTCCCAATCGCTATTGCCGAGCGTTGCCTTGAGCGTGGGCAGCGCCGCCGTGATCCGTTCGGCCGGTGGCGGCTCGCCGATCACGCCGGTCGAGGACACGTAAACGTGATTAATGTCGGTGCCCGCGAGCTTGGCCGCACTTTGCACCGTCGCGCGCGCGGCCGCGATCCCGGCCTTGCCGGTGAAGGCATTGGCGTTGCCCGAATTGACCACCAGGGCGCGCGCATGGCCCGATCCGGCGGTCAGCGCGGTGCGGCAGAAATCGACCGGCACCGAGGGCATCGACGAGCGCGTGAAGACACCGGCCACCGACGTGCCTTCGGCGAACTCCGCGTAAAAGAGATCGACGCGGCCGGGATAGCGAATACCGGCCGCGCCCGATGCGAAGCGCACTCCTGCAACCGGCGGGATGGTCGGGAACGAGGCGGGCGCGAGAGGAGAAATTTTTGCCATGATGGTGCGTTTCTAGCCCTCACGGAGCCAAGCGTAAAGCGGCCGCCCGGACTATTTGCTCTTCGCCTTGCTGTCGCCCTTCTCGCTCTTCGCCGGCGCGCCCTTGGCGGGGCGGCCTTCCATGCCAAAGGTCTCGACCTTGGCCTTTTCGCGCAAAGCGCCGACATAGGTTTCGGCCAATTCGCGGCGCGCGGCGGCGCGGACTTCGTCTTGGGCTTCTTCGAAGGTCGGCGGCGCCTTGGCGCGCTTGTCCTCAACCTTGATGACGTGCCAGCCGAATTGCGTGCGCGTCGGCTTGGCGCCAAAGGTGCCCGGCCGCATTCCAAAGGCCGCATCCGAGAACGGCTTCACCATACGCTCGCGGGTGAAATAGCCGAGATCGCCGCCGGCCTGTGCCGAGCCGTCGGTCGAGACCTGTTTGGCGATCGCGGCGAAATCCTCGCCCTTGTTGAGGCGCGCGATAACGTCGTTCGCCGCCTTCTCGTCGGCGACCAGGATGTGGCGCGCGCGCACTTCTTCCTCCGGCGGCGTTTCCTTGATCATGCGATTGAAGGCTTCGCGCACCTTGGCTTCGCTCAATTCCTTGTCGAGGCGGCGGATGATGTATTCTTGCTCCAAGATACGCTCTTCGAGACGGGCGACCCGGCGCACCACCTCGGCATTCTTGGAAAGCCCCTGCTTGCGCGCCTCCTCGGCGACGACGCGGGTATTGATGATGGTTCCGAGCAAATAGTCGAAAATGACATTCGGCGGATAGTTCTGCGCCTCGGGCGGCAGCATTTCGCGGGCCTGATTGACGTCCGACAGGCGAATCTCAAAGCCGTCGACAGTGGCGACGACCCGGTTGCCGTCGGGCGCGGCCTCGCCGGCCAGGACCGGCGCAATCACAGCGCCAAGGGTCAGGAATACAGCCAACAGGCCGGTCGCAAAACGATGGATCATGATGGTCCTTTCATCCTTACCCTGGGCACAATGCCGGGGCAGGTGGGGGTTCTGGCCGGCACACTAGCGTATTTCGGGGGAACGGACAGCCCCGCCGGGATGGCCGGTTTGACACGATGGCGGGCGCGGCCTATCTGTCCCGGAGGTGAAAACCTCCCTCCCGCCCGCGGATCAGTTATTTTAGGGAAAATGCCGAGGAGTCCTCATGTTTGACGCCATAGCCCGGCGCATTTTTGGGTCCGCGAACGATCGCTACGTCAAAAGCCTCAGCAAGACCGTCGCCGCGATCAGCGCCCTTGAACCCGAGGTCGCGAAACTGTCGGACGGCGAGCTGACCGGCCGAACCGAGTGGCTCAAGGGTCGCCTCGCCGCAGGCGAGACCCTGGACGACATTCTGATCGATGCCTTCGCGACGGTCCGCGAGGCCGCCAAGCGTGCGCTCGGCGAACGCCCGTTCGACGTGCAGCTGATCGGCGGCGTTGTGCTGCATCGCGGCATGATCGCCGAGATGAAAACCGGCGAAGGCAAGACGCTCACCTCGACCATGCCGGTCTATCTCAATGCGCTGTCAGGCAAGGGCGTACATGTTGTCACCGTGAACGATTATCTGGCGCGGCGCGACGCCGAATGGATGGGCCGCGTCTATCGCATGCTCGGTCTGACCGTCGGCTGCGTCATTCCGGGTCTGTCGGACACCGAACGCCGCCAGGCCTATGCCTGCGACATTACCTACGGCACCAATTCGGAGCTTGGGTTCGATTATCTGCGCGACAATATGAAATTTTCGCTCGATGAGATGACGCAGCGCCCCTTCAGCTACGCCATCGTCGATGAAGTCGATTCGATCCTGATCGACGAGGCGCGCACGCCGCTGATCATCTCTGGCCAGGCCGAGGATTCGTCGGTTCTCTACAATTCGGTCAACAAGATCATTCCGATGCTCGAAGCCTCCGATTTCGAGAAGGACGAAAAGGCCCGCGCCGTTACGCTCACCGAAACCGGCACCGAGGCTGTCGAGCGACTTCTGACCGAGGCGGGCCTGCTGACCGGCGGGCTCTACGATTTCGTCAACATCACGCTGGTCCATCACGTCAATCAGGCGCTGCGCGCCCACAAGCTGTTCGAGCGCGACAAGGACTATATCGTCAAGGACGAACGCGTCATGATCATCGACGAGTTTACCGGACGCATGATGGAGGGGCGGCGCTATTCTGAGGGCCTGCACCAGGCGCTCGAAGCCAAAGAAGGCGTGCAGGTCGAACACGAGAACCAGACGCTCGCCTCGATCACCTATCAGAACTATTTCCGCATGTATCCCAAACTCGCCGGCATGACCGGCACGGCCATGACCGAGGCCGGCGAGTTTTCGGAGATCTACAAGCTCGAAGTCGCCGAGATTCCCACCAACGTCGCCTGCATCCGCAAGGATCAGGACGACGAGGTCTATCGCTCAGCGACCGAAAAACACGAAGCGATCCTCAAATTGATCGAGGAATGCCGCGAGCGCGGCCAGCCGATCCTGGTTGGCACCGTGTCGATCGAAAAATCCGAGACCTTGGCGGCGCTGCTCAAGGCACACAAAATTCCGCATCAAGTCCTGAACGCGCGCTACCACGAGCAGGAAGCCTATATCATTTCACAGGCCGGCGTGCCCGGAGCGGTCACCATCGCCACCAACATGGCGGGCCGCGGCACCGACATTCAGCTCGGCGGCAATGCCGAGATGCAATTGCGCCAGGCACACGAAGGAATATCCGACGAGAGCGAGCTGAAGCGACTCGAAATCGAGGTCCGCGCCCGCATTGCCGAAGCCAAGAAAACGGCGCTCGCAGCGGGCGGCCTGTTCGTCATCGGCACGGAAAGGCACGAAAGCCGGCGCATCGACAATCAGTTGCGCGGCCGATCTGGACGCCAAGGCGATCCGGGTGCGTCGAAGTTCTTCCTGTCGCTCGAAGACGATCTCATGCGCATCTTCGGCTCCCAGCGCATGGACGGAATCTTGACCCGTCTCGGCCTTGAACAGGGCGAAGCGATCATTCATCCGTGGATCAACAAGGCGCTGGAAAAGGCGCAACAAAAGGTCGAGGCGCGCAACTTCGAAATCCGCAAGAACCTGCTCAAATACGACGACGTGATGAACGACCAACGCAAGGTCGTCTACGAGCAGCGCCGCGAACTGATGAGCGGTCACGACGTGTCGCTGACCATCCGCGAGATGCGCGACAACGTGATCGCGAAAATCGTCGCCAAATGCATGCCGGAAAAAGCCTACGCCGAACAGTGGGACACCCACACGCTGCATGAAGAAATGCTGCGCCTCTTCGGCCTCGACTTGCCGGTCGCGGATTGGGCGAAGGAAGAAGGCGTCGCCGATACCGAAATGAAGGACCGCATCGTCGAGCTCGTCGTGCGCAAGATGGCGGATAAGGCCGCGACCTGGGGTCCCGAGATCATGCGGGACGTCGAGAAGAACCTGCTCCTGCAGGTCCTGGATCAAGTCTGGAAGGAACACCTTCTCGGCCTCGATCATCTGCGCCACGGCATCGGTCTGCGCGCTTACGGGCAGAAGGATCCGCTCAACGAATACAAGGGCGAGGCGTTTGAAATGTTCAACGCGATGCTGGACGACCTCGACGAGCGGGTCACCCAGCTTCTCAGCCATATGGAATTGCAGATTGCCGGCCCCGACGGCGGGCGCCTGATGTTCGGCCCCAGGCCGACCGGACCGATCCGAGAGAGCTTCGAAGATCCGGCTTTCGCGCGCGAATCAGACCCGAGCCTCGACGAAGACCGGCAAAATTACGGCGATGCGGTCGTGATGACGCGGCCAGACGTGGCGGTCGATCCCGCCAATCCGTCGACATGGGGCAAGGTCGGCCGAAATC
>CAMDWJ010000072.1 GCA_945877815.1 Caenispirillum bisanense
GATCGATCCCCCGAATGCCGCAGCCTATGATGCGAATGCGCAAAAGCTGGCGGATCGCATCGCATCCCTCGATAAAAGCATCAAAACCCGCCTCGCCTCGGTTCAAGACCGCCCCTATATCGTCTTCCACGATGCCTATCAGTATTTCGAACTACACTTCGGCACCACGGTCGCCGGATCGATCACGGTTTCGCCCGATCAGGCGCCCGGCGCAAAACGTTTGGCCGAATTGCGTGAACGTATCCGCACAGCCAATGCCACTTGCGTGTTCCGCGAACCGCAATTCCCGGCTCCGATCATCGATACCCTCGTCAGCGGCACCGCCATCAAGATCGGAATCCTCGATCCCGAAGGGGCCGATATGACGCCCGGACCCGATGCCTATTTCACTCTTATGGATCGTATTGCCAATTCGCTCGCAACCTGCCTGCAACCGGCGTCATAAGTCTTCTCCTTAGGCTCTGCCTGGCCAGCCGCCGGCAAAAAACCGGCGACTGGCGCTTTTTCATTTGAGAGGTCAGTCGCGCTCTGCGACAATATTCCATGTTCGGAAAATCATTGATCATGCTCGGCGCGTTGACAATCTGCGGCCTGTCGGGCGGCGAAGCGCGCGCGCACCCGCATCTGTGGATCGATGCCGCTGCGACCGTGCTGTTCGAAAAGGACCGCATCGTCGGTATCCGCTTTCAGTGGATCTTCGATGAATTCTTCAGCGCCGGCGTGATCGGCGAATTTGACAAGAACAAAAACAAGACCTTCGACGCAGAAGAAATCGAGCCGCTCCGCGTGGGCGCATTCGAGGGAACCAAGGAGGTCGGCTTCTTCACAGACATCATCATGAACGATACGGAGAAATTCGAAATCCAAACGACGACCGATTTCGCGGCACGCATTGAAAAGGGCGTCGTCATGTATGACTTTACGGTTCCCTTTCCCGCGCCGATCGATCCGACGAAACTCACGTTCAGCGTCTATGACATGTCCTATTTCGTCGATATCGGATTCCAGGGCCACGAGCCGATCAAACTGAGCGGAGACGGCAGCGAGAATTGCGCGGCTTCCGTCACCGAAGACCGTTTGAATCCTATTTACGGCGGCATCGTGTATCCCAAGAAGGTCCAACTGCAATGCCCCAAGCCACGCTGATCCGCGGGCTCGCCTTCACACTTCTTATGTCGCTCGTTCTGGTTTTCGCGAGCCACGCGGCCCAAGCTCAAAATCCGTTTCGTCCCGCCCCTTCTGCGACGGCCACGACTCAGGCGGCCCCCCCGCCAGCCGTTCAGGAAGATTCGTCGCTCTATCATCGTGCCTTGAGTTGGTCAGTTGATTTGCAGCGTACAATGGTGCGCGACATCGGTCGCCATATGGCTGCGATCCGCGATGGCACGAGTTCGACGGCATTGCTCGTCGGCATTGGCTTCGCGTTTCTGTACGGTGTTGTCCATACGCTTGGACCCGGCCATGGCAAGATGATCGTTGCCTCCTACTTCGTCGGACGTGAAGCGCGCATCTGGCGCGGGCTGCTGATGGGCATACAGATCGCGATTGCCCATGTCGTTTCCGCCATCGCCTTGGTTTTTTTGGTCGATATCACGTTCCGCCAGATGCTGGGTGGAGAGCCTGCCGAATCCTGGTGGATCCGGCTTTTTAGTTTCGGCCTGATCGCCATCATCGGCACGGTCATGTTGATCCGCGCGATCCGCAGCACGATGCACGATCATGAACACGACCATGACCACGCGCATGACCATGGTCACGATCATCATGGACATTCGCATGACGGACGGCAGCAGGGCATACTCGCTTTGTTGGCAGGGTTGGTGCCCTGCACCGGCGCTATTCTCATCATGCTGTTCGCGCTCGCCAACGGCATCGTCGTGGCCGGCGTCCTGATGGTCATCGCTATCAGCGCCGGCATGGCCCTGACCATGGCGGCCATTGGCGTGGCCGCCATTCTCGTGCGCCGCGTCGCGCTACTCGTCACTGGCGAAGGCTCGAAGCGGGGCTATATTGTCGCCAGGGCGCTCGAATATGCGGCGGCCCTGATGATCCTCGCGATTGGCTTGAGCTTCCTCGCGGGTACCTTGGGAGAAAAGTTTGCATGAGCGTCGCCGACGATGTCATCGCCCAGCTTTCTTTTGGTGCCGACGGGCTCGTTCCCGCCATCGCACAGCAGCACGATACGGGCGAGATCCTGATGGTAGCATGGATGAATCGCGATGCTGTGTGCGCGACCCTCACTGAAGGCCGCGCGATCTATTTTTCGCGCTCGCGCGGTAAGCTGTGGCGCAAGGGCGAAGAGTCCGGCCAAATCCAAACGCTGGTCGAGTTCCGTTGGGACTGCGACAGCGATTGCGTCCTTCTGCAGGTCGACCAGACCGGCGTCGCCTGCCACACTGGGCGTCGGAACTGCTTTTTCAACGCGGTGCGCGACGGCAAAATCGAAACCATCGCCGAGGTCGAGATCGACCCAAAACGTCTCTACCGCCGCTGATCAATTCCCAATTACCTGATATTATTTGCTTTTTCGCTTCCAACCCCATATTAAACATAATAATTATGTATATTATATAATAAAAACACTTTTTTATAGTTGATTATGAATCGCCTCTTCCCTATCTTCGCGGCCGAAGCAAAGGCACTGGGGCCATGGGTATCGACATTCAACAGTTGGGCAAGAATTTCGGCAAGCAACCGGTATTGCGTGGTGTCGATCTGACGATCGCAGATCGCGAACTCGTTGCCCTGCTCGGTCCGTCCGGCTCCGGCAAGACGACCTTGTTACGTATCCTAGCCGGCCTCGAATGGCCGGATCGCGGCGATGTCGTGGTCAATGGCCAGAGCTGGCTGAATCAGCCCCCGCAACTCCGCAAAGTCGGTCTAGTCTTCCAGCATTATGCTCTGTTCGAACATATGACGATTGCCGAAAATATCGCCTTCGGTTTGCGCGTACGCGACCGCAAAACCCGCCCTTCGGACGCGACGATTATGGCCAAGGTCGAGGAATTGTTGTCGCTGATGGAATTGGCCGGTCTCGGACAGCGCTATCCCGCCCAACTTTCGGGCGGTCAGCGTCAACGCGTGGCGCTCGCCCGTGCCCTCGCCATAGAACCGCAGGTCCTCTTGCTCGACGAGCCGTTCGGTGCGCTCGACGCGCGCGTGCGCCGCGATCTACGCCGCTGGCTGCGCAGCATTCACGACCGCCTCGGCATGACGACCGTATTCGTGACCCACGATCAGGAAGAAGCACTCGAAATCGCCGACCGCATCGTGATCTTGAACGAGGGTCAGATCGTGCAGATCGGCACACCGGAGGAAATTTACGATCATCCGGCCACGCCCTTCGTCCAACGCTTCCTCGGCGGCGTCAACGAAATCCCTGTCGGCGTATTCGCCGGGCGGGTTCAGGTCGATGGGATCGAGCCCAGATTTTTGAGCAGTCTGGCCACAGCGAACAATGGCGCCACCCTATTCATCCGTCCGCAAGATATCGATGTTTCACCAGCCGCCGCGGACGGCATCGCCACCATCCAAACCGTCAGTTTTCTGGGCGATCAGGCGCGTGTCGAACTTGCCATGGATGGCGATGAAACCATCATAGAGGCCGAACTGAATCGCGTCCAAATGCGCGACGACAAGCTCGACCGCGGCCAACGTGTTCATGTCAAAGCCCGCCACGGCCGGCTTTACCAAAACGACGTTGCCTGTACAGCGCAGCCCTGAGCCGCAGCCACATATCGATCGTCACAATTTCATCTCAGCACTACGAGGGTTATTCCCATGAACTCCTTATCCCATAAATTTGTCGGCGCCCTGGTAGGCGCGCTTGCCCTGGCTGGCACCATTGCCCCGGTTTATGCCCAATCGGCGAAGCCGGTCGAAATCATGAACGTGTCCTATGACATCGGCCGCGAATTGTTCATCAAGATCAACGAAGCTTTTGCCGCCGATTGGTTGAAGAAAAAGAACCAGACGGTCACGATCGCGCAATCGCATGCCGGAACCGGCGCTCAGGCGCGCTCGATCCTCGAAGGCCTGCCCGCCGACGTCGTCACCTTCAACCAAGTCATCGACGTTCAGGTGCTGGCCGACAAAGGCAAGCTGATCCCGGCCGATTGGCAGAAGCGCCTGCCCAACGCCAGCTCGCCCTACTACTCCCTACCCGCCTTCCTGGTGCGAAAGGGAAACCCGAAGAACGTCAAGGATTGGAGCGATCTCGCGCGCGACGATGTGAAAGCCGTATTCCCCAATCCAAAAACCTCGGGCAATGCGCGCTACACCTATCTCGCCGCCTACGCCTTTGGTCTCGACAAGTTCAAGGGCGACCATGCCAAAACGCAGGACTTCGTGAAAAAATTCCTGTCCAACGTGCCGGTGTTCGACACCGGCGGGCGCGCCTCGACCACGACTTTCATCGACCGCAATATCGGCGACGTGCTGATCACCTTCGAAGCCGAAGTGAATGCGGCGAAAAAGGAATATGGCGACAAGGGATTTGAGATCGTCATCCCGTCGCAGAGCCTGCTTGCCGAATTTCCGGTCGCCGTGATCGACAAAAATGTGGATCGCAAGGGTACGCGCGAGATCGCCACGGCCTATCTCGAATATCTCTATACCGAGGAAGCCCAGGAGATCATCGCGAGCTTCGCCAACCGGGTCCAAAACCCGAAAGTCCTCGAACGTCACAAGGCCGCATATCCAGCCGTGAAGCTCGTCACCGTCGAAGACATCTTTGGTGGTTGGGAAAAAGCCAACAAGGATCACTTCGCCGAGGGCGGCATCCTCGACAAGGTCTTCGTGAAACGTTGATCTCTATACTCACGTGACTTCAAACGTACTGACCACAGCTTCCAAACCGGCGCGCCCCTCTCGGGCGCGCCGGAACGTTTTGCCCGGCTTCGGGCTGACGATGGGAGCGACCATGTTCTATCTGACGCTCATCGTCTTGCTGCCCATCGCCGCACTCATTCTGAAAACCACCGATGCAGGATTCATGCGGTTCTGGGAAGTCGTCACCTCGCCGCGCGCGCTTGCCTCTTTTCGCATTACTATTGGCGCCGCTCTCATGGCAACTGCGTTCAGCGCCGTTTACGGCCTGCTGATGGCTTGGATCCTCACGCGTTATCGGTTTCCTGGACGTCGTATCCTAGATGCGCTGATGGATCTGCCTTTCGCGCTGCCAACCTCGGTCGCCGGCATCGCGCTCACCGCCCTGTTCGCGGGCAACGGCTGGTTCGGACGGTTCCTGGAGCCGGCCGGCTTTCCGGTCGCCTATTCGATCGCTGGTGTAGCGGTCGCAATGGCCTTTACCAGCGTTCCCTTCGTGGTCCGCACGGTCCAGCCGGTGATCGAGGAATTGAAACCCGAGCTTGAAGAAAGCGCCGCCACACTCGGCGCCTGGCAGTGGCAAACCTTCCGCCGCACGATTTATCCCGCAATCTTCCCAGCCCATCTCGCGGGTTGCACGATGGCTTTCTCGCGTTCACTCGGTGAGTTCGGCGCCGTCATCTTCATTGCCGGCAATCTGCCTTTCGAAACCGAGATCGCGGCGCTGCTGATTTTCATCCGGTTGGAGGAATACGATTATCCCGCCGCCGCTTCGATCGCCATCGTCCTGCTCGCGGTTGCCTTCGTCACACTGCTGACGACCAATGCGATCCAAAGCTGGCGCCTGCGCCGTGTCGTGAAGGACTAGCCGTGACCGATCCCATGGCACCGCTTGCCGCGACACGAGCGAACCGAACGCCCGCGATCCTCATCGCGGTCGGCGCGGTCCTCACGGCACTTTTCATCGCGGCACCTCTGCTGGTGATCTTCGACCAAGCCTTGTCGAAAGGCATCGACGTTTATCGCGCCAACATTTTGCACCCCGAAACTTTACATGCGATCTGGCTGACCACGCTCACGGCTCTGGTGGTCCTGCCCATTAATATCGCGTTTGGAGTAACAGCCGCTTGGGCCATCACCAAGTTCGAGTTTCGCGGCAAGCGCCTGCTGCTCACCGCGATCGATCTGCCTTTTTCGATTTCGCCGATCGTCGCCGGCGTGAGCTACCTGTTGCTCTATGGCGGGCTCGGTCTGTGGGGCCCTTGGCTGATGGATCGCGATATCCGCATCATGTTCAGCGTGCCCGCGATCTTCCTGGTCACAATGTTCGTGACCAGCCCGTTCGTCGCGCGGGAATTGATCACCTTGATGCAGGCGCAAGGACGCGAACGCGAGGAAGTCGCCGCCACGCTCGGCGCATCGGGCTGGCAGATGTTCCGGCGCGTGACCCTGCCCAATATCAAATGGGCCCTGCTGTACGGCGCGGTTCTGTGCAACGCCCGTGTGATGGGCGAATTCGGCGCGGTATCTGTGGTTTCGGGAAATCTGCGCGGTCAGACCAATACCCTGCCGCTTCAAGTGCAATTGCTCTATCACGACTACAACGCGACCGGCGCATTCGCCGCCGCCAGCGTGCTGACCCTGCTCGCCTTCGTCACCTTGATCCTCAAGGCCATCCTCGAACGCAAAGCCTTCGACCGCCGAAGTTGAACCGTCGCCGCCCCCTATTGACCCTTTGCTGCGCCGCACCCACACTTGTCCCTGCGGCGGCTCAAAAGACGCCCAGCGTCCACTTATCGGTAGGCCACCACGCAGGGAGACGACAAATGAGTGGCGATATCCCAAGCTACGACTATGTCATCGCGGGCGCTGGATCGGCCGGTTGCGTGCTGGCCCATCGCCTGACCGAAGACCCCAGCGTCACGGTCTGCCTGCTCGAAGCGGGCCCACCCGACAAAAGCCCGTTCATCCATGTGCCGGCCGGGCTGCTCAAACTGCCCTACCACGCCAAAGTAAACTGGCGCTTCAACAGTGCGTCGCAATCGAATATGAACGGGCGCTCGATCTTCGTGCCGCGCGGCAAGACACTCGGCGGCACCTCGTCGATCAACGGAATGGTCTATATCCGCGGCAATTCGCTCGATTACGACGATTGGGCTACGGCCGGAAATGCCGGCTGGTCATGGCGCGACGTGAAGCCCTATTTCATGAAGGCCGAGAACAACGAACAGTTTGGCGGCGACAGCCATCACGGCAAGAGTGGTCCGCTCAACGTCACCTTCGTGAACCGGCCCTCTAAACTCGAACGCGACTTCGTCGCCGCCGCCGAGTCGCTCCAATATCGCGAGAACCGCGATTTCAACGCCGAGACGCAAGATGGCTTCGGTCTCCATCAAGTGACGCAAAAAAATGGACGGCGCTGGTCAACCGCGATGGGATATCTCCGCCCGGCGCTGAACCGGCCGAACCTGTCCGTGATGACCGATGCGCCGGTCACGCGCGTCGACATCGAGAACGGTCGCGCAACCGGTGTCGTCCTCACGGGCAATCGCAGGATCGCCGCTAATAAAGAGGTCATCCTCGCGGCCGGTGCCATCGTCTCGCCCAAAATCTTGATGCTGTCGGGAATCGGAAACGGCGAGGCGCTGAAGGCGCATGGCATCGATGTCGTGCATCATCTGCCCGGCGTCGGCCAGAACCTGCAGGACCACGCCGCCATCGGGGTGATGATGCGCACCAAATCGCGCGCCACCTATGGATTTTCCTGGCCCGTCATGCCTCGCCTCGCCTGGAACGCGCTCGAATATATCTTCGCGCGCACCGGACTCTTCGCCTCGAACCTCGTCGAATCCGGCGGCTTCATCCGCACCCGTGGCGATCTCGACCGGCCCGATATCCAGTATGTCTTTGTGCCTGGATGGCGCGCGACCCCGCCCGCAACGATCGAAAGCGGCCATGGCTATTCGCTCTATAGCGTGCTGCTGCGCCCGAAAAGCCGGGGCCAGGTTAGTTTGACGAGCGCCGATCCCGCCTCACCACCCGTCATCGATCCGCGCTTCTATTCCGATGCGGCGGATATGGAGGTCATGCTGCGCGGCCTGAAGGAAGCGCGACGCATCGTCCATGCCGAGAGTTTCCAGAAATACAGACCGAATGAATTCGCACCCGGTACCGGCGTGCAGACTGACGAGGCGCTGATCGACTACGTGCGCAATAACGGCAGCACGATCTATCACCCCGTGGGCACCTGCAAGATGGGCAGCGATGCCATGGCGGTGGTCGATAACCGCCTCATGGTCCACGGCATCGAAGGATTGCGCGTCGTCGATGCCTCGATCATGCCGACCATCTGCGGCGGCAACACCAATGCCCCCACCATCATGATCGGCGAAAAGGCCGCCGATCTCATCAAAGAAGACGCGCGCAAACGCCTGGCTGCGGAATAACTCGGTCGACGGATTACGTGATTCCGTGGAGCGACCGTCACAATCTGTTCATTTTTGCTTGGTGCCGACCCCGTTCGGTTGGCCAAAACGTCTGAAAATTGTGATTTTTTCAGGCAATCATTATCACACTAAAAATTTGTACGTAAAAACCGTCATAAAAATACGTGGAAACCGTTGACGAACCGTTAACGTCGGAAGTAACCTCCGAATAGCAGGGGGAAAACATGCGACTAGAACGGTCTGACAGCTCCGTGGTTATCCACAACAGGCGCTTCGCAAGGCGCGGTGGAGCACACGCCCACTTCACCTATCCAAATCCGTCAACCCGCGCCTGGGTCCATCAACAAGTCCATGAACGGATGGTGCGCGAAGCCCCGTTGAAAAACTTCACGCCGGTCTTTCCGGCGGCCGCCCCGGCCCAGCTCAGCCCGCTCGACGATGCCAATTTCGTCGCTGAATGCGCCGACGGCATCATCAACGGTATTTCTAACGCGGTGATCGGACTCGACGCAGACGGAATCGTCAAAACCTGCAACTCCACCGGTCTGCAGATGCTCGACTTGGCCCCGGCCGCGCTCTACCGACAGGCCGCCGGCGACGTCTTCACAGGCGAGAATGCCTGGATAGCCGCAGCGATCGCGCAGGTTCTGAAAACCCGCTGCATGGAGCGTATCCAAAGCGCATCGCTCCTCTTCGGCGCCAAGCGCAGGATCGTCAATGCCATGGTCTTTCCGCTTCTGTCGAACGACAAGAACGTCCTCATCGGTGCAATGATCATGCTCGACGACGTCAGCGCACAGCGCGAAATGGAAACCACCATTTCGCACTATATGAATCCCGGTTTGGTCGACCGCCTCTTGGCCGACGGCGGGGAGCAGATCAAAAGCAAGGACACCGTCGCGACGGTCCTGTTCTCCGATCTGCGCGGCTTCACGGCGATCACCGAGGAAATCGGCGCACAAAAGACAGTGAAGCTGCTCAACAAATATTTCACCCTGATGGTCGAATGCATCGAAGCCGAAAACGGCGCCGTCGAAAAATTCGCGGGCGACTCGCTGATGGCCGGTTTCGGCATCAATCGCGAAACGGGCGACGAGGCGGATCGTGCCGTGCGCGCCGGCATCGCCATGCAGCGCGCTCTCGATACCTGGAACGCCTAGCGCCGCTCCGAGGGACGCAAGGCGATGCAGATCGGCATCGGCCTCGCCACAGACATCGTCGTCTCGGGCGCGGTCGGTTCGCCAAAGCGGATGGACTACACGCTCATCGGCGACGGCGTGAACCTCGCCTCGCGCCTGGAAAGTGCCTGCAAATATTACGGCAGCCGCTTCCTCATCGCCGAATCCACATTCAAGAAGCTCAAAGGCAGCTACAAAATCCGCGAAATCGACGAAGTCATCGTGCAAGGCCGCTCCCTGCCGGTAAGGATCTACGAAGTGCTCGGCTATCGCACCTCCACCGAACCCGATATCGGAATCCAGGAGTTCGAGGCGGCCCGCGCCGACTACATTGCCGGCAATTGGGACAAAGCCATCGCTCGATTTTGGCAAGTATTGGCTCGCGATCCCGAGGACAAGGTATGCACGCTTTATATCGACCGCTGCGAGCGATTGAAGGCCTTGGCGCCGCTCAAATGGAATGGCGTATGGGCGCTGGAATCGAAGTAGAGGTTTCCCTCACAAGACCAGTTTACTGAAGATTGCGGACCGCCTGGATACGATCGCCGGTGGCCGGATGGGTCGAGAAGAATCCGCCGAGGCCGTTGCTCGTTTTCGCTCCCGTACCGCCGTCCTGCTTGGACAGCCAGCCCAGCGTGTCGCCCATCAGCTTCTTGCCGTCATAACCGGCGCGTTTGAGGATGACCACGCCATGCGCGTCGGCCTCGAGTTCCTCCTTGCGGCTATAGGCGCTGGAGACGAATTGTCCGGCGATCGGCGTCAGCGCGCTCGATCCTGGAAAAAGCTGATCGAGAAGTGAAATTGGCTCCTCGACGTTTCAAGTGGATTTGAGGATCTCGGGCAGCGGAGCGGCTATTAGGTAGATGACGGTTATGAATGTGGCGGTTTTCCGGTAACCGCGGGCGCGAGCCCTTGCCGCCTTGAAGATGGCATTGAGGCCCTCAA
>CAMDWJ010000073.1 GCA_945877815.1 Caenispirillum bisanense
GTTTCCACGGAGATTCCAAGCCAAGCCCAAGGGCCAAAACGTCCCCAGCTTCCATCGACCAACCTCCCATGCTGAAACCAACCCAGCATGAAAGGCGCAAAACCCACTTTCAACAGTTCTTCAATTCCATTCCAAACGTCGAGGAGCCCGTCTTTTGCCGTCGGCGCAGGTCTATTCTTCGTCATTCAGCGCTATCGGATCGCTTCGGTGACAGGAACGATTCTCGGCCGGAACCGCTGGCTCGGCAAGTTCAACGACGTTCTAAATCATTTGCGCGAAATCGAAGATCGACTGGTCTATTTCTACACGCGCCGCCCGCGGCGTCTTCTGGCTGTGTTCGTTCTAAGCTTTGCAAATTGGACGCTCGGCGTAGCCGAGGTTTGGACAGTAATGAATTTGATCGGGTATCCGATCAGTTTCACCGATGCCTGGATCATCGAATCAACAGCGCAATTGGTCCGTTCAGCCACTTTCTTCATTCCTGCCAATATCGGCACACAAGAAGGCGGATTTCTGATCGCAGCTGCCGCGATTACCGGTCAGCCGTCGTTCGGCTTGGCTATCGCACTTGCGCGGCGTATGCGCGAAATCGCATGGATCATTTGGGGGTTCGTTGTATTTTATACTCTCAAGCCACTGCGAAGAGAAATATCCGCCTAATTGGCGAGCATCTGATCCGCTTTTTGATTGAGCCGCGCGATCAACTCCTTGGGACCGCCGTCGTTCAGGATCGTATTATATTCCGAGCGTCGGACCGCCAGTTCGCTGATGCCGCCCGACACAATCACATCGACCACGCGCCAATCGTCGCCGAACTTCCGAGTCACATAGGTCAGCGGTACGGCATCCTTGTTTGGACGCATGATGCGGGTCAAAACCAGCCGAGAACCGCTCGGCCCGTCCTGCTCGCCGACTGTTTCGAATTTCTCGCCGGAAAACCCATCGAAGCGCGCGGCATAGGTGCCGACGCTGACCCGCCTGAAGGCATCGATCAATTTTGCTTTTTCCTCGTCGCTGGCGCCCCGCCATTTCGTGCCCGACGCGACCTGGATCATGACGGACAGATTGAAGGTGGTTTCGATCGGCGGGGTCAGTTGTTCGTAACGCCCGCGTAACTTCAATTCGGCGGCGCGTTTCATGACATCGAGCAGGGTTTGGTGAAAGGTTTCGACGACCTCGCTGGGCGAGCCGGCAAAGGCGGACGGAACCGCGAGAACCAAGGCCAGAAATACAGCCCCGCCGCGCAGAATGAGTTTTCGGAAATTCGGTTTCGGCATGGTCGCAACCTAGCTCGTTGGGGCCCTGGAGGGCAATCGTGTCGCTACGACTTTCCGGGGCGATGATGGCTATATTGGGGCGCGCCAAGGATACCGTCCCGGCCTGCAAGTTGGTCGGGAGCCGTTTCGCGGGCGGCGCTTTTTTGCCATGTCGGTTTGGGTTCGGGCAGGGCATTATCCGACCCCATGCTGTTCAACTCGCCCGAATTCCTGTTTCTGTTCCTGCCCTTGGCCTTCGCCGGGTATCAGCTGCTGCGCCGCGTTGACGCGCGCTGGGCCATCGCATCGCTGACCATCGCCTCCTTCGTCTTTTATATTGCTTGGGAGCCCGCCAATAGCTGGGTGATGATCCTCTCCATCCTCGGCAATTACGCCTGCGGCCTGATCCTGGAGCGTGTGCGTGGGGGCCGTTGGGGATCGCCGATCCTAGCGCTCGGTGTGGGAGCAAATCTGCTGGCGCTCGGCTATTTCAAATATACGGGCTTTTTCGTCGCCAATACGCCTTTCCTCGGGCTCGATCCCGCCATCGGCGACATCGCCCTGCCGCTCGGCATTTCCTTTTTCACCTTCACCCAGATCGCCTATCTGGTGGACGTGCGGCGCGCCATCGCCTCCGAGGCCGATTTTCTGAACTATTGCCTATTCGTCACCTTCTTTCCCCATCTCATTGCCGGCCCCATCGTCCACCACAAGGAGATGATGCCGCAATTCGCCGCCCCGCGCCCCCTACTTAGCCAAGATATGGTGGCCGGCCTATCGCTGCTGTCGATCGGATTGTTCAAGAAGATCGTCTTTGCCGACACGCTTGCGGGTTATGCCGCGCCGGTCTTCGCACAGGCTCAAAATCCGGCCACGGCCATTCCCCTCTTGGCGGCCTGGCAAGGCAGCCTCGCCTATACCGGACAGATCTATTTCGACTTTTCCGCCTATTCCGATATGGCGGTGGGGTTGGCACTTCTGTTCGGCATCAATCTGCCGCTCAATTTCAATTCACCCTACAAGGCGCGCAATATCATAGACTTCTGGCGGCGCTGGCACATGACGCTGTCGCGCTTCCTGCGCGACTATCTTTATGTGCCCCTCGGCGGCAATCGACTGGGCCGGCGGCGGCGCTACGTCAATCTGCTGCTGGTCATGGTGATCGGCGGGCTGTGGCATGGCGCGAGCTGGACCTTTGTCGTCTGGGGCGCGTTGCATGGCATTTTCCTCGCGATCAATCATCTGTGGCGCGATTGGCGCGGAGATCGGCCAACCTCCAAATTTGGGCAAGCCATCGCCTGGGCAACCACGCTACTCTGCGTGATCGTCGCTTGGGTTTTTTTCCGGGCCGCCGATTTGCCGACGGCCATTCGCCTTCTCCAAGGGTTAGTCGGCTACAATGGTTTTGGCACCATCGGCGGCGCGCAACTCGCCTCCTGGGAAGGACTCGCCGTTACCGCAGGGCTTTTTGCGCTCGCCCTCGCGGCGCCCAACAGCCAGCAGATCGTGCGCGATTTCAAGCCGGGCCTCGGCGCCATCGTCCCGCCGGACCGCTTCAAGGGAATCGTGCTGCGGCCGACCGCGCTGTGGGCCACTGCGATGGCGGTCTTGCTTCTTGTGGCGGCCCTCAATCTGTGGGCGCCGTCCGAATTTCTCTATTACCGGTTCTGAGCTTGCATGTCCCGTTTCCTGAAGTTCTTTTTCGCGGTGCTCGGCGGCGGCTTGGCGTTGGTCGCAGCGATCAATTGGATCGTCGATCCTTATGCGAGCTTCCGATGGAACGATATGGCAGGCTTCAACGACCAAAAAAGGCTGAAGCGCGGCGGCGGTCGGGTCAGCAAATCGGTGATCGTGATGCGCAATTCATTCGAGACGATTTTCCTCGGCTCGTCGACCGTGGAAACCGGCCTCGATCCGCGTAGCGCAGCACTCGCCGGCCACAGCGCATATAACGCAGCCCTGCCATTTTCCAGCATCGCCGAGCTTCACAAGGTGGCGCTCTATATCGGCGAGCATTCCGCACCCAAGCGCGTGGTGATCGGCCTCGATTTCGCCGCCTTCGCGGGCGTGCGCGGCACCGGCGGCGACTATGCCGAGTCGGGCTTCGCCGGTCGTTCGATGATGCCGATCTATCTGGAACGCATCTTTTCGGCACAAACGCTCCGCGACTCGATCGGGACCGTACGCGACTCGTTACGCGGCAAAGTCAGCCCCTTTTCGAAATACGGCAACTACGATCCAAAGGCCGCGAGCGCGAACATCGATCTCCACGCTCAGTTCGTTTCGTCTCTGGATGCCTATCTGTCTGACGCCTACCGCGATTTTCGATATGACGCGGCGAACATCGAATTGTTGCGCGACGCCGTTGCGCGGCTCACCGGCGCGGGCGCACCGGTCGCACTGTTTGCCTCGCCGATCCATGCTCTGCATCTCGCCGCCCTCGATGCGGCCGGCCTGCGCGGCGAGTTCGACCGCTGGAAACGCGATATCGCAAGCCTCGCCGACGCGATGAACCAACCGGCGGGTATGGTGAGTTTCTGGGATTTCGCCGATGATAATTCGGTTACCAGCGAACCCGTCACCGAGCGGGGGGATGATGCGGCGCACGGATATTGGGATGCCGCGCACTACCGATCGGCGGTCGGCGATCTGATCTTATGCCGGATATATGACTGCCAGTCGATGCGTGTTCCGGCGGATTTTGGAATCGCGGTGACGCTGGCAACCATCGACACGATCTTGGCAGCCCAGCGCCGGGCGCCGCCGACCGTCCTCGCGGATTTCTCGCCCGAATTGGATCGCAAGGCCCGCAGCCTAAAGGTGCGTTGAACTGCCGCTCATCGTTCCGGTGAGCGACAAGGATTTAACCGCCGAGGATTTGATTGAGCATTGCCGGATCCGTATCAGCCACTACAAGATGCCCCGCCAAATGGAGATCGTGTCCGAACTGCCGAAAAGCGCTATGGGTAAGATCCATAAAGTCGAACTTCGGCGCCTCTGTGTCGGCCGTATAACGAAATTCTAGGGAGACTCCGCGATGCCCAACGTCGACATGGACAAATTCCGCCTCCGCCGCTTCGTCGAAAAGCTCGACGAGATGGGCGAGGTCGAAACCCACGACGAGCCGGTTTCGCTCGCCGATCTGTCGCAGCATATCGAAGCGAGCAGCAAGGCCGTGCTGTTCAAGAATGCCGGCCCGCAGAACATCGAGGTCGTCGCCGGCGTGTGCGGCAGCCGCAAGCGCGTCGCCGCCGCCTTCGGCGTGGGTGCCGACAAGGTTGTCGAGGAATACCGCCGCCGCGTGCGCAACCGACAACCCATCGTCGATGTATCTGGCGCGGAAGCCCCGGTGCAGCGCGTCGTCTATCAGGGCGACGACGTCGACCTCACCCGCCTGCTGCCGTTTCACGTGCAGCACCAATTCGACGGCAGCGCCTATATCTCCTCGGCCATCGATTATTCGGTCGATCCGGAGACCGGCCTCACCAATGTCGGCATGCGGCGTTTGTCGCTGCGAGGGCGTCGCGAATGCGGCACCAACGTCACCGCCAATTCCGACCTCAAACGCATCTACAAGGGACGGGCAGCGCGGGCAGAGAAACATCCGATCAGCTTTGCCATCGGCGCCCATCCGCTTGACCTCATGGCCTCGCAAATGCGCGTCCCCAACATCGACGAGATGACCTTGGTCGGCACCTTGCGCGGCGAGCCGGTGCCGATGGTCAAGAGCCTGACCAACGACATCAAGGTTCCGGCAGATGCCGAGATGATCATGGAAGGCTATCTCGATGAACGTGGTTATATCGAGCCGGAGGGACCCTACGGCGAATATGTCGGCTTCTACGGGCCGATCCATCTCGATCCCATCTTCCATGTCACCGCCATAACGATGCGCGACGACGTGCTGCACCAATCGCTGCTTCATGGCGCCGGGCCCGTCATCCACCGCGCGGAATCGGTGCATATGGGCGCCATCGCCAAGGAGGCCACCGCGCGCAACATATTGGAAGCATCCGGCATCCGCCCGACCGCCGTGCATATCCCGCCGTCCTCGTCCGAGGGCCAGCATATCCGCGTCGCCATCAAGCCGGGCCGCCCTGGGCTCGCGCGCAATGTGATCTCGCTGCTGATCGGCGGGATGCTCGGCATCAAACACGTGTTTGTCGTCGACGACGATATTGACGTCGCCAACGACGGCCAGATGGAATGGGCGATGGCCTCGCGCTTCCAGGCCGACCGCGACCTTGTCGTCTTCCAGGGCATCCTCGGCATGCCGATGGACCCCTCGCTCGATGGCGGCAATATGGGCGCCAAGGCGGGCTTCGATATGACCTTGCCTTATGGAAAGGGCCATCAGGTCACCATGATGCCGGCGCGCGCGCCCGTGATCGAAGGCCCGGCGCGTTTCCAGACCGTGCGCCAGGCGCTCGAAGGATCGGGGCCGCTCTATTACGCCGATATCATGGCGGCGATCGGCACGCGCGACGGCCGCGAGGTGGCGGCACAGCTCGACGAGATCCGCCTCGACGGCAAACTGGCGCGCAACGCCAACGGCCAATACCTGATCGGAACGGCGAAGCCGGGCTTTACCCAGCTCACCGAACTGATCCACGATCCCAACTCGTTCCTGCATTGAGCGGCCCGAAGGCGACGGCTGGGGTTTTAGCGTTTCATGTGGAATATAAATCCAATTTTCGCCCATATTCTGCTCGGATGGGACGGTCGCTGGTCGGGTTTTTTGTAGGCTTTTGGCGGCTTTCGGGGCGGAAAGAGCGGCGATCCTCCCGCATCTTTACATTTTCGCCGGAAAATTTAGTCTAAACTATTGATTACAATACATCCTTCTAAATTCCGGTCTCGACATTTCATAGTCTTCGTCTCGACATTCTCTCTACATTCTCTCGACATTTCATAGTCTTCGTCACGACATTCCCTAGACCATCTCTCGACACCGTTTCGACATCGGGAAATCTGCGTCGCGTATGAAAAATAGAATTTAAATCTATTTAGCCGAAACTGACGCGTCCGCAAGGGGGCGCCTTCGTGAATCCTTCGCCGTCAATTTTTCAGGAAGCGACACCAATGCTCGTTTAGGTCGGTCAGGCGAAGCAGCGTGCCGTTCGGAGCGATCTAAAATATTCGCCCGAAGAAGCTGAGTGAAAAACTGATGGGCATCCCAATTTTAACCGTTTCGCCTTCGACGTAATTCGGCACGGGGGGCAACGGCGATGCTGCATTGAATATGTCCAATGCAGCTTGATCCAACAACACAAATCCCGAACCGCCGGTGACCTGCGCGCTGAGGACCGAACCGTCGCGCGCCAGGACGAATGAGACCTGCACCGTCCCTTCCTGCTTCAATTTTCTCGCCTCATCGGGATATCGTTTGAATCGCTCAAGCGATCGGCGGACACGCTCGAGATAATCGTCGGCGGCCCCGCCTTTCTTGCCGCCCCCGGATCCGGAACTCCGGCCTTCCCCAGTGCCCGAGCCGGTACCTTGCCCATTGGCTTGTCCGGTGCTTTGGGCGGACGCGGTTCCTTGCCCGGTCCCGGAACTTTGTCCCTCCTTGCCGTCTTCGGCGTTTTTCGATGTCGCAGTGGATGCCGTTGCAACTTCGCTCGGCTTCATGTCGGGGGTTGGAGCCGTGATCGGCTTTGCTTCGGGCAACTTCTCTGGACTCGGGGTGACGGCTTTCTTGCGCGCCGGGGCGGCGGGTTTTGGATTTGGTCGAGCAACGGCCTTCGGTTGAGCCTTGGACACCGGTGCCGCATCGGCAGACGCCGTAGCAGCCGGTGCTGCGGCGGGCGTAGCGGCGGTAGGCGCACCGGCAGCATCACCGGAGTCAGCATCGACGCCATTGGTGCCGATTTCTTCTTCAATCAGTAAAACGGCGATCGTGATCGGGTAGTCGTCCGCCGGCTTGCTTGAGAGCGCCGCAACAACCAAAAGAAACGCGATATGCAAAAAGAGAGACGCCGACAAATGTCGTCCACGCAGCCCAAACCTCCGGCTTCGCTGACTTCGTTTTGAGCGCACCTCCTGCTTCGGAGTGCCATTCGTACCCATACGACAGGGTATCATAAGATAAGCTTGAGATCGGGGTAGGCAACGCCAAGAGAGAGGCGTTCACAACTTGTTGAAGCGGCACACGATCGAACTATCGATCGTGTGCCGCGTTCTCGCTCACAAGCGGCAAGCTGTTTCTTTCATCATTCGCCGGCTGCGGAAATCCGCTGGGCCAGCGCGCCGTCACCACTTCGCCCGCAAATCCTCGGCCATCTCCGTGCGCCAATCCGCGTTCGGCGGGACCAGCGAGTCGAAGGCGCGGACATTTTTGTGTGTCGCGGGATCGACGCCGCGCAGCGGCTTGTTCGTCGCGACCTCGCGCGTCGCTTCCAGCAGAAGATTGCGCATCGCGATGATCGCCTTGTCGGTCGAGCCCAGATGTTCCTCGCTACGGTCGCAGATCGGCCCCATGCCTTCCTGTAGCGCGAAGTCCTGGGTGTTGATGCCGACGATGCCGGTGTAATAGGTGCGGTTCTTCTGCAATTCCCGATCGATCAGGTAATCGTTCGCCAAGTTCTTCTTCAGTTTGAAAGTGCCTGGAATGTGGTCGTCGTGCCCGCGGCCCATCTGCTTTTCGAACTTCTCGAAGAATTCGAGTGCGATCGGCGAGTTCGCGTCAATCCCGCAGGCCCAGTTGTAGACGAAGGTGTTTTCGTCATCGATGGGGACCCAGATATGTCCGTCCATCTTGGGTGAATTGCTGCGCCCGCTCGCCTGCGTGACGTTGCCGCGCATTTGCTGGTGGGGCATGACGTATTGATAAACGCGGACGTAGGTGCCGTCCTCGCCTGCACCGCGGAACGAGATGTAGGTGTAGCCGTAATCGGTCTTTTCGACCTCCAGCTTCGGGGACTTGTCGCGCTGACGCAGCTCGTTGTCCGCCCAGTCGCCGTTGTTATGCGCAAAGGACGAATGCGCGGTGTCGCAACCGCCTTCGAGCGCCTGCACCCAGTTGCAGGCTTCGAACGTCTTGGACATACGGCAATGGGTTTGGGGCGCGCGCATCCATTCGTAGTCCGGCGGTTCCGGCATCATTTCCTTGGGACCGAGATATGCCCAGACCAGTCCGCCGCCTTCGAAGGTGGGATAGGCGCCGATCTTGATATGGTCCTTCATCTTGGAGGACGCGGGCTCGGTCGGAAGATCCACGCAATTGCCGTCTGCATCGAATTTCCAGCCGTGATAGACGCAGCGCAATCCGCATTCTTCATTGCGTCCGTAGAACATGGGCGCGCGGCGGTGCGGACAATAAGCCTCGACGAGGCCCACTTTGCCGTTAGTGTCGCGAAACGCGATCAGGTCTTCGCCCAGCAGGCGGACACGGACGGGTGCTCCATCCGGCTCGGCCACTTCCGAGACCATGAGGATCGGCTGCCAATAGCGGCGCATCACATCGCCCATCGGGGTACCGCGTCCGACGCGGGTGATGCGTGCATTATCTTCCGGACTCAACATTGAACTTCGCCTCCATTCCTTGGGTTCGCCGGCCTGCGGCGGCGAAACGCCTTGCCTGAATCCTTCTTAGCATTTTCGCCACCGGGCGATCCAGCTAGATGACCCATATCCCGCTGAATACATTACAGAACGTAGGCTCTACGCGATTGATACGCGTCAACCGGTAGACGATACCTTGCCGGAAATGCCGTTTTCATCTAAATCGTTGAAATAAGGAAAAAAAAAGATCGTCTGTTATCAGGGAGGTCATCGATATGCCCGATTCCACACCCGTCGTATCCGCAGCGCCCGTCACTGCCGCGCCGAGTGCCGCCGAACTGGCCGAGCGTATCGCACTGAAGCGCCGATATCCGACGTCGGCTGATCTGCGCGCACGCGCCAAACGCATCCTGCCCCATTTCGCCTTCGAATATGGCGACGGCGGAGCCGGCGCGGACACCGGCATCGCGCGCAACAACAATGCCTTCGATGCCATCGAGATGGTCCCGCGTTACGGCAAGCTGGTTTCGCCGCCGCCGGCCGATTGCGTGCTTTTTGGCCGGAAATATACGGCACCCATTGGCGTCGCGCCGGTCGGCGGACCGGGTACCGTCTTTCCGGGAGCTGAAATCTATCTCGCCAAGGCCTGCCAGGCCGCTGGCGTTCCCTACACCCTTGGCCTGTTGTCCGGCATCAGCGTTGAGGAGGCCGCAAAGTTGGCCCCCGACGTTCTGTGGTTCCAACTCTATCGCTTCGCGCGCAACGATCATGCGATCGGCTTCGATCTGGTCAAGCGCGCCGACGCAGCGGGCGTTCATGCGCTCATGCTGACCGTCGATACGCCGATCCGTACGACGCGCCCGCGCGAAACCAAAGGCGGCATCGTGACGCCGTTCCGGCTGACTATGCGGATGAAACTCGATGCTCTCTCCTCGCCGCACTGGACGGCGTCGCTGATGCGCAACGGAATCCCAAAATTCGTCAATCTGCGGCCTTATATGCAGGGTAATGCCGGTCTCGCCGAAGGTGCGGCCTTCATGCAGCGCGAAGGCGGCGGTGCCTTTACCTGGGAGGAAGTCGCGCGTTATCGCGACAAATGGAAGAGACCGCTTTTGATTAAGGGCGTCCTGCATCCCGAGGATGCCGAGCGTGCGATCTCGATCGGTCTCGACGGCGTGGTGGTGACCAATCACGGCGGACGGCAGATCGATGCCTTGCCGGCGCCGATCGACACTTTGCCGGCGATCGCCGCGCAGATCGGCAAGCGCGCGACGATCATTTTTGACAGCGGAATCCGGACCGGCGTTGACGTGGCGCGCGCGGTGGCGCTCGGTGCGGATGCGGCCTTCGCGGGCAAGCCGTTCCTGTGGAGCCTTGGCGCGCTCGGCGAGCGCGGCCCGGCGCATATGATCA
>CAMDWJ010000074.1 GCA_945877815.1 Caenispirillum bisanense
AGCCTTGGCTACCGACCGCCGACCCCGGAAACCGCGACGCCGCCATTGCCGTCCTCCGGTTCCGCTACGCTCCACCTAAAGCCGGCAATGGCGAAAGAGGACACAATGCACTAACATTCAAACCGGACCAACTAATGGGGGCCGATCAACAGCGCTAGGGCGCAGCCCGACAGCGTCTTGCCCGCGAATTCGATAGCGTCCAATTCGTCGCGCGTCGACAACCCGCCCGCGATATCGAGAAGGCGCGCGCTGAATGCCAATTCGAACAGCAGATAAGCGATGGTGAGGGGCAGCAACCACCAGAGATGGGAGCGGAGAGACGCCCTACGGGCACGCGTGGCGTTCACTTCAAATCGATGACGATCGGCAGAGCGATCCAGGACGTGGGCACCGGCACGGGTTCCGGTATCACATTGGCGACGGTGGCGGCCGACGCCGGCGCGCTGGCCGCCATAAAATCCGGATCCGAAGAAACAGCCTTCTTGAAATATGGTAAGGCCTCCTCGCACTGTCCGCGATCGTTGTAAAGGGAACCCAAATTATTATTCGCCCCCGGATGCTCCGGGTTTTGTTCCAATACTTCACGATACAGGGCTTCCGCCCGCGTTAAATTGTGATGCCGATGGTATATGACGCCGAGATTGTAGAGCGGGTCCGCAAACTGCTTATCGAGATCATTCGCCCTGCGAAATGCGATTTCAGCGGCTGCTAGGTTGCCCGATTGGCCAAGGGCGTTGCCCAAATTGTTTAAGTATTTGGGGTTTGTATGGTCGAGGCCGGTGGCGATTTCCAGAAACGCGATTGCCTCCGCAAATTGCTCGCGTTGTAGGGCTATGACGCCCAGAAGGTGCCAAGCTTGATGATGCCCCTTATCCTCCGCAACGGTTTGGCGATATATGGGCTCGGCCAGGTCGGCGCGTCCGGCCCGATGCTGTGCCACGGCACGGTCGAAAATTTCCTGTCGACTGGTCATCCGACGAACAAGTTTTGTGTTTCCGATGCACAATGCGAAGAAACGTATGTATGTCCGCCTCTATTTAGCTGCCGCATGCGGGCGAGTCACTGGAGTTTGAGCCTCGTCGGCTATCAAGCCATCCCCGAACTAATCCTTGATTTCGGGACCTCCGCCCATTAGACAGCGGTGCCACGACGACCCCATCGTCTAGCGGCCTAGGACACCACCCTTTCACGGTGGATACGCGGGTTCGAACCCCGCTGGGGTCACCAAACTTCCAAGTCTGGTTCCAATTAGGGTGTCGCCACTTCCAAGTTTTGACTCGGAACGTGACCCCTTTGTTCTCAGCTTTCGGCCCCGTTTGACCTGCGCCCGCTTCACCAAATCGAAGTCCGGCTGCATTAGGCGTCTATCATTTCCCGGCTCGAAAACGCCTTTTAGCCTGCGGCCGCTCCCCAGCTGACCTGTTCCTCGGGAAAATGCTCGATTTGCAGTTTGTCTTATCGCAAATGGAGGAGATGGTCGAAAAAGCTCCTAATTTTGCAACCAAAAGGTTTGGATCAGTCCCGGCGGCCCATCAAAAAGGCGAGCGGCGCAATCAGGCACACCGCGCCCATGGCGATGAAGCCGGTCCCCCAAGACTGGATATTTTGGCCGCCGCCGGTCGCATCTAGGACAATTCCGACGACCAACGGTCCAATGGCGCTGCCCGCGAATCCCAGGAACGAATGCACGCCCAAGGTAGCGCCGCGACGCCCCGGTTCGGACGCATTCACTGCGCCCGCCGTGAGCGAGGCAGAATCGAGCTGCAGTAGGCCGGAATAGATGAGAATGAATGCGGCGACCCAGGGATAGGGAAGCCCGGGCAAGTAACCTAGGACCATGGCAAAGGTGGCACTGCTCAAAAGGTACGCGATCACCATGCGGCGACGCCCGAAACGTTCGGCCAACTCGTTGCCCAGGATGCTGCACGCCATGGCGACGAGCGATCCGACAGTGACGACGACGGTTGGCGAGGGCCATCCCGCGCCATTCGGCTGCAATGTCAAACTGAAGACGAGAAAGGCCACCGCCCAGGCGCGAAAAGCGAACAGCTCCCAACCATGCGCCGCATAGGCGAGCACATAGGCCATGGCAGCGCGGTTACGCAACACCGGGCGGATATCGAAAACCGAGCCCGCGTTGTCCGGCCGCAGCGGCGTTACCTTCTTCAGCAGTCCCATGACCATCAGCCCGCTCGCCAGCGAAGCACCGGCCGAGATCCAAAAGGCCACCGGCCAACCGAACGCGGCACCCGCTTCGCCGGCGACGAAAAAGGACGTTGCGGTGCCGAGGCTGAAGCTCGCTGTATAAAGTGCCACCGCGCGGCTCTGACGATCGCCGCCGAAGCGGTCGACCAGCACGCGTAAGCCCGGCATGTAGGTCGCGGCCATGGAAACACCGCCGAGCGCGCGGAACCACATCGCACTCCAGAATCCGTCGGCGAAGAGCGCGAAGCCGGCGAGCGACAGCGCGCCAAGTACTGCGCCGCAGCCGAAGATGTAACGCGCATCCAATTTATCGGTAAGACTGACGAGGATCGACACGCTCACCGCGTTGGCGGCGAGCGGTATGCCCGAAATCCAGCCGGCCTCCGCATTGCTCAGCGACCAGTCCGCGACGAACGTGGGCAGCAAGGCCGGAAAGGCGAAGACCCCGGTCAAGGTCAGCATGTGCGCGGTGCAGACGATAACGACGAGTGCCACCGGATTGCGGCTCAATGCGCGGGCGCCGCGTCGTCGATCATGAGCTGGACGCTTGAACGGCCTTGCCAGGTATTTTCATTCAGGCGTCCCGCGATATGCAGCGGCGTCCCGGCGCGATCCATCAAAGCATGCCCGAGCGCGGTGTCGAGACAGCGGAACGCGATCCCGTTGAGCCGTCCACCCATGGCACCCGTCAATACGCAGCGCACATGATTGGTGCCGACCGGATCGGCCTTGACGACACGCACGCCCGAAAGCACGAAGCGAGGCTCGGAATTGCCGCTGCCGAAGGGACCCAAACGGTCGATCTCATGCACGAGGTCGAGAGTAGCGCCGCTTGCCTCCAACATGCCGTCGATGTGCAAGGTGGGGCGCAGACCGCCCGCGGCCGCCACATGACGCGACACGCGCTCGTCGAGGAAGGCGCGAAACTCGTTGAGTTTGTCGGCGGCGCAGGAAAATCCCGCCGCCATTGCGTGCCCGCCTCCGGTGAGTAGGATGCCGGCGTGACGCGCCGCGATAACGGCGGCGCCGAGATCGAAGCCCGGCATCGAGCGGCCCGATCCCGTCGCGATACCTTTGTTCACCGCCGCGACGCAGGCGACACGATTGAAACGATCCTTGAGACGCGAAGCGACGATGCCGATGACGCCCTGGTGCCATCCCTCACCCGCCACGAAAGCGAGCGAGCCGCCGCCCGCCATCGCTTCGGCTTCGGCCCGCGCCATCGCATCGTTGAGAATGCCTTCCTCGATCTTCTGGCGATCGCGGTTATAGGCATCGAGCCGCTGCGCGATCTCGTGCGCCTCGGCGTCGTCGTCGGTCGCCAGCAATCGCGCGCCCAACTCCGCTTCGCCCACACGGCCGCCTGCATTCACGCGCGGCCCCATGATGAACCCCAGATGATAGGCCTCGGGCGCCTCATCGATCTTGGCAACGTCGGCGAGCGCGCGCAGGCCCGCATTTTCGCGCTTGGCCAACACCTTGATACCTTGCGTCACCAACGCGCGATTGACGCCGGTCAGCGGCACCACATCGGCGACGGTGCCGAGTGCCACGAGGTCGAGCCAGTTGAGCAGATTGGGCTCGGCCCGACCCATCCGTTTGTAATAGCCGGCCGTGCGCAGCGCGCGGTTGAGCGCCACGATGACCAGAAAGGCGACGCCGACGGCGGCCAGCTGGCGATGCGGGCTCGTCTCGTCGATACGGTTGGGATTGACCACGGCGACGGCTTCCGGGAGCCCAGCTTCGGCGACGTGATGATCGACGACGATCACGTCGAGACCATTGGCACGTGCGAATTTCAACGGCTCGTAGGCGGTGATGCCGCAATCGACTGTGATGACGACCTTGCAGCCCTCGTCCTTCAGCTTGGCGAATGCCGCCGAATTGGGGCCGTAACCTTCCTTCATGCGATCCGGAATATAGACGCGCAGCTGCACACCGATGGCGCGGAAGAAACGATCGAGCAAGGCCGACGAGGTGGCGCCATCGACATCGTAATCGCCGAACACGGCGATGCGCTGTTTTCCCTCGATCGCGGCAACGAGCGCCGTAACGGCGCGATCCATATCGAGCAGATGACTGGGGTCGGGCAACAGCGCCGCGAGGCGCGGCTCGAGATAGCCGCCGACATCGTCGAGACCGAGCCCGCGCGCCGCCAGCAGACGACCAACGATCTCAGGCAGGCCATGCGCCTGCGCAAGAGCCAATCCCGTCCGCGCATCACCGGCACCGTCGATCCAGCGCCGACCAGTCAGAGACTGCTCGATACCGAGAACGATCCGTTCGGGGGATGAAGCGACCAAGGTTAGGCCCCCCCTCCCTGTCCCTCCCCCTCGCCGGGGGGAGGGGACGCTAGCCTAGACACTCCCTCCCCGCTTGAGGGGGAGGGTTGGTGTGGGGGGTAGGCTGCGAATAGATCCAATTGTTTAAGGTTCGATCACAGACTTGCGTTCGAAATTATGCGTCGCTTCGACGTACCGCACCGTGCCGGATTTGGAGCGCATCACCAGAGAATGCGTCGTCGCACCTTGGCGGAAGCGCCGAACGCCCTTCAGCATCGTGCCGTTGGTGACGCCGGTTGCCGCGAACATGACTTCGCCGTGCGCGAGTTCGAGCAAAGAATATTTGCGGTCGAATTCCTTAACCCCGAGGCGAGTTGCGCGCGCGCGCTCGTCGGCGTTGCGGAACACCAAGCGCCCCTGCATCTGGCCGCCGATGCAACGCAGCGCCGCAGCCGCGAGAACGCCTTCAGGTGCGCCGCCGGTGCCCATGTAGATATCGACGCCGGTCTCAGGCGTCGCGGTCGCGATGACGCCGGACACGTCGCCGTCGCCAATCAGCATGATGCGCGCACCTGCCTCGCGCGTACGCGCGATCAATTCCTCGTGGCGCGGGCGGTCTAAGATGCAGGCGACGAGATCGCCAATATCGACTCCCTTCGCCTTGGCAAGCGCCCTGAGATTTTCCGCCGGCTTCGCGTCGAGATCGACGATATTGTCGGGCAGGCCTCCGCCGACGGCGATCTTGTCCATGTAGGTGTCGGGCGCATTGAGGAAGCCGCCCTCCTCCGCCATTGCGATGACCGCAAGCGCATTGCCGCCGCCCTTGGCAGTGATCGTTGTACCTTCGAGCGGATCGAGCGCGATATCGATCTTAGGCCCGTCGCCGGTGCCGACTTCCTCGCCGATATAGAGCATCGGCGCTTCGTCACGTTCGCCCTCGCCGATACGGACCGTGCCCTTGATATTGAGGCTGTTGAGCGCGCGGCGCATGGCGTCGACCGCCGCCTGATCGGCCGCCTTTTCATCGCCGCGTCCCATCAGGCGCGAGGCGGCCAGCGCCGCAGCTTCGGTGATCCGAACGGCTTCGAGGGCGAGGTTACGATCCATTTTGGCAGGGGAGTCGCTCATAGACTTAAATTCTCCAATTCTTGCGTCGCAATATTTCAGAACGCTTCGATTCTTATCATGGTCGGGGGTTCCACGACCGCGCCCGATTTCTGGATCGCGGCCAGCGTCGCCTGCATGGCGCCCTCCTCGGTCTCGTGGGTAGTGAGGACGACGGGAACCTTCTCGCCCGGCGAGCGGCCGTGCTGGAGGATAGATTCCATGGACACGGAATGGTCGCGCAAGGCAGCCGCGATTTCAGCGAACACGCCCGGCCGGTCGAGCACCATGAAGCGCACGTAATAGGCGCCGAGATGGCGCGCGAGCGGCGACGGCGGCAGACGCGTCAAGCTTGAGGACCGTACTCCGAAAGCCGGGATTCTGTGCCCGCGCGCGATATCGATTAGATCGGCAACGACGGCCGAGGCGGTCGGTCCGGCCCCGGCCCCGCGCCCCTCATAGAGGGTCGTTTCGACGAAATCACCGTCGGCGACCACGGCATTGAAAACGCCGTCGATATGGGCGATGGGCAGATTCGAAGGCACCATGCAGGGATGTACGCGCTGTTCTACGCCATGCTCGGTCAGCCGCGCGATCCCCAGCAGTTTGATGCGATAACCGAGTTCGTCCGCGAAGCGGATATCAAGCGGCGAAATTTCGCGGATGCCCTCAATATGCACCGATTTGAAATCGACCTCGCTGCCGAACGCCAGACTGGTGAGGATGGCAAGCTTATGCGCGGCATCGATCCCGTCGACGTCGAAGGCCGGATCGGCCTCGGCGTAACCGAGCTTCTGCGCCTCGGCGAGAACGGCGGCAAAAGACTGCCCCGTCGCGCGCATGTTGGTGAGGATGTAATTGCAGGTTCCGTTCAGAATGCCGTACACGCGCGTGATGCGGTTGGCGGCCAAACCCTCGCGCAAAGCTTTTACGATCGGGATGCCGCCGGCGACCGATGCCTCAAAGGCCAGGGTCACGCTGGCCTTCTCTGCCTTGCCGGCGAGCGCGGTGCCGTGATGCGCGATCAGCGCCTTATTGGCCGTGACCACATGCTTGCCATTGGCGATGGCGCTTTCGACCAGGTCGCGGGCGATCCCGTCCGCGCCGCCGATTAGTTCGACCACGACATCGACGTTCTTGTCGGTCGCGAGCGCCCGTGCATCGTCGTACCACGTATAACTGTCAATCCGCACGCCTCGGTCCTTGCCCCGCTCGCGTGCGGCTACGGCGATCACGCGAATCTCGCGGCCCGCGCGCGCGGCCAGCAGCTGCGCTTGCGCCTCGATCAAGCGGACGGTGCCCGCGCCGACGGTGCCAAGCCCCGCGACGCCAACCTTGAGAGGAGTACTCACGTTAGACAGCCCATTTTTTGCGCCCCTTTTGTGCGCGAGTCGGGCCCCAGAGGCAAGGGACTGGGCCTCGCCGCGACCGACCCGGTTCCGCAACGCACCATTTATGGCCGACAAACCCTTGAGAAATAAGCCTAAGAAGATTATTTCCGTTTGGATGAAATTCCCTATTGCGGGGGGAGCCAAGTAGCCTTATGTACCCCTCCCAGACGCCAATCGCACGTGCCGAATGCTCCAGGTCGCAGTAGCAGTATCGAGGAGCTAAGCAACGACGTGTACGCGTCCTTTTGCGGTCGAGCCGGTCGACAGTGGGCCGGTACCCTAAGGGATAGTGGATACGATGTTCTCTGAGCACGACGTCGCACTCCGTCACATCGAGAGGTAAGCGCGCTTCCCGCCGGTCTGTTTGGCTGGGTCCGGGCAAAGTCGCGTTTTACGTAGATCAACGCACGTGTTCCTCCGGGCCAGGATTATCCCGGATGGGGCAAGTGCCTCTGCACCATCGCATTTCGCGAGAGGAGCAACGGGTATGACGAAGAAGATTGAGCGGTTCCTTGCCGAGCAGAAGCCGGCAACACCCTGTTTGGTTATGGATCTCGATGTGGTGGCAGACAACTACCGCCGTCTGCATGCCGCCGTGCCGCGCGCCGGCATCTATTACGCCGTGAAGGCCAATCCGGCGCCGGAGATCCTGAAGGTCCTGGGGAAACTCGGCTCGTCTTTCGATACGGCCAGCGTTGCCGAGATCGATATGGCGCTCGCAACGGGCGTTAGCGCGGACCGCCTGTCCTATGGCAATACGATCAAGAAGAAGAGCGACATCGCAGCGGCTTACGCGCGCGGCGTGCGCCTCTATGCCTTCGATTCCGAAGCCGAGCTCGGCAAGATCGCCGAAGCTGCCCCCGGCAGCCGCGTTTTCTGCCGTATTCTGACCTCCGGCGCCAATGCCGACTGGCCCTTGTCGCGCAAGTTCGGCTGCGACGTGGAAATGGCCAAAAAACTGCTTCTCGACGCCGCCAAGCGCAACGTGATCCCGCATGGCGTGTCCTTCCATGTCGGCTCGCAGCAGCGCGACCCTGGTCAGTGGGACTCGGCCGTGGAACAAGCCGCATGGTTGTTTCGCGAATGCGAAGAAGCCGGCGTCACCCTGTCGATGCTCAATATCGGCGGCGGATTTCCGACACGCTATCGCCGCACCGTACCCGGCATGGCCGCCTATGGCGCCTCCATCGAGGAGTCGCTGAGCCGCCATTTCGGAAACCGAATCCCCGATATCATCGTGGAACCGGGTCGTCAGATGGTCGGCAGCGCCGGCATAATCCAGACCGAGGTTGTGCTGATTTCGAAAAAATCGGAAGACGATGCGAAATCTTGGGTTTATCTCGACATCGGCAAGTTCGGCGGTCTCGCCGAAACCATGGACGAGGCGATCCAGTACCCGATCGTATCGCATCGCACCGGAGCGCCGGTTCCGGTCGCCATCGCGGGCCCGACCTGCGACTCGGCCGATATCATGTACGAAAAAGCCGATTATCGCCTGCCCGCCGATCTCGAAATCGGCGACAAACTGGAGATTCGCGCGGCCGGGGCCTATACGACAACCTATGCCTCGGTGGCCTTCAACGGCTTTGAACCTCTAAAAACCTACTGCATCTGATTGAAGTAGAGGATCAGATCGATGATTACGCTCAAGAACGAGCGGGACGAACACGCACCGGCGATCGAGCGTCTGCTCGATGCCTCTTTCAGCGAGAGCCGTTGGCATAAGACATGCCAGCGGCTGCGCGAGGGCCAAGCTCCAATCCGAAACTTGAGTCTGGTCGCACTCGGTCGAGGCGCGCTCGTGGGGACGGTCCGCCTATGGCCGGTCCTCGCAGGGCGCCGCCGTGCACTTCTTCTTGGCCCCCTCGCTGTCGATCCCGCGTGGCGGGATCAAGGCGTAGGTGCCGCCCTCATGGCGGAAGCCCTGCGCCGCGCCAAGGGTGAAGGCGAAAAGTCCGTGATCCTCGTCGGCGATGAGGAATATTATGGCCGCTTTGGCTTCGCGCCCAACGCGACGACGGGCCTCTACCTGCCGGGCCCGGTCGATCGCGCGCGCTTCCTGGCCAACGAGTTTGTCCCCGGCGCGCTCACAGGCGCCGAAGGCGACGTACGGCCGCTGGCTGCTTAATGAGCTGAAATTGAAAAGCCCCACTTCCGCTTGCGGGAGAAGGTTTTTTTATTACGCGCCGACTGCGCGGCGGCGTTCGGATTCTTCGAGCACCTTGTCGTAACGCGACAAGAACGCCTTTACGTTGCGGGCAGCCTGTCGAATGCGCTGGCGATTCTCGACGAGGCCGATGCGTACATGCCCGTCGCCATGCTCGCCGAAAGCGACACCCGGCGACACCGCGACCTGCGCCTCGGTCAACAAAAGCTTGGCGAACTCGTTGGAGCCGAGATGCTTGAA
>CAMDWJ010000075.1 GCA_945877815.1 Caenispirillum bisanense
CGTACCCTGCTACGAATTGCTCGGCGGCAAGGTACGTGACAAGGTTCGCGTCTATTGGTCGCATTGCGCCATGTACCGCGTCAGCCGCCCGCAATATTATCCGCCTGCGATCACGGATGCTGCGGGTCTCAAGGCGATGGGCGCCGAGGTGAAAGAAAAGGGTTTCACCGCGCTCAAGACCAACGTCATCTTACACAACGAAAACGGCTTGGCGCTCTCGTCGCCCGGTTTCGGCCGCCCCTTCCAACCCGATCTCAATATCGAACGCAAAACGCTGCGCGACATCCGACGCACGCTCGAACTCATGCGCGAGGGTGCCGGACCCGACATCGACATATTGATCGATCTCAACTTCAATTGCCGCACTGAGGGATATCTCAAGATCGTGCGCGCCATCGCCGATCTCGACATGTTCTGGATCGAGATCGACATGAACGATCCCGATGCCTTGGCCCATGTGCGAAGCCAAAGCCCGCATCCTATTTCAGGCGGCGAAACGCTGTTCGGCATTCGCCAGTTCTTGCCATTCTTTCGCGCGCAGTCGCTCGACGTCGCGATCATCGATGCAATATGGAACGGCGTGTGGCAAAGCATGAAGATCGCCGCCTGCGCCGAAGCCCACGAAGTGAATATCGCACCCCATAATTTCTATGGGCATCTCGCCAATATGATGAATGCGCATTTCGCCGCGGCGGTCCCCAATCTGCGCATCATGGAAATCGATATCGATCGTATCGCCGCAGACAACCAGATTTTCCCGATCCAGCCGAACATCGAGGACGGCTATATCGTCCTGCCCTCGACACCCGGTTGGGGATGCGATCCGGATGAAAAAGCCATTCGGGAGCGGCCTCTGAGATAAGCTCGAAGGCAAACGTGCCAGACGTATCGGGGAACATCGCGATCGGATGTTGAGACGCTAAATGAGGCCTATTATTCCGCTGCTTTCGTCTGCGGCAGGCTAAGGCCTTGCACCTGCGGCATGACATCTTTGGCGAAGAGCTTCAAATGGCTCGAGGTTTCCTCATGCGTCATGTAGCCCGCGTGGCCCATCAGCAATAGATTGCCGATGCCGCCGACCTCGTCATGAAATTTGCGGATCTGCTTGACCACGGTATCGGGATTGCCGGTGAAGAAGTTGCCGAAGCCGATCTGGAAATCGACATCCAAGCGACGGAAATCAGCCGTGCGCGATTTGCCGGAGAGCGCTGCCATGACCTCTGCCGGCATGTACCCCGGCGGAGCGTTCCACTGCGGAGCTTGTTTGCCGGACTCCATGTACCAAAGCAGCTTCTTAGCGGGCTCGCGCGCGGCTTCGTCGGTCTCCGCGACATGGGCGAAACCTAGATAAGCGAAACGATCGGGCATTGGGTCGCAGCCGAAACTTTCGCGATACCCCTTGCGGTAGGCGTCGAAAATCTTTTTCGCCTGCTCGAAGCCGACCAAGAATGTCGCGCAGACATAACCACGACGGCCGATCTCCTCGGCGTTGACCAAGGTGCTGGTCGTAATCCAGATCGGCGGATGCGGTTGCTGGTAAGGGCGTGGCCAGATATTCACCGCGCGATAATGGAAATATTTCCCTTCCCAGCGGAACGGCCCGTCATGCGTCGTCCAGGTCTTCATGATCAGATCATGCGCTTCCCAGAAACGCGATTGCGATTGCGTCGGGTTCTGGTTGGACGGTGCTATTTCCATCGGTACGCCGCGCACGAAACCGCAATCGAGTCGTCCGCGCGACAACACGTCCACCATCGCGGTTTCCTCGGCGACCCGTACTGGATCGCGACGATTGGCGATCGGATTGCCGAGTTCGAGGATACGGACATTCTTGGTTTGGCGCGCAAGCACGCTTCCCGTGACGACGATATTGGGCACCACGCAAGTCGGCGTCTGATGATGCTCGTTGAGCATGATGTTGATGCCGAGTTCGTCGCATAGGCACCATTCGTCCAGACGTTGATGAAAGAGATCCGCTCCCTTCTCCGGGTCGTAATAGCTATTCGGTAAATCGACGCGAAGGCTTTCGAGCGTCGCGAGATCGGGCAGGAACGGATAAGGCGCTTCGCTGAAATGATAGAATTTCATATTCCCTACTCCGCCGCTATGGCGCGGCCGCCGATGAAATCGGCCACCAATGCATCGAATTTCTCGGGTGCCTCGATCTGCGGAACGTGACCGACATTCGGCAGCACGACGAGCTTCGCGCCCGGGATCGCCGCACAAAATTTCCGTCCATAATCGGCATCGACAATTCTGTCGTGCTTGCCCCAGATCAGGAGTGCCGGCTTGTCGATACGGTGCAGGCGTTGCCTGAGCTTCGGATTGTGCAGATACGGCTCCCAGGCATAGCGCGCGAATGCCTGGAACGAGCGTTGCGCGTTCAGCTTGTCGAGATCGGTCATCTGCGCAGGATCGGGCGCGTATTTCGGATCGAAATAGGCAAGCTTGGACATCTGAGCCGGCGGAATCCCGAAGAGGTCGGCCAATTCCGTCGATTGAGGTCCGCCAAAGCGCACTCCTACGGCATCGACCAGAATAATCCGCCCGATCCGCGCGGTCGATTTGATCGCCATTTCGCACGCGATCCAGCCACCCAGGGAAAATCCAATCACGGTCACATCGTGCAAATTCAGCGAATCCAGCAGATCAAGATAAAGATATGCAAGGTCGTCGACCGTATCGAGGCGATCGACTTCGGGGCAATCGGCGAACCCCGGATGGGTCGGCGCGATCACAGAAAATGACTTTGCGAACCGCTCGCACGTCGCGAGGATCGATCGTGGACCGCCAGCACCATGTAGCATCAGAACGGGCACACCGGTGCCTGAGCGCAAACCGGTCAGTTCGATGCCGTCGACTTTGAATGCGGACATAATCGGACTAGGCCGCGCGCGAGGCGGCAAAGGTTATGGACATGATGCTTCCCTCAACGAATTTTATACATCATAGCCCTCGGAGACGACGAATCAACGGCTCCAATAGCGAAAATAGCGTTCCCCTGGTTGTCCAGATAACATTTCCGTCAAACGCCGCGCGGCCCGTTCTGGGCACGAACGATCGGCGTATCTTGGAATCGTTGAGGGCGTTTGTGGAATTGGCAGTCGTCTTTCCGATCCTCGGACATGCGACCTGGCAGCGGTACCGTCGGATCGTCGTTTAGTTAGGTCTCTCCCGACAATGACGTGCGAGCATGCACGCCGCTGCGGTGGCGTGCGACCTTCTCGGCCCAAACGGTCGAGGAGTGGCTGTCACGCGCCCGCCGAGTCGGCTATCTTTCGTCCTTAAACAAGGTCCTGGGAGGCCCCATGAAAACCGTTCGCATTGCACCCAATAACCCGGTCTTTGACTTACCCGTCATCGTCGCCATCGAGGAAGGCTTGTTCGCGCGCGCCGGCCTCGATGTCAGCTTTTCGGCAAGCTACGCCGACCGCGAAAAGGACAGCGCCGAGAAGCCGATCCTGACCCGTCTGAAGGAGATGCAGTTCGAGACCGGATCGGCCGACAGCTACAATGTCTGCGAATGGGCGAGCATCGACCGGCTCGAGCGCGGCACCCGCGGCGGGGCAATCGCAGCTCTGCGCGCCGCCGTGGCCGCGCAGGCGATCCTGACCTTCGACGATACCCTCCAGAGCCCGCGCGACATGGCCGATGTGCCGGTGGTGGTCCAGGAACTCACGGGATCGCATTACACGACCATCCAGATGCTCGAAAGCGCTATCGGTGCGGCACACGTGACCATCGAGAACGGCGGATTGCCGCAAATGCGCTATGCGGGTCTGAAAAGCGGTGCGTATCGCGCCGTAACCGTGATGGAACCCTTCATTAGCCTTGGCCTCAAAGAGGGTGCCCATATCGTGGCGGCCTCTTTTTATCGTGGCGGCGAAGTGGTCGCCCCCGATCTTTCTCCCGAGGAGCGCAAAGCCTATTACGATGCCGAGAACGCAGCCGTCGATCTCATCAATGCGAATTTCTATAAATATGCTCACCATGTCGCGGCGCATGCGAAGGGCGCTTTGAAACCCAGCGAATTGCTCCGCGCCTTCGTGCGCTACAAGCATGTGGACTATTACGATCCGGCGCTTTTCACCCGCGCCTACGATTGGATGAAGGCCCGCGGTCTGAGCGACGGCACAAGCGAACATGCCGCGCTGGTCGTGGGATAATGTAAAGGAAGACCCGAATGCTCGAGGACGAATTCACCGAACTGATGATCGCCAAGCTCGACGATATGGAAATCCATATTGACGACGACGATAAATCCGAAAGCGGGATGGTCCTGCTCGCCACAGATACCGACGGCGAGCGGCACGCTATTCTTCTGCCGTTTTCGGAATGGCAGTTTCTCGCCGATGCTCTCAACGAGGCGCTGGCAAAATTCCCGGACGGCGCCCAGCCGCATTGAGCCCCCTCCCCGAGCGCACGACTCATGACAGATCAGCGAAAGTATATATGATCGGGCGGCAAGTCGGCCTGGTATTGGTTGTAAATCTGGGTATAGGCCTGTTCCAGGTTCGTCGCGAACAACTTGGTGTCGAATAACGGCGCGGTCAGCCGGTTCTCCGCCAGACGTCGTTTCAGAGCCTCAAGCCTGTCCCAGTCCGTCGCCAGCTCGACAGCAAGCGCTTCGTAATCCTCGCGACGATGGGTGATTAGTTCGGGCACCTGGATCGCACTGAGCAGGCTCGCCCCCATCCTGCTCGCGAAAGCATCCCCCGTCAGCGTCAGCACGGGCAATCCCGCCCACAGGGCACAGCTTGCCGTCGCGCCCGCATTGAAGGGCAATGTATCGAGAAACAGGTCCGCTGCGCGGTGACGGGCGAGATGCTCGGGCATTGGCATTGCCTCAGCAAACACCAGTCTTCGCGGATCGACGCCCCTACCGGCTGCCTCTTTCCTCAAATTTGCGGCTGCAATCTGATTTTGCACGAACAGCCATAAAACACTGCCTTCAGCCCGCCCGATAATTCTCATCCAACTATCGAAGGTATCCGGGGTGATTTTGTAATTGTTGTTGAAGCAACAAAACACGAATCCGGTTTCCGGTAGCCCAAGCTCGGCGCGCGTGAACAACCTGCCCGAAACCTTTAGTTTGTCGTCGTTGGCCTGAAACGAGTTCGGCAAATAGATGATTCTTTCCGAATAGTCGCTTTGGGCACGCTCGGGTATCACCGTTTCGTCGGCAATTATGTAGTCGATATAGTCAGCACCCATGGTGCCCGGATAGCCGATGTAATTGATCTGGATCGGGGCTGCCCGGCTCGCAAAAATCCCGGCGCGGTTGTCCTGGGTGAAGCCCATCAGATCCACCGCAATATCGATCCCCAATTCCCGCGACCGCTTAACGACATCGCCGTCGGACAAATTCTCAACATCGACGAATTTGTCGAATGCGGCGGAAACCCGATTGCGCATATCGTCTTTTTTGTTCGACCCGAAGGAAAAGGCAGTCAGTTCAAATTTTGTTCGGTCGTGATGTTCGAACAGACCTGCTGTCAATTGCGTCACCGCATGCGTACGAAAATCGGCCGAGTAATAGCCGATCCGAATCTTTGGCGATCGGGCGCGTTTGGCGATCGGCCCAAAGGAACCATCGGCGGGGAATTTGTGGTTCACCCAGATCTCGGCCGCTTGGCGTTGCAAGGACGGGTTCGCCGTCAATCCCAAAAGAGGAAAACCCAGTGCGATCCTTTTGCCGCCTTGTATTCCCGACGACAATCGAGCGATGTCTTCGTCGAGGAAACTCCAATCGCAGATCGACATTTTGGTATAGAGCCGCCGGCCCAATACATATTCGATATTCGGATCGAGGGCCAAGGCCTCGTCATAATTCGCCATGGCAGCTTCGAATTTCTTGAGTTCGTGGTAAATGTTTCCACGATTATAATAGGCCTCGGCGAAATCCGGTTTGATCTCTATGGCTCGATCGTAGCTCGCTAGCGCTGCGTCAAGATGGCCAAGCTCTTTAAATGCATTGCCCCGGTTGGAATATGCCTCGACTAGGTCAGGAGCTATCGCGATCGCGCGATCATAACTTGCCATCGCTGCATCAAATCGCTTGAGCTTCGCGAGAATCGCTCCGCGATTACTATAGGCTTCGGCATAATTCGGTAGAATTTTTAGCGCACGCTCGCAACTCGACAGCGCGGCATCGAATTTCCGCTGCTCCGCAAGTGCTACGCTGCGGCCGGAATAGGCTTCCGCATAGTCGTGTTTGGATTCAATTGCTTGATCGTAACTTTGCACGGCCGCATCGAATTGACCGAGTTCGGCTAACAATCCACCGCGATTGAAATAAACTTCCGCGAAACGGCGGTCGATCGCAATGGCGCGGTCATAACTCTCTATCGCTTCGTCCAACCGTTTGAGTTCGGCCAGCGCATTGCCCCGGTTTGAATAGGCATGTGCATAATCTGGCTTTGCTGCAATGGCGTGATCGTAACTCGCTACCGCGGCTTTCAATTGCCCAAGCCCTTGCAAAGCAACGCCCCGATTAAAATGAGCATTTGCATAGTCGTTCTTGAGAGCCAATGCCTTGTCATAACTTTCAATCGCCGCATCAAGCTGTTTAAGCGCCTGCAATGCGCTTCCCAAGTTCAGGTAGAATGCGGGATTGTTGGGAAAAATATCGATCGCTTTGCCGATTAACTCCACCGCCTTGATGTGATTGTCGGTTTGGTGGGCTAGAACTCCCAACAGATGTAATGCGTTGAAATGAGGTGGGTCTATCTTAAGTATATCGTCATAAAGCGCGCGCGCCTGCTCAAATTGCCCAGTTTGATGAAATGCCAAAGCCTGTTGAAGCATCGTTTGGATTTGCGCGGCAGACAGGTTGGCCGCCACCTGCACGTTCGGAGATTTTTCGTAATCAGACGGCATAAATTCGGATCAGCGATTCTAAAAAGCGAGCGTGTGCGAATTTGCACCTAGATAAAAGGCGTTGCCAACTCGTTTCGCCAAAACGTAAGGAGCGCCTCTTTCATTCTAGCCGGACTATACTGATCGACGGTGGAGGCCATCGCCTTTCGGCGCTCGACCAAAGCCGATCCGCCCGTCTGAAGAAGGTCCAAGGCACCCGCAAGGCCATCCACGCAAGCCTGCCAGTCGCCGGTTTCAGCCCACCATCCATTCTCGCTGGTCATATACTCGCGACCGCCATCGCCATGGAAACCGGCCACAAGACATCCGCATGCCATTGCTTCCAAGGGCGGCAGTCCAAAGGATTCTTGATGGGAAAGAGATAAGAATATATCGCTCTCCGCCATGATCTCCGCAGCTTCGTGTTGAGTCTTCATATCGATCGCAACCCAAGGAACATCGGCATATCGGACATATTTGCGCGAAAAGGCAGCTCGGATAAACGCAGCATCGTATTTTAACTTCCGCGGCATGAATACAATCTGGCGGCGTTTCGCGGGCTTGGCGAAATACATGGTTGGATCGATTGCATAAGGGATCACCGGCACATCAGCCAGATTGTAAACCTCTTTGAAAAAGGCACGCACGGCCTCGCTCGACGCAATCACACCATTGACGGCAAATTCGGCAAATCCGGCTTTTGGATTGTCTGTAAACGGTAGGTAATATTGATTCTGACAGAACATGATCCGCTTGATCGGAGCGGATTCTAGGGTCCGCATCCATTTGGGGATGCCTTCAGGAATCACGACCACGTCTCCGAGTTCGAATTTGATTTCCCCGCCGTGGATCATGAGCGGTGCACGGGTATTGTAAAAATCGACTACCGGTTTCTGCGACAACGCGACAAATACTGGAATGCCACTGTCAGCCAAAATCTCGGCATGCCGATAGATAACCCCAACTCCGCCATAGGGAGAGGTAAACGGTTCCAAAATAAAAATAATACGGCGATCGATCATCGAAACCCTGTTTGGACGGAGCAAAAAGCAAGCGGGACTCGATGCTAGCAAGACGAAGGATGCGGAGAAAAGCTGCATTAATGGATTGAACATGCCGCGTCGCGTGGACACGGGCAAAAATACCGGACGGCACTCGACCGTGATGAGCGATATCGGCGCCTATCTGGCCAATGAAGCCGAATTCGCAAGGTACGCCAGGTCACAATCGGGCATCGTCTCTTGCTTATCGATGAGATGCTGGATCGCGCGGGAGGTACGAATGGCGAAGAGCCGGGCGATATTCACCCTCCCAGCACACGCAATGTCGGCATCAACGAAGGAAGAAGGAAGCTTGTTGTCCTCGGCGCGTTTAGTGACCGGAAAAGGGATAATTGTTGCCATGATCCAAACTCCATCAGAATTCGTCATATAAACGAAGTCATCAAGCCGGCCCGTCAGTTCCGGTGCTTCAGTGGCGTTATCAGGTCATTGGCGGGAGCTATGGTGGGCGGTGACGCCAACGAATAAATTAAATAACTATTTGATATTATTACGATATTTAATTTACCGAGTAATTTATACCCCCAAATATACCCCCACAGATCAATCCGGTGCGGTGCATCATGGCATCGAGAACGCCTATAAGCGGCCAAGCTGAAGTTCGGCAATCGCCTGACCAAATATCGGTCACTTTCGGGGGGATACGGGACTGCCTGGTCATCAATCCGCTGGAAAAGCAAAACTTATGCAGACGGGTTAAAGATCATGGTCATAGACGCCGCGAGGCGCGACTACATCAAACACTGCGCCGAGGGGCGTCGCTTATATTCCCCATTTTCGATTTTCTCGAAAAAGAAATAGCCTACCGCAGGATGTGATACAGGCTGGGCCGTTTCGTCCAGCAGCAGGTT
>CAMDWJ010000076.1 GCA_945877815.1 Caenispirillum bisanense
AGGGTTTTGCAGCCGTCATCAATCTGCGCCGCGACGGCGAGGCCAACCAGCCGCTCGATCCCGCGCGCGAAGGAATGGCCGCCACTGCGGCCGGGCTCCAATATTTCCATATCCCGGTCAATTCCGCCGATCCCAAAGGCGAGCAGGTCGCGGCGTTACGCGCGGCCCTCGAACAGATCGAGGGGCCTGTCTATGTTCATTGCCAGGGGGGCGGGCGCGCCTGCACAATGGCCTTGCTGGCCACAGCACCCGCGAGCGGCTATGGCGCGAAAGATTTGATGGCCGAAGCCGAAGCTGCGGGCTTCCCGGTCACCAATCCGGTCGTCGCGGAGTTCGTAGCCGCCATCCTCGACCACAAACCCTAAGCCCCCGACACGCGAAGGAACCGGTTCGAGACCATGGATAATGCGCGAACCGGCTTGAGAGGGGTTTTCGCCTGCTGCGTGCGCGACTGCGAACCGGCGCTTCCCAAAGTTCTGAAAAATATCGAACGGCTGTCTTCCCTCTATGCCGAGGCCGCGTTCATTTTTGTCGAGAACGATTCGAAAGACAAAACCCAAGAGATCCTGCGCGCCTGGTGCGCGAAACGTCCCAATGCATCGCTGATCAATCTCGATGGTCTTGCGCGACACCACCCCGTCCGGACCATGCGTATCGCCGAAGCGCGTAAGCGCTATCTCTCCGAGATCAAGAAAAATTTCGCGGACTATTCGCACTTGGTCGTACTGGACGGCGACGATGCGAATTCACACGACATCGATCTAGCGGCGGCTGGGCACGCGCTGCAATTTCTGGACTCCGACGAATCTCGTGCCGGCGTCTTCGCCAATCAACAGGGCTATTACTACGATCTGTGGGCGTTGCGGCATGCCCAAAAATGTCCAGCGGACGTTTGGGAAGAAGTCTTGGACCGCGTCGACAATCTGAAAATACCTGATCAGGAAGCCTTCCATAAAACCTTCGTGAAACGAATCTTTTCGCTGCCCGCCAACGCCGAACCCTTGGAAGTCGATTCCGCGTTCGGCGGTTTGGGCATCTATAAGATCCGCGCGGTGGTGCAAAACCCGCAAACTTTTGTCGGCTATAAAACGAAGATGATCGCGACGGCGCGCGGCCGGCGCGACATGGGATGGCAGGTTTGCGAACATGTGTCGTTCAACCAGGGACTGCGCGACATCGGCCGGAAACTGTTCGTGTTTCCGTCCCTGATAAATAAAGACACTACAGCTATACCGGTCGGTCCCGCCTTCGCCTATCGCAGCATGGCGTTCGATCTCGACACCTATGCGATCCCGAATCTACCGTCCCACCAGGCCCGGCGCAACGGCCCCTGCCCCTGCGGTTCGGGACGCAAATACAAGCATTGCCACGGAAAAGACGATTAACTAGACGTGTCTAAGGCAACTACGGCACCCCGATGAAAAAAATCAAAATAGGTCTGACCAATTTTTGGCAGGGCGCCTTCCAGGACGATTTTTGGAATTTTTTCGTCCACCAGGTTTTCTCGGGAAATTTCTCGTTCGTGTACGACTTGGATCAGGCGGACATCGTGCTCTCGTCGGTCTTCGGGAATGTTTACAGCCCGCGCGAAAAAACGATCAGCTTGATCGGGGAAAACCATCGGCCGAATTTTTTCCGTTGCGCCTATGCCCTGAGCTGCGATGCCGACACATGGGACGGCCGGAATTTTCAACTACCCTACTGGTACACCAGGCTGGCCTGGCCGGGCTTCTCCTTCGTGAAGCCGAGCCAGGACCCGCTCTTCAATCACGGCTACGAGCCGCCCATCCCGATCGAGAGCCTGTTGTTTCGACGAGCCCCTCTCGATGCCGGCCACACGCGGAAGTTTTGCGCGATCATCGCCGGAAATCCGGAAGCCCTGAGGACAAATCTTTATTTGTTTCTGAACGGCTATAAGGAAGTCGACGGTTACGGGAATATGTTTTCGAAACCGCTCAAGGATTCGAAATTCAACATATTGAAGAATTACAAGTTTTCCCTGTGCCCGGAAAATTCCCTCTATCCCGGTTACGTAACGGAAAAACTGTTCGATGCCTGGATCGGCGGAACGCTACCAGTCTATCACGGACACGTTTTAGACAGCCCGATGATCAACCGCGCGTGTCTCGTGAATTATTACGATTATTTGGACATAACGAAATTTGTCGGCAGAATCGTCGAGCTCGATCAAAACATCGAGAAATTCAACGCCATCTATACGCAGCCGCCTTTGACCGGCATCCCGACCCTTCAGCCGGCGATCGATTTCATGCGCGCGGCCGTATCGAAAATGGTCGCTCCGGCGAACCGTTGAGGCCGCCGTCGTCCCCTGCCTCTTTATTCAGATTGCGGTTGTTAGTGCACCGGCGCGCCTGAGCCGGGCGGCCAGCAACGGCCACGCGAGCAGGCACAGTACGGATGCGGTCACAATGGGCGCGGCCAACCCGAAGGTTTCGGCCGCCACCCCCATGACCAGGGCGCCGATTGCAGGGACCGCGCGGAAGGTGAGCCCGAGCATACTGAGGATACGCGCGCGCATAAAGTGCATCGAGCCTTGCGATCAGCTCGAAACCATGCTCGCCATCACAGATGGCGGCCGCACACAACGCTACTATGACGTTTGCGCGCCGATTGGCGCATGTCGAAAACATTCCTCAACAAGATAGTGCCGAACGTGCTTTCAATAAGTTAGCGCGCGCCGTTGCCGCTCAGATCGAAGCGTTGAAGCGTCATCGGTCGAAGGGTGAACAGCGCATGATCGTTCAACATCAACACCGGAATGTTGCTGCCAATATTGCCCGGGTGAACGTCAACACTGACGGAAGGCGAGGCACGTCCAATTTCTCAGAGGATCAACCCCATGAACCCAAACCCAAACACTTCGGCCATGAACCGGGCACCCCGCTGCCGAGCCACATCGAAGCGGATCAAAAAGCCATGCCGCGCGCCGGCCGTAGGAGGGTGTAAGGTCTGTCGATTCCACGGTGCTGGCGGCGGTCCACCGAAAGGCAATCGTAATGCCTGGAAGCATGGCGACTATTCTGGGCGAGCAAAGGCAGCGCGGCGCTCGATATCGCAATTAGTCAAAATGGCGCGACGGCAGGCCCGCGAATGCGGTAGGCCGAAAGGATGATGACGTGACGAACGATACCGATGTGCCGTCTTTCAAGAGACTGATCGCCCACAGGCGCGTCGATCCCGATATCGAGAAAATTTCGGTCTCGGATTCTATCGTCATGTTTCTCCATCATGAGTATTTTCGTGGGCAAGCAATTCCTTAGAAGCTATAAGGTTAATCGGTTCAGGCAACCTACGGCAAATTGATGATCCATGCGACACCCGCCCGCAGTTACAGAGAGTTCACGGCGCACTGGGGCGCCCGCCAACGCTTTCGTTCAGCGGCGCGCGACGCCGCTGTGGCACTCCTTTCGCTCCGTCGCTCGATCGCGAAAACGAGCAGGTGGATCGGGTTTCCCTATTATCACCACGTCTTCGACGACGAACGGGCAGGATTTGCGCGCCAACTCAAATACATGCGCAGATTTGGCGAGTTCATCTCACTGGACGATGCCCTTTCGCTTCTCGAATCCTGCATGCCGATTGACGGACGATATTTTTGCATCACCTTTGACGACGGTTTCCGCAACGTCATCACCAACGCCGCTCCGATCACGAACGAGCATAAGGTGCCTCTGGCTGTATTCATCGCGACCTCGTTCATTGCAGAACCAGGCAACGAAAATCAGCCGCGCGGTGATTTCTTTGAATATGAGGGCGCAGCCATGGAGTTCTTGAGCTGGAACCAAGTGCGCGCATTGCACAACGATCAATGCACAATCGGATCGCACACGGTGAGCCACTTGAGATTGAAGGGCGCAACTGAGTCCCATGTGGTTCAGGAACTCAATGAATCGCGGACGCGAATTGAAGCGGAGACCGGTGCGGAGTGCCGTCATTTCTGCGTGCCCTATGGACGCCCCAATTTCGATTTTGACCCAGCGATACATGTGAAACTCGCCGCACAGGCGGGCTATCGGAGCTTCCTGACGACCCGGCGCGGTCTCAACCGGCGTGCGGCACCAGGTGACCCGATCGTCCTCAACCGCGACCATATGCTCGCGTCCTGGAATCTTGCACAAGTTCGCTATTTCTTCGGGGCATAGCGAACATGGATCGACCTTCGCGCGTAATTGTGCGCGACGCCACATTCGACGATGCGGAAGAAGCTTCACGGGTCTTGCGCGAGGTTGGCCTTCGGTTGCCTGCGGCCGGGGCCGAGTCACGTGATCACTGGGCCCGGTTGTGGCTGCGCAACCCCGCCGTAATAGGAGCTAAGGCACCGCTCAGCCTAGGCTGGGCGCTTGAAGACGACTGCAGCATGGTTGGCTTCTTCGGCAATGTCCCTCTCCGCTACGATTGGGGCGACGAGCAGATATTAGTCGGTAACGCCAGCCAATGGGGCGTGCAACCGGCCTATCGCGGGGAAACCGACCGTCTTTGCCAACGGTATTTCACACAACCCAATGTAGGCCTGCTGCTGGTTACCACCGGCATCCGCGCTACGGGCCGTATTTTCGAGCGTTACAATGGCACGCGACTTCCGCAGCCGAATTACGATGAGATTCACTATTGGATCGTAGATGCCACAGGTTTTGCGGAAGCGGCCCTTCGCAAAAAGAATGTGAGCGCCGGGCCAGCCCGATGGTTCGGGCGGCTAGTAGCCCCCGCGGTTGCGATCGGCAACATCGCCCGAGCGAGACGGTTGGTATCGCGGATCGCAGTGCAAATCGTTACCCCTTCCGCGATCGACGAGTCGTTCGACGATTTGTGGCGGCGCAAGCGCGCGGAACGGCCGAGGCTTTTGGCCTGCCGCGATGGCCAGTGGCTCCGATGGCATTTCGCAGACCGTCCATCGACCGCAGATACCTTCATCATCACAGCACGAGATACGGCACTGAGCGGTTATGTCGTCGTCATGCGTGACGACGCACCGGCCATCGGTCTTAAGCGCCTCAAGGTCGTAGATATCCTTGTAGCGGGGGACAATCCTCAGACTGTCCGGGCCTTGATGGACGCCGTCGTGGATCTCGCGCGCGGCCAATTATGCCATGTAGTCGAGTTCTTCGGCATTCCCCCCGAACTGCGGGCGGCCGTCGCCACATCCGGTCCGCGTCAACGCCGGATGCCGACTTGGCCCGCCTTCTATCGCGCCTTATACCCAGCGATCGCCAAAGATTTGGCGCATGAGGCGAATTGGTACGTCACGTCCTACGACGGCGATACGACCCTGGTGTGAGACCTTTCCACCGCCTGAGTGGCGCTCGATCCCGTCGCGCATGGCTGCTAGGGAATCGACTCGCAACCGGCCGACAGTCCGTATGATCCGTCGAAGAAATCAATCTGGCCGAAAGTGAAGCCCGGCGAGATCCACAGAAAGCAGGCGGAGGCGGTGGCACGAGTGGCGAGCTTAGGCATCGCACGCTGTCTTCTCCTTATTCACAGCAAGGGTTGGCGGTAGGCTCCCTGCCTTCGTTGGCTCGGAGTCGGGGGCGCTGTTTTAGTATGTTTGATCCGGACGGCTTTCTGCTTTTGCGCGACCCTAGGATTGGGGAGATCAAACGGGATCTCTGCGCTCGGATGCTGCCCATTGCCGAGAACGTTGCGCTGTCCTTTTCGGAAGGATTCGCAGCCGAACCCGGCGAACAGATCCACGCTTATATCGACCGGCTGTGCGCTGTGGAAACCAACAACCGGATCACCCGCGCCCTGTTCGAAGTCTTTGTATCGTCCGTTGAACTGTTCGGGCTGATGGGCCACCCGTTCTTTCTCGATCTCTGCCGGCAGCTCGGTATTAAAACTCCGATGGTCTGGACCACTCCCGCTGTCAGGATCGACAGACCGCAGGAAGCCCGGTTTCTTTCCCCCGCACATCAGGACTTCGGATCGTCCATGCTGTCTCCGAACGACCTTGTGTTCTGGATTCCTCTGGCTCCGCTCGATAGCGAAACCGGAACGATCCACGTCGTTCCGGGAAGTCATAAAACCGGCTATAGACCCGTCGTTCCCATCACGAACGGTTACTGGCCGGATGTCATCAAGGACGGCCCCGCAGATAACCAATATGTTCCCGTCGTTGTCGGCCCCGATGAAATGCTGATCTTCGGCCCGTTCCTCATTCACAAGAGCGGGGACAATCTCTCCAAGGATCGCGTTCGGTTTACCCTCCAGCTTCGGTTTAACGATGTTGATACGCTGCCCGAGAAAACCTCTGCATTTGTCGCCAAACGATCGCCCTATCTTGAGCGCGAATACCGGAAGCATTTGAATGGCTGAGTGGATAAATGGTGCCTGCCGTCTATGCCGCTCCCCGAATTTTCTCTCGCTCGGCCGAAGGTCGGAGCCAATGCCCACCCGCATTGGAGTTCTCACAATCGAGATCGAAGATGCGGTCTGTCTGTCATGCGGCATGGCACAAAACGCCCTGACGCCGCCCGATGGATTCCTCGATAACCTTTACAAGAACCAGTTCGCCAATCTTGCGCATAGCGTCGATGACGCTCATTACGATGCCGCAGTTCGGCTTCAAATACTCAAGCAGCACATCGCCAGCGGAACCGTCATCGAGTTCGGGTCTGCTGCTGGTGAGTTCTGCCAATTCCTCAGAGATGCCGGTTACAACTCTTTCGGTGTAGACCCAGGAATTGGCAACGGTTTGTCCGATGCTCCTACCAAAGTTCAAGCCATCGTTACTTACGACGTGATCGAACACCTTGAAGATCCCCGATCTGCAATCGGCAGCCTGCGCGATCATCTGTCCGACGACGGCATTCTGATTATCGAGGTTCCCGACTACGAGAGGCACACCGCCACGGCGCTTGGCCCGCAACATTTGACCTATTTTACCGCCAAACACCTTCGGACCATGATCGAGGTCGAAGGGTTTGACGCGATCACTACGCCGAAGGCGTCCCGTGACGCTGGACTGTGCATTGTCGGCCGCAAAGCGGGACACAACCGAGTCCCCTACTTCAAATGGGCAGAGTCTCGCGAACAACAAGCCCGCGCGATAGAAATCACGATCGGCAGAGTCCCGCCTGGATCGACCGTTTTCATCTGGCCAACGAATGACATAGCTTCGACCATAGGAGCGAGATTACCGAACGCGATCCCGGTCGATGCCTCGCCCGATAAATGCGGAGCGACGTGGCCCAAATTCAACAATCGCATCGTCCGCCCGGATCAAGTCAAATCTGGCGCGGTCGTCATTCTCTGCTCGCCCGCATGGAATGATGAGATCGAACGCAGCATCAAAGATTTGGGCGTCACAATCATTCGGCATTAACCCAGCCCCATGAAGCCAGGACCATTGCGGGGTTAGGGCAAGCTCCAGCACCAGGGTCTTGTTGAGAGACGGGAGCGCCAGGAAGTCGAGGCTTTTGACGGCCGGGAACTTGGCATCCTTGATCCGCCGTTCGACCATCCGCCGCTCCCGCTCGATCAGCTCCAGTTCGGCAAGGCGCAGGAGGTAACGAGTATGGTCAACGCCCTCGGCGGCACACTCGCGCAAGCTTGTCATCCTCGCGCAGGAAGGTCGGTAGCTTGAGCGCCTTGAGGTGGTGTGCAAGCAACAACTCGGGGGTATCGGTCATGATGCCACCCCGGTGAGCAGGCCCATGTAGGTTCTGGCCGAGGTGGTCGCCACGGTGGCGCGCGGCAGGTAGGGATAAACCGTCAGGTCGAGGCGTGGCGGCCGCCGCTCGATCCGGCAAAGCATCAGGTGCTTCAGTACCTCACGGTGGCCAAGGCGGTCGGCACTGAGTAATCGGTCCCTCGGTAGCGCACCAGAGACAGCGAGCTGACCCGGCCGCCCTTCTTCTCGCACGCGTCATAGGGTGCCGTCGGCAACGCTTGGAACGCCGCCAGGTCGCGTACCAGCCGTTCGCCGATCGTC
>CAMDWJ010000077.1 GCA_945877815.1 Caenispirillum bisanense
GGGATCGCATAGACGGTCTTGCCCGTGAAGGGATCGACCACCGTCTTGAGTTCCTTATTCAGCTGCGGATGCACCGTCGCTTCATAGAGGTACTGCACGACGTTGAACGGACGACCGCCCGCTGCCGCCTGAGTGCCCAACTGGATGAAGGGTTCGTCGGCTTCCACGATCTCAAGGCTGCCGTCGCCGTTCTGCGCTGCGTCGCGGAAGTTGGGCGCCATGCCGAGGAATTCGAATCCGACATAGGAGAGATAGAGCTTCTTCAACGCCTTCGCGCCAATCCACAGATCGGCCGCCATCGAAGTCGTCGTCGGCGGGATCAGCGTCATATCCTTGGCGCCATTGCGGATCGCGGAGCGGATTAGGCTCATCGCACCGTCCATCGAATGCGAACCCGCGATCGACACGGTTTTCTGCTTCGCGATGATCTTGCCCGCTTCTTCGAGGTCAATCAGCTTGCTGCGGCGTTCGGGATTCTTCGGGAGCTGCTGCTCCAACGGAATCATATGTTTGTAGATTTTCGATGCCATCGGTTTTCTCCCGCAACTGTCGGCTCAGGCTGAACTCAGGCCATTTCTCTATCGCTTGTCGTTTAGCGACACAACAACTTTCTATCATATGTTCGAAACATTAATTTCATTGCGCCGGATACCCAGCCGACTGCAGCCCGTCGAGTGCCGCGGCCTGGCAATTTTCCGGGGTTTCGCCGGCCACACCCACGGCGCCGATTACGACTTTTTGGGCGTCCAAAATCCGCACACCGCCGGGCCGGACTACCATGCGCCCGGCGGCCGCCTGGACGACCGATTCGACCAGCACACCGAAGGCCGGCGAGAGGTCGCGGAAGGCGCCCAATTGGTGACTCGTGCCGGGCGACAGGGACAGGGCCGCGAAGGCACATCCGAACGCCTGCTGGAAATCGAGCAGATAGCCGCCGTCCTGCTTCTTGAAGGCCTTTGGGTTTCCCCCTTCGTCGGTGACCACAACCGTGAGCGGACCGAAGCGGCCGGCGGCAACCGCCAAGACCGCCTCGATGATGCGATCGGCTTGCGCGAGTGTGATGCTCATGAACGGGATCCCAATCCTATTCTTCTGCGACGGTGAATTGCGCGGCGTGAATACCCGCGCGCGCCGCCGCTTCGTCGTTTGGCGAGGTGTCGCCCGCCACCGCCATCGCACCGAGCACTTGGCCATCGGGGCCGAGCACGCGATAGCCGCCGCCGACCGGGCTAAGCGGATGCGGCGAAACGCTAAACAGGAAATCGTACTGCGCGCGGTCTTCGAGTGCCAAATCGCGCAATCGGCGCGAATGGCCGGGTGCCATGGCGAGCGCCGCGCAGGCCTTGCCGTGGCATTGTTCGAACCGCATCAGGCTGCTGCCGTCCTGTTTGAGAAAGGCCAGCACATTGCCGCCGACATCCACCACGATCGCCTGCATGGGTGCATAGCCGGCCGTCTTTGCGTGATCAAATGCGCCCAAAATCATCGCCAGGGCCTGAGCTTGAGAGATCGACATCGTCAGCTCGCTTTCAACAGGAACAACCGGGCCAGCTCATCGCCGTCCGTCTATCGAATGATAGAACGGCGCGCAAGCTAAGTGCTATAAAGCGTCCCGACAAGGACCGATCAAGGGAATCGACGTGGCAAAAACAGCGCGCAAGAAAGCCCCTGCAAAACGCAAAACGAACAATCGCGCCGGCCAGAAACTCGAACGCGGACTGAAGACGCGCGACGCGATCCTCGACGTCGCCGAGGACGTGATCATGAACGAGGGCCTCGGTGTGTCGCTTCGGCGCATCATGGTCGTCGCCGGCGTCAATGTAACCTCTATCAACTATCATTTTGGCCAGCGCGACAAGTTGATCGAGGCCATCGTCGAGCGGCGATCCAACATCATCAACGCCGAGCGCCTAGCCCTTCTCGATCAGGCCTTGCACCGGCAAAATCCGCCATCCGTCGCCGATATCGTCGCCGCCTATTTCGAGCCCAGTTTCCATCCCTCGCGGATCGGCGACACGGGCTGGCGCAACTATCTGAGAATCCTATCGCGCCTTTCCCTCGAACCCGGGAAATTCTATCGCGATCTCGTGCATCGCTATTACAACCCGGTGCATCTACGTTTCCTGGATGCGTTCCGCCGCGCCCTGCCAGATCTGCCGGAAGAGGAAATCATGTGGCGCCACCACCTGATGCATGCGATCGCCATTCGCGCCTTTCCCACACCTCGTCCTCTCTCCACCGTCGCGACCGGGCTGGCCCGTCGCGTCACACCCGAAGAATCGCTGCGCAACGTGCTGCCGCTCATGATCCATCTCTTTGCAGCCCCGCCGCTGAGTTCGCTCGAAGCGATCTTCGGGCACAGCCGTTTCGCCGACAATTATCTTTCGAATAAGTGATAGATAATGGGAAAAAGCTGATCTATTCTTTCCCGCGCCGAACCGAGAGACGGCATTTGGGGAGACAGCTTATGCGCAAGAAACCGGCCACCACGATCTTGGCGCTTGGACTGATTTTGGCAGGTTTGTCGGCAGGATCGGCCAGCGCCCAGAAAGCGAATGACACGATCCGGATCGCGGTGAACGACCCCTTCTCCGTTCTCGACCTTTATCATTTCCCGCAGGACGAAGTCGGCAATTTCAATCGCGCCACCTCCGGCACCTTGATCAAACTCGACGAGTTCAAGGGTGAGTTCATCGGCGAACTCGCCAAGGCCTGGCGCCGCATCGACGAGAAAACCATCGAATTCGATCTGCGCGACGATGTCACGTTCCATTCGGGCAATAAATTCACAGCCGAGGATGTGAGATACACGGTCGAATACCTCAAGGACCCTAAATCCAAGATGCGGTTCGCCGACCGCTTCTCCTGGGTGAAGGAGATCCAGATCCTGAGCCCTTACAAGCTGCGCTACGTAGCCATCGAGCCGAAATCGACCGATCTGATCACCATCTCGCAGCAGCATTACGTCTACGATTCCGCAGTCCATAAAACGCTCGAAAATGCCGCCGACTATGGCCGCGTCTCGGCATCCGGCACCGGGCCTTACAAGCTTGTCTCGCTTGACCGCAACGATGGCGTGAAGCTCGAACGTTTCGACAAATTGATTTCGGTTCCGCACCTGCGCGCGCCCATCAAGCGTGTCCACGGCATCTGGAGCCCCGACAAGCAAACCCAGATCGCCCATCTGATGACCGGCGGCATCGACCTGCTCACCAACGTCACGTCCGACATGGCCAAGGAACTGGGTGAGCGCGCAGGCTTCTCGACGACGGCGCGCCCGAGCAAGAACCTGTTGTTCATCAACCTCGATGCATCCGGACGTTCGCCCAACAAGGCCATGACCGACGAACGCGTCCGCAAGGCCTTCATTATGGCCATCGACCGCGAGACGATCATTAAGAACTTCATCGCGGGAGCCGTGACCGCCGAACGCCCGAAGAGCATCTGCTTCGATACCACGCTCAACTGCAAGCCGACCAATCGGCCTTATGCGTACGATCCGGCAGGCGCGAAGAAGCTGCTGGCCGAGGCCGGATATGCGGACGGCTTCGACCTCACACTCGCGGTGCTGGCCCCGATCCAGCAGGTGGCCATTGCCATCGCGGGCGAACTGCGCAAGGTGGGCATCCGCGCCAGCGTCGAAGCCATGCCGCTCACCGTCTATGCCAAGAAGCGCAGCGACAACGAATTGACCGCCGTGCTCAGCTCGTACCCCGCCGGCAGCACGCCGATCGTCTCAAACCTGCTCGACGTGTTCTTCGGCGGCGACCGCGACTATGCCCGCGATCCGTCGTTCGCCCCGGCGATCGTCGCGGGACTCGCGGAGTTCGACAATGCCAAGCGCACGGACATCTACCGCCCGCTGCTCGAACGCATCAACGAAAAGGCCTATATCTTCCCCTTCAGCGAACAGCCCACCGTCTTTGCCCATTCCAAGGATGTCGAGGTCATGGCGAGTCCCTATAGCGCAGGTTCCACACGCGTAACCGACTTCAAATGGCGGTGATGCGCGTATGATGAAACTCTACGGCAGCAACGGCTCGCCCTTCACCCGCAAGGTCCGCGTCTTCATCGGCGAAGCAAATTTGTGGGATCGGGTCGAATACGTATTGGTTCCGCCCAACGAATTCCGCACGATCATGCCGACGCATTCGCCGCTCGGCAAAGTCCCCGTCCTCGAACTGGATGACGGCACCAAGATGATCGACTCGCCCGCCATCTGCGAATATCTGGATAGCCTGCATTCGGGCCGCAAACTGTTTCCCGAAAATCCCGATGAACGCTGGAAAGCGCTGCGCTATCTGGGACTCGGCGACGGCATTTGCGAGGCCGTCATCGCGGCCTTCCGCGAACTCTACCGCCCGAAGGACAAACAGGACGCCGCCCTCGTCGACCGCGAGAGCAAGCGTGCCGCCAATTGCGCGGACCTGCTGGAACGCGAGATCGACGAATTGACCGCCGGACCGGTGACCATCGGGCAGATCGCCGCCGCCATCGGCGTTGGACACATTCTCTTTCGCAAACAGACCGGGGAACTGCCGCCGCATCCGGCGCTCGACCTGGCCATGCGCGCGCCGCGCCTGCTTGCCTGGTACGGACAGTTCTTCGAACGCCCGTCCATGCAAAACGCGAAGCCGGAGAAATAGGCGATGAAACTCTACGCCCGCATCGTCTCGCCCTATGTCCGCAAGGTCCGCGTCTTCGCCAAGGAAACCCGCACGGAAGCGAGGTTCGAGACATTCATGATGTCGTCGGCCGCCGAACATCGCCAATTCGTGCCACCGCTCAATCCCATGGGCAAGATTCCCGTGATGGAATTGGACAACGGCAAGGGCTTCGCCGACTCGCCCTATATCTGCGAGATGCTCGACAGCCTGCATGACGGGCCGAAAATGTTCCCAACCGGTCCGGATCGCTGGCAGGTCCGCCAATTGCTGGCGCTCGGAGACGGCATTACCGATTGCGCCATTATGGCGACCGGCGAGGCGCGCATGCGCCCCGAACAGTTCCGCGAACAATCGGTCATCGACTTCCAACTGCTCAAAGTAAGCCGTGGGCTCGATGCGCTCGAAGAAAAAGTCGGAGCCGAACTCGACGGCAAACTAAATGTTGGAGTCTTCGCGGTGGCTTGCGCGATGGGATATCTCGAATTCCGTATCCCTGACTTCTTCCGCAAACAGTCGTCCGCGCATCCGAAGCTCTACGCCTGGTACGAATCCTTCAAACAACGCCCCTCAATGATCGAAACCGCGCCGCGCGACGAGGTTTCTGCCAAGACGCAAGCACCCTCATCCTGAGCTTGTCGAAGGATTGCAGCGCCCACATCCTTCGACAAACTCAGAATGAGGCATTATTTAGCGCGGTGCCGCCCGATAAAGTCGAGTACCAGCGCGTTGAAAATCTCCGGCTGCTCCCAATAGGCCGAATGCCCCGATCCGGGAACCACCGCCGTCTCACAGTTCTGCAGATGGCTCGCATATTCGCGCATCAAGTACGGTGGCATGTAGAGATCCGCATCGCCGGTGAACATCAGCGCCGGAATAGCGATACGTTCGATATTGTCCCAGGTCAGCATATTCGCCATCGGCTGGCGCACACGATCTCCGCTCAGCGATTCGTGCTCCAGCGCTTCCCAGTGCGCCACACCTGCCAGGAACCCCGCGCGGTAGGATGGCCCCAACTCGCGAAAGGACGATGACATCTCCTTAATGAATTCCGAAGGCGTGACTCGGTTAATCGTCTTGCGGTACGCTGGGTCTGCCGCGCCACCTTGTGTGCACGCGAGTGTGATACTCAGTAGGCGTTCGGGATGTGAGAGCGCGTAATCCACGACATGGAAGCCGCCCGCCGCCGATCCGACGAGGTGAAACCGCTCCAGGCCAAGCTGATCGGCCAGCATATCAAGATCGTCCGCCGCGGTGCCGTGTCCAATTTCGTCGCCACGATCAGATCTATAATGTCCTCGACGCGAATAGCCGATCACGCGATATCCTACCCCGGCAAAGACCGGCTGTTGATAAAGCCAGACCGCCCCGCTGCCGGTCGATGGATGCAGCAGGACAATCGCCTCACCCGGCCCATTTGTGTCCCAATACCATAGCCGTGCGCCCGGCACGGTGACGAAGCCTTCGTTCGCCGGAACTTGCGCAGGCGGCGGCGTCCACTGGGTTTGCTCTTTGATTTCCATCGACCATCTATGACGAAATAAAAGAGGAGGGAAAATCCCTCCTCTTCTAAAACAGCGGATTTTCGATCCGACTACACGCCGATGGTGAGGCGGCGGGTCTTGAGCCGCCTGTCCTTGTCGACCAGGGTACGCAATGCGTTGAGTTCCCAATCGGTCGGCGCGGTGGTCGTCGGAATGTCGCCTTCGATCACCAATTCGAACCCGGTGTTATCGACCACGTCCTTCACGGTATAGCCCGGATGGACGGAAACGAGGCGCATGCGATGCTCCGTTTCAGTAAAATCGCACACGCAGATCGGCGTCCATAGAAACACCGGACCCGGACGATTATCGAGCAGCTTGGCACGGCTATCGCCGCCGTCGAGCCAACCCGGTGCACTGATGTAATCGACCTTCTCGACCAACAGGCGCTTGTTGTGATGCTCCACGAACAGACCTTGCGGCGCGCATGCGGTCCAGATGGTGCCGACCGTGCCCGGTCCACGCACCTTCATCTTTGGATGCGGCCCGCCAATGCCGATCATGTTCGTGTTGCCGAATTTGTCGATCTGGATGCCGCCGGCCGAACCCATGCCGTCGCCCGCCGACATCCGGCCGCCGGGCACGCGTCCCTTCAGGAAAGTATCGACGACGTCCATCATGTAATTCTTGCACTCGGCGCCGATGTCACAACTCGGATCCCACGTACCGAGCGGCAGGCGATTGAACTTGCCGTTCATCGAACCGGCGCCGCCGGTCGAGAGCCACAAGTTCGGCGCAACGGTGAGCTGGGCCAAACGCGAGGCAGCCAAAGGCATGACGGCATTGGCGCCGCCGCCGCCGCGTTTTTCTTCCTCGCCGGCGAGAACGCGCGCCTGGGCAATTACAAGCAGTTCGGCCATCGAATACCGGTCTGTCCCCGGCGTGACTTGTTGTGCGGCCATTTTGGCGCTCCCTTAATTAACTGACAGCATGGTCTGGAGTTCGGTCATGCGCTTCATGCCGCCGACCAGCTCCAGATATTCCCAATGGTCCTTCGGACCGTAGACATACTTATCGAGATATTCCTGGACCTTACCTTCCTTGCACATCTCGAGGTACAGGCGCAGATGCTTCTCGTCGACCGCGTAGGAACCGGACGAAAAGGTCGGATGTGCTGCGAACGGCGCATGCACCACGTAATCGACCCAGGGACCCGGAACGGTCGTCTTCGACGCGTCCTTCGCGATCTCCTCGGTGCTCACGATCCGGTCGGCCTGGATAATCACCATCGAGGCTGCTTTGCACTTGTCCGGCTCCTGACGGTTGCCGCCCCAGCATTGGGCATTACCGTAGATGTCGGCCGCCTGCGCATGGATGATGGCGACATCGGACTTGAGCGCCGGGATCGCATAGACGGTCTTGCCCGTGAAGGGATCGACCACCGTCTTGAGTTCCTTATTCAGCTGCGGATGCACCGTCGCTTCATAGAGGTACTGCACGACGTTGAACGGACGACCGCCCGCTGCCGCCTGAGTGCCCAACTGGATGAA
>CAMDWJ010000078.1 GCA_945877815.1 Caenispirillum bisanense
GCGGCCAAGATGATGCGCGAAGACATGGAGGCCATGGGCCCGGTGCGCCTGAAGGAAGTGGACGAGGCGCAGGCCAACGTCGTGGCCACCGCCAAGACCCTCGCCGATTCCGGCGAAATCGTCATCTCGGGCAGCGGCGAAGAAGACGAGTTGGTCTTCTAGGTGCAGGTCCCCCAAAAATACATGTTCGATCGGGATTTCGACGATCTGGAGATTCTCCGCGAAATCGTCGAACAAGAGGTCGAAGAACCCGATCCGGCCCAAGCGGAGCCTGAAAAGCCTGCCGAACCGGTCGCGCCAACCTTCAGCGAGAAGGATATCGCGACCGCACGGCGTCAGGGATACGACAAAGGGAAAAAAGACGGAAACGCCGAAGCCTTGGCCGGCATCGAGCAGGCGACAGCGACATCTCTGGAGATGCTCGCCACTCGGCTCGAATCCCTATTTGCCTTACAAATCAATGCAAACGAAGCCACCGAACGCGATGCAGCTCAGCTTGCATTGGCCATCGCACGCAAGCTTTTCCCTCAGCTATATGAGATCCATGGGCTCGGTGAAATCGTCAAGGTGACCGAAGATATACTTTCACACCTGATCCGCGAACCACGACTTGTGCTATCTGTAAGCGAAACAAACATCGAGCCGCTGCGGGATAGAATCTCCGATTTCCTGACAAGGCGAGGCTTTCAGGGTACCCTGGAAATCCGCGGCGAAAGCGACCTCGGCTCCGCCGACTGTAAGATCGAATGGATGGGTGGAGACGCGGCACGAGATACATCGGCACTTTTTGCGGAGATCGACTCCGTCATCGAGCGTCATATCGGCACATTATCGACAGGCAACCCGCCTTCCGAGCAACCTTGAGATTAGGATCGCATCATGGCGGATAAAGAATTGCAGCTTTCGGAGCTTGACGAAGAGATTCCTGGAATGAAACCCCAGGCCGAACCGTCAGGGTCTACGGAATCGGATGTTCCCGACGTCCCGCGAAGCGCGCAGGATTTGGAAGCGGTATACGATATTCCCGTTCAGGTCTCCGCCGTACTCGGCAAATCGACCATGGAAGTACAGCAGCTATTGAAGCTGGGGCGCGGCGCGGTCGTGGAACTCGACCGTAAGGTCGGTGAGGCAATCGACATTTACGTCAATAATCGTTTGGTTGCGCGCGGTGAAGTCGTGGTTCTCGAAGACCGTCTCGGCATCACCATGACGGAAATCATCAAGACCGATCGGCAATAGACGATCTGAAAGCGCGCGATGGCGGACGACGAAATACGCATAACCCCCATCAAGCACTCGCTCGATTTTGCGACGATTCTTGGTCTTGTGGCGGCATTCGGGCTGGTTGCCTATGCAATCTTTATCGGGGGATCTTTTTCCTCGTTTGTGGATATCCCGGCGATCCTGATCGTCATTGGCGGGACCATTTCGGCCACGACAGTCTGCTTCTCGCTCGCGGAAATGCGCCGGACATCGTCCGTTGTCGCCAAAACGATCTTCCATTCGGTCCGCGAACCCGCGCATGCAGCCGTCCACGTGCTGCAACTGGCGCAAATGGCGCGCCGTCATGGCGTCCTAGCGCTGCAAGACATCCTCGATTCGCTACGTCACGAGCCGTTTCTTCAAAAGGGCGTTGCGATGGTGGTCGACGGCGTACCTGGCGACGAGGTCGAGACGATCTTGCGTCGCGACATGATCGCCACCGCGCAACGGCATAGCAAAAGCGCCAATATCCTCCGCCGAGCCTCGGAATTGGCGCCGGCTATGGGCCTGATCGGGACCCTGATCGGCCTCGTGCAGATGCTGAGCAATCTCGACGACCCATCCACCATCGGCCCCAGCATGGCTGTCGCCCTTCTGACGACGTTCTACGGCGCCGTCATAGCCAACATGATTCTTGTGCCGCTCGCCGCCAAACTGGAACGCAATTCCGGACTCGAAGAAACGGTCAATCATATCTATGTGCTTGGAGTCTCCTCGATCGGCCGCCAGGAGAACCCGCGCCGGCTCGAAATGCTCGTAAACAGCATTATGCCGCCGACAAGCCGCGTCCGTTTTTTCGATTAGTTAATACTCTGCAAGGATAATACATCCATGCGACTACTTATCATCGGACCTATGAGCGGACAGATCGGCGCGGCAAGTAAAATTGCCGTGGCCCGAGGCGCGCAAGTGACCCAGTCCGATACTATCGAAACCGGGTTGGATGCGCTTCGCGGCGGACGCGGGGCGGACCTCATCATGGTCGATGTTTCGCTCGATGTCGGTCTTCTTGTCGTCAGCCTTAAGAACGAAAGGATCAATGTCCCCGTCATCGGCTGCGGCATCGCCAACGATGCCGAGACTGCGGTCCGCGCCATCAAGGCCGGCGCACAGGAATACATCCCGCTGCCGCCCAATGAACAACTGATTTCCGCGGTCTTCGAGGCGGTTAGCGAGGAATCCCACCGTATCGTCCATGGCGATCCGGCCATGGCGCGTGCCTTGAAATTGGCCGAACAGGTCGCCGGCAGCATAGCCAGCATTCTGGTCGTCGGCGATTCGGGTACAGGTAAGGAATTGATGGCGCGTTTCATCCATCAGCGCAGCCCGCGCCGCAATGCTCCTTTCATTGCCGTCAACTGCGCGGCCATTCCCGAGAACCTACTCGAATCCGAACTCTTCGGTTATGAGAAAGGCGCCTTCACCGGCGCGGTCGCGCGGCGCATCGGCAAATTCGAGGAAGCGACCGGCGGCACCCTGTTGCTCGATGAAATCAGCGAAATGGATCTGAAGCTGCAATCCAAATTGCTGCGCGCCATTCAGGAAAAAGAAATCGACCGTATTGGCGGCAAACGTCCCATTCCGGTCGATGTGCGAATCGTCGCGACCAGCAACCGCAACATGGAAGACGAAGTTGCGGCCCGTCGTTTCCGCGAAGATCTCTATTACCGTCTCAACGTCGTGATGATCGAAGTGCCGAAACTCGCGCATCGGCCCGGCGACATCGAACCGCTGAGCCGCCACTTCGTCGAAAAATTCGCCGAAGCGAACGACATGGGCACGATAGCGCTGGCGCCCGAAAGCCTGCAGCTTCTCAAATCCTACGCATGGCCTGGTAATGTTCGCGAACTTGAAAACACCATTCATCGCGGCGTCCTGCTATCGACCGACGGTGTCATTCGCCCCGATGCGATCCGCCTGCAGGGCCAACGCAACGGGTCCGCGAGCGATGGCTCTGCCCTAGGCACCCCCGCGGCCTTGGTCGGACGCGCGCTCGCCGACGTCGAACGCGATCTCATTATCGATACGCTCGGGCATACCTTCGGCAATCGCACTCATGCGGCGACCATCCTTGGGATTTCGATCCGTACGCTGCGCAATAAGCTGAAACAATACAATGACGAAGGATTCAGCGTCCCCGTGCCGGGCGACGGTGGGTCGCGCGCGAATGCATAGTTTTCGTTTTCTGAACAGGAGCGTACGCCGACATGGCTGAGCCAATGGCCGAGCTCGAACCGGTTCCTGCCGAAGGCAAGATGACGGACGATCGAATGACGCTCGATCAATTCGAATCGCCGCCGCCGTCACAGACGGAAGTCGCGATCGGAAATTTCGCGCGCGACGCATTCCAGCGCATCGGGCAGGCGGGAGGGCGCAGCGATATCGCCATGGCGCTCGGCGTCGTGACGATTCTCGTCGTCTTGATCCTGCCAATGCCGAAATGGCTGCTCGATCTCGCCCTCGCCTTTTCGATTACCTTCTCGGTCCTCATACTGATGACGGTGATCTTCCTGGAACGGCCATTGGAATTCACCGCATTTCCGACGATCTTGCTGCTTTCCACGCTGATCAGGCTAGCACTCAACTTGGCCTCGACGCGCCTGATTCTTTCTCACGGGCATGAGGGAACGGCTGCCGCCGGCCACGTCATCGAAGCCTTCGGTGGATTTGTGATGGAAGGCAATTTCGTCATCGGAATTATTGTCTTCGCAATCCTCACAATCGTGAACTTTGTCGTCATTACGAAAGGTTCGACACGCATCGCGGAAGTCGCCGCGCGTTTCACCTTGGATGCGATGCCCGGCAAGCAGATGGCCATTGATGCCGATCTGTCTTCCGGACTGATCAACGAACAGGACGCCCGGCAACGCCGCAAGGACCTCGAAGACGAAAGCACGTTCTTCGGGGCCATGGACGGTGCATCGAAATTCGTTCGCGGCGACGCGGTCGCGGGCCTGCTGATCGTTTTCATCAACGCCATCGGCGGCATCATCATCGGCGTCGCCCAACGCGGCATGAGCTTCAGCGCTGCCGCCGACACCTTTACCCGCCTGACCGTCGGCGATGGCCTGGTCTCGCAGATTCCGGCCCTCATCGTTTCGGTTGCCGCAGGTATGCTCGTAACCAAGGGCGGCGTCTCGGGCCCCACGGAAAAGGCCGTCTTCGGACAGCTTGGCCGCCGTCCGAAATCGGCCGGGATGGTTGCCTTTTTGTCGATGGCGCTGGCCATTCTGCCTGGCATTCCGGCACTGCCGTTCGTGGCACTCGCGCTCGGAGCCGGCGCGATCAGCTATACCAGCCACCGTCGCGAAACGATACGCGAGATCGCCGAGGCGGAAAAAACGCGCGTCGCCGAGGCGGAAAAGATCCCTGTCAATGAGGAGCCGATTTCTCAAGTCCTCAAAATCGATCTTCTGCGGCTCGAACTCGGTTATGGGCTGCTCTCGCTCATCAATGACAGTCCCGAGGGCCAGCGTCTCACCGATCAGATCAAGGCCCTGCGGCGTCAACTTGCCGTGGAAATGGGCTTCGTCATGCCGGCCGTCCGTATCCAGGACAACATGCAGCTTCCCGCGAACAACTACGTGTTACGCGCCAAGGAAATCGAAGCGGGCGCTGGCGATCTTCGTCCGAACATGTTGTTGGTCATGGATCCGCGCGGCGAAGACATCACGATCAGCGGCGAGTCCACACGCGAGCCTACGTTCGGTTTACCTGCGCGCTGGATTGACCGTACCGCACGCGAAGAAGCGCTTTTCCGCGGCTACACGGTGGTGGATGCGGCAACCGTCATCACGACACATCTGACCGAAGTCATCAAAGACAATATGTCGGATCTTTTGTCTTATGCCGAAACGCAGAAGCTGCTCGACGAACTCGACAAGGATCATCAGAAGCTGGTCGCCGATATCGTCCCGGGACAGATCGCCGTCGGCGGTATTCAGCGCGTTCTTCAAAATCTGCTGCAAGAGCGTGTTTCCATTCGCGATCTCGGGACAATCTTGGAAGGCGTGTCGGAAGCCGCAGCTATGACGCGCAATATCCTCCTGATCACGGAACACGTCCGCACACGGCTTGCTCGGCAGATCAGCGATGCCAATGCGACCGCCGGCGGCATCATTCATCTCATTACGCTGTCGCCGGAATGGGAACAGAATTTCGCGGAATCCCTTGTCGGCAACGGTGAAGAACGGCAACTTTCGATGGCGCCGAGCAAATTGCAGGAGTTTATACTCGCGGTGCGCCAAACCTTCGAACGCCACGCCATGGCCGGCGATATGCCGGTGCTGTTGACCAGTCCCGCTATCCGGCCGTTTGTCCGCTCGATCGTCGAACGTTTCCGGCCGTCTACGCCGGTTATGTCGCAAAACGAAGTGCACGCACGAGCCAAGATCAAGACGGTGGGACAAATCTGACATAAATTGGGGAGGTTGCCTCGGTCGCCGCCACCTTGACCCACTTATACGTTCGACCGACAGTTACACGCGCTCCTACAGTTGAGGCAATGTATGTCCACCGTCCCTTCAATCGCTGCGTCGGCCGGTTCCAAACCGAACGGCAGACGCATGATCGCGGTGGCGTCCGGAAAGGGCGGCGTGGGCAAGACGTGGTTTGCTATCACTCTGTCGCATGCGCTCGCAAAAGAAGGCCGCAAGACGTTGCTGTTCGACGGCGATCTCGGGCTCGCCAATGTCGATATCCAACTCGGCCTTATGCCAAAGCACGATCTCGGCGCGGTCATCGCGGGTAAATTGCCGCTTAACCAAGCGCCTATTCCGTTCGAAGACGGCGGGTTCGATATCATCGCCGGACGATCGGGCTCCGGGAACCTCGCCAATCTGACGATGAACCGTCTCAATACGTTGGGCGAGGATCTCCTGCTGCTATCGTCTATTTACGATCATGTCGTCCTCGACCTCGGCGCCGGTGTCGAACGTACCGTCCGCAACCTCACTACCCACGTCGATACCGTGTTGGTTGTGACCACGGACGAGCCCACGGCGCTCACCGATGCTTATGCCTTCATCAAGCTTACGCACATGGAACGACCCGAGCAGGACATCCGCGTGGTCATAAACATGGCCAATTCGACGCGCGAGGGTGAACGCACCTACAATACGATCCTGAAAGCCTGTCAGGGTTTCTTGAAATTCTCACCGCCTCTCGCCGGCGTGATCCGCCGCGACGTGAAGGTGCGTGAAACGATCCGGAGCCAAACCTCAATCCTCGTCCGCTTCCCCAACACCGAAGCCGCAGTCGATGTCGGCGCGATCGTGGACGGGCTTCTCAAGTAGCCGGCATGCCCACGATCCTGCCGCCACCACCATTGCCCTCGCCACAACCGACGGCGATCCCGGTGCCCGTTGTTGTGGTTGCCAGCCCGCCCCCCTCGATTACGGCACTTGCCAACGGCGCCATCGTCCGAGCGGAGATCGTCGCGATCCTGGCGCGCGGCATTGCGGAAATCAAAACAGATCTCGGCAATTTCCAAATTCGCGCCAATTTCGCTTTGCGCCAGGGAGCCGAGTTGGAGCTGCAACTTCTCAAATCTGTTCCCCAAGTTCAATTCGCAATCCGAACCCTGGATGGTTATACCCTGCCGGGACCGTTGTCGGAGCGCGGGCAGACTGGCGCCTCATCCCTGCCGGGCGGAACATCGGCCAATACCACCGTGCTCAACCAGACTGGACAATGGGGCGAACGCGTTGGGGGCGGAGTCGCGGGCCCCACCTTGCCGCCGACGGCAGGCGCCCCCATCGGATCACCCGCGTCCCCTCCGACCATCGGAACATTGATCAATGCGACGTTGCTGCCGCGTCCATCCGGAACAGGATCACCCATCGCCGGAACGCCGGCGGGAAGTCCGCCGGCAACGGTCGTACCGCCGGCTTCAGCCTCAACGATGGGCGAATTTGGCGTCGCTCGTCCGGAGGCAGCCGGAACCAAGATGGACATCCGGCTCCAATCCATCAACCCGTCGACTCAACCGCCAAGTGCGCCTGTGGCCGGCTCGTCCCAGCAACCGCCCTCACTCTCGGGGACCGTGAC
>CAMDWJ010000079.1 GCA_945877815.1 Caenispirillum bisanense
CCAGCGATAGTAAGTCTGCTCGCTGACTGCGATCCGACGACACGCGTCGCTCGCCGTGCCGCCCTGCGCAAGGACGATCTCCGCCTCGCGCAGCTTGCCGATAATCTCCTCAGGTCCGTGCTTTTTGCCCATGTTTTTCTCTCCTTCAGGGTCCAGACTAAAATAGTCGATGGACCACTCTGAAGGGGGCAGATCAGTGATAGACGAAAATCCAGGACTTGCGCCCCGTGGTTCCGACGCGGATTCCGAACCCGCCGCCTTCCCATATTTCGTATCGCGACGCCTTCGGTTTGAGCGCCGCGATTGTCCTGTCGGTGAACTTGCTACCCATTGCTACCCACGTGCCCCGTTAGAAATCAATGACCCCTTGATGTTTGGGGAGTTTGCTACCCACGCTCTGTGTGGGTAGCATTTTGGGCCGGATTGCTGCAAACGTCAACGGACGATCATGGACAATAAATGGCAGAAAATAGCCATTAATGCGGTCCACCATTGTCCGCCATTTTCCGATTTTCATTGACTGGGGGTCAAGGGGTCGTGGGTTCGAATCCCGCCGCTCCGACCATTTCATAAAAAGGGCGTCCGGGTGACCGGGCGCCCTTTTTATTGCGGGAAACGATCCCGTGGACCGTGGTGCAGCCGGTAAGTTCTTGACCTTTGTCCGTGCCCCCCGTCACCCTATGGGCGGTTACATTGATCCAAGGAATTCAATAATGTGGGTCGCAAAGAAAAGCGCGGTAGGGATGGTGATTGCAATGACCTGTGCGCTCTTCGCCGGGTGTGGAGAGCGCGGCAAGGACGAGCGCGCGTCCTACGAAACCTGTCTGGCCGATGCCAAGAGAGATCAGCGCGTCGCCAAGGCGTCCTTCGCGAATTATGAAGGGGCGAGTGTTCATGGCTCCACCGGCGATGCGGGCTTGCGGGTCAATATCCCCTATGAGTTGGATGGCAAAAAAGGCGTGTTCCAATGCGTTGCCGAGAAACAGACCGATGGCAGCTTCAAGGTCACAAACTGAGCGCTCGTCGCGAGTGTCAATTGGGCAATGGTCCCTTGCCCAAGACGGCGAGATATATTTCGGCCAGCCACATGGGCAGCGCGACAGCGGCGGCGATCGTCGCATGGAACAAATAGCGTTCCTTCAGGATTTCGCTAAAGGTTTGCTGGGCGCGCGACTCAGGAAGGCCATGTTTTTTGCCCAACAATAGCCAGGCTTCCGTGTTCTGATAGGGGCGGCTCGGTGCGCGCAGTCCTTTGATCACGAGGATTGCCGCCATCAAGGTTATAAAGATTGCCCCGACGCGGATTGCCACGAAGGGGTGATCGGACAATCCGACCATCAGCGTGAAAATAGTGCCGCGAAACCGCAGGCACGACGGATGGATAGATCGCACGCTTCGCGGATGGGGTCCATGACCGCACCGTCACAACAGTTTGTTGACCGACTCCAACGCTTGAAAACTCATGAACGATGCCACGATCAGCCATATCCACATGGATACCGGGCTTTGGCGGCTGCCGTCGATGAAGCGTTCGTAAAGGGCCGCCACGATCCCGCTCCCGAACAACGTGCCTGTGGCGACGAAGATCGAACTGAAGAACAACGCCCATCCCACGGTGCGGGGAAACAGTTCCGGCATCAGGACCGGCACGATCTGCAGCGCGATTACTAGCCACGGCGACAGCATCCCATTGACGATGCACACGAGGACGACGAGGGAGAACAGGGTGTTGCGCGAGATCATGATTGGCCTCCCTTACCCTGCCGCCGGGGCGAGACGGGGCGTCAGTTCCGCCGCGTACATGATCGCGAAGAAAGCGATCCGCATGATGAGCACCCAAAAGGCCGCGACCGGTGCGATAACCATCGGCGGGATGATGCTGGGGGTGATGAAGGCGACCGGGCGGATCAGCCAATCGGTCAGGCGGCAGAACCAGCGATAGATGTAGTTTTTCGTGTCTGGTTTCAGGAAGGCGCCGAGCAGGAACCGGCCCCATAGCGTGTAGAACAGCATCGAGAAGGCGTAGTTGGGCAGGTGGAAATACCAATAACTCCACCAGATATCAGGTTCGTTCATGGCTCGTTTTATATCATAGCGGAATAAAAAGGGGCGGAGCCTTTCGGCTCCGCCCCTAGACTAAGTTCTGTTCGCCTACTCGCGGATTGAGCCGGTCTCGGCGACCGCGCCGCGTGGGACACGGATCGAATCGACGAACTCCTGCATCTGTTGCGATGGAGCCGGCGTCATCAAGCTCACCACAAAGGTGACGATGAAGGCGACAGGCATTCCGAACAGCGCGCACGAGATATTGCGGATGCCGAACCACAGCGGCATCGCGAAATATTGCGTCATGATCAGATAGTAGAGGCAGAGACCGAAGCCGCAGATCATGCCCGCGACCGCGCCGGCCTTGGTCGTTCGCTTCCACCAAATGCCGAGGACTAACGGCGCGAAGAGCCCCGCTGCCGCGAGCGAGAACGCCCAGGCCACCATTTGGATGATGCCCGATGGCCGGGTGCCCGCCACCGCTGCCGCAATAAGGGCGACGATGACCAGCAATGCACGGGCAACTGTCAATCGGCGGACCGCGTTCGCCTTGGGATCGATCATCTTGAAGTAGATGTCGTGGCTGAGTGCGTTGGCGATAGCGAGCAGCAACCCGTCCGCAGTGGAGAGCGCCGCCGCCAAGCCGCCCGCCGCCACCAAGCCCGAGATCACATAGGGTAATCCCGCGATTTCAGGCATAGCCAAGACGATGATGTCTTGGTTGATCCCAAATTCGGCGAGCTGAAGAATGCCGTCGGCATTGGCGTCCTTGATTGTAAGCATACCGCCGACTTGCGCCCAGTTCTGGACCCAGGCCGGCAGGCTCGCGATGGGTTGGCCGATCACGTTCTGATAGACTTCGAGTTTGGCGAAGGCCGCGTAGGCCGGCGCCGTGAAGTAGAGCAGGAAAATGAAGAAAATGCTCCACGCCACCGATTCGCGCGCGTCGCGCACGTTCGGCGTGGTGAAGTAGCGCATCAGGATGTGCGGCAAAGATGCCGTACCGACCATCAGGCACAGAACGAGCGCCCAGAAGTTATTGAACTCGGTCCAGCTGAACTTGCCCGTCGCATCGAGGAAGGCGCCAGCGTGAGCCTTTACGACACCGAGCTTCGCTTCAAGCTGAGCGATGTCGTTCAACGCCTGCCCATAAGTCAGTTCCGGGATCGGAATTCCGTAACGTGTGGTCGACAGCCACACGACGGGCACCAAGTAGGCGATGATCAGGATGATGTACTGAGCCACCTGGGTCCAGGTCACCGCTCGCATGCCGCCGAGCATCGAGCATACGAGAATGCCTAACAGACCGACGAAGATGGCGATCTCGAACTCGATGCCGAGGAAGCGGGAGGTGATGATGCCAATACCGAAGCATTGCGCGACGATATAGGTGAAGGACGCGCAGAATAGTACGACCACGCCGCAGATGCGGGCCGCATGGCCTTCGTACCGCGTGCCCAGGAAGTCGGGCACCGTGAATTGACCGAACTTGCGCAGGTAGGGTGCGAGCAGGATCGCGACCAGAACGTAGCCGCCGGTCCATCCCAGCACATAACCCAAATTGTTGAAGCCGCCGAGATAGAGACCGCCGGCCATCGAGATGAACGAAGCGGCGCTCATCCAATCGGCGCCGGTCGCCATACCGTTGTAAAGCGGCGGCACGACGCGGCCGGCGACATAATATTCAGAAAGATCGGCGGTGCGCGACAAGATCCCGATATAGGCGTAAACGCCGATCGTCAGGAAGACGAAGCAGTAGCCGAGAATGGCGTTGGACACGCCCATCTGCTCGAGAACCGCGAGAACGAGAACGAATCCGATGAAGCCGCCGGCGTAACCGCCGTAAATCTTTCCGAGGTTGCCAAGGAATCCGCTGGCGACCTGCTCTTTAACGGCGCTATCGCCGTTGTTCATATCAGCCATGATGTATCCCCCTTAGTCTTCTGCGACGCCGAATTCGCGGTCGAGCTTATTCTGCGCGCGGGCATTCCAGACGCAGAGCACGACGAAGGCGATCAGCGAACCTTGTGCGGCCATATAGAACCCCAGCGGGAAGCCGGCGATCTTAATGGCGTTGAGCTGTTCGGCGAAAAGCGGGAAGCCGAAGCTAAAGACGAACCAGAGCACCAAAATGGTCCACATCAGTTTCGATGTTCTTTGCCAATACTCGACGCGTTTTTCCGGAGAGAGTTGATTTCCGTCGGCCATATCCTGTTCCCCTATGTTGACGGCTACAGACTTACGACGCACAAGCGGACACCAAGACATACCTGTGGCGTCCGTAAAAATCGCGATTATCGGCGGAGTGAAATGGTCCCCGTAATCAGTACGTTGCCTCCGACAATTTTATTTATTTTTTTGTCGTATCAGATGTATAGCATTTGTACGACGAGCGCTCAACATCGGCTTATAGTGATTCTATGTTTCAAAGATTTCTTAACAAATGGCTCCCTCCGCGCATCAAGTCGTCGTCGGGTTTCATCGCGTTTCTGGAGCGCAGCGCTTGGTTGGTAGCTCAGAAAACGGTAATCGGCTATTGCACGGTTAAGACCAACCTACCGGTTCACGAACTTGCAAAGGATAAGCCCTTTGCCGATGCCTACGACGTATCGATTCGACATGCCTATGCGGCCAGCCTCGCCGATATTATCGAAATAGCATTGGGTTATTTGCGGTCCGTCGCGCCGGGTCGCGAGTCCGAACTCGCCGATCGGTTGGCGGAAGTACATGAATTGCTTTTGACCGCGCAGACCGCGCCGACGGCCGAGGGATGGGGTTCGGAGATCGCGGCCACGCGTGCACGTCTCCGTCTGGCGGTGGTTTCCGCGCCGCTGCCCATTCGCGAACTCTCGATGACTTCGGCACAGCGAATCATTGCGACATTGCCGATCCACGAGCGGCTACGCAGCCCCGATGCGCCTGCGATCGCCGCGAGCGTTCAGTTCATGATGGTCGGGCGCGCGCACGAATTCGAACGTATCGAAATCGGCGCGGTCGCAAACGATCTGTTGTCGCAGGCCCCAGCCTAAAAAGAGATCCTATTCGGCGGCTTGGGCCATGTCGGGTCGAACCGTCACGTTCTCCAAGTTCTGGCGATAGGCATCGATCCAATCGACTCCGTTCGGTGTGACGAATGCGCCGCCACGCACACCGTCGAGCACGGAGGGATCGGTTGCCACCTTTGGCACGCTGCCGTCCTTGGCGAGCATGGTCGCCGCCTTGATGAGCTGGCGGCGCATACGATTTACGGCGACGTCGCTGGGCGCCAGATGCTCAAAGGTGCGGTCGGTGATGCGGCCCATGCTTTCGGTCACCGCCTGGTCTTGCAAGGTGATGCCGTTGATGCCCGTGTAGTTGCCTTCGCGTTGCAGCGCGCGATCGATTTTGTAATCGTTCTCGATATTCTCCTCAAGGCGATAGCGACCGAGCGAGTCCGTGGTGTTCGGCTTGAAGCGCAGGCGTTGGGACGAGCCGGGCAAGGTGGGATTCTCTGCATAGCGGTCGTGTAGATAGGCGCGCTTCATGTGCAGCATGACGATCATCGTATTGTCGTCATCGAGCGGCACATAAATACGCGCCAGCACGTTGCGTTCGAACGGATTGATCGGCGCCATCGCACAGCACGGGAAGATGAATTGGCCGACGCGCCAGTATGTGTTCTTTTCATCGGCCGGGCGGTGCGCGGCATACATGAAGCCGTAGTCGGTGTCGGTGATGACATATTCCGGCGCACGGTTGGCAACGGCGTATTTGTTCATCACCTGCTGGGTATCGAGCTCGTCGAGCTTCTTCACTGCGCCGTAATGCAGAACGCCAAGATGTGACGTATCCAATTCGCCTTCGAGGCCTTGCAGCCAGTTGCAATCGCGATGCAGGAACTCGATCACGACCTCGCTTTCCGGCGCCAAGGCCACTTCGATCGGCGGCAGTTCGGGGATCTTCGATTGATCGCCCATATAGACCCAGATCAGCCCGTTGCGCTCGGCCGCTTTGTACGCCTTGGCATGAACCTTGTGCTTGAAATCCTGGTGCGGCGGCACATTCGCCATGTCGAGGCAGTTGCCGTCCACGTCGAATTTCCAACCGTGATAGACGCAGCGAATACCGCCTTCCTCATTGCGACCGAAAAACAGCGAGGCGCAGCGGTGTGGGCAGCGATGATCCATTACGCCGACGCGACCATTGCTGTCGCGAAATGCCATCAGTTCCTCGCCCAGCAGCTTGAAGCGTAAGGGATCGCCATCGACCTTTAATTCCGATGAGGCTATCGCCGGCAGCCAGAATTGGCGCATCAACTCGCCCATGGGCGTGCCCGCGCTCACGCGGGTCAGGATTTCGTTTTCGGCGGCGGTGGTCATACGTAAGCTCCCAACATTTATGACGATATTCGTTTCCCCGGATCATAAAGAGGCTGGGGCGGGTCGTCCATGGAGGTGTTTGGCTTGGCATCCCATCCGTGCCTCTGCATGATGGCCGGATGGAGGCCAGCCTAGACATAACCCTGACCAATGTCGGCGCGGTTTTGCGCCTGGATGGCGGTCGTTTCCTGTTTCAATTGCGCGACGATATTCCCGGAATCGTGATGCCGGGGCGCTGGGGCTTTTTCGGCGGTCACGTCGAAGCCGGCGAGGATTGCGAAACTGCGATTATCCGCGAGGTGCAGGAAGAGGTTTCCTTCACCCCACATTCGGTCAGCCTGCTGACCGAACTCGTCTATCCGCGTCTCGACGCCGCCGGGCGCGCGATCTGGGTGCGCCGCCTGTTCTACGATATACCGGTGACCGACGCCGACGTCGCGACCATGCGGCTCGGCGAAGGTGCTGACATGCGCGTTATGACCGGGGCGGAATATCTTGCCCTGCCCAACATCATCTATTGGGAGGCCGCCGCGCTCGTTTACGTGATGTCGGGCGGACTGGCCGGCGAACATAATATGGGAAGAGGTATGTT
>CAMDWJ010000080.1 GCA_945877815.1 Caenispirillum bisanense
GCTCGCCGTGCCGCCCTGCGCAAGGACGATCTCCGCCTCGCGCAGCTTGCCGATAATCTCCTCAGGTCCGTGCTTTTTGCCCATTTTTTTCTCTCCTTCAGCGTCCAATCTAAAATATCAGATGGACCACTCTGAAGGGGGCAGATCAATTTGCCGGCCAAATCGGGCCAACTTGCTTTCGTCTCGCAGTCCGGCGCGCTGTGTACGGCGGTTCTCGACTGGGCTCACGGTCGAGATATCGGCTTCTCTCATCTCATTTCGCTCGGCAACAGCGCCGATGTCGATTTGGCCGATACGATCGATTATCTCGCGCGTGATTCGTCCACGAACGCGATCGTCCTCTACATCGAATCGATTTCCCGGCCGCGCAAGTTTCTTTCGGCTGCGCGCGCGGCGGCACGTATAAAGCCAGTCATCACGATCAAAAGCGGACGGGTCGAAGAAGGTGCCCGCGCCGCGCGGTCGCATACCGGCGCGTTAGCAGGCTCGGACGATGTCTACGATGCGGTCATTCGACGCGCCGGCATGTTGCGGGTCCAATCCATCGACGAACTGTTCGATGCCGTTGAAACCTTGACCTATGTTCGCAAAATCAGCGGCGATCGCCTCGCCATCATGACCAACGGCGGCGGCCCGGGCGTGATCGCCGCCGACTCGGTTGTGATGTCCGGTGGCCACCTTGCGACGCTTTCGGATGATACGCTCGCCAAACTCGATGCTGCCCTGCCAGCCACCTGGTCGCGCGCCAATCCGATCGACATTATCGGCGATGCAACACCGCAACGGTTTCGCGCAACGGCGGAGATTCTCGCCCACGCGCCCGAGATCGATGCCGTGCTATTTGCTTATGCGCCGACGGCGGTTGCGGATGCGAGCGAGGTCGCCCACGCGATCGTGGGCGCGTTCCAATCGGCCCAACATCCGATCTTCGCCAACTGGATGGGCGGCAGCGGCATGGACGCGGCGCGGCGTATTTTCGAACAGGCCCATATCCCGACGTTCGATACGCCGGAACGCGCCGGCCGCGCCTTTCTCGATCTCGTGGAATACCGACGCAACCAATTGGCATTACTTGAAACGCCGACCAGCGCCCTGGCCGACAGTAACAACGATCGCGCCGCGGTCCGACGGATCGTCGCAGCGGCGCTCAGCGAAGGTCGCACCATGCTCAGCGAGGTCGAGGCCAAGACGGTCTTGTCGGCTTACGGCATACCGGTCGTGAAAACCGTCATCGCGCAAAGTGAAGACGAAGCCGGCTTGCGCGCGACGGAAATCGGCTACCCGGTCGCCGTGAAACTACTGTCGCGCGACGTTTCGCATAAAACCGACGTAGGCGGGGTCGTGTTGGACTTGGAAAACGAGTCCGAAGTCAAGCTGGCCGCCGCTGCGATCCGGCGGCGCCTGAGCGAATTCAATCCGTCGGCCCGTCTCGACGGCTTCACGGTCCAGGAAATGGCACGCAGACCCGATGCCGTTGAGGTGATTGTCGGCGCGGCGACAGATCCGACGTTCGGACCCATCCTCCTTTTCGGGCACGGCGGCACGGCCGCCGAGATCGTCAAGGATCGCGCCATCGGACTGCCCCCTCTCAATGATATCCTCGCGCGCGACATGATCTCGCAGACCCGCATTGCCCGTCTTTTGTCGGCCTATCGCGGCAAACCCACGGCCGATACCGGAGCCGCCGCATGCGTACTGGTTCAACTCTCCCAACTCGTCGTCGACATCGCAGAGATCACGGAAATCGACATCAATCCGCTTTTGGTCGATGCGGACGGTGTGATCGCCCTTGATGCCCGTATTGGGATCGCCCGCGCCACGGTCGCCGATCCGATCGCAAGGTTGTCGATACGGCCATACCCTCGCGAGCTTGAGGAAACCATTGAATTCGAAGGACAGCGCATCCTGCTTCGCCCGATCCGTCCTGAAGACGAGGCCGCGCACGCCAAGCTGCTGTCGAGCATTAATCCCGATGACATCCGCCTGCGCTTCTTCGGGGCCAGGCGCGATTTCCGTCACGAGGATCTCGCACGGTGGACGCAGATCGATTACGACCGCGAGATGGCGTTCATCGCGACAATCATTGAGCCCGACCGCACGGCGCGCACGCTCGGCGTCGTGCGTGCCGTGACCGATCCGGACAATGTCTCGGCTGAGTTTGCGATTCTGATCGATGCAGACCTGAAAGGGCGCGGGCTCGGCCGGATCATGATGGAAAAGATCATCGCTTATCTGCGACGACGCGGGACCAAAAGGATTGAGGGTCAGATCATGGCTGAGAACAGACGCATGTTGCAACTCGTTCGGAACCTCGGTTTCGAGGTTCGTGCGCTCGGTGGCGCGGTCTCCATCGCCGGCATGGACTTAACCCAGATCGCGAAAGCGATAAAACCGACCAATACTTGATCCGCGTCAAATCCTCGGGAAGCGGAAAATTTTATCGTTACGACATTCTTGATCGTGATCATCAACCCCGCTGGAAATGACCGACATGCTGAAAGATATTCTCCTCCATGTGGATTCGACGCCGTCGAGCGATGCTCGATTGGTTCTCGCCGTCAACCTTGCTGAACGCCAGGGGGCTCACCTCATCGGTCTGCACGTGAAACCGAACCCGTACATTCCGGCCTCTCCCGATCTCGCCGGCCTGTCCGACAGCTTTTTCGAGGAACAACAGCGCGATATAGATTCCCACGCCAACGCCGCGCGTGCAAAATTCGATGCTGCGACTCGCAAATCCGATATCGCAAGCGAGTGGCGCGTGCTGAACGGATTTCCGAGCGAGGTGGTGCGCCGTCATGCCCGCTATGCCGATCTCGTGATCGTCGGGCAGGAAAACCCCGATGACAACGGCCAATCGGAGGATTTGCCCGGCGGCATCCTGCTGACGACCGGACGCCCCGTTTTGGTCGTCCCTTATGCCATGCCGGCGAAGTCGCTGGCCACCAACGTTATGATCGCATGGGACGACGGCGCGCAGGCGACGCGCGCCTTGCACGATGCGATTCAGCTGATGGAGAAAGGCGCCAAGGTTACCGTTATGGCCATCAACCCGGACGATACGGGAGATCACGGACCGATCCCATGCGCCGACATATGCCTCCATCTCGCCCGTCACGGATTTAAGGCGGAAGCGAAATCCGTTGCGGCTCCGGACGCGAACGTCGGCGATATCTTGCTGGCGCGCTCATTCGAGCAGGGATGCGATCTATTGGTGATGGGCGCCTATGGGCATTCACGCATGCGCGAGTTCGTGTTTGGCGGCGCCACTGCCCAGATACTGGAAAGCATGACCCTGCCGGTTCTGATGTCTCATTGAAGAGCATCCGCGCCGAACTAATCTCGTTGAAGGCGCAGAAATATCAGGGAGTAAGTTTCACATTATCGGCACGGCCAAATTTCATATCGGTTCAGCCAGCCTAGCGCCGCAGATTGCCGCCTGTTTGGCCATGATTTCACGCACGTGTGGCGGAAAGGCCTTTGACGCGTCGCTTTCCGGGTCTTGATGGTGCTGCACCCCGGTTTCGAAAGAACCTTGCTGGACGAACATGCAGCGCTCGTATCGCCGCTCCATCCATTCGGCCAAAACCGCATCGATTGCCTTGTCTTGTTCCAGCAACCGGGCAAGGACGATACAGTCCTCGACGGCCATCGTAGCGCCTTATGCCCAGAAGGGGCAGGACGCATGCGCCGCATCGCCAAGCACGACGACGCGCCCCTTGAACCGTGGCGTGGGGGGCTTGACCTCGTCCATCACCGTATAAATCCAGCGATCCGGGAACGATCCCAGCGCCAGCACGTCGCCGAACCCCTTGAACCGATCGCGGAAAATGGGTTCGAGATGATCCTGGGTATACCGAGCCGTGGTCGGTTCCTTCGTGACACCGGCGACATAACATAGAACCTCGCCCATCGGCAGGACCCCGGCGGTACGACCGTTGCCCCACATCCAGGTCATGCGGTCCAACGAGCACGCCAATTGGCAAAACCGGAATACAGCGACCGGACCGGCCCGAAGACCATTGTCCTTACCTTGGAATGGATACCGTCCGCACCCACGACAAGATCGTAGGTCCCGTTCGAGCCATCCGTGAAGGTCACCTCGACTCGATCGCCGCAATCGTCGAGCTGTGACACGGTTGTATCCATGCGAACCAGAACATTTTCTTTCACGACCGCGCGCGAGAGCACTTCATGAAACGCCTGCCGACGGATGGCGACCATGGCCGGATAACCGGGTCCGACCAGATTGCGAGCCGGCGGATCGACGACCGCACTGCCGTGAACGTCGGTAAAGATAATCGCATCCTTTTCATGATGCCATCCCGCATCGGCGATATCGTTGACTACGCCGATATTGAGGAAAGCGCGCAAGGCAATGCCTTGGATCGTCATGCCTGTGCCGGCGAGGCTGAAATCCGGCTTGATCTCGAAGATCTCGCAATCGATGCCGCGCTTGGCCAATGCGCAGCCAAGCGTCGCCCCCGCTATTCCGCCGCCAACGATCAGAATTTTACGGACGGCCGACACGTCTATTCTCCCGCAACGACCGGATTCGAAATTTCGCCCGGCCCTTCGATTTCTATACGGCATGTATCGCGAGGCTTGAGGAGCCGCCGGCCGCACGCCATGACCTGGCTGGCTGATAAGGTTCGCTCTATCTCGCAGCCGGGCCTGTGCCCCCGCGAATCTTCAAGACCTCTCGATCGAAACTGTAGGGCGAAACGCTAAATCCGCGCGTTTAGGTCTATCAGCACGGAATTTGAGGTCGAGAGCGATTCGCGGTGGACTGCGCCCACCGCCACGCTCAGACGAGTTGGGCCAGTTGCCCGGGTTCCAGATGACACCATTGACCCATAGGCAGGCCGAGCGAATCAAGTGTGAGCTTGCCGATCGCGCTGCGGCGCAATGAGACGCAGTGATTGCCCGCCGCGGCCAGCATGCGCTTCACCTGGTGGTACTTGCCCTGGTCTATGCTGAGTTCCAGCAGATGCGTGTCCAGCATGCGCACCTGCGCGGCGATGGGCTTGTCCTCGTCGATGAGCTTCACGCCTTCCTGCAACTGCGCAACCAGTTGCGGCGTCACCGCCTCAAAGAGGGTGGCCTCATAGGTTTTGAGTACATGCCGCTTCGGCGAGGAATTGGCGTGTATGAAGCCACCGTCATCGGACAGCAGCAGCAGGCCGGTGGTGTCTTGATCGAGGCGCCCTACGGGCTGGGTATTGCGGTTGACGTATTCCTGCGGCAACAGGGTGAGGATGCCCGGATGGTGGCTGGGATTGCGCGAACACTCGTAACCGGGAGGCTTGTGCAAGCCGATGTAGAGTTGCTGGCGAAAAGTCCATTCTTCGCAGTCAACGCTGAATACCAGGCCTTCACAGGGCAGGTCTTCGTCGGCATCGGTGATTAACCGTCCCGCCACGCTAACCTGCTCATTCCAGATGAGCTGGCGGCACTGCTTGCGGCTGCCGAAGCCCTGGCTGCGAAGGATTTTTTCCAGGGTCATGCCGCAGGCACCGATCCCGATGGACTGCTGCTGCGGTCCAGGCCGGTGAGAAAACGCTCCTGCAGGGACGTCAGTCCCAGTTCGCCGAGAAGCGCATCAAGTTTTTCGGCGGCCCGCCGGCGCGGCACATCCTTGTTGAGGCTGGCGATGATGAGCTCGTTCTTCATGGAATGCTCCCAGCCAACCAGTTCAGTGACGGTCACCTGATAGCCGTGCGATTCCAGTTGCAGGCAGCGCAGCACATTGGTGACGTGGCTGCCGAATTCGCGGGTGTGGAGGGGATGGCGCCAGATTGCCGCCAGCGGCTCGCCGGACTGGGACGGAGTCTTATTCTTGCGCAG
>CAMDWJ010000081.1 GCA_945877815.1 Caenispirillum bisanense
ATCTTGTCGAACGCCATGAACTCCGCGCCACCGCTCTCCGCCAGGACCTTCGTGATCGCTGCCGTCAACGTCGTCTTCCCATGATCGACGTGACCGATCGTCCCGATGTTGCAGTGCGGCTTGTTCCGCTCAAATTTTGCCTTCGCCATTTTTTCTCGTCTCTCTATCTTTACGCCAGGCAAACCGCCGGCGAGTAGCGATGGTTGGAGCGGGTAGAGGGAATCGAACCCTCGTCACCAGCTTGGAAGGCTGGAGCTCTACCATTGAGCTACACCCGCCTGGATTGCCCTATCAACGACCGGCCTGCTGCCCAGTATTGGTGGAGGGGGCTGGATTCGAACCAGCGTAGACGTACGTCAACGGATTTACAGTCCGTCCCCTTTAGCCACTCGGGCACCCCTCCGAACAAAACTCCGAATAGGCGCCCAAGCGTGCGCCAAACCGGGCCGTTCTATTGAAAAATTAACTATCCTTTGTCAAACACAAAAGGCGCAAGCAGACGCACCGATTTCCGACGAGAAGATCGGAAGTGCGACCTGTTGCGGTCCAACAACATAGTATAATTTACAGTGAGATATGGCGAAGCACAAGCAATCAAGAGGCTTTCGGGGCGAGCCCCGGACCAATGCGCGTCCGGCCCCCCATGGCCGGACCGAGGAACGACCGGGAAACCGCCTGCCCGGCGGGCGTCTCTGGCTATTCGGGCGCCATCCAGTAGAAGCCGCCCTGATGAACCCTAGACGCAGCAAAATCAGGCTCTTAGCGACTGCGGATGCCCTGGCTGAGCTGCCCGAAAGTATGTTTGCCGGCCCCGGAATTCCGTCCCCGGAGACCGTCGAGCGGGCCGCCATTGATAATTTGGTTCCGCCCGGCGCGGTTCACCAGGGATTGGCCTTGATGGTCGATCCGCTGCCACGTCTTACAATCGAAGACATATGCAAATTTAACGATCCTAACGCCCTAGTCGTGGCTCTGGACCGCGCCAACGATCCGCACAATATCGGCGCGATCCTGCGCTCGGCCGCCGCCTTTGGCGTCGCTGCCGTGATTCTGCCGGATCGGCACGCCCCGGATACGACCGGCACCTTGGCCAAGGCCGCTTCGGGTGCGCTCGAACACGTTCCCCTAGTCCGCGTCCCCAATCTCGTCCAAGCTCTTAAGCGTTTGAAAGAAAACGGTTTTTGGGTCGCAGGACTGACCGCCGATGCGCCCCAGACCATCGTTGAGGCGAAATTGTCCGGCCGGCTCGTCCTGACGGTCGGGGCCGAGGGGGCCGGAATGCGGCGGCTATCGACGGAAACCTGCGATTATCTCGTGCGGATCCCGATGAGCGGCGAGATGGAAAGCCTGAACATGTCCAACGCTGCCGCCATCGCGCTTTACGAACTGCGGCGAAATCTATCGTAAAAACCCTAAACAATATCGAGAACAGCCCCAACCGCTTCGGAAATGGCGTCAGGACAACGACTGCGGCGCCTGCGCGCGATCGTGCATGCCGTAGTCGCGGATTATGCGAATTGCGAGACTGCGTTCGATCGAGCCTCCGCTCGCCGGCTCGCCGAGCAGGAGCATCTTGCCGGGCGTCACGATGCTGACGAACATCTCGCCCTTGCCACCGAGATCACGTCCCTCAGTCACCGCGACCGATGCGCCCGACGCCACGACCTCGCCGACACGCAGCCGGTAATCGTCGAAGATTTTCGACCTTCCCGCGTCCTGTGCCGAGCGATGCGGCGCGAAAAGGCGCCAGCGCGCAATCGCCGCTTCGTCGCGCCAGGTCGAGAACGACACCATCCGCTCCGCATCGCGAACATTCTCGAACCGTTCGATGCCCAGAAATCCATCGAGTTTGTCGACGTCAGGGCGAAGCGCCGCCGCGAACGCGAGATAGTCCTGGCGCCGCGCGGCACTCACCTGAAATTCGAAGATCACCGCGAACATCATCCAAGCTTATGCCTCGCCGTGCGCCCGTACGATCATTATCATCGCCAACAACCAAAACCAGATGAGAGACAGAGCGATGGCTTCGAACCCCCAAGTCCGCACCACCCACACCGGCAGCCTACCGCGCCCCGTCGAACTCTTCGCCGCGATGACGGCCACCGCCAAGGGCGTGACGATCGACGCATCGGCCTATGAGGCAGCCTTGAAGCGGCACGTGAACGACGTCGTTAAAAAACAGGTCGATGCCGGCATCGATGTCGTCAACGACGGCGAATACAGCAAACCAAGTTTCTCGATGTACATCGCGGAACGTCTGGCGGGCTTCGAAGGGCGCGTCCCGCCGGGCGGACTGCCGGTGCCCACAGGCCCAATGGGCGTCGATGGGCGCGACGCCAATATGTTTCCCGATTTCTACAAACAGATCCTGGAGCACAATCCGTTCGCCAACGTCATCCGCATGCCGCCACGCTTCTGCGTCGGCCCGATCAAATATGTCGGGCAAGAGAAAGTGAAGCGCGACATCGCCAATCTCAAATCCGCCATGGCGGCGGCCGGCGCCAAGGAAGCATTCCTTCCTTCGGCGGGGCCGATCCCCATGTTCCAGAACGAGTATTACAAATCGGAAGAGGAATTCATTCTCGCCTTCGGCGAAGCGATGCGCGAGGAGTATCAGGCGATCCTGGATGCCGGGTTTGCATTGCAGATCGATCTCCCGCGCCTCGTCAGCCATTGGGACGAGCGCAAGACCTGGACCTTGCCCGAATACCGCAAGTGGATGGAAAACCGGATCGCTCTTGTGAACCACGCGCTGCGCGGCTTGCCCGAGGAGCGCATCCGCTTCCACACATGTTATGGCGTCAACTTCGGTCCGCGCGTGAGCGATCTGCAACTCGCCGACGTCATCGATCTGCTGTTTACCATCACGGCCGGATTCTATTCCTTCGAGGCGGCGAATCCGCGCCACGAGCATGAATGGCGCGTTTTCGAGAAGATCAAGCTGCCCGCCGGAAAGAAGCTGATCCCAGGCGCTGTCACGCATTCGAATGTGATGATCGAGCACCCGGAGGGCGTCGCCGATCACATGGAGCGCTGGATCAAGACGGTCGGCGCCGGAAACGTGATGTTCGGAAACGATTGCGGATTTCAATCGACGGCGGGCAATACCGAAATCCCGCCCAGCGTCGCCGATGCCAAGCTAACATCGCTGGGCGAAGGGGCGCGCATCGCGACGAAGCGGCTGGGTTAGGGCATGATGGCCGAATAAAGTCCTCATGCTGAGCTTGTCGAAGCATGAGCGGGGTGCCGCTGCCCCATCCTTCGACAAGCTCAGGATGAGGGCGTTGCTTTAAGTTGGTCTAAATTCGCCCCTAGCTCCGCGCCTCCGCAAGAATCATATCACACGCCTTTTCGGCGATCATGATCGTCGGCGCGGCCGTGTTGCCGCTGGTGATCGTCGGCATGATCGAGGCATCGACGACGCGCAGCCCCGTAAGGCCGCGCACGCGCAGGCGAGCATCGACGACTGCCATGGAATCGTCGCCCATTTTGCAGGTGCCGACCGGATGGAAGATGGTTGTCCCGATTTCCCCGGCGGCGCGCGCGAGATCTTCGTCGCTTTGGAATTCGGGACCGGGACGAAATTCCGTTGGCCCAAACTTAGCCAATGCGGGTTGCTGCATGATGCGCCGCGTCAGCCGGATCGAGTCGGCAGCGACACGACGATCGCCGTGCGTCGCCAGATAATTTGGCCGGATCGAAGGATGGGCGAAAGGATCGGAGGACGATATCCTGACATGGCCGCGACTTTCGGGGCGCAGATTGCACACGCTCGCCGTCAATGCGGGAAACGGGTGCAACGGCTCGCCGAATTTATCGAGCGTCAAAGGCTGCACATGATATTCGAGATTGGCGGTCGCCAGCGCCGGATCGGATTTCGCGAATGCGCCGAGTTGCGACGGCGCCATCGACATCGGCCCCGAGCGGAACAAAATATATTCCAATCCAATCGCGGCTTTCCCAATCCACGTCGTCGCGCGCTCGTTCAGCGTTTTCACGCCGGTCACTTTGTAGGCGCATCGAATTTGCAGATGGTCCTGCAAATTCTCGCCGACGCCCGGCAGGTCGTGAACGATATCGACTCCGTGCCCGCGCAAAACATCGGCCGGACCGACGCCCGATAGCTGCAAGATGTGCGGCGAGCCGATTGAGCCCGCGGCGAGGATCAATTCGCGGCCGACCGACGCGCGCGCATCTTCATCGCGCACACGCAGATCGAGTCCAATCACGCGCGTTCCATCGAAAAGTATTTTCTTCGCGTGTGCATGCGTGATGATTGTCAAATTCGCGCGCTTCGCGACCGGCCGCAGAAAGGCGCTCGCCGTGTTCCAGCGCCAGCCGCTTTTCTGGTTCACGTGGAAGTAACCGCAGCCTTCATTGTCGCCGCGATTGAAATCGCCGACGGTGGGGATACCCGCCTCGGCCGCCGCGTCGCGCCAGGAATCGAGCACGTCCCAGCGCAATCTTTGTTTCTCGACGCGCCATTCGCCGCCCGATGCGTGCATATCGTCCGCCGGCACCGCCGCTTGATCTTCCGATTTCTTGAAATAAGGCAGGATGTCGTCCCATCCCCAACCCGCGTTGCCCATCTGACGCCAGGTATCGTAGTC
>CAMDWJ010000082.1 GCA_945877815.1 Caenispirillum bisanense
GAATGGCCGCCAACACGTGGTCGGCCATTACAGGTCCGCTGCTGTCCTCGATATGATCGAGAAGCCGAACCACATCGACACGGCGTACGCCTTCAATCTGACGCGCTCCTAGGCGGGGGTAGATGTATTTCTCGAAGATCCGGCGGCGCTCGCGTTTCGAGCGCAAGCGGCTTACCGGCACTTCACCCCGCGCAAGCGTCAGCGACACCAATGTTTGGCAATTGGCCGTCTTGCCGAGAGACGAGGCATATTGCGGAGCGACACCGACCGAACGATCGCCCTTCTTCGGCATTGCGGTATCGTCGATGACCAGCACCGCATCTTTGCCGCCGATGAGGCGATCGGCCTGAACGAGTAATTCCGACTCCAATGGCGCCGCATCCCAGACGCCATCAGCGATGAAATGGTGCAACTGGTCATAGTCGCCCGGTGCCAGCCGCGCCGCCATCGGTTGGACGCTCTTGCGATCGCCCGGTCCAATCAGCCCCGCCACATACAGCGGACACATCCGCCGCCGCGTCTTGTGACCCAAGCGATCCAGAAATGGTTCGAGCCAGCGTGCAAGCTCATCTTCCCACTTCGACGTCGTGTCTACCATTGGTCGGCCCTCCAGAAGCCGACCACTCATGAATCATTGAAAATCCGATTCGGGAATCCAGTTTCGCCGATAAATCCAAAAATATGCCAAAGTAGTGCTGATCCTGACCGACCCAGCTGTCTTTATTGAGTTTGTGGAATGAAATGAAAAATAGGACGGAGCACATGCGTAGCAAATCGAAGTCGTTCTCGAAAGCAGGACAGTTGGCGTCTTGAAGATGTTCGCCTCTGTGAAACCATCGAAGGACGGGATGCACAATCGTCGCGTATGCCTCGGACGCTCGATTGCTGGTACTTCGGAATAGTCGCGCCATTTCAACTTGAATGTGTCCGGGCCAGTCGCTTCGACAACTGTCGTCTCCCAGAGCTGCGAAATCGGCCCGTCCTCTTACGCGATTACGACCGTATTGATGTCGATCGCCGCCCAATTTGGAGGAAAAGTTTCGTGAATTTCAATGTCCTGCCCTGCCACAATACCTTCACCAAGGGCGTGGTCGCCGTTCGTGGCGCAATTCATCGACTCGTATTTTAACCGCAACAAGCGCAGCGTCGTTCTCGATCTCAAGGGCGATGCCGGCAAAGTCCGGACAATTGGGTGGTGAGATCGAGTACGCGAATGCCGGTGAGTGCGGATGTCACTGTTTTTCTGCCTGTACAGCCCGAGAAAAAGGCGCGGCTTGACCATCGGGGACCCTTGTCATAATGTCCGAACAAAGCTAGTTTGCAAAGCTTGTCAAATAAAGGGGGCGCCGGTGGCTCTAAGAGCGGCCCCAAGTTACGAGTTGTGAGTAGCGCAACGCGATGACGGGCGACGAAGCCTCGCCCGGATCGTCGTTTTGGTAGTGCAGAGGGAGGGTTCTCGTGAGCACGATTTCGCGACGTACATTTATCGCCGCTTCGGCAATGTTGGGTCTGTCGCCATGGGAGGCGGCGCTTTCGGCGGAACTTGGACCCAAGCCGCTGCCCCTGGCGCAGCCCGTTAAACTCACTCTCGGCATATTAAAGGTCGCGCACTTGGCGCCACTTGCTTACCTACCTGCCGAATTGAAGACGATGAACGTCGAAGTCGAGACAGCTGAATTCGTGCGTTATGCTGATGCACGGACGGCTCTCGCCAGCGGCTCCGTTGATTTGGCGGCAGTAGGTCCTCCCGATTTGTCAATCCTGTTGAGCCAAGGGGTCACGAGCACGGTCGTGCTGTTGGGCGTCGGTACGCAGCCGAAACATTTATTGGTGCGAAGCGGCGTCAAGATCGACAAGTGGTCCGATCTCAGCGGCAAGAAAGTTGCAATCGCGCCAGGTTCCACGGTTTGGTTCCAATTTGCGGCGATGCTCGAAGAGGTCGGCGTTCCTTATAGTTCCTTAAACCCGGTCAACATCCAGGGGGGAGGCAACAACTTCCATCTGGCCCTGAAGAGCGGTGATGCCGACGTTGCGATTTTGTGGGAACCCTTCGAATCGCAGGCGGTGATGGAGGGTTTTGCCTATTTCGCGAAGCAACTCGATTATTCAAAGTCGAAAGCGGTCGGCGGCGATCTGGGAGTTCTCATGGCGAATACAGCCGCGATCAACAACAAGCGCGAGGCGGTCAAGAGGCTGATTTGGGCTTATGTGAAAACCCAACAAGACGTGGCCTCATCGAAAGGACGCTTTGCACAAGCAATTGCCCAATACACCGGCATCAGCGCCGAATTGTCACAGCGTGTTGCGGACATTATAAAGCTAAAGCCTGATCTAGAACTCGATCAAATGAAGCGGCAAGCGGCGGCATTCCACAAATTCGGTGTGATAAAAAAAGATGTCAGTGGCGAACTGGACAAATACTATCCCGCTGATTTCGTTGCGACCAGTTTGCGAGGTGTGTGACGTCTACGGGGCTAGCGCTATCGGTATGCAATCGAGGACGTTAGCTGAATGACCATGCCAGCACCGACCGCTAATCTAAAGGTAGCGGGCGCGACAAACTTTTTAATGGCCGTACGACGTTCGGCAAGGCCGCTACTGCAAACCCTGGCGCTTCCACTCAGCGTCCTGGCGATTTGGGAAATCGCCGGCCGCGCTGGATTGCTTTCCGAAGCAATTCTTCCTTGGCCGTCGCTCGCGCTCGAAGGATGGTATACATGGGCCTTTGGTCCGATCGGCATTGGATTGAACGCCTATAGTGGAACCTGGCTTTCAAACGTTATTAATTCCGCACAGCGGGTGTTCCTTGGCTATGCTCTCGCGATATGCGTAGGCGTACCGCTTGGAACCTTGATCGGTTGGAATCATACGGTTGCCCGAGTCGTCGATCCAACTTTGCAGGGGCTGCGCCCTGTGCCGATAACGGCCTGGTTGCCATTTTCAATCGCCTTGTTTGGCGTGCACGATTTTGGGGCAATCTCTTTAATTGCGCTCGGCTCATTCTATCCGATTGTGGTCAACAGCGCGCACGGCGCGCGCGACGTGAACAAGAACCTCATTCGGGCGACGCTAATGCTGGGCGGGACGCATAGGCAACTATTTTTCCGTGTCGTTTTCCCGAGCGCGCTTCCGGCAATCTGCACTGGCCTGAGGCTCGGAATTGGTGTTGCCTGGACGGTGGTGATTGTCGCTGAAATGGTCGCCGTGAAGTCTGGTCTCGGCTACGTACTATGGGATGCTTATTATGTCGGACGCATGGATATTGTAATCGCAGATATGGTTTCAATCGGTTTGCTTGGATTTCTGTCCGATCGTGTCATCATCATGATCGAAGGTCGGATACTTGGTTGGAAAAAGCTTCAACAGGTTTAATTTGCGAATGCCCGATTACGCTATTAAGCTCGACAATGTGGAGAAGGTGTACGGTGGAAAGCTACCCGTCCACGCGCTGACCGGTATCGATCTGACGATCGGTAACGGCGAATTTGTCGCCATGCTCGGGCCGAGCGGTTGTGGGAAATCGACGCTCCTTAACTTGATCGCGGGTTTTGAGGAGCCCTCCGCTGGCTTAATACGCGTTTTCGATCATATCGTCGTTGCTCCCGGCCCAGATCGGGCCGTTGTGTTTCAGGAACCGGCATTACTTCCCTGGCTGACGGTTTGGGACAACATTGTGTTTGGACCGAAGCTTCAGCATCTAGCAATTGGCGAATATCAGGATCTCGCGCAAGAGTATTTGGAGACCGTCGGGCTTAAGGGTTTTGAGCGTCATCTACCAGATCAACTGTCGGGCGGCATGAAGCAGCGGGTCGGCATCGCACGGGCGCTGTTGGCGCGCCCAAGGGTTCTTTTAATGGACGAACCCTTTGGTGCACTCGATGCGCAGACCCGTTTGCAAATGCAGCAGTTGCTCCTTGACGTCTGGGAAAGGCAGCGGCGGACAGTTATGTTCATTACCCACGATATAGACGAAGCGATCTTGTTGGCAGACGTCGTTTATATAATGACGGCGCGGCCGGGCCGGTTGCGATCACGCATCGAGATCAATCTGCCGCGGCCACGCAATCTCGATCTTCTGATGGACGACGAATTCAATCAAATTCGCCGCGAGATATTTGATCAACTCCGTGCGGAAGTTCTGTCCGTTCCAAAAAGTCCCATTCGGTTGTGTCCGTCGTCAGATAATTTGAGACAGATGGCGGTGTGATTTACAGGATAGACCGGCTCATCTGATT
>CAMDWJ010000083.1 GCA_945877815.1 Caenispirillum bisanense
CCTGGGCCAGAAGTTGGCCGAGGTGAACCCGGACGTGATCGTTCTGGTCGGTGACGATCAGCACGAATGGTTCCACGACGACGTGCAGCCAGCGTTCAGCGTCTATTGCGCCGATCAGGTCATCAATACCGGTCTCGATGTCGAGAAGATGAAGACCATGCAGCCGGGCCTCGCGATTTCGATGGCGGCCAATCATCCGCCGGCAGACCAGGTCTATCCGGTCGCCAAGGATCTGGCGCTCGAGATCATCGGTCAGGCGATGGAAGACGAATTCGATGTCGCGGTGTCTTCCGAGCAGCCGCACGATAAAAAGGGCATGATCGGCGTCGGCCATGCGGTCGGCTTCATCTATCGCCGCATCCTCAAGGATCGCCCGATACCCGTGGTTCCCATCCTGCTCAATACGTTCTTCCCGCCGAACCAGGCGACGCCCAAGCGCTGCTGGGATTTCGGTCAGTCTATCGGCCGCGGCATCCAAAAATGGAATGGCGTGAACAAGGGCAAGCGCGTCGCGGTGTGCGCGTCGGGCGGTATTAGCCACTTCGTGGTGGATGAGGATTTCGACCATCGCATGTTGAAGGCGATCTCCGAGCGCGACACCAAGACGATCTTCGCCGAGCCCAACAGCTATTTCCGTTCGGGCACGTCGGAGACCAAGAACTGGATTTGCGCGGCGGGCATTCTCTCGCACACCGATCTTAAGATGAACCTGATCGATTACGTGCCCTGCTATCGCTCCGAAGCGGGCACAGGCAGCGGCATGGGCTATGCCACCTGGGAATAGTCCCGGTTCGCATGAATTACGAAAAGCCGGGGAGGGCGACTTCCCCGGCTTTTTTCGTTGAGCAGCTCGTTCGTGATGCCCCGGACAAGCGGTCGCATGACGGTCGAGTTTAGCCCGTTACCCCCATAAAGTTCCTGCCACATCGGCTTGACCCGGTTTGCCACCGGTATACGATCCGGCTCATGGAACGGCTGTTCATCAAGGAAATCGAGCTTCTGAAGCTCGGCAAGAACCAGGTCTTTCGTGGTGAAGGAATCCTGGCCGTCACCAAGGCCCTGCTGCAATCGGGCGTCGCCTATGTCGGCGGCTACCAGGGCGCGCCCGTCTCGCATCTGTTGGATGTGCTGACCCAGGCGAAGGACCTGATGGACGATCTCGGCGTCAATGTGGAAGCGAACTCCAACGAAGCCTCCGCCGCCGCCATGCTCGCAGCCTCGATCAATTATCCTTTGCGCGGCGCGGTCACCTGGAAATCCATCGTCGGCACCAACGTCGCCTCCGATGCGCTATCGAACCTCGCGTCGGCCGGGGTGAAGGGCGGCGCGCTCATTATCGTCGGCGAGGATTACGGCGAGGGCGCCTCGGTCATCCAGGAACGCACCCATGCGTTTGCGATGAAATCGACCATCTGGCTGATGGACCCGCGCCCCGATCTTGATAGCATCGTGCGCTGCGTCGAGCACGGCTTCGCGCTATCAGAAGCTTCCAATTCGCCGGTGATGCTAGAGTTGCGCATCCGCGCCTGCCACGTTCAAGGCGAATTCGTCGCCAAGGATAATATCGCGCCCGCAATGAGCACCATCAACAAGGCCGACCCCGCGAGTTTCCTCTACGACCGCCTGGCGCATCCGCCCGCCACTTTCGCGCAGGAAAAGAAGAAGGTCGATGAGCGTCTGCCGACCGCGCAGAAATATATCCAGGAGCACCGTCTCAACGAACATTTCGGCGGCGTCGCCAAGTCCGTCGGTATCATCCTGCAAGGTGGCATTTACAATACCCTGATCACGCGGCTGGAGCGTTTGGGCCTCGCCGACATCTACGGCATCTCGCAGATACCGTTGTTGGTTCTCAATGTCGTGCATCCGCTGGTGCCCGACGAGATCACCGGCTTTTGTGCCGGCAAGGATGCCGTGCTGGTGCTGGAAGAGGGCAATCCCGAATTCATCGAACACCAGATTAATACGATTCTGCGCCGCGCCGATATGCAGACCCGCATCTACGGCAAGGACATCATGCCGATGGCCGGCGATTATACCGCCGACGTCATGATGAAAGGGCTGCTCGCCTTCCTCGACGAGACGGAACCCAAATTCGTCAATCTCGAAGTCGCGCGCGATCGCATGGCCGAGCATCTGAGCGTGAAGGAAACCGCAAGCCACGCGCTGAGCGAAACCTTACCGCCGCGTCCGCCCGGATTCTGCACCGGTTGTCCGGAGCGACCGGTCTTCGCCGCGATCAAGCTGCTGAAGGAAGAGATCGGCGATATCCATATCTCGTCGGATATAGGCTGCCATTCCTTTGCGACCTACGCGCCCTTCAGTCTCGGCAATTCGATCCTCGGCTACGGCATGAGCCTCGCCGCCTCGGCCGGTGTCGGGCCGATGCAGAAGAACCGAACCATCGCCATCATGGGCGACGGCGGCTTCTGGCATAACGGATTGCAGACCGGTGTGCTCTCGGCGCTGTTCAATCACGGCGACCGCATTCTGGTCATCATGCAGAACGGCTATTCCTCGGCGACCGGCCAGCAATATATCCCGTCCACGCATGTGCGGCCGGGCGCTCCCCCACAGACCGCCGAGATCGAGCGCACACTCAAGGCGCTGGGCGTGACCTGGCTGCGCACGGTGCGCACCTATTCGGTCTCCAAGATGGTCGATACGCTGCGCGACGCTATGAGCAGCGAGCATGACGGGCTCAAGGTCATCATCGCCGACGGTGAATGCATGCTGGCGCGTCAGCGCCGCCTGAAGGCCGAGATCGGCCACAAGCTCCAGCGCAAGGAAACGGTGATTACGCCCCGCTTCGGCATCGATGACGAAATCTGCACCGGCGATCATTCGTGCATTCGTCTGTCGGGTTGTCCGTCGCTGACCCTGAAGCCATCGTCCGATCCCCTGCGCACCGATCCGGTCGCGCATGTGAACCACGATTGCGTCGGTTGCGGCCTGTGCGGCGAGGTGTCGCATGCGGCGCAATTGTGCCCGTCCTTTTATCAGATAGAACGCACGCAGAATGCGACCTTTGCCGAGCGCGCGGTGGCGGGCTTTCGGCGCCGCGTCATCAGTCTGTTCGGAAGCTAGCCGTGGCCGGAACGCGTCCTGTCAAACTGCTGATTGCCGCCATGGGCGGCGAGGGCGGCGGCGTCTTGATGGATTGGATCGTGGGTGCGTGCTGGCGCCTCGATTATCCGGTGCAGGCCACGTCCGTTCCCGGCGTCGCGCAACGCACGGGTGCCACCACCTATTATATCGAAATGCTGCCCGAACGACGCAATCCCAACGACAGGCGTCCCATCTTCGCGCTGGTGCCGACGGCCGGCGAAGTGGATCTGATGGTGGCGACCGAACTGGCCGAGGCCGCGCGGGCAGTCTCGATGGGGTTCGTCACGCGTGCGCGCACGACGCTGATCTCGGCCACCCATCGGGTCTATACGACCGACGAGAAGATCGTCATGGGTGACGGGCGGCTCGATCCCGCGAAACTCAAAGATGTGGTCGAAAAGGCGG
>CAMDWJ010000084.1 GCA_945877815.1 Caenispirillum bisanense
TCGTCTTGAGGGCCTCAATGCCATCTTCAAGGCGGCAAGGGCTCGCGCCCGCGGTTACCGGAAAACCGCCACATTCATAACCGTCATCTACCTAATAGCCGCTCCGCTGCCCGAGATCCTCAAATCCACTTGAAACGTCGAGGAGCCAAAATAAGGCGGGTCGCGCGAAGCTTGACCGGGGAATGCGGCGAGGGACTTGAGGCAACTTAATGTTTTTTATCATCGGATTCGTTATCGTCTTCGGTAGCGTCATAGCCGGATATATGGCCGTTGGCGGCCATTTGGATGTGCTTTGGCAGCCATTTGAGTTTTTGATTATCGGTGGCGCAGCGATCGGCCAGTTCGTCATTGCCAATCCGAAAAAAGTCATCGGCGGAGCGGCCGGGTCGTTCAGCAAGATTCTCAAGGGGTCCAAATATAACAAGACCCACTACCTTGAGTTGCTAAGTGTTCTTTATTCAGTTTTTCGCCTGGCCAAGAGCAAAGGTGATCTGGCGCTGGAATCGCACGTCGAAAAGCCGGACGAAAGTACCCTTTTCGCAAAATTTCCGATGTTTTCGTCCGATCACCACGCCGTGGAATTTCTTTGCGACTACCTGCGCCTTTTGACCTTGGGCGCCAGTACCTCGCACGAGGTCGAGGCCGTGATGGATCAGGAACTCGAGACCCACCACAATGAAGATCACGCGATATCGGGCGCGTGGAATGCCATGGGCGAGGCTTTCCCGGCGCTCGGGATCGTGGCTGCGGTGTTAGGCGTCATTCACACCATGGGATCAATCACCGAACCGCCCGAAGTTTTGGGCCATTTGATCGGCAGCGCCCTCGTCGGAACGTTCTTCGGAATCCTAATGTCTTACGGTCTGGTGGGACCGATGGCGAAATCGCTGGAAGCAACCTTCGCGGCCGAGTCGAAATATATGGAATGCATCAAGGTCGCCGTGGTCGCCCACATGCAGGGATATGCGCCGCAGGTTTCGATCGAGTTCGCCCGCAAAATTCTGGGGAGCGACGTGCGGCCGAGCTTCGCCGAAGTCGAAGAGCAAATTCAAAACATCCCGTCCGATTGATTTGCGAAGCATGAGCGGAAGCCGACGGGTAGGACAGTATGCCGCAAGATAGTAGCGGAAAAGCAGCCGGCGCGATTTTCATCAAGCGCGTCAAAAAAGTATCTGGCGGCCATCATGGCGGTGCCTGGAAGATTGCCTACGCCGACTTCGTGACGGCGATGATGGCCTTCTTTCTGTTGTTGTGGCTGTTGAATGCGGTCACCCAGGAACAACTCGAAGGCATCTCGAACTATTTCGCACCGGCGGCTCCTGCGGCGACGACCAGCGGCGCAGGCGGCGTGCTCGGCGGTCAGACCGTAGCGGTTGACGGTTCACAATCGAACGCAAAGTCGACGCCGTCGGTCAGTTTGGCTCTGCCGCCGCCCAAAAGTGGTCTTGGCGGCGAGGAGAGCGAGTCGAAGCCCAAGAGCGAAGAAAAGGAAACCGATCCGGACAAGGTTTCCGAAGAGGCGTTGAAGAAAAAAGAAGAGGATCAGTTCGAGAAGGCCAAGGACGAGCTGCGTCAGGCCCTTCAATCGATTCCCAATGCGGCAACCATGAGCAAGAGCCTGCTGGTCGACAATACGCCCGAAGGATTGCGTATCCAGATCGTCGATCAGGAAGGCTTGCCGATGTTCCAGAGCGGCGGTTCGGAACCCCTTCCACGTGCTCGCGAATTGCTGAAACTGGTAGCTCAGGTAATTCAGACCTTGCCACAAAAGATCGCGATCAGCGGGCATACCGATTCGGTGCGATTCGGGACTGGAACCAGTTATGGGAACTGGGAGTTGTCTTCTGACCGAGCGAATGCGACCCGCCGGACGCTCCTGGAACTCAACGTTCCAATCGAGCGTATAGATCGTGTGGTGGGCAAGGCCGATACCGAGCCTTTGTTGAAGGAAGATCCGGCCAACGCCCGCAACCGCCGCTTGAGCGTCATTCTCCTGCGGGCCACCGGCGAAGGCGGGTCGATCAACATCCAAGATCTGAACAAACTGTCTGCCCCGAAGGTCGACGACGCGCCGGCACGCCGGATCGATATCACCGGCCGGGGAGCGAAAAAGTAGCGCCGAGGGCGTAACTGTGGCATCGTCGCTTGAGACGCCCCGCTAGAGGTAATCCGTAGGACCGCGTCCGTATGAAGCATCACCTGTCCAACCGGCCGACCCCGTTTTTCGTGACGGCGCCTCTGCCCTGCCCCTATCTCGCCGGACAGACGGAACGACGGATCGTGACCGAACTTGCCGGCCGCGACGCTTCCCAATTGCATGACACCTTATCGCGCGTCGGGTTTCGCCGCAGCCACGGCCTGATCTACGCCCCGATCTGCCAGAATTGCAGCGCTTGCCTGGCGGTTCGCACGGTCGTGGACGATTTCACGCTCACGCAATCCTTGCGCCGCGTCCTGCGCGTCAACGCCGATGTCACCGGCGAGGCGAAAGAGGCGCGCGCTACGACCGAGCAATACAAGCTATTCGCCCGCTATCAGGAATCTCGCCACGCCGGCGGCGATATGGCGACCATGGATTTCTACGACTACCAGGCGCTCATCGAGGAAACGCCCGTGGATACCTCGGTGATCGAATATAGGGATGCCGACCACAACCTGATCGCGACCAGCCTCGTCGATCGGATGAGCGACGGCATCTCCGCCGTCTACAGCTTTTTCGATCCCGAGATGACGCGCCGCAGCCTCGGAACCTACATGGTTTTGCGCCTGATCGATGCCGCACAACGCAAAGAAGTCCCCTACGTCTATCTCGGTTATTGGATCAAAGGCAGCCGCAAGATGTCCTACAAGGAGCGGTTCGAACCGCTGCAATATTATGTCGGCGGCAGTTGGACCTCCGACCGTCCTGAAAATTTGAACCCTCTCTCGTCGCTGGCTTGGGCATCGATACAATGATCCGTCGCGATTTTCTGAAAAATGTCGGCCTCGCCGGTCTGGCGACGGCGACAGCAGCCACGAGCCTGCCGGCACCCGCGATTGCGCAGAGCGGCAAGCAACTCCGCATGCTGACGGCCTGGCCGCGCAAATCGCCGGGTTTCGGCACCTCGGCCGAACGCCTAGCCCAGCGCGTCGCGACGATGAGCGGCGGCAGCCTGACCATTCGTGTCTTCCAGGCGGGCGAGACTGTGCCGGTCTTCAAGGAGTTGGAGAAGGTCGCGGCCGGTGAGGCCGACATGTACCATTCCTTCGACAGCTACTATCAGACCTCGTCGAAAGCATTCAATTTCTTCACCGGCGTTCCATTCGGCCTCAACGCCACCGAACATGCCGCCTGGATTCGCTATGGCGGCGGACGCGAAGCGTGGGACGACCTCGGTAAGCAATTCGGCATCAAAAGCTTCATGGCCGGATCGACCGGCATGCAGATGGGCGGCTGGTACAACAAGGAAGTTAAATCCC